>NZ_JAMQOO010000005.1:0-343018 GCF_031624535.1 Haloferax sp. S2CR25
CCCCACGTCCCGGCTCGCGCGGGCGCTCTGGGACGAACTCCAGTCGCACGACCCCGACGTGGTCGTCGACCTCCACAGCTCCAGCGGCATCTACAAGTACGACGGGAAAGTCGGGCAGGCCGTCTTCCCGACCCGCGCGACCCCGATGAACGCGGTGAACGCCTGCGACTACGTCAACGAGCAGTACATCGACCTCTCGGAGTACCCGTCGCACTACGACTTCGACTGCGGCAACTCCCTCGACGGGTCTCGGCCGCTCTTTATCCACAAGGCGTACGGCGACCTGCACCTCCCCGGCTACCTCGTCGAGACGACCCGTAAGGGGACGACCCTCGAAGACGCCGTGACATGGGAAGTCGCCGTCGCCCGCGACCTGCTGTGGCAACACGGCGTCTATCACGGGTGAGCACTACGCCGCACCTAATCGCGTTGAACTCGCCGAAAAACGCCGACAACGACCCCTTATCTCGCGTATAATAAGGCCCGTCGTTCGACTACGGCGGGGTATGCAAGCTATCCTACTCGCGGCCGGGCGAGGCACACGCATGCGACCGCTGTCGAACGAAGTTCCCAAACCGATGCTGACCGTGGCCGGACAGCCGATCGTCGGTCACACCGCGGAGGCGGCGGTGGAGGCCGGTGCCGACGAACTCGTCATGGTCGTCGGCTACGGCCAAGAGACGGTGCGCGAGCACTTCGGCTCGTCGTACCGCGGCGTCCCGGTCTCCTACGTCGAACAGGACGAACAGCAGGGGACCGCGGACGCGGTCCGCGCCGCCGAAGAATACATCGACGGCGCGTTCGCCGTCCTCTACGGCGACAACCTCTACGACCCCGACGGCATCGACAGCCTGTTCGACGCGGCCCCGAGCATCGCGTCGATTCGCGTTCCGAACCCCGGCAACTACGGCGTGTTGAACGTCGCAGACGGCGCGGTGGCGGAAATCGTCGAGAAGCCCGATGCCCCCCGAAACGACCTCGTCAACGCCGGTGCGTACGTGTTCCCCGCGGAGGCCCGCGACATGTTGGACGTGCCGCTGAGCGAGCGCGGCGAGCGCGAACTCACCGACGTCCTCGACCGAGTCATCGACGAGTTCAACGTCTCGCCGGTGACGCTCGACCGCTGGATGGACGTGGGCCGGCCGTGGGAACTCCTCGAAGCGAACGAGTGGAAACTCAAGACGTTCGACCGCCGCATCGACGGCGACGTGAGCGACGACGCCACGGTGCAGGGCGACGTGGTCGTCGAAGCGGGCGCGACCGTCAGAGACGGCTCCGTCGTCGAGGGGCCCGCCTACGTCTCGAAGGGAGCGACGGTCGGGCCGAACGCGTACGTCCGCGGTTGCACGTTCGTCGGCCCCGGCGTTCACGTCGGCCACGCCGTCGAGATCAAAAACAGCGTGCTCCTCGCGGAGACGAACGTCGGCCACCTGTCGTACGTCGGCGACAGCGTCGTCGGCCGCCGCGTCAACTTCGGCGCGGGGACGAACGTCGCCAACCTCCGGCACGACGACGAAGACGTCTCCGTGACGGTCAAGGGCGACCGCGTCTCGACCGGCCGCCGAAAGTTCGGCGTGGTCGTCGGCGACGACGTGAAGACCGGGATCAACACGGCGCTCAACGCCGGTGTGACGCTCTCTGAAGGCGCTCAGACGGCTCCCGGAGAGACCGTGACGACCGACCGATAACGCGGCGACAGCGACGAGGCGACCTCCTTTTCGCACCTGTTGCGGCGTCTCGGTACAGTCCGAATCTCCCCGCACCGTCGCACGCTCTTGTCAGTCGTCGTCGGTGTCGAGGTGAGTCAGTACCGACAGCAGTCCGTGGCGGCGGAGAACGAGCGAGACGACATCGCGAGCACGAGCCGTCGGTCAGTCGGGGAGAAGAAGCGGAGACTCAGGAGTCGGTCAGCATCCGAACCGGCGGACACAACACGTCGTTGGGGGTGAGGATGCTGTCGTCGTCCGCGGCGTTCATCCACGTCGTGATGTCGTTGATTCGCAGCTTGACTCTGACCGGAAGCTCGTGGATGCTCGGGTAGCCGGGGAAGAGCTTGCGGTCGAGTTCGTTCCGGTCGTACTGCGCCTCCATGTCGGGCCACGGCGAACTGAACGGGGAGACGCCCGGCACTTTCCGCCGGAGGAACTTCTCGATTTGGTTCTTCCGGAACGAGTCGTGCGGTCTGTCCGGCGGGCGGTGGCGGAAGATGTCGGGGTTGAGTTTCCGCATCGCCGCCATCATCGTGTTCGTGTTGCGCTTTTCCGGCGGCGTCTTCAGGTGCCAGTCGATGAGTTCGGCGTCGGCGGCGACGAACGACTCGATGTAGTTGTCGGACAGCTCGAAGTGGAACGGGACCGACGGCTGGTTTTGGATGCCGATGAGTTCGATACTGTCGTAGACGTTGTCGTAGCGGTCCGACCACTTGTCGAGCTGCTCGTCGACGACGTCGTCGATGAACTCCATGCTCGTGTCGAACTCGTCGTAACACTCGGGGAAGACGTGATCGCACGCCGGGTGGTAGCCGAACTTCGACGACAGCACCTCGGCGGGGTCCGGGTCGGGGTCCAGCCCCTGCAACGGGAACCGATTACCGAACACGTCGACGACGTTCTGGGGGAGGAAGTGTCCGCGGAGGAACGTGTCGAAGAGCAGTCCGTGAAAGACGGTGTCGACGTCCATCTTTTCGTCACAGCCCGCGTGGTGGATGTGGACGGATTCGCGCGTTCCGAGGGAGTACTCGATGACGTCCTCGTCGACGTTGATGTAGTCGTCGTCGGGGACGAGGGTTTCGTGGTCAGCGCCGTACTGGTGGGCGATGTCTCGGGCGACTTCGACCTCCGGGTGGTCGGGCTCACCGAGCGTGTAACAGACGTCGATATCCGGATGCTGGGCCACGATCGCCCGCGAGTCGTAGCCGCCGCTCAAGAGGACCCCCTGCCTGCCCGGGAAGTTCGTCCGGCGGGCTATCGCCCGTTCGAGGCGCGCCGCGAGTTCGTCGACGTAGTCGAACTCGTCGGGGTCGGCGGGGTCGTAGACGAACCGAGAGAGCGACCCCGACTCGTCGGCGGTGAAGTAGCCGTCGAACGGGATGCAACTGAGTCGGCTGTACACCGTCCGGTCGTCGACGACGACGCCCATGTGGATGTATTCGAGGAGACCGCGGGTGTCGACTTCCAGATCGCGGGCCGCCGAGAGGACGCGTTGCGGGTTCGTACCGAACACCCGCCCGTCGGGCGTGTCGGTGTAGAAGCACTGCCACGTTCGGGCGGGGTCCGAGGCGACGATCGCGTCGCCGTCGAGTTCGACGAACACGAGGAACGACCCGTTGAGTTCGCCGAACGCGTCGGGCCCGACCTCGGCGTACCGCTCGAAGGCGTGCTCGGCCGCCGGGGCCGAAACGTCATCGGGCGAAAACGCCTCGCCCCAGACGATACAGCTCCCTCGTTCGTCTCGATACGTCGACGAGCGTCCCGGAAAGCCGAGCGCGGGGTCGCGGATGGCGACGGTTGCGCGCTCACCGTCGGCGACCCAGTCGAAGCTCGAACGAGACGCGAGCTCGTCGAAGGCTCCGTCGTCGTCGAGGACGCCAAACAGTTCTTTGTTCATTGTGGGTGGCTGGTTTCCGTGGGATTACTCGACCGTGACACTCTTGGCGAGGTTTCGAGGCTTGTCTATCTCGCGGTCCAACTCGGTCGCACAGTAGTACGAGAGGAGCTGTAACTGGACGTTCGCGAGGAGATTCGTACAGACGGGGTGCCTGTCGGGGACGTAGAGGTGCTCGTCCGCGGCGTCCATTATCTGGTGGTCCGACGGGCAGATGGCGACGATGGGCGCACCGCGGGTCTTCGCCTCCTTAGCGTTTGTCACCGTCTTGTCGCTGCCGTCGGTACAGACCGCGAAGACGGGAGTTCGGTCGGTGACGAGCGCCAGCGGGCCGTGTTTGAGTTCGCCGGAGGCGAACCCCTCAGCGTGCTCGTAGGTGATCTCCTTGAACTTGAGCGCGCCCTCCTTGGCAACCGAACAGCCGAGTCCGCGGCCGATGAAGAAGTACGCGTTCATGTCGAGGTACTCGCGGGCGAGTCGCTTGGCGTCGCTCGTCTGGAGCACCCGTTCGACGGCGTCGGGGAGGTCGGCCATGTCGGAGACGAGTCGGTCGAGGTTGTCCGCGGGGACGCCGGAATCGACGATATCCGAGAGGTGCTGGCTGAGGAGCGTGAGGACCGCGGCCTGCGACGAGAACGTCTTCGTGGCCGCGACGCCGATTTCGGGGCCGGCGCGGATGTAGACCGGTTCGTCCGCCTCGCGGGCGGCGGTCGACTGCACGACGTTCGTCACCGCGAGCGTCTCGACGCCCTCCTCGTTGACCTGTCGGAGCGCGCTGAGCGTGTCCGCCGTCTCGCCGCTCTGAGTGACCGCGATGAACAGCGTGTTGTCAGTCAGCGACCCCGTGGTCAGGTCGTACTCGCTCGCGCGAATCGCGCGCGCCGGAACGTCACAGCGGTTCAGGAGGCTCGCACCGAACAGCGCGGCGTGGTACGAGGTGCCGCATCCGACGAGTTGGACGGAGTCGACCTCCGAGAGGTCGGTCTCGATGTCGAGTTCGATTTCGCCCGACGCCGGGTCGAGACGCCCTTCGAGCGTCTTCTGGAGCGAGGTCGGCTGCGTGTGAATCTCCTTGAGCATGAAGTGGTCGAACTGCCCCTTGCCGGTCTCGTCGGGGTTCCAGTCGACCGTCTCGACTTCGCGCCGCACCGTCACGTCGTCCTCGTCGGTGATGTCGACGCCGTCGGCGCGGACCTCGACCGTGTCGCCGTCTTCGAGGTAGACGACGTTCTTCGTGTGGTCGAGGAACGCGGGCACGTCGCTCGCGAGGAAGTAGCTGTCCTCGTCGACGCCGAGGACGAGCGGCGACCCCTGTCGCGCGGCGTAGATGGAGTCGTTGCCGTCGATGACGACCGCGATGGCGTAGCTCCCTTCGAGCGTGTCGACCGCGTGCTGGAACGCCGCAAGCGGCTCGTTTCCGCGGTCGAGGTAGTAGCTGACGAGGTTCGGAATGACCTCGGTGTCGGTGTCGCTCGTGAACTCGTAGCCCTTCTCTTCGAGGGTGTCCTTGAGCGCCGCGTAGTTCTCGATGATGCCGTTGTGGACCGCGGCGACCTGGTTCGTCCGGTTCGTGTGCGGGTGCGCGTTCTCGTCGGTCGGCGGCCCGTGGGTGCTCCATCGCGTGTGTCCGATACCGAGCGTCGCGCTCGACTCGACCCCGTCGATGGTCTCTTTGAGGTCCGAAACCTGACCCGAGCACTTCCACACGTCCAGTCCCGAGCCGTTTTTCACCGCGATACCGGCGGAGTCGTAGCCGCGGTACTCCAGTTTTTCGAGCCCGGTGACGAGCGGGCTGATGGCCCGCCGTTCACCGACGTGAGCGATGATTCCGCACATGTTAGCGGTCCTCCGCGTGTCGGAAAACACGCGCCGTGCCGGTCGTCGTTGGCTGCGGACGGTTCAGAGCGGACGAGGTGGCGGCGTTCGGCTCCACCCGGTGTTGTTTGCTGTGTGTCATGGGTTGCGAGGTCGACAGCGAGTTGAGCTGCCCCTGGAACCATGATACGAAGAAGCGGCCATTACTATAGACGCGCTAAGGGACGGCTCCGATTTCGAAACCGACACAAACGCACCGTTGTCGTTCGGTTTTTCCGAAACGATGCGTTGACGGGCGAACGGCGGATTAGGCACCGAACAGTCCGCGGGACGGGCGGTGGCACGCTTTACACGGCCGATAATAATGCCGGTCACGTCCCGGGTGTACTGTATGGTTGACCGAGAGACAGACAGGCGAAGCATTCTCAAACTATCCGGCGTCGCGGCCATCGCCTCGCTGAGCGGTTGTGCGAGTTTCGCTCGGCAGGCGAACACCGGCGGGGAAACCACGACGGCGAGCCAATCGGGGGGACAGACGACCACGGCGCGGCCCGAGACGCAGACGGCGGAGGGCAACGAAACCGACGCGGACTCGTCCGACGAGATGAGTCCCTTGACGGTCTCCGACCCGTCGTTCGACCTTCCGACCGAGTCCCTCCCGTCGTTGCAGACCGACAACCGGTACCCGACTGTCGGGACGGCCGACACGACGGTGACGGTGTACGGGAACTGGAAGTGTCCGTACACCCAGGAGTTCGTCCAACAGCAGTTCGGCACGCTCATCGAAGACTACGTCGCGACCGGTGACCTCTCCGTCGAGTTCCGGAACGTGGCGTACATGGACGGCGAACCGTACCTCGGGCCGGACGCACCGCGCGCGAGCGAGGCCGGACTCGCCGTCTGGAACATCGACCCCGAGTCGTTCTGGACGTACTTCGCGTACGTCTTCGCCAACCAGCCGCAGGAGCGCTACGACTGGGCGACCACCGACAACCTCGTCCGAATCGCCGAGGAGGCGGACGTGAACGGCATCGACCAGATTCAGCGGGCGATTCGGTCGCGCGCGTACGCCCAGAGCGTCCAACTGTCCGCCGACAGCGCGGCCGAACTCGACATCACGACCGTGCCCCGAGTCGTCTCCGACGACGAGGTGACCGCGCCGACGGTCGACTTCGAAGCCACGAGAGAACAGCTGGAACGGGCCGCCGGCGGTTCGACGTTCGGTGAAACGACGACCGAGAGCGACGATTCGTTCGGCGGGAACTCGACGGAAAACGACACGTCGTTCGGAGAATCCACGACCGAAAGCGACACCGCCTTCGGGTCGTCGTCCGGCGGAAACGAGAGTGGCACGGCGAACAACAGTTCGACGACGTTCGGAAGCGACGAGACGACAGAATCGGACAGCGACGACGCGTTCTAGTTCTCCGCGACGCTGTCTGAGTGGTACTCTTCAGTTGTGGGCCGTCTGCACCGGCCGACTGCGGTGAGAGGTGCTGCTCACACCGCCACACGAGTCATTCGTCCAACATTTATTGTCCGTGCGACAATAGCATCGCTGTGGCCGAATTCAAACACGTCTCAATCGGTGTTCTCGTCGGTATACTCGCAGGCGGCAGTTACTACGCGGACGGTCAGTGGGACCCGCAACTGCTGTTCTGCCTTATCCTCACGTGGGGAGTCGCCGGTTGGCTACTGGTGCGAAATCGCCGTGCGCTCAGTAATATGCCAGCCCTCCACCAGATTCTGTTTGTCGGGTTGGTGTCTTTCGTACCCCTGTACAGCATTCACCCCGAACTACCGCTGGGAAGCCTTCGGACCGTTCTCGTACTCCACGCGACGGGGCTCATCGCTGCCGGCATCGGATTCGGCGCCGAGATAGGCGCGTCGTCTCGCAGAGAACAGCGTACGACGGCGACCAGCCCACTCGACGAGTAGGCATCACGGCCCGTCACGGAACCCATGACTAACCTCAACTACGACGAAGCGGCGGTCGCTCGTGAAGAGGCAAACTACCAGACGGGGACTGCTCGGGCACGTCGGGCGTTTGTCCACGAGCAGTTGAACCTGAAGTCCGGAGAATCGGTCCTCTCTATCGGCTGCGGCCCCGGGTTCGAACCGTCGGAACTTGCATCACAGACGAACGCATCCCGCGTTCTCGGAGTCGACTCCAACCCGACGATGCTCGCTGTTTCCCGGGATCGGTGTCCAGACGCTGTCTCACTCCTGCGCGGTGACGCGACGTCCATTCCGGTCGCAGACGGGTCCGTCGAGACGGCCGTGTCGGTACAGGTCTACGAGTACATCGACGATATCGATGCCGCCCTCTCCGAACTCCATCGCGTTCTCGATTCCGATGGGAGAGCGGTGATTTATGCAACCGACTGGGAATCGCTCGTCTGGCGCGTCCGGAACAGCGCGCGTTCGAACCGTGTCCTCTCCGCGTGGAACGAACACTGCTCACACCCACACTTGGGGTCGACCCTCGAACCGAAACTCCGAGCCGCCTCGTTCGACGTGACGGATATCGTTCCCTATACGCTCCTGCTTACGGAACTCGGACAGGATTCGTTTGCATACTATCTGCTGGCGTCTATCCGAGAGTTTGTCACACCTCGGCTCGGAGCGGAAGTCGCGCGTCAGTGGGCCGAAGACGTCCGAACTCGTGACCGGAGGAGTGAGTCGTTTTTCTCTCTCACGCAGTTCTGTTATCTCGTCGAGCCGGTGGACGAGTGACGCAACAGACGGGTCGGTCCGTAAGTCGCCTGCATCGACCACACAACGCAAAAAACAACGACCGCGGCAGAGCGGTCAGTTAGCGCCCGGGAGCGAACAGATGGTGACTTCGCCGTTCGCGTAGACGTAGTTGGTCGTCGGCGGACAGACCTCGGTCTTCGACGGGTCGAGGTTCGTGGCCGTGTCCTGTTCGTTCGGGAAGTACGAGGCGCTCTGTGACTGGTACTCCCGGTAGGCCGTTATCCCCTGTGGCACCGGTCTGCCGTCTTCCACCGGTAAGGGCTCGGCCGGATACGCGTCCGTTCGCTCCCACACCGTCCCGTACGGCAGGTCGGTGTAGAGTTCACCGCCCTGTTGGGACGAGCGGGCCGAGCCGTACGTGTCGATGGCGGCGAGTTCCTGTTCGGTGTACGAGAGCCGCTCGTGTTGGTTCGGGAACACCGGGCTGTCCATCGCGCCGTCGTTCGACATTATCATCACGTTCGGGTAGACGAGCACGAACAAAAGCAGGATGACGCCGACCACCTTGAAGGTGGTCCGGTTGGCGAGGTGTCGGAACCCGAGGACGCCGATGATGGCGAGGAGGGCGTAGAGGTACGCGAACCAGCGACCGGGGACGAAGCTCTCGATGCCGACGAGCGGCAGTCCGAGCACGACGAACAGCATCGCCACGATAGCGCCGACGAACGTGTACGTCGTCTGCGTCGCCCGCGAGCGGTTGAGCACGGTGAGACAGCCGATGAGACCCGCGAAGACGAGCAGGAGGAACCCGGCTTCGGTGACGTACGTCGAGAGTTGCGAGAGGAACGTCTGTCCGGCCGAACCGGCCGCACCGGACGCGCCGGCCGACCCGCCGCTTCCACCCACGCCTTGGAGGAAGCCGGCGTTGAACAGGTTCACGATGAGGTAGTTGATGACCGTTTCGAGGAAGGTGTCGCCCTGGTACGGCGTCAGCGACCAGGTGAACACGATGAGCCCGAGGTTGAACCCGACGAGCCCCGCGAGGTTCACGGGGTTGGACCCGCCGCTGGAAAACGAAAGCGGGTCCGGGTCCTCGGTGAAGAAGTCGAACCGGAGCAGCACCTGCGCGGCGAACCCCGCGAAGAGGACCACCAACATGATGAACGACGACACTTGGTGGGTGAGGATGACGGCGGTGCTGAACAGGACGAGGAGGCCGAAGTCGCGCCACCGCTCGCTCGCGTGCGTGATCCGCACGAGGCAGTACAGACACGCGAGGAAAAACAGCAGCCCGAGGCTCGTCGGGATGAGGTGGATGCCCCAGCGGATGACCTGGTCGCCCATCGCGTACAGCGCGCCGGCAGTGAGCGCCCAGCGAAGCGGCACGAGGAGTCGAGCCGTCCCGTAGACCAAAAGCGGCACGAGCGGCATCACGACGCCGACCGAGAGGTACAGCGCGTTCCGAAGCGACAGGCCGAGGAGGTGCGTCGACGCCGCCGTGAGGAGGTGGAAAAGCGGCGACGCGTAGTACTTGACCTCGCTGATTGCCGACAGCGAATCGGCCTGCAGGATCATCTGGACGAACGTCGTGTGCGACCAGATGTCGATGCCGATGTACCCCGGCGCAGTGTAGAGCGCGGCGAACCGAACGACAAACGAGTACACGATAATCTCCGCGAGGAAGACGCTCGGACGCAGTTCGCTGTCCGGCGCGAGCAGTATCTGCCCGAGCAGTAGCGTGCCGACGACGCCGCCGAGGTCCATGAAGAGGACGCTCCGTTCGCCCTGAATGACCGCGAGCACGACCATCCCCGCGAGGCCGAGGAAGACGCCGGCCGAGATGAGCCGAACGAGCGACGGCGCGAGCGTCGGGAGCCCCTCCGTGGTTCCCCTCCCGCGGGCGGCCGCGAGATAGAGGAGGCAACCGACGCCGAGGATAATCGGGAGCGTCACGATGAAGATCTGCGACGAGAGGAATCGCAGCGGGAACAACGCGAGCGCGAGCACGACTCCGAGACCCGCTGCGAGCACGTCGAGTTCGGCTCGTCGCAATCGGCCGTATATTGATGAGAGCATCGTTATGTATGGTGAGAGTTGAGTTTCGAACTGGGTCCGTCAGATCGTGGTCGGGTCTTTATCGGGGCCGTAAAACACGTCTTGCCAGTCGCGGGTCACGTGCGTTCCCCACTCGATGTCGAGTTCGGGGAGCTCCTGTCCCATCGCGTACTGCACGCTGAGCGCGGGGATGTTGGCACCCGCACCGACCGAAGCGGTGACGGACGGGGAGAGTCGCGGATGGATATCGACGAGTTTCGGCCTGCCGGCGGCGGTGTATTTGAACCGGAACGTGACGTTGTACTCCAACCCGAAGACCGAACAGAGCTCGCGGGTGTCTTGCAGGAGTTCCGGGTTCTCTTCGACGGTTCCGACGAACGAGGCGTCGTCGCAGGCCTCGTTGTGAGACCGGGAGACGAGAATCGGCGTCTCGTCGTCGCGGACGAGCGCGTCCACGGTGTACTCCTCGCCGGGTAGGAACTCCATCACGACGAGTTCGGGGAACTGGACCGTCTCTTGGAGGACGGGCAGCACGTCGCCCAACGTCGTGACGGTGCTGTTCGGTTTCTGGTTCAACAGCGCGTTGAACCGGTCCATGTCCGGGTCGAGGACGCGAAAGCAGCGCATGTCGGTGCTCACGGGGGGTTTGAAACAGACGCGGCGGTTGGGGTAGCCGAGCGCGTGCACCGCGTCGAGGAACTCGTCGTACGTGGAGACGCGGTAGAACTCGGGTGCCACCGGGTGGGCCTGCTTGACGAGTTCGTCGTACAGTCGCCCTTTGTCTCTGGCAACCGACAGCGCCTGCGGCGAGAGGGCCATCACTTCGATACCCTCGCTCTCGAAGACGGGCTTCGCTTCGGAGAGGGGGCCGACCTCCGCCGCGTTGAGTGGGAGGATTACGTCGGCGTCTTCG
This sequence comes from Haloferax sp. S2CR25, assembly GCF_031624535.1. NCBI lineage: Archaea > Methanobacteriati > Methanobacteriota > Halobacteria > Halobacteriales > Haloferacaceae > Haloferax > Haloferax sp. S2CR25. Next base: position 11,084 of record NZ_JAMQOO010000005.1, read on the forward strand.
CGGCGAGCGACCGCCAGCAGGTCGGAGACGAACGCGTCGGTGTCGGCAGCGGGAACCGTCTCCGCCGTGTCGACGAGGGTGAAGCCGTAGGCGTCCGGGTCCGTGTCGACGCCGACGATGTGCGCGTCGAACGCGTCGGCCCGGCGAATCGCCTTGATGATACCCGAAGCGCCGACGGCACCGGCGCCGGTCACCAGCACGGTCACATCACCGTCTCGGCTTGACGGTCGGACTGTATCCAGCAGTGTCATCGAGACGAGACAGACACCAAGGGCCCCTTATTATATAGCAGATAAAAGGCGTGAAGCGCCGAAAATCGACGTGTCGCTCGGAGTCGACTCGGCCGGCGAACGGGCGTGAAACGCGCGTTCGAAAAACTATTTCTCGGTCGCCAGCACCCGCTCGACGATGACGTCCGTCGCGTCGACGTTCTCTTCGAGAAGTCGCCGTCGGCGCGCCTCCCAATCGGCGTCGGTCGACCGGAGGATGTCGACCGCCTGATTCGCGGCGCGTTCGTTCCGCCGCTCGCCGTGGTAGCCGAACAGCAGGTCGAAGGAGGCGAGGTCGCGCATGAGTCCGGGATTCGCGCTGTGGACGTAGACGGTCGGCGTCCCGAGCACGGCGCTTTCCGAGGCCATCGTCCCGCTCTCGCCGACGAAGAGGTCGGCGTACGCGAGCACGTGGTGGATGAGATGCGGGTCGATGGTGATGGCGTAGTCCGCCAACGCGGGCGGAAGGGAATCGCCCTCCGCGGAGATGAGGACGGTCGCGCCCGCGTCTTCGAGGCGACTGACGAGGCCGGTGAGTCCGTCGAGACCCTCGTCGCCGACGTCGTGTGCCGCGCCCCAACTGACCAGACGGACGACCGCGTACGTGTCGTCGGCGTCGACCGGGAGGCCGTCGAGCGCCGCCGGGTCGGGGTCGAACCGGTCGGGATGGAGGTACGCCAGTTCGTGGTAACTCGGGTATCGGTAGTGGTTCGACCCGGCGTCGTCGCGGTAGCATTTCGGCGTCGCCACCTCGTCGGCGAAGGGGAACGTCAGCGCGTTCGAGAGCGTCGCGTGCTCCGTGTCGGTGAAGACGACGCAGTCGGCACCGACGAGCTTCGCGACGTGTGCGGCCTCGAACCCCCCGATGGAGGCGACGACGTCCGGGTCGATGTCCCTCGCGGCGCGGAAGAGCCGATACTCGATGCCGAGCGTCGACAGCGCGACGCCGACCAGCGAGTCGCCGCGGGAGCCAACCACCTCGTAGTCGATTTCGTACTCGTCGAGGAGGTCCAAGGCGACGTCCTTGTCGAGGGCGCGGACGTACACCTCGTGGCCGCGAGCCTCGAACTCGTCGATGGCGTGTTTGAAGAAGTGGACGTGCGCGGGGTGCTGAATCGTGATGAGGATGTCCATCGTCGGTGTCTCAGAGCTGCGCGTAGTGGAAGCCGCGCTCGTCGGCCTCGTCGGCGTCGAACACGTCGGCCACGTCTATCATGACCGGGTCGGACCCGAGTTCGGCGGCCATCTCGCCGAGGTCGTAGTCGGTGAACTCCTCGTGGCCGGTCGCCACGACGACGCCGTCGTAGGCGTCGAAGTCGACCGACTCGACCACGTCGATGCCGAAGACCTCCCGCGACTCGTCGGGGTCGGCGTGGGGGTCGTAGCCCACGCAGTCGACGTGGAACTCGTCGAGTTTCTCTATCATCGTGCTCACGTCCGAGCTCCGGATGTCGCCGACGCCCGGCTTGTAGGCGAGTCCGAGGACGAGCAGCCGCGTGTCCTGGAGGACGCGGCCCGACTCGTTGATGGTCTTGACCGCCTTGCGGGCGGCGTGAACCGGGACGTACTCGTTGATTTCGCGCGCCTGCAACACGAGCTTCGGCGAGAAGCCCTCGCGCTTGGAGCGGTAGGTGAGGTAGAACGGGTCGACGGGGATGCAGTGGCCGCCGACGAAGCCCGGGGAGTAGCCGTCGTGGAAGTTCCACTTCGTCCCCGCGGCTTCGAGGACGTCCTTGGTCGTGAGTCCCATGTGGTCGCACGCGATGGCCAGTTCGTTGACGAGCGCGATGTTCATGTCGCGCTGGACGTTCTCGATGACCTTCGACGCCTCCGCCGTCTCGATGTCGGGCGCGCGGTGGATACCGGCGTCGACGATGCTCCCGTAGAGGTCGGCGAGGCGCTCGCGGACGTCCTCGGAGTTGGCTCCGACCACTTTGACCACGTCCTTGACGCTCCGCCCGGTGTCGCCGGGCGACGCGCGCTCGGGCGAGTAGCCGACGAACACGTCTTCGCCGACGGTGAAACCGGACTCGGCTTCGAGCGCGGGCACGAGGACGGACTCGGTCGCGCCGGGGTAGACGGTGGATTCGAGGACGACGGTCGTCCCCGGCGAGACGTGCCGGCCGATGGTCTCGGCCGCCGACTCGACGAACCGGAGGTCGGGGTTCTCCATGCTGTCGACCGGCGTGGGGACCGTCACGACGACGAAGTCCGCGTCCGAGATGTGCGTCGCGTCCGTCGTGAACAGCACGTCGGAGGCGGCGACGCCCTCGTCGGTCACGTCTCCGGTCGGGTCCGTCCCCGCCGAGAGCGTCGAGACCTTGTCGGGGTCGACGTCGTAGCCGATGACCGACTTCCCGGCGCGGTCGAACTCGATGGCCAACGGCAGGCCGACGTAGCCGAGGCCGACGACGCAGACGGTGTCAGTCATGGAGTCCGATTCCCTCGTAATCGACGCGTTCGTCGTCTCGATACTCCGTCGCGGCCTGTCGACCGTCGACGAAGACGACCGGGCGGTCGCCGTCAGAGAAGGCGGGCACGTCGAGATGTTCGAACGACTCGTGGGCCGTCACGAGCACGATGGCGTCCGGGGACAGGTCGTCGTTCGTGACGCCGCGGATGATAGTCGCACCCGCGGCCTCGAAGACGTCGGTGTCGTCGAGGATGGGGTCGGTGGCGACCACGTCGGCACCGGCGGCGTCGAGGTGTTCGATGACGGGGAGCGCCGGCGTCTTTCGAATCTCCTTGACGCCCGCTCGGTACGTGAGGCCGAGGACGAGAACGGTCGCGTCTTCGGGGGCGACGCCCCGTGCGTCCAGTCGGTCGAGCGCCGTCTGCGCGGTGACGTGCGGCATCTCGTCGTTGACGGCGCGAGCGGTCTCCATGAGCGGCGACGCCGTCTCGAACTCGTTGATGAGGAACTGCGGGTAGTACGGGATACAGTGGCCGCCGACGCCCGCGCCGGGCGTGTGTATTTCGCAGAACGGTTGGGTGTTGGCCACGTCGATTGCCTCGGTCACGTCGACTTCGAACTCGTCGGCGTGGGTCGCCAGTTCGTTGGCGAGCGCGATGTTCACGTCGCGGTAGACGCCCTCGAACACCTTGACCGCCTCCGCGGTCGTCGTGTCCGAGACGGTGATGACCTCGTTCGACGATATCTGGTCGTAGATGAGCGACGCGGCGCGGGCGCTCTCGTCGTCGGCCCCGCCGACGACCTTCGGGTAGGCCCCGCGGATGTCCTTCAGGGCCCGTCCCGAGGAGGTCCGCTCCGGGCAGAACGCGAGCCCGAACTCGCCGAGCGAGAGGCCGCTTTCGGATTCGAGAAGCGGGAGGAGCGCGTCTCGGCAGGAGCGCGGCGGGAGCGTCGACTCGAAGACGACGAGGTCGCCCTCGTCGAGACCCCGCCCGATGTCGCCCGCGACGGCCTCGATGACCGAGAGGTCCGGGCGACCCCCGTCGTCGACGAGCGTCGGGACGATGACCACGTGCACGCTCGCCTCGGCCGCGACTTCCCGCGGTTCCGTGTTCGCGACGAGCGCGCCGTCCTCGACGAGTCGTTCGACCAGTTCGTCGAGCCCGGGTTCGCCGACGATGTGGTTCCGCCCGGCGTTTATCTCGCGGACGACCTCGGTGTCGATGTCCGCGCCGGTGACGTTTCCGGTGGTCTCGGCGTAGACGGACGCGAGGGGTAGTCCCATCTTGCCGAGACCGTAGACGCCGACGGGCACGTCGCCGGAGGTGAACGCGTCTCTCTGTTCGTCTTCGGGACGGTCGGAGCCGTAGATGGTCGTGACTGAAGATTGTGTGCTCATATCGAGTTCGCTCCCTGTAGCTTCGCCGGGAGTGGGCGGTGTTCGGCGGGCGTTCCGACCGCGAGCGTCTCTGCGGGGACGTCCTCGGTGACGGTCGCGCCGGCGGCGACGAACGCGTTCTCGCCGACGGTCACGTCGGGGAGGATAGTCGCGTTCCCGCCGACCGAGACCCCGTCTTCGAGCGTCGGGCCGGTCATCTCGACGTCCTGCCGGACGGGGTACGGGTCGTTGGTGAGCACCGCGCCCGGTCCGACGAACACGTCGTCGCCGATGTGCGTGTGGGTCGGAACGTAGACGCGGGTCTGGAGGCTCACGTTGGACCCGATGGTGGAGGTGCCGTCGATGACGGTGTTGGTCCCGACGACGACGTTGTCGCCGATTCGGGTGTCCTCTCGGACGAGCGCGTCGTGGCCGGTGACGAAGCCGTCGCCGATAGTCACGTCGCTGTAGACGATGGTCCCCGAGCGGATTCGGGCGTCGTCGCCGACGATCGTCTGCCGGGAGTCCTCGCCGGCGGAGTACCCGAGGGTGACGTCGTCGTCTATCTCGCAGTTGGTGCCCGTGACGTACAAGTTCATGCCTGTGCCGAATCGCCAGACGTCTCGTCCTCTTCGGGGAGCGACCCGCCGCTTCCCGACCGGAGGGTGGTTACGAGCACGAACAGTGCGACGAGCGCCGCGAGGAGTTTGGTTTTGGTGCGCATTGTTGGTCACGCCGCGGGCCGTCGTGGCCCGCGATTCGAAACGGAGGTCACGCGAAGCGGCCATTATTATCGGGACGGTAAGCCCGTAGACGGCCGCAGACGGGCGAACGCGAGTCGGTCCCACCGTGCGAACCCTCACCAATCGAAGCCGCGATTCCTCGATTTTTCGGAGCATCACCCCGGAACGCTGCCGTCGGCGCGTTCGGTCATTCGCCCTTATCAGACCGCTAAGCCGCTCTTTCGCCCAATTTCGAGCGTGAACGGTCGCGGCCATTTTTCAACACGGACGGTCAAGGCGCGGGTGATGAAGTCGTCTACCCGTCACTGGACGCTCGACTTACTCCTCGTCGTCGCGGGCGCGATCGCCGCGCTCGCGGCGGTCATGCTCGGTCTCTCCGGGTCGGTCGTCCGGAGCCTGTTCGTCGTGCCGCTCATCGTTCTGTACCCGGGGTACGCGGTCCTCGCCGCCGTGTTCCCGGAGCGGCGGTCGGACGTCGAGTCCGACACCATGAGCGACGAGTCGGCGCTCACCCGACCGACGCGACACACCGCCGGACTGCTCTACTCCGTTCGGCTGGCCCTCTCGTCGGCGTTGAGCCTCGCGCTCGTCGCCGCGGTCGCGCTCGTCGCCAACGTCGCCGGGCGGGGGTTCGACGCGACCCTCGTCGCGCTCGGCGTGTTCGGCGTGACGATACTGTTCACCGCCGTCGCCATCGTCCGGCGCATGCTCCTCCCCTCGGACGCGCGGGCCGGTGCCCCGCCGCTGAGTACCGTTCTCGGGAGCGTGGCGTCGACCACCGGAGCGGTCACGTCCCCGCTTTCGTCCGAGTCGCGGAGTTCGCCAGTCTCGCTCGCCGTCAACCTCCTCGTCGTCGTGAGCGTCGTCGCGTTCCTCAGCAGCGTCGGGTTCGCGATGGTCGAGACGCAGACGCCCGAGTCGGACTTCACCGAGGCGTACCTCGTGACCCAGAACGAATCGGGGTACGCGGCCAGCGGCTACCCCCAGCAACTCAGTCGCGGAGAGCAGGTCCCGGTGACGCTGGCGCTGGAGAACCACGAGCACGAATCGACGACGTACACGGTCGTCACGAAGCTCCAACGGCTCGACAGAACGGCGAACGGGACGCGGGTGACCGAGGAACGCGAACTCGACCGAACGCGGCAGTCGGTCGAGGACAACCAGACCGCCTACGTCCAACAGGACGTGCGGCCGACGATGTCCGGTGAATCGCTGCGACTCGTCTACCACGTCTACAGAGGCGACGCCCCCGACGATGCGAACCGCGAGAACGCGTATCGGACCGTCCAACTGGTCGTTTCGGTCGGCGGTGGTGAAGACGCCACTGCGCAACTCAGCCGGCCCGATTCGACCGGAGGGGCGAGCGCCTGATGTGGCCGTGGGAGCATCTCGTCTTCGGCTACGTGCTGTTTTCCCTCGTGAACCGCGCCGCGTGGGACCCGCCGATCAGCGACGAGGCCGGCGTGGCCGTCGCGCTGATGACGCAGGTCCCGGACCTCGTCGACAAGCCGCTTTCGTGGTCGTTCGGCGTCGTCACGACGGGGTACGGCCCGGCGCACTCGGTCCTCGTCGGCGCACCGCTCGTCGCGCTGCTCGCGGGGGCGCTGTGGACGCGGAACAGGGCGAAACTCGCGCTCGCCGCGGTCGTCGGCTACGGGTCGCACCTCGTCGGCGACCTGCTCGCCCTCCGGGCGAACGGGCCGAACGCCGGGCGGTTGCTCTGGCCGCTCGCGCCGCGGGAACCCTACTCGAACGACCTCGGCTTCGTCCAGCGGTTCTCGGAGTACTTCCAGACGTTCCTCTATCAGGTGATGCGCCCCGAGAATACGGAGCTCGTCGTCGGCTACGTGGCCGTCTTCGGAGCGGTCGTCCTGCTGTGGGTGCTCGACGGGACGCCGGGGGTTCGGTGGGTTCGCCGCGCCGCCGACCGAGAACTCTGAGCGGGCCGCTCCGTCACTGGTCCAGCCCGCAGAGAATTTTAGAAACAACACCATAATTTAATTGATTGTCTGACATTCACCCATAGAACAGACATTCAGTTTGAATAATATGAAAAACGTTGAAAATACTCAATAGACAGAAGCAGAGACACTCTCGCGATGCGGAATCAAAGCGCAGAAGAGCGCAAAAGGACGGTATCTCGAAGGAACGTATTGAAGGGAATCGGCGGGGCGGCCGCGGCCGTCTCGTTCGCCGGGACGGCGTCGGCCGACGACGATTGGTACAACGTCGTCGACGAGGGAGCGGACCCGACGGGCCAGGAGTCTATCAATCCGATTTTGGACGATATTCGGTGCGACGACGGGACGGTGCTGTATTTCCCGGAGGGCGAGTATCTCATGGACGACGTCTTCCGGCACGTCGGTTTTCGAGGGTTCGAACTGCGGGGGGATAACGCGACTATCGTCCCGGCCGCCGACTACGACGGCAAGTGGCTGTTCAAGTTAGGAACGTTCGACCAACCGGGCGAGGACCTCGTCGTCGAGGGATTCGAGTTCGACTTCACGGCGGACAACACCGGCCTTCGCGTCGTCCAAGCGCAGGTCAGAGACGACCTTCTCGCGCGGAACCTCTCCGTCGTCGGGCAGCACGACAGCGGGAAGTACGGTCCGTTCGCGTTCGACGTCACCGACTCGTCGGGTATCGGGACCGTCCAGAACATCAGGATTCCCGACGGCGGCGAGTTCTCGGACAACACCCCGGGCGACATCGACGTGGGGCCGACGGGTATCATCGTCTCGCCGTACCACAACGGGAAGCTCTGGGTGCGCGACTGCGAGGTCTGTGCGTGGCCAGACAACGGTCTGTACTGTTCGACCGAGGGCGGCCGCGTCGTCGTCGACGGCGGCGTGTTCAAGAACAGCAACATCGCCAACATTCGGCTCTCGGGCGATTACAGCTCGATTCACGGCGCGACCGTCATCGTCGACGAGCGCCGGGACAACGACACGAACCAGCGGGGCATCCGACTCGACGGCGGCGCGTACAACTGGATAGACGACACCGTCGTCCGAATCGACGAGCCGAACGGACGGGCCATCAGCGTCCAGAACGACGTCGAATGGGCGCGGATTCAGAACGCCAGCGTCATCGTCAACGGGAGCGTGCCGACGAAGGCCGTCACCGTCTCGTCGGGCGCGGGGAAAGTCGACATCCTCAACACCGACATCGAGTTCAACACCAGCGGCCACGCGCTCGTCGTCAACGGGCCGAGCAGTGCCGACGCCGACCCGGTGTACGTCCTCAAGTCGAACGTCGGGGGCTCCGGCGATGGGTCGACCGGCCGACACGCGGTTCGACTCGAACGGGGCAACTGCACGCTCGACCGCTTCGACGTCGAACAGACCGGCGGCGACTACCGCCGCGCGGTCAAGGTGCTCGGCGACGGTAGCACGTTCATCTGGGGCGACTACGACACGGGTCACATCCCGCTCGTCAACGACGCCGACGGAACGACGTTCCACGGCGTCACCTCGCAGTCACACGACGGCTACGAGGGGATGAAGGTCATCGACGGGTCGAGCGGCGTCGAAGTCACCGAGTCTGCGATTCACAACGGCGTCTGGGAGTACGGCGACGTCGACGTCACGTACGACGGGAACTGGTTCTGAGCCGCGCCGGTCGGCACCCGCGTCGACTCCGCGACGCTCCGCACCCGGCCGGGGTTACTGCGACAGCGTCGCTTCGATGAGTCGGGAGATGGCTCGGCGAATCCGCTGTGAGACGCCCGACTTGGAGATGCCGAGGATGGTCGCCAACTCGCCCTGCGAGGACCCCCGCGGCACCTCGAAATAGCCGTTCTCGTGGGCGACGAGGAGCGCCTTGCGCTGTCCCGGGAGGAGCGCCGTCTCGGAGCCGACGTCGGTGTCGCGGGCGACGTGGAGGCGCTTGACGCGAAACGAGATATCGTTGTCGTGGTAGTGTTCTTGCACCCGGTGAAGCGTCGAGTGAGCGGGGAGGTGCATCTGGATGTACCACTTGCTGTTTTCGTGACGGACGGAGATGACCCGGACGCCCATCTCCGTCGAGGACGGGGGAATCAGTTGGACGCCGCTGCCGAAGAGGACGCGAAACCGGCGGTCGGAGCCGACGGAACCGAGGAAGTCCGCCTCTATCACGGTCGGGTCGACGACGAGAGACGCCGCGACCGAATCGACGGCACCCTGTTCGACGACGACGAACGCGCAGTCCCAGCCGAGCCCCTCGGTCGGTTGGAATTCGAGTTCGACCGGCCCCTGATGTCCCGCGACGAACGACGAGAGAATCAGTCTCGGGTCGTCGAGAGTAATCTCCAGATAGATCGGTCGAGCGTCGTCTCCACTACGGTCCTCGTGCATCGCCTGTTGTTCGACAATCGGTACGGGTTATTATGCAGGTGGTAAGCGCCCGTGGCCGCGTCTCGGCGGCTCCGCTCCCGTACCTGTCGGCGGGCTGTGAACAACTACGATGCCCATAATAACGACGCCGAGACGCCCACGGTTCGATAGGACTCCAATGTACAAAGACAACTCAATCGCCGTCGTCGTGCCGGCCTACAACGAAGAGGGCTACGTCGGGGAGGTAATCGACACGCTCCCCTCGTTCGTCGACGTGGCCTACGTCGTCGACGACGGGTCGACAGACGGGACGTGGGACGAAATCGTGACGCACGCCGACGCGTTCAACGAGGACCACACCCCCGAAGCGTCGGCGTACGACGACGTGGTCGTCCCGATTCAACACGACGAGAACCGCGGGGTCGGCGGCGCGCTCAAGACCGGCTACCTCCGCGCGCTCGAAGACGAAGTCGACATCACGGCCGTCCTCGGCGGCGACGGGCAGATGAACCCCAACGAGCTGGCGAAGTATCTCGACCCCATCGCGGAGGGCGACGCGGACTACGCGAAGGGCAACCGATTCATGGAGCAGGCGGACCTCGACGCCATGCCGGGGTACCGCCTCGTCGGCAACTCCATCCTGTCGTACCTGACGAAGTTCGCCAGCGGCTACTGGAAGACGATGGACCCGCAGAACGGCTACACCGCGATTTCCCACGAGGCGTTGAAGCAGGCCGACATCGAGAACATGTACGAGTACTACGGCTACTGCAACGACCTGCTCGTCAAACTCAACGCCGAGAACCTCCGCGTCGCGGACATCGCCTGCTCCGCGGAGTACCTCTACGACGACGACTGGAAGAGCCACATCGACTACGGCGAGTACGTCCCGCGCGTCTCGGGCATGCTCCTCCGGAACTACTTCTGGCGGCTGAAAAACAAGTACATGCTCCGCGACTTCCACCCGCTCGCGGCGTTCTACTACCTTGGAACCGCTATCGCGGGCGTCGCAGCCATCGGTCTCATCGGCTCGGGGCTGGCGCGAAACGGCGACGGCGACGACGACGGCGACGCGCCCGGCCTCGGGAGTTGGGCGATCGGTCTCCTCTTCGGCATCACGTTTCTGCTGTTCGGCACGGTCCTCGACCACAACGACAACGAAGCGCTCGAAATTCGGGTCGACGACGACACCTACGACACCGAGATTCCGAGCGAATAAGCGGGTCGACGCGGGAACCGGAGGCCGACGAGGTTCGCGGAACGAACTTAAAGGCTGGACATGTGAAGCCGAGGACGTTCGGTAAGATACAACGTTCTCGGTTGTATGAGATTCACGAAATCTGACGATACCGACGCGAATGACTCCCGTGGTCCGAAGTTCACGCGGCGCTCGTATCTCCTCGGAGCCGTCGGAACCCTCGCGGCCGGAAGCTACCTGTCACACCCCGTCAACAGCGTCGAGGCGAACGCGATGAGCGTCGACGTCCCGCAGGCGTATCTCGACCGGTTCTCGAACGTCGTCAACGTCGTCGACGCGGGGGCCGACCCGAAGGGCACAGAACCCATCGACGACGTGCTCTCGCGGAACGTGGCGGACGACACGCTCCTCGTCTTCCCGTCGGGGCGGTACCTGATGAACAGGCAACTCCGGAAGACGTCGTTCGACAACCTCGGGTTCTACGGGCCGGACGCGACGCTCACCCACGGCCGAATCGACGCCATCGACAACAACGTCGTCACCGAAGGGGAGTTCACCGGTGCGGCCCGGTTCTTCCGTCTCGGCGTCATCTACGCCCCCGGGAAGGACCTGCTCTTCGAGGGGTTCACGTTCGACTTCACCGCCCCGCAGACCGGGATTCGGGCGGTCGAGGCCTACGTCACCGACGGCCTCGAAGTCCGCGACATCACCGTCGCGGGCGAACACGACACCGGCACCTTCGGGCCGGCGCTGTTCAGCGTGACTACGGCCAACGGAACCGGCACCGTCGAGCGGTTCAGCGCCCCCGACGGCGCGGCCTTCACCGAAGACACCATCGGCGACATCAACCTCGGACCCACCGGGATGCTCATCGACCCGAACAGCGCGGGGACGCTCCGCATCGTCGACTGCGAACTCGGTCGGTTCCCGGACAACGGACTCTACGTCTCGGGCGCGAAGGGCGTCGTCCACGTGGAGGGCGGGACGTACAAGAACAGCACCGTCTCCTCGATTCGGCTCAAGGGGTACGGCAGCAGCGTCCGCGACGCGACGGTCGTCATCGACGACCTCGTCCCCGGCATCAGCCAGCGCGGAATCCGCCTCGACGACGGGGCCGACCTCCGAATCGAGAACACGAGGATCGAAGTCACCGGCTCCGCGGAGAACGCGATTCGCGTCCTCGACAACGCACAGACCGCGGTCATCGAGAACTGTAGCATCGTCCTCTACGACGACGAGGGCTGTGCGCGCGGCATTCAGGTGACTCCCGGCGCGGGCCGCGTCGAGGTCCTCGACACGACAATCGACATCCAGGGGTCGAACTTCGCGATCTACCTGCAGGGCGAAAACGCCCCGGAGGACCCGATGACGCTCGTCAAGAACGTCACCATCACCGGTTCGGCACCGGGCGACGGCCAGCGCGAGGCGATTCGCGTCGAGCGCGCGAACGCCCGGTTCGAGAACCTGACCGTCCACCAACCCGGCGAGAGCTACCGGCGCTGCGCCGAGATTCTCGCGGACGACGCCCTGTTCGTCGGCGGGACCTACGAGTCGACGCACCACCCCTTCATCAACAAGGGCAACCGGACGCGCTTCGACGAGATCACCGCGCGGTCCCTCGGCGGCCGACAGGCCCTGAAGCTGTACTCTCAGGGGACCGACGTGGTCGTGACGGACTCGGTGCTCCACGGCGGCTACATCGACGGCGGCGCGGAGGGCTTCGTCGTCGACAACACCGAGCTGCCGCCCGTCTGAGACGAGGTGGGCTTACCGACCCGATAATCATGGGGGTCGGTACGCAACGGAGGGTAACGCATGGACCACGACCGACTGGCCGACAAGGACCTCCTCGTCGTCTCACACGGCTACAAACACTTCGTCAAGTCGCAGGTCGACGTACTCGCGGCGTACTTCAACTCTGTCACCGTCTGCGTCAGGTACAACTGGTTCGCCGACGCGGCGTCTCGCCTCCCCGTGAGCGGCGGCGAAGGGTTCGGAAAAGACGCGAAAATCGCCCAGACGAACGTCCCCGAGAACGTTCGCGTCGTCGAGACCCCGCTTTTCTATCTCCCGGTCGACGTCCAGCGCGAACACCTCCTCGGACAGCAGCACGTCCGGAAAGTCAAGAAGAAACTGGCCGACCACCCCGTCTCGTTCGACCTGATTCACTGCCACATGACGTGGACCTCGGGCTACGTGGGCGCGCGCCTGAAAGAGGAACTCGGAATCCCGTACGTCCTCACCGTCCACGCCAACCGCAACTGGTTCGAAAAACAGCTCGACTCCGACAACGACCGCCTGAAGCGGGCGTGGACCGACGCCGACCGACTCGTCCGCGTTAACCGCCGCGACCGCTCGAAACTGGAACCGTACAACGACGACGTGGTCCACGTACCGAACGGTTACAACACGGACGTGTTCGAGCGTCTGTCCACCGCCGCGGCCCGCGAGCGACTCGGCATCGACGACGACACGCCCGTCGTCTTTGCACTCGGGACGCTGAAACCCCGGAAGGGCTTCCAACACCTGATGCGGGCGATGACGCGAGTTCACGAGACCGAACCCGACGCGCGGCTCGTCATCGGCGGACAGGGCGGCATGCGCGACGAACTCGAATCGCTCGCCGGGGAACTCGGCATCGACGACCGGACCGACCTGCTCGGCTACGTCGAATCGGAGACGCTCAACGACTGGATGAACGCGGCCGACGTGTTCGTCCTGCCGAGTTACAGCGAGAGTTTCGGCGTCGTCCAACTGGAGGCGATGGCCTGTGGAACGCCCGTCGTCGCCACGAAAAACGGCGGGAGCGAGGAAGTCGTCACGAGCGACGACTACGGCCTCCTCGTCGAGGGACCGGAGTCGCACGACGAACTCGCCGACGCCGTCGTCGACGCGCTCCACAAGCGATGGGACGCGGACGCGATTCAGTCGTACGCGAACGAGTTCACGTGGGAGAACGTCTGCGAGGAAATCGCCGACCTCTACGTCGAGGTCCTCGACGAAACGACGGAATCCGAGCGACAGCCCGCCACGACCGCGTAGTAAGTTCTCCGGCGCGACACGAGCGCCGCGCTATCTCGTTTCTGATCGGCAGACGGTCCACATAGCACGCGGTCCCGACAGTCGGCGTCAAAAAAGCGAGACGACTCGTCAGAGCGCGCTTCGACCGGCGAGCGCCGCGACTCCCACGGCCAAGACCGAGTGGAACCACGTCGACCCGCCGAGCGGCGACGGAGCCGAAGCGAACCACTGGGTCACCGGAATCGGTTGAGCCATCAGGAGCGTCGACCCGCCGTCGGTCGTATTCGACGTCGTCGTCTCCGTCGAGGTGTCTGTCGAAGTCGTCGTGTCGGTCGTCGAATCCGCGGTCGCGGTGTCCGTGGAGGTTGTCGTCGTCTCTGTGGATGTCGTCGTTTCGGTCGTTGTCGTCTCTGTGGTCGTGGTGTCAGTCGCCGTGGTCGTTGTTTCGGTCGTTGTCGTCTCCGCGGTCGTGGTGTCCGTCGATGTCGTCGTCGTGTCTGTCGGTGTCTCGGTAGTCGTCGTCGCGGTATCCGTCGGCGTGTCAGTCGCCGTGGTTGTGGTGTTGTCCGTCGGCGTATCAGTCGTCGCGGTGGACGTCGTGTTGTTCGATGGCGTGTCTGTCGTCGTCGTCGTGTTGTCCGAGGGCGTATCCGTCGTCGTGGTCGTGGTGTTGTTCGATGGCGTGTCCGTCGCCGTCGTCGTGTTGTTCGACGGCGTATCCGTCGCCGTCGCCGTCGACGTCGACGTCGCGGTGGTCGTCTGGTCGTCGTCACCGCCGCCGCCCCAGAACCACCCGCCGTCGTCGTCCGACTCGGTCGTCGTCGTCGTTGTCTCCGACGGCGGACTGGTCGTGTTCGTCGCCGTCGGCGTGCCGTTTGTCGGCGTCTCCGTCTCGGTCGACGAAGTCGTTGGGTCGGGCGTGTCAGTCGTTGTGACCGGCGCATCGGTCGTCGGCATCGGCGTGTCGGTCACGGGAGTCGTGTTGTTCACTTGCGGCACCGGCGAGTCGCCGTCGACCGAGGGAGCGATGCCGACGCTGGGGACGCCGACGGCGAGGGCGACGCCGGAGACCGAAAGCAGGACTCCGGCGACGAGGAGGACGCGCTGAAGCGTGTTCTTGTGCCGGTCGGTCCACGATTCGTTGCCCCACGAGGGACCGCCGGCGTTGATGCCGCCGCGGCGGCCCTGTATCGCGGTGGCGCGGGGACCGACGGGGGCAGGGAGCGAACTCAGCAGGTCCAGCGCCTCGTCGGCGTCCACGGCCCCGACCATGAACGCCACGGTCACGAAGACGAGGAGGCCGACGACCGGAACGACCACCAACGCGAGGAGGCTGCTCTCGATGGTCATCGAGAGCAGGAAGATGGGCACCCCGGAGATGAACCCCGTCGCGAGCACGCGCACGATGCGGGCGTCGGAGAACGGCTTGAATCCGAGGTAGCGCGCGCTCGCGAGGTTGAACACCGGGAGCGAGGCGTACCCCGTCGTCGTCGCCACGGCGGCCCCGAGGATGCCGTACCGCGGGATGAGGACGACGTTCAGGACGATGTTCAACGTCGCCGCGGCCCCGGTCGCCGCGATGAGCGGCTTCATGTCGGCCTTCGCGTGGCTGATGGCGAGGATGGGCCGGACGACCGCGAAGCCGATTGTTCCCGGGAGGAGGATGAGAAGCGGCGTGACGACCGGCATCGACCCGGAACCGAGGTAGAGCGGGACGAAGTCCCTCGCGAGCGCCGCCAATCCGAGCGACAGGAGGATGATGACGAGCATCCCGTAACGGGTGACGCGGGAGGCGATCTCGTTTATCTGGTCGATTCGCTCGTCCGCCCAGAGGTCAGAGACGGACTGCACGAGCATCGACTGAATCGAGCGGGGGATGACCCAGAGGAACTGGCTGATGACCAGCGCGGACTTGTAGTAGCCGACGCGCGTCTCGGTGACGAACGACGCGAGCATCAGCACGTCGACGTGGTACATCGACGTGAGAAACAGCATGTAGACCACCGAGAGATGGTTGAAGCTGAACAGCTCTTTGGTCGGAAAGCCCCGCGGCGTCGTGGTGAAGACGCCGCGAAGCGAGATGTTCTTGCGGACCCACCACAGCGCGAGCAGCGCGACGAGGCTGTTGACGACGATGAGACCGACCATCAGCCCCCCGATTTCGTACCCGAGATAGGCGATGCCGATGAGCGCGAGTCGGGTTCCGACCTTGTTGAGCACGCGAAGCGGTTCCGAGAGGTGCTCCTGTTTGAGACCCATCAGGGACCGGCGGGCGTACTCGCGGAACTGCGTGGCGATGGTGAGGCCGGCGAGGCCGTAGAAGCCGACGACGTACTCGGGACCGAGGAACCGCGTGACGATACCGAACCGCGCGACGGCGGCGAACGCCAGCGCGGTCAGCACCGCGAGAACCGTCCCGAGACGGAAGTAGTACCCGAACACGTGGGTCTGCCAGTCCGAAATCGAGCGGTCTTCGGCGAGGAACTTCCGGGCACCGCTGTTGATGCCGGAACTCATCAAAATCGTCGAGATGCCGAAGACGGCGGTGAGCGTGCCGTAGCGACCGTACAGTTCGAATCCGAGCGTCGTGATGAGAAGCGGCGTGAGGACCACCGAGGACAGCACGATGAAGATGCGCCCCCCGAAGATAGAGAGGAACGCGGTGACCATGTTCCGTTTCATTCACACCACCCGCCCGCGCCGCTCTCGCGGAGTCCGCCCGCGGGGGCGACGCGCGGAGACGAACGTCGTATCGGTCGGAGACCGCTTGCTGTTCGGTGATTCGTGTACATAAATAAACGAGCGCGGAAGCTTAGTCGGCGGACTCTATCTCGATAGAGACCGAGTCGCCGTTCTTGAGGTAGTAGTCGGTTGGGTCGACGGACTCGCCGTTCACGGTGACGGTCACGGTCCCGTTTTCACCGTCGTAGGGGTAGGTCGTTCCGTTGTAGGTGACGCTCTCGTCGGTCATGTTGATGCCGTCGAGCGTCGACATGCCGTAGGCGAGCGTGACGTGCGCGGAGTGCGCGTGCCACGGGTTCGAGTGGCCGCCCTCGAAGTGGAAGTGGTCGTTGTGACCCGCCTGCTGGTACTTGTCGCGGCTGAAGTCGAGTTGCTCGCCGTCGACGGTGAAGTCGATAGTGCCGTGGACGTGGAGCTGTTCCGGCGGGATGTACTCGCCGGGGGCGGTGACGTTCGAGTCGTCGGTCACGACCAGCACCCACACCTTGTCGTCCGATTCGAGCGTGTACTCCTCGGGGTCGACCTCGTGGCTATCGACGCGGTAGATGAGTTTCGTCCCGTCTTCGGACTCCTCGTAGGTCTCGCCGTCGTAGGTCAGCGACGACTCGGTGGCGTCGACGTCCGCCGCGTCGAGCGCCTCCGCGAGCGTCGTGCTCTCGTTCGTGTGCCACGAGTCGACGTCGCTCATGTGAATCGGCGCGTCCTCGTCGAGGTCCTCTGTGAGGCTCACGCGCTCGCCGCCGACCATGACGGCCATCTGCCCGGTGTACGCCGCGTCGACGGTCGACTCGTCGCTGGCGTTCGTCGGCGAGTCGTGGCTGTGTGAGTCGGAGTCTGCGTCGGAGGCGGAATCCGACGACTCGTTCGTCTCGTTCGCGGACGTCGTCTCCGCGGCCGTCGCGTCGTCCGTAGACGTCGTTTCGTTCGCGGCCCCCTCGACGTCGGACGCGGTCATCTCCGTCGTGTCCGCGGTGTCAGTCGCCGCTGTCGTGCCTCCCGCGTCGCCGCCCGCGAACGACGAACAGCCGGCCGTCGTCATCAAGAGCGCGACGAGGAGAGCGATACTCGCACGTTTCAGTGTCTTGGATGGAATCTCCATCTCGAACTCGAACGAGACATCACAGTCACCCACCGTTATTATCGACTACGTAGCGGCGGCTTATCGGCCCGATAATTAGTATGGCCGGGAGCGGCCCTACACGTATCGTGATACGCCTAGACACCCGCGGAGGTTGGTCGGATGGACAGTGACGTGCTCGTCACGCTCGGACTGGCTCTCGTGTGTCTGTTCGTCGTCGCTTCGGCGGCCGGGTCCCTCGAATCGGCGGTCGATTCCTCCCCGAGCGAGGCGATTGACCTCGACTACGCATCGCTCCCGCTCGACAGAGGCGACGCCAGCGACATCAAACGCGAATACCAGACGCTGACGGACGGCCCGAGTCAGCAGGAACACAGCGGTCAGCGGTCGTCACAGTCGGACCAGTCCAGTTCCAGCGGTCCCGACGACAGCGACAGCGACTCCGCGTCGGAGCGTTCGAACGCGCAGCGCGACCAGTCGGACGGGCCGGGAGAGACCCCGGACGAGACGAACCCGCTGGAGCGCCTCATCGACGCCCTGCTCGCGCTCCTCTCGCGCCTCGTCGAACTGCTCGTCGCGCTGGCCGGCGTCGTCGCCCTCGCAGTCGTCGTCCGATACCGGCGACGACTCGCCGAACACCTGCGCCCGCTCGTCGCTCGGTTCGGGAGCGACGACTCCGGAACGGGGCCGACCGCCGGCGACGACAACCGTGCCGCCGACCTGCCGCCCGCCCCGGAAAACGAGGTCACCGAAGCGTGGTACGAGATGGTCGAACGCCTTCGACTCGACGACCGTCAGTTGCTCACGCCCCGAGAGCGAGCGGCGGTCGCCCGCGAAAACGGGGCCGACGCGAACACGGTGTGGTCGCTCACGGAACTGTTCGAGGAGGTCAGATACGGCGGCGCGCCGGTGACCGAAGACCGACGCCGTCGGGCGCGGGAGTACCTCGAACGCCTCGACTCGTCCGGGGGGAGGGACCAGTCGTGAACCGCCGACGGATACTGTTCGGTCTCCTCGGTCTCGGGTGTCTCGCCGTCGGAACGGTCGCGCGGGGAATCGGCCCCCGAACGACGGCGCTCGTCTCCGAACTGGGCGGTGACTACGTCCTCGTGGCCGCGCTCTCCGGCATCGCGCTGCTCGCGGCGCTCCCGGTCGTCGTCTCCGGCCGCGAGAGCGAACTGCAGCAGGTGGAAACGCCGGACCCGGAAGTCCCCGTTCGGGCCCCGCCCGCGGGTCGCGACTTCGACGAGACGGTTCGTGGATGGGAGTATCGAACGCCTGTCTTCGGGGACAGCACCCGAAAGCGCGTGAAAACGCGGCTCCGGACGGCGGCCGTCGAGGCGGTGATGCGCGAGCGGAACTGCGGTCGAAGCCGCGCGCGGCGACTCGTTCGACGCGGCGAGTGGACCGACGACGCCGAGGCGGCGTCGTTCCTCGGGAGTCCGAACCGGTCGACGCTCGTCACCGCGCTCAGCGCGCTTCCGCGACGGCGGACGCCCGCTGAGTTCCGCGCCCGGCGGGCCGCCGAGGCCGTCTACGCGGTCGATGGAGGTGCGGACCGATGACGACGCCGCAGGAGACGAACCGCTGGCGCGGCGTCGTCGCCGTCTCGCTCGTCGTCGCGGCCGGCGGGCTCCTGGCGCAGCGACAGGAGCTCCTCTTTCTGTCGACGGTCGGCATCGTCTTCGCGGCGTACCACCGAGTCGTCCCGACGCCCACGCCGGAGCTGACTCTCGAACGCCGCGTCGACACCAGTTCACCGGCGGAGGGCGACGAGGTCGAAATCGAGGTCGCGGTGACGAACGAGGGCGACGCGACGCTGTACGACTGCCGAATCGTCGACGGCGTCCCCCCGGCGCTCTCCGTCACGGACGGCCCGGCGAGGAGCGGGATGGTGCTTCGACCCGGCGACACGCGGACGTTCTCGTACGCCGTCGAAGCCGAACACGGGCGGCACGCGTTCGACGACGCCACCGCGGTCGTTCGGGACGCCAGCGGCGACAGGGAGGTCGAAGTCGACGTTCGGGCCGCAGACGAGACGGAACTCGACTGCACGGCGGAGATTACGGAACCGCCGCTCCGGTCGCAGACCCTCGACACCGTCGGCGGCGTCACCGCGAACGGGATGGGGTCGGGCATCGAGTTCCAGCAGACGCGGTCGTACCGCCGCGGCGACCCGGTCAGTCAGATCGACTGGAAGCGGTACGCCTCCTCCGGCGAGTTGACGACCATCGACTTCAGGGAAGAGCAGGCGGCGTCGATCCTCGTCCTCGTCGACGCGCGAGCGGTCGCCTACAGGGGGCCGCCCGGGGAGACCCACGCCGTCGACGCGGGGGTGTCCGCCGCGGCGCAGTTGACGGCCTCCCTGCTGAAAGGCCGCAACCGCGTCGGTCTCGCCGCGCTCGCGGCCGAAGACTGCTTCCAACTGCCGGGCGCGGGTCGGGAACACCGACTCCGGTTGCGGAAGCTGCTTTCGAGGCACTCGGCGTTCTCCGCGAAGCCGACCGACGCCGACCAGTCGGTCGACGCGCAGGTCGAGTCGTACCTCGGTCGGCTCGGCGAGCAGACGCAGTTGCTCTTCGTCTCGCCCGTCTGTGACGACCTCGCCGTCGAGGTCGCGCGTCGGTTCGACAGCCACGGCCACCCGGTCACGGTCGTCTCGCCGGACGTGACGGCGGACGAGACGCCCGGCGAGCGACTGGCGGTCGCCGAGCGACGCAACCGACTGCGGTCGCTCCGTCAGGTCGGTATCCCCGCCATCGAATGGTCGCTCGACGACCCGCTCGCGCTCGCAATCGACACGCAACGGGGGGTTCGAATATGAGCGGAGCGGGAGCGGTCACCAGACGGCCGGCGCGACTCAGCGCGGCGCTGTCGCTGTTCGCCGCCGCGCTCTCTGTATCCGTCGTGGTCTCCGGCGCGTCCGCGGGGTTGTTCGCGGCCGTAGCCGGACTCGTCATCACGAGCGAGGGCGCACACCGCTTCAGAACGGGACGGCAACTGCTCGGCGTGCTCGGCCTGCTCGTCGGTGTCCTCGTCGCCGTCGGCGGTGCCGGCGCGGCCGCGGCGAGCGCCGCCGGCCGACCGCAACTCATCGAGACCGGGCTCGGTATCCTCGGCGTGTTCTGCCTCGGACTCGGGGTGCTTCCGCTCCGCGGAGCCGGGTCGCGCGGACTGTGTAAACTCGGGTGCGCGTCGGTTCTCCTGACGGTCGTCGCCGGCGGTCTGTTCCAGACGGCCGGCTTGCTCGCCCTGCTCGTCTCGTGTGCGGCGCTCGTCGTGTCGTGGGACGCCGCGGAGAACTCCATCTCGGTGGGCGAACAGTTGGGCCGCGAGTCGAGGACGTGGACCATCGAGGCGGCCCACTTCGGCGGAAGCGCGCTCGTCGGGGGCGTCGCGGTCGGGGCCGGACTCGTCGTCCGCGACCTCGGGACGCCCGGACTACCGCTTCACGCGGTCGCGTTCATGCTCGTCGCCCTCGTCTTCCTCACGCTCGCCCTCCACGATTGACCGTGGGGACGGAGACTTCGGCGAGCACGTCGTCGACGAGTTGGCTCCGCTCGACGTTGTCGACGGTCGCCTCGGCGGTCGGGACGATTCGGTGGGCGACCGTCGCGTGGACGACGGCCTTCACGTCGTCCGGGATGACGAACCCCCGACCGTGGACGGCGGCCGTCGCGCGGACGACCTCGAACAGCCGTTGACAGCCGCGCGGCGAGACGCCGACCGCGACGCGCGGGTCCGCTCTGCTCGCGCGAACGATGTCGAC
Source organism: Haloferax sp. S2CR25 (assembly GCF_031624535.1). NCBI lineage: Archaea > Methanobacteriati > Methanobacteriota > Halobacteria > Halobacteriales > Haloferacaceae > Haloferax > Haloferax sp. S2CR25. The sequence continues at coordinate 32,011 of NZ_JAMQOO010000005.1, forward strand.
GATGTACTGTTTTATCTCGTCGTCGACGCGGACCGTCTCGGGGACGCGCTGCATCTCCCGGACGAGGTCCGTCGAGAGGACCCGCGACACCGTCGGCGTGGGTTCGTCGCGCGCGTCGCGGCGGTCGAGCAGTTCCAGTTCGCCCGCTTCGTCGGGATAGCCGAGACTGTCTTTGATGAGAAACCGGTCTTTCTGCGCTTCGGGCAGGGGGAACGTCCCATCGCCCTGTTCGACCGGATTCTGCGTGGCGATGACGAAAAACGGGTCGGGAAGCGGGTGCGTCTCGCCGTCGACCGTCACCTGCTCTTCGGCCATCGCTTCGAGGAGCGCGGCCTGCGTCTTCGGCGACGCGCGGTTGATCTCGTCCGCGAGGACGACGTTCGCGAACAGCGGGCCCTCGCTGAACTCGAACGACCGGTCTCGCTCGTCGAACACGTACGTCCCGGTCACGTCCGCGGGAAGGAGGTCGGGCGTGAACTGGATTCGACTAAACGAGAGGCCGAGCGCCGTGGCGAAGCTCTGTGCGGTCAGGGTCTTTCCGGTGCCGGGAACGTCTTCGAGGAGGACGTGTCCCTGCGAGAGCGCTCCGGTGAGGACGCGCCGGAGAACGGTGCGGTCCACGACGACCGAGCGAGCGATTTCGTCGAGAACGCGCGTGCTGTGGCCGTGGAGGTCGTTGATGTCCATACACCCGAGTCGGCATAGCCAGCCATTATTATCCGATAGGTAAGCACGCCGCCGCCCCGCCCGTTACCGGCTCGATAATAATGCGCCCCCGACGGAGAGTAACAGTCGATACCCGATGCCGACAGTGAGCGTTATCATTCCCACGTACAACCGCGCGGACGCGCTCCCCCGCGCCATCGACAGCGCGCTCGACCAGACGCTGTCCGACGTCGAGGTTATCGTCGTCGACGACGCCTCCACGGACGACACCGCGTCGGTCGTCACCGCCTACGACGACCCGAGAGTGAACTACCTCGTCCACGAGACGAATCGGGGGGGAAGCGCCGCCCGAAACACCGGAATCGCGGACGCGAGCGGCGACTACATCGCGCTCCTCGACTCCGACGACGAGTGGGCGCAGACGAAGCTCGAACGACAGGTCGAGACGCTCGAACGGCGGTCCGACGAGTGGGTCGCCGCCTACTGCGGGACGGAGATTCTCGACGACGGGGACGCCAACCCGCTCGTGGAGCGCGCCAAGACCCTCCTCGGGGACCACGGCTCCCGAGAGGGCGCGGAGGGCGGCGAGGAGCTAGTCAAGGAGATTCTCATGGAGAACCTCCACACCAGCGCGGGGTCGACGCTCGTCGTCGAGTCCGAGGTGGTCGACCGAATCGACGGTTTCGACGAGTCGTTCGACCGCTATCAGGACACGGAGTTCCTCATCCGCGTCCTGAAGCAGGGGAAACTCGCCTACGTGGACGAACCGCTGTTGCGACGGTACCCCTCCGGCGGGCCGAGCGCGGACACCGTCCGGCGGGCCAACGCGCACTTCCTCAAGACCTTCGCCGAGGAGGTAGTCGAGTTAGAGACGCGCGGGTACGACGTCACGGGGACCCACCAGTACGCGCTCGCCGCGCAGTACCTCCGCGAGGGGCGGTTCGACACGGGGCTGTCGTACCTCCGGGCGGGGGCGACGCCCGCGCCGGCGCAGCTCCCCGGGCTCGTGTACAGCGTCGCCAGAGGCGTTCAGAGCCGGATGAGTACCTAACGCGGGTCGGAACCGAGTCGACGCGACGGGAGCGACCGCGCGTCACTCGTCGAACGGCGACTCCGCGCCCTTCGGCATCGACCCCTCTTCGGCGACGACGTTCTGCCGGCCCACCGATATCTTCTCGATGTCCTCGTTTTCGTCCATGCTCGACAGCAGTCGGCTGACCTTCGACTTCGACCACCCCGTCTGGTCGACGATTTTGCTCTGGTAGACCCAGCCGCCGTTGTCGCGGAGCAGTTGGATGACCTTGTCCTCGTCGGTCAGGACGGGCTGGGACGACTGCTGGAGTTCGTCTCGGTCGAACTCCGGCGGCTCCGACTGGGAGTCCGGTGTGTCGCCTCCCTCGTCCGTCTCGGTTCCGAGGGGGTCGAACAGCCGAGACGCGGACAGCGACGAGCCGAGCTGATACCTCGACGAGGCGAGGAACCAGCGACCGCCGACGGCGACGACTCCGAGCAGCGTCCCGGCCGTGAACAGGAGCATCGGGGTCGTGCTGCCGTCGGTGGCGTCAGTCCCGAGCCGCTGCTCTAGCCCGTCGTTCAGTCCGTCGCCGTCGGTGTCGGGGTCGACGGGGTTGGTGCCGTGTTCGTACTCGTACCCGTCGTCCAGCCCGTCGCCGTCGGTGTCGACGGTGGCGTTGTTCGGCGGCGTTCCCAGTCGCATCTCGACGCCGTCCGGAATGCCGTCGCCGTCGGTGTCGGGGTTCGTCGGGTTCAACGAGTTCGACAGTTCGACCGCGTCGTTCAGTCCGTCGCCGTCGGTGTCGGGTGCCGTCGGAGACGTCCCGTGCTTCTTCACCTCGGCCCCGTCTTCGAGGCTGTCCCTGTCGGTGTCCTTGAGAAACATAGAGGTGTTGTTGGTCCGCTCGTTCACGTTGCTGAGATTGTCGCCGTCGACGTCGCCTTGCTTCTCAAGTATCGTGACGTTGATCCTGTCGGTGGCGATTCGCTCCGCCTGCCCCGGGAAGCTCTTCCAGAGGACGACAGAGACGTTGCTCGACCCCTCGAACTCGGAGAGGGACTCGTACTCGAACTCGACGGTCTGGTTGCCGGACGTGCCACTGGCCTCGGTGCAGCCGACCTGCTCGCCGCCGCCGTCCCTCACGCACACCTCGTACGTGTTGGACTCGCTCGGGGAGTCGAACTCGACGGCGAGCGTATTCGGCTCTGAGGCCCAGAGATACGTCGAGCCACTCGTCCGGTCGGTGGAAATCGTGTTCGTGAACGTCCCCTCGACGGACGTCTCGTCGGCCGCCAAATCGGCCGTCGCCAGCACCGGGGCGGGGACGACTGCGCCGGAGAGAACGAGCACGACCAGAACGAACGTCGCACGAGCGTACGACATAGTTATCGAAGCACCACCTCGATGCGGGTGTCCCGATTCGACGGTGCCGAGACGGCCGCTCGGCTCGCGGTAGGCCGATGGGAGGCACCACCAAGCGCTCGCGACCGAGGGAGACACGCGTCTGAAATCATTAGCTCCGATTTACGTTATATCGAGGATTCTAGTTCAGCAATATGAATCCTGCGGCCCAACATGACAATTGAGTTACTACTTTGTATCTGGAGAATCCGCGCCGGACGGCGTATAAATCCCCAGTAATATATCGGGTATTCACACCGGGACCAGACGAACGGTGTGCGTCACGCGACAGAACTCCAAGAGCGTTATTCTTCGTCGGTCGCCTCGAAATTGTCGAGGACTTGCCAGAACGTGAGTACCGTGTAGATACTCATGACCGCGAGCGCGACGACGAGGTGAGGAATCGAGTCGAAGCCGGCGAGACCGAGCCCGGACGCACCGACGAAGACCGTGCTCAGGCCCGAGACGCTGAGGTAGTACGCGCCCCACGGTCGCTCGGATTCGGCGTCCGTCTCGTCGTCGTCGCCGTCCTCGGGGAGTTCGAGGTGGGCGATGAGTTCGTTTGCGAGGGGCTTTTTCTCGACGATACCTCTGCTCTGGTTGTAGTCGATGACGCCCTCTTCGTCGAGCTTGGGGAGATGTGCCTGATAGAGGGCGATGTAGACGCGCTGACGCTGGTCGGACATCAACGCCTGCACGGTCGTGTCGTGCTCCCACGCGGCGACCTGCTCCGCGATGTCTCGCATCTGGACCGGTCCCTCGCAGTCACGCAGGTATTCGAGGACCTTCCGACGGCGTTCGTTCTGGAGCAGGTGATATATCTCGTCTTTCCCAAGTTCCGTTTTCTGCTCGCCCGCGTCCGTGTGCTGGTCGATGAGCGCGTTTTCGGTGCCGTTTACTTGAGTGGTCATGCTCGCTCCAACCGTTATTGTGACCCCCAATAAAGAGGGGACACCGTTCCGGATTCTCCGAACTGTTGTGAAAACCGGACCGTGATCAACGCGTATTGCAGCAGTTTAGTGACCGTTGCAGACCGTTTCATGGACCGCTAATCGCATGACAGCGGCCTTGTTCTTCGATTGACATACGGGTCTCGCGGCCGGATCGAAATTCGGCGAAAACGTGATTGTTGCACCGTTCAAGAGAGGTGCTAAGCTCGATTTGACCGCGACTCAGTCCGCGTTGGGGGTTAATGGGCCATCTTTGCCGCCTTCCGCCTGTGCCGCTTCGTCGAGCGCCTTCGTCAGCTTCAACACCCGGAGACCCTGCTCGCCGTCGACCACGGGGTCCGAACCGGTTCGAGCGGCGTTCGCGAACGAGCGGAGTTCGCTTTTCAGCGGTTCGACCTGCTCGACCGCGAGCGTCTCCACGAAGTTCTCGTGGCGGTGGCGGACCAGCGACTCGTCGTCGATGTACGAGGGGACCGACGAGCGGTGTATCTCGATGCTCTGGTCGATGTAGTCGACTTTCACGCGGCAGTCGGCCGCCGAGATGGTGAGGCCGCGGACTTTCTCCTGTGTGACGCGACTCGTCGTGAGCGACGCGGCCACGCCGGAGTCGAACGTGAGGTTCGCGTTCGCGTAGCGACAGTCCGGCGTCCCCGCGGCGTCGTACGAGTCGACCGCGCCGTCGACGATGTCGAGGACGATGTCGAGGTCGTGAATCATCAGGTCCATCACGACCGTGTCGTCGATGGCGCGGTCGATGGGCGGCCCGAGTCGCTCGGTCGAAACCGCGTGGATATCGAGGTCGTCGACGAGGTCGCGGAGGGTGCGAACCGCCGGGTTGAACCGCTCGATGTGACCGACCTGCAAGGCGAGGTCGCGCTCGTCGGCGATGTCGATGAGTTCCTGTCCGTTCTCCGGGTCCTCGACGAACGGTTTCTCGACGAGGACGTGAACGTCCGATTCGAGGGCGCGCTTCGCGTTCTCGTAGTGGAACTGCGTCGGCACGACGACGGAGACGACGTCGGCCTCGTCGAGGAGGCCGTCCATCGTCCGGGCGGTCGTCCCGTAGTCGTCCGCGACGGACGCGGCCCGGTCGTCGTCGACGTCGTAGACGCCGACGAGTTCCGTGTCGCCCAGTTCGTCGTACACCCGGACGTGGTTCTGTCCCATGCTCCCGACGCCGATGACGCCGGCGCTCACGGGCTCGTCAGTCATCGGAGACCCCCATGGCGGACGGCCGAGTTCCGGACGGCGGGTCGATGGTGACCTCGTCCCGAAGGACGGTCCCGACGCGTTCGACCTCCGCGTCGGTGAGGCTGGGGTGGACCGGGATGGAGAGAGCCTGCTCGGCGACCTGCTCGGCGGCGGGGACGCTCACGCGGAAGAACTCGTAGGCAGGCTGGTCGTGAATGCAACGCGGGTAGTACACCCCGCTTCCGATGCCGCGTTCGTCCAGTTGGTCGATGACCGAGTCGCGGTTGCCGACCCGAATCGTGTACTGGTGGTACGAGTGGTCGTACCCCTCGGGGACCGTCGGCGTCACCGCGTCCGTGTCGGCCAGCAGTTCGTCGAGTCGCGCCGCGTTCGAGCGTCGGTCCGCGACGAATCCGGGGAGGCGTTCGAGCTGGACCCGACCCATCGCGGCGGCGATGCTCGTCATCCGGAAGTTGTGACCGAGCGAGACGTGACGGTAGCCGTCGGCCTCCCGACCGTGGTTGACGAAGCTCTCGGCGTTCTGGGCGACGGTTTCGTCGTCGGTGACGACCATCCCGCCCTCGCCCGTCGTCATGTTCTTCGTCGGGTAAAACGAGAAGCTCGCGGCGTCGCCGAGCGACCCGACCGGCGTGTCGAAGTACTCGGCACCGTGCGCCTGCGCCGCGTCTTCGACGATGGCCACGCCGTGCTCGTCGGCGATGTCCCGGAGTTCCGCCATCGGCGCGGGGAGGCCGTAGAGGTGGACGACGACCATGGCCTTCACGTCCTCTTCGAGCGATTCGAGCGTCGCTTCGACGTTCGCCGGGTCGAGGTTGAACGTCTCGGGGTCGATGTCGGCGAACACCGGCTCGGCACCGGCGAAGCGAATCGCGTTCGCCGTCGCGACGAACGAAAACGGCGTCGTCAGCACGCGGTCGCCGGGACCGACGCCGACCGCTTCGAGCGCGGTGTGCAGCGCGGTGGTCCCGTTCGACGTGGCCACGCCGTAGTCGGCGTCGCAGTAGTCCGCGAATTCGGATTCGAACGTGCGTACCTCGGGGCCGTCGGCGATCATTCCCGACTCGACGACGGACTCGATGCGTTCGAGTTCTTCGTCTCCGAGAACCGGGTCGGCGATGTTGATGTCTCCGGTCATCGGCTCGGCCCCTCGTCCGTCGGACTCAGCGCGCCGCGAAGCGCCGAACAGTCGCGTCGATAGTCAATCGGATGTGTGTGTCTCATAGCGTGTCCTGCGGTCCTGCTACCGCTGTCGAGTGCCAGACACCAGTAGCCCATTATTATGGTTTAGATAAGCCGACAGGGCCACTGAAACGTCGATTTTGCCGATTCCGTAGGCGAAAACACCGTGGTTTTATTTTTATAGATTACGTAGCACCTGACGTCAATGGCACCATCGTGGGCACCGACCGGCCCCGACGATGCCGGTGAAAATACCGGCCCGAAGCTCGACGATAGACCCGGACTCGGAGGCGTCTCCGAAACCCGGCGACGGAACACCGTGGTCTCGCTCGTGAACGAACGTTCTGAGACGCCGTACACCGTCGGCGAACTAACCGTCGCGCTCTCGGCGTGGTTCCAAGACGAGACGGACGGAATGGTTCCGACCGACGAGGAGATACACAGCGTACTCTACGACTTCGACCTCCCACAACTCGACGACGACGGTCGCGTGGTCTTCGACCGCGAGACCGGACGCGTGTTCTCGCCGAGCAACGACGGTGCCCACACGGTTCACAGGTCCGCGAGGGGAGGCCCGGATTCGACGGTCGGTGACGCGGGAGAGTCGGTGGTCGGGTCGGCCGCGTCTGAGTCAACGCGCGACCGAGTGACGGTCTCTCGGACGCAGGTAGTGAACATCGCCGTCGTGTTACTCGGCGTCGCCGGCGTCGCCGTCACCGCGTCGAGCGTGAGTCCGCTGGGGACTGCGTACGCGCTCGTCCCCGCCGTGGTCGTCGTTCTCTTTTTCGTCTATCGCGCCCTCGCTGGGGAGTGACGCGACCGATATGTGGAGATATCGAACGGTTCGACTCGCGGCACTATTTCGCTCCGCTTACGGCCACTGTAACGCCGGCCGGCGCTGAATCGACCGCCGAAAAGACGGAATCGTGTCAGGGACGAACCACGAGATAGCGCGACGGTCCCGTTTCAGTTACACCCTGAATAAGGATATGTCGACGCGCGCAATCCACAGTCATGCCTCGTGGAAACGTGACAAGGTGGACAGAGACGCCGACCGCTTCGCCCGAGGAGGGCCAGTGATGCTCACGGGAGAATTCGCCGTGGTGAGCGCGGTGTTCGTTGGCGCTGCGGTCGTCACGTCGGGACTCGGGCACGTCAACCGCGTCGGGCCGTCGTACGTTCGAGCGCGCCAACTCGTGTTCCTGTTCATGCTGTTCGGGACGATTACGCTCGCGCTCTGAGACCGACCGCCGGGGAGTCACTGCCCGCCGCGCTCCACGACGGTTCTGACGACCTTTCTGTGCGCCGCCCGGAGATGCTGTGAGACCGTCGCCGGCGAGAGGTCCAACTGCTCGGAGAGGTTCGTCCCGTCGGTGTCGCGGGGCCACTCGTAGTAGCCGGCGTGGAACGCGGTTCGAAGCACCTCCGTCTGTCGGTCCGTCAGTTCCTCGTCGACCATCGAGGCGAGGCGTTGGGACTCGTCTTCGGTCGAGACCGTCCGTTTGGCAACCACTTCGAGGTCGGGGAAGGCGTCGCCGAGTTGCTCGGTGACGGCGCGGACGTTCGCCCGCTTGGGGAACCGAATCGTGGCGGTGGCCTCCCCGTCTTCGGCGACGAGCGATTCGACCCGTCCGCCGTAGGCGCTCACGACCTGTGTGAGGGGCGCTTCGTCGAGATAGACCGAAAGCGACCCGCTCGTCTCCCGGTTCCAGAGCACGTCGTACGACTGGACCCGGTCGACGTCGTCGAGAACCGCCCCGACCTCGTGGGGGTCGACCGATTCGGTACGAACGTACTGCAGGAACGTTCCGGAGGCGGTCTCGGCCGTGCTCGTGACGAAGATTCGCTCGTCCGTTCCCTCGGTGAGTTCGGTGAGGCGGGGAAGCGTATCGGAGAGCGTCACCTCAAGTTCGGTCATCGAGTCCTCGACGAGCGCCTGCTTTCGGTCGACGGCGTTGAACGCGTAGCCGATCATCTCGGCGAGTTCGGCGAGGACCGTCCGTTCGCGCTCGTCGAACGCTTCCGATTCGCCGCTGTAGAGGCACAAGACGCCGTAGGGAATCCCGTCGTACTCGATGGGGACGGACGCCGACGAGTAGAACCCGCGGTCGAGCGCGGCCTCTCGCCACGGTTCGAACTGGGGGTCGGAATCGATCCGCTGGGTGACCGCGACCGACTGGTTGCGAACCGACCGCCCGACCGGGCCGTCGCCCAACTCGCCGTCGAGCGTCACGTCGAGGTCTTCCACGTAGGAGCCGTGCTCGCCCGCCCATTCGATCGGCGTGACGGCGTTTCGCGCGGGGTCGCTCTCGCCGATCCAAGCCAGTTCGTACCGGTCGTCGCTGGTGAGTCGCTCGCAGATGGCGGTACAGATCTCCTGTCGCGTGTTCGCGCGGACGAGCTCGCGGTCGATGTCACGGATGACCCCGTTGATTCGGTTCAGGGTGACGAGTTCGTCGCGCTGATGTTCGAGTTCGCGCCGCCGGCGTCGCTGCTCCGTCATGTCGCGGACGACCGCGACGAACCCGTGTACGTCGCCGTCGGCGTCGGTGAGCGACCGCAGAGCGACGCGGGCCCAGAACTCGCTTCCGTCTTTGGAGCGCATCCAGCCCTCCTCCGAGGACTCGCCGTCCAGCATCGCTTCGGCCATGCCCGAGTCCGGGCGATACCGCTCGTCGCCGTCGTCCGGGACGAACGCGGAGAGACGCATGCCGACGGCCTCGTCCGCATCGTAACCGGTGATGCACCTCGCGCCGTCGTTCCAGTTTTCGATGCAGCCGTCGCGGTCGATAGAGAAGATGGCGTACTCCGAGACGTGTTCGACGAGCGAGTGAAAGCGGTCTTCTATCCACTGGAGTTGGTCTTTGACCTCGCGGCGCTCCGTGATGTCGCTGATGAACCCCGCGATTCGCTCGCCGTCGGCCGTTTCGAGCCGCCGGCCGTACTCCCAGACCCAGCGAATCCCGCCGTCGCGGTGGACGAGTCGATAGGTCAGTTCGAACGACTCGCCGTCCGCGAGCTGCGACCGGCTGGACTCCCGAACCTCCTGCCTGTCGTTCGGGTGGACGACCGTCGTCTCCCACGCCACGTTCGACTTGAGTTCGTCCGCGTCGTAGCCGGTGAGCGACGCGACCCGTCCCGAGACGTGGTCGAAGGTCCACGTGTCGGCGTCCCGCCGCCGGTATATCATCCCGGGGAAGTCGTCGAGAAGCGAGTCTCGAACCCACTCGATTTCGGCGAGCGACTCCTCGGCGTCGACCCGGTCCGAGACGTCCTCGAAGGCGTGGGCGGTCCCGCCGTCGAACCGACCCACTTCGACCGAGTGGGCGGTGTGTTCGAGGACGCGCTCGTCGCGGTCGTAGCTCTCGCTGACGCGCGCCAAGCGCGCCTCCGAACCGTCCGTAGCCCCCCGGTCGGAGGCCAACAGCGCGTCCGCCAACCGGTCCGTGTCTTCGAGGACCGCGTCGAGCTGCTCGTCGACGAACCGCTCGTGGTCGCGCCCGACCGCGTCCGCCCGGTCGATGCCGACGTACTCGGCGAACGTCTGGTTCGCCCACGCGAGGTCGTCGGTCTCGTCGACGAGGTACATACCCACGTCCGCCCGGTCGAACGCGTCCGCGATAGAGCGACACCGCTCTCGTCGGGCGACGTTCTCGACGACGCTGCCGACCGCCGCTCCGAGGCGTTCGAAGAGGGTCGCGGCGGCGTGCTCGTGAACGGACTCGTCGACGGCGAGCGTGAGCACGCCGTGGAACCGATCGGCGAGGGCGACGGGAACGAACACGAGCGTCGCGCTCAGCGCGTCGTACCGCTCGACGCCCGTCTCGGCGATGGGGACGCGCGTCACCGTCCGCTGTTCGGCGGCCTCGTCGAACGCGGCGGGCGTCCCGGAGTCGAACGCCAGCGTCCCGGCGCACCGGGTCGCGCGTTCGGTCCCGTCGCCGGCGGCGAACCTGTCGAACCGAGCCGAGTGAATCCCGTCGACCCGCTGGACTCGGTCGACGAGTCGAGCCTCGAAGTCGCCGACGTTCGACGCCTTCGAACCGAGGGCCGGCACCGCTGTGAACACCGCGTCGAAGCGTTCCCGGACGCCGAGCCGTTCGCGCTCGCGTTCGAGTTCGACGCGGCGGTCGCGCTCTTCTGTCACGTCCCGGAAGTAGACGGTGAGACCCGTCTCAGACGGGAACGCCCGCACCGAGAACCACGTCTCTAGCGGCTCGTAGTACTCCTCGAACGAGACCGGTTCCTGCTCCGAGACGGCGCGGTGGTACTCCCGGTAGAACGTCGAGTCGCGGGCCTCGGGAAAGGCGTCCCACACCCGTTCGCCGACGAGTTCCGACGCGTCGGCGCCGAGAACGTCCTCCGCGCGGACGTTCAGATAGGTGAACCGCCAGTCGTTGTCGAGTGCGAACACCGCGTCTGTCATCCTCCCCAGCACGGACTCTTTCGAATCTTGGGGTGCGGTCGTCTGGGTTGTCATCGTTGCGAAATCGTCGAACTCGAAGACCGAGGCGTCCCGCCGCCCGCGCGGGCGGCCGAAGCGCCGTCGAGTCACCGAGTGACGCTGTGGTTGCCCATACACTCTCGAAGGAGTATGTCTACTTTGTGGCCGTTACGAACCGGGAGTCAAGAAACGAGACGAGCGGCAGTCCGGCGAGGCGACCGACAGACGGACGCGAGCGGTTACTCGTCGTCCTGCGGGAGGACGACGCACTTCCCGGAACCGAGTTGGAAGCGCCTGATTCGCCCCTGCGTCTCCATCCGACACAGCGTTCGGCTGATAGTCGAATCGGACCAGCGCGTTCGCTCGACCACCTGCGACTGCGGAAGCCGTCCGCCCTCGACGATGAGCAGTTGCAGGATTCGACGCTCGGAGTTGAGCAGTTCGGGGTCGACGCCGAGAAGCGGGTGACCAGCGTCGAGGTCGGGCGCGTGCGCGGCGTGGCCGGGCGTGTCAATCTCGCGCCGCGCCGGGGAAGCAACGTCTTCGGGCGACCGACGGATTCCGGAGTGCGTCGCCGCTCCGGCCGGTTCCCCGGCGCTGCTGAAACCGAGTTGATTCGAGAGGGCGACGGTGAGGCCGATGAACACGGCCCACCAGGATGCGACGCGCGAGGCGACCACTCGTCGATAGTTGGTCGACCCACCGTCCGCACCGATCGCGTCCTCGCCGGTACCTGTCAAGTGGGTGTCGTCGTTACTACAGTCCGCCATGGGAGGATTATCTTTCCCTCATCATATTGTACGTTTTACCAACGTGTTTTGGAGTGGTTCGTGCTATCATTGTCGGGGAGGCGGTGAGTTCGTCCCCCCTGTTCACCGGAGAACCGACGACCGACCGACGGTGAGGCGGGGAAACGAGAACGAGCACTCGGGGCGCAGCGAGTCCGAACGGCGTCGGAGCCGACGGGGCGCGGTACGCAAGCGGGAGGCGTCCGCGACGACTTCCGACCCGACCAGAGCGCGCGGAGCCTATTCGACGGGCTGAAAGCCCTCAGCGAGGGAACCGCGGCGTTCGGATTCGTCACCCGTCCCGAGCAGTCATTCTGATAGTCGGTACGGTCGTGACGTTCGTCGTGTTGTTGGTTGCAAGTGCAAGGAGCTAATACTGGAGACTCAGCGAGGGTCGCTGGATGAGCGCCCGCCGAATCAGCTGTTCGTGTCCGCGTCGAAGCCGCTGGGAGATCGCCTGGTGGGAGATACCAAATATGTTTGATAGCTCCGTGATGGTCGAATCGCGGGGGACGCCGTAGTAGCCGTGCCGGAAGGCGGTGACGAGCGTGTGGTACTGCGAGTCGGTGAGTCCGAACCGCATCGGGTTCGCAAGGTTCTCGGGCGAGACGATTCGTTCGACGTCGAACCGCTGGCCGGCGCGTCGCCACTGGTCGACGAGCGAACTGAGCGCGTTGCGGTCGGAGGCGAGGACGCGGACGACCCACTCGCCGTCGCGGCCGTACGCGCCGAGGACGGTGAGGCTGTCGTCGGCGAACAGTCGCATGAACTCGTCGGTGAGCGGGTCGAGACCGAGACGGTAGATACCGCCGTCAGTCGAGGGCGCGACGGGAGAGATTTCGCGGACGCTCGGGTCGTCACGGAGCGACGGTTCGACCGGAGTCGAGTCGTCGCTTCGAAGCCACAGCAACGGGGAGAGCGTGGCCCCATCGAGTTGCACAGAGCGAACCGGTTGCGCCTCGACGATGGGGTTGCGCGAGAGAACATCGTCGAGCGCGAACGCGGACGCTGGAACGCGAAGTGTAATGATGGTGCTCACGACCGGCCGATGGAACCGGCCGACCCTTATTATCCGGGCGGTAAACCGCCGTCACGAATCCGCCGACCGGCGTTCGACGAACCGGTCGCCGAGCGCGACGCTTCCGAGGCCGAGGGCGACCCCGGCGACCACGTCGGTCCCCCAGTGAATCCCGAGGTACATCGTCGAGAACGCGATTGCGGACGCGAGGAGCGACGCGACGACGGCCCACGCGGGGTACGTCTCTCGCGTCCGAATCGCAATCGCCGCCGCCGACACCGAAAGCGACGTGTGAAGCGACGGGAACACGTTCGTGTTTACGTTCACCTCGCCGGTGAGAATCTGCGTCTGCGGATAGCTGCTGTAGAGGAGCGACTCGACCTGCCCCGGCAGGAGGTTACGCGGGCCGTAGGAGATAAACAGGATATAGCAGGTCAGACCGATGGCGTAGTTCGCCGCGTACGTGACAGCGGTGAGTTTCAGCGGGCGGTCGTCGGCCGCCACGAAGTACGCGATGAACGGGAACACGAGCAAGAAGACGTATCCCGAGAGATACACCGTCGAGAGGACGGCGGTGAGCGCCGGCGTGGCGAGCGACTGAACGGACCCGACGAAGTTCCCCTCGACGGCGTAGATGACGCCGGTGGCGTTCCAGCCCAGCGCCCACGAGAGCTCCGGACCCACGCCGCGGGCGACCTTGTTCACGAGGAGGACGACCGTCAGCAGGCCGAGGTACGGGGCCGCCTCGCGGAATCGACCCCTCCCCGAGCCGTACGCCCCCGCGAGGCGCGACGGGCCGACGATAGTGAGCGTCGCGACCGCCAACGCGATGGCGGCACCGCCGACGACGCGGAGGAGAACCGCGACGAGCGGCGAGACGTTAACCAGAGACTGTGTGGGATTCATTCTTGAATGAGGAGGGTGCCGTCGGTCGAGTAGGCGTACCCGGCGTCTTCGAACACCGACCGCGCTCGCTCCGCGTCGAGCGTGCCGGTCCCCGCGTCGCCGACGAAATCGAGTTCGGAGACGGTCTCGCGCCACGCGTCGTCGTCCGGGACGTACTGGGTGGTTTCGAGCGGCGAGGACGCGGGCCGGGCCTCGCTGCCGAACAGCGACTCCACGAGGAACTCGCGGTCGACGAGTCGGGCGACCGCCCGGCGGAACCGGGGGTTCATAAACGGCGGCCGCCGGTGGTTGTAGCCGATGTGGTAACACCACTCGGGTCGGCTGGAGCGGACGGAGATGCCGGGTTCCTCCTCCGCGGCTTCCCTCGCGTCGGCCGACAGCGAGTTCGCCGTCGCGTCCGCCGCGTCGGCCGCGAGAAGCTCGACGGCGGCACCGTCGGACGGAACGACGTCGAACCGCAGCGAGTCGAACGAGAGGCCGCCGTCGAACCGGGACAGCCAGCCGTCGAGCGCGTCGTCGGTGGCGAGGAAGTGGTCCGCGAACGGCTCCATCGAAATCGACTCTCTGGCCGTCGTTCCCGTCACGCGAAGCGGGCCGCTCCCGACCGGAGAGAGGTTGTTCCGGACGAGCGCCTCAGTGACGTTGCCCCCGTCGAGCCACGACGCGCTCGTCGGGCGGGCGAACGGCTCCCAGACGTGCTCGGGGAGCACCGGAATCGTCAGCGCGCGCGCCGCGACCGACCGGCTCACGTCGCCGAACCGAATCGTCGCCTCGCGGTCGGACGCGGCGTCGACCGAGTCGACGAGCGAGGCGCGGCCCCGGTACCGCGGCGACGGCACCGACTGGTCGAGCGACCCGAGCGCCGTGTCGGAGATGAACCGGAAGGTGAACGCCACGTCCGACGCCGTTATCGGCTCGCCGTCGTGCCACACGAGGTCGTCGCGGAGCCGGAGCGAAAGCGTCGTCGCGTCCCCGTCGGACCACTCCCACGACGCCGCCATCCACGGTCGCATCCGGTCGTAAATCGGACGGCCCAACGAGTCGTAGACGAGGTCGAGGAGCGTCCCGTCCGAGCGAAACGGCGTCGAAAGCGGGTTGAGGTTCTCCGTCGGGCGCGAGTCGTCAAGCGTCATGCGGAGCTCGTTAGCGGGGGTCGGCCCGTCGGTCGTCGTCGCGGACGTCGGCCGCTCGGTCGGTGTCGGGGTCGCGGACGGCGCGGCCGTCGACTCGGTCGGCGAGGCGGTCGCCGCCGTGGGGACTGTCCTCGCACCGAGATACCCCGTGAGGCTGTGGATTCCGACGCCGTCGGGCCAGTTGGCTCGCTCCGGCCGGGTCGCCTGCGCCGGCCGCGGGGCCGCGACGGGCGTGAACGGTTGGGCCTCCGCGACGCGCCGCTGAATCTCCGCGAGCGTCGCGGCGCGAACGGAGCCGGTCTCCGTCCGCTGTCGCTCCAGAAGCGAGTCCAACGACAGGTCGCCGTATCCGAACGGGTTTTGCCACCCGCGGCCCGGGCCGTAGCGAGAGTGGAGCAGGGGGCGGAGGAAGTCCGGGTCGCGCCGGAGCAGCAGGCGGGAGACGTAGATATCGAAGTCGTGGTTCGAGAGCACGTCGCGGAGGAGCTCCTCCCGGCTCATCGGAACCACGGTCGCCGCGATGCCGACCGTCTGGAGGCGCGTGGCGAGATAGCGGGCGAGCCTCGTCGCCATCGCGTCGGTGTCCGCGGGGACCGTTTTGACAGAGAGCGAAAGCGGCGTCCGTTCGTCGCGCGCGACCGTCGATTCCAGCTGTCGGACACACCCGCCGGTCAGGCCCGCGCCTGCGAGCGCCAAAACCGACCGTCTGGTTAGCCGTGTTGATGACATGTAGGGGAGGGCAGGTAACTGTCTTGGCGTGTGTCGCCGTTATTATCCGGGGACTAAGTAGTCAGACTCCCAGAAAGAGCGGCCACGCGAGCAGGAGAACCCACAGGCAGACGGCCGCCGAAAGCGCGGTTCGACGGGGGGAAGACGACTCGAAGCGACGCTGTCCGACGACGGCGAGCGCCCCGAGCGCGACGAGCACGGCGAACCGATGGAGGACGATTTCGACCGGGACGACCGCGACCTGTATCGACGCGAAGTCGGCGACCAGCCCGACCCCGTAGCCGACGAACGCGACGCCGAACCACAGTTCCGGCCGGTAACCCCGTGGGAGCCGAACTGCGAGGACGACCGGAGCCGCGGCAAACACCGGGTAGAGCAGTCCGGCGACGACTTTCGGGTGGTTGGGGACGACGCTCTCGAAACCGAGCGCGGCCGACCGGACCAAAAGCGGGAGGGCGGCGAGCGCGACGAAGAGCGCGACGCCGCGCTGGAATCGGTAGTCGGCGAGGCGGGACCAGCGGAGGCGCTCGACGACCACGCCCATATCCATCCCGTCGCGTCGGGTGAACAGGGCGGCGAGACCCCCGACACCGACGAAGACGACGGCGAGTATCGAAAGGGCGTTTCCGACGCCAGCCGCCGTCGTCGTCGGGGGACCGAGCGCGGAGGCGGCGGCGTCGCGTTCGGGGTCGGCGCGCGCCGCGGCATCGCCCCGGTCAGTCGCCGATTCGACGGTCGCTGGACGGCGCAGGTCCTCCTTCGGGAGCGTCGAGAGTTGGGGCGGGCCGAGTTCGACGACCGACACCCAGCCGTCGGCGTCGATGATGCCGCCGTTGGCGAACCGCTCGCGGCGAACGTCGACGACGGTCGGCTGCCGCAGCAGGTCGCGCTCGACGACGTGCTGCGGGCCGGCCAGACTGGTCACCGTGTGTCGGAGCCGAAACCAGTCCCAGTAGTCACGGTGGGCCTGAATCGCCGTCCACGAGTCGTCCGGTGCCCCGCCGCCGTACAGGCGGAGGTGGATTCGGCTCCCGAAGTACGTCCCGTCGTGGAGCTGCATCGACTCCGCGATCCACAGCCCGCCCGAGTCTGCGGTGTCGACGAAGGTGAACCGGTCCGCGCCCGTGGCGGCCCCCCACGGGGCGTCAACCTCGTCGGTCGGTGCCTGTTCGGCGGACGCCTGTTGCCACGATTCGTTCGTCTCGTCCCACGTCGCGTCGCGCGAGTAGAGGAGAAGCGAGCGGACCCGCGCGGGGTTCCCCTCGACGACGAGGTTCACCGGGAGCGTCAGCGAGTCGAACGAGCGGTCGCGGCTGGTGAACGGCCAGAGCCTGTCGCCCCGTTCGCCGACGGCGACCAGTCGAACGTCGTCGACGGACTTCGGACCGTTCGGTGCCGACGCCGCCGCGACCGTCGACCCGCCCCCGCGGGCGTCGAAGTCGACGACGCTCGCAGTCGGCACCGCTGTCGTCGCCACAAGGAGGACGAGGCCGAGGACGACGAGGCCCTCGACCGCTCCGAGACGAGACGCCATTGCGTCGTGTTCCCGGCCTCGGAACCCTAATTATTCCGTGCGTAAGGTCCGTTCGGGAACAGGTCGCGGCGGCAGGGCCCGACTCGCCCGCAGTTTAGCACCCCGATAGTAAGACCGTCCACCGACCGAGGGGTATGCAATGGTCAAGCGGACGCATCTGCGAGTCGCCGCGGCAGTCGCCCTCCTCGTCTGCGCGGGCATCGTCGGGGCCGCGTACCTGAGCCGGCCGACCTCGGCGGTGGCGGACGCGACCGGCGAGAGCGCACGGGTCGCGCCCGCGAACGGGACGACGGTCATCGCGACCGATTCGAACACGTGGCTCGGCCGAGAGAGCGACGGGGCGCGAGCGAACGCCGAACTCGTCGCCTTCGGGGCCGACGGAGAGCGGCGCTACTACGACGACTCCCACACCCGTTACTGGGACGTCGACCCCGTCGAGGGGACGAACGCGACGGTCGAGTACCTCTATGCGGACCACCTCACCGCCGACGAGTGCGGCGGCGAGAGCGTGTGTACGCGGAACGGCATCGAGCGCGTGAACCTCACTACCGGCGAGGTCGAAGGGATTTACAGCAGAGTGACCGCCGGGAAGCACTCGACGCGGTGGCACGACGCCGACAGGCTGAGCGATTCGACGTACGTCGTCGCCGACATCGCCGCGGACCGCGTGTTCGTCGTGAACACGACGACGGAACTGGTCGAGTGGTCGTGGGACGCACAGGCGGCGTTCGACCCCGCGACGACCGGCGGGCCGTACCCGTCCGACTGGACGCACCTCAACGACGTCGAGGTGCTCGAAAACGGGCTCGTTCAGGTCAGCCTCCGCAACCACGACAGGGTCGTGTACCTCGACCGCGACACCGGCCTCGTCGAGAACCGGACGCTCGGAGACGGCTCCCACGACGTCCTCTACGAGCAGCACAACCCCGATTACATCGCGAACCCGGACGGCGACGACGCCGTGCTCGTCGCCGACTCCGAGAACAACCGTCTCGTCGAATACCGCGACGACGACGGCGAGTGGGTCCGCTCGTGGGACTGGCAGGACGAACAGCTCCAGTGGCCGCGGGACGCGGACAGGCTCCCGAACGGGCACACGCTCGTGACGGACTCGAACGGGAACCGCGTGTTCGAACTGGACGAGACCGGCGACGTCGTCTGGAGCGTCCCCGTCGCGTTCCCCTACGAGGCCGAACGGCTCGGAACCGGCGACGAGAGCGCCGGCGGCCCGCCCGCGCACGAACTCGACCTCCGGAATCGGACGGCCGGAGGTCCGAGCGCCGGGGCCGGCGGCACGCCCCGGTCGGTTCTCCCGAACCCCGTGGTGAACGCCGTCTACTACGTCCTCCCGCGGTGGATGGGGGTCTCCGAACTGCTGGTCGCCGGCCTCGCGCTCGGAATCGGACTCGCGTGGGCCGTCGCCGAACTGCGGTGGTTACCGTACCGCGTCTCGCTTACGAACCCGGTCTCCCTCCGAAAGCGGAACTGAGAGTCAACGATATGAGTTCAACGACCGACGACACGTCGAACGGTCTCGACCCCGCGGCCCCGAACCGAGAGAACGCGTTCACCGACGGCGTTCCCGGCCTCGGCCGCGAGAGCCACGCGTGGTTCGCCATCGCCATCGTCGCCGGACTCGTCGTCTCGGCGGCGTACGTGACGACCCACGACTACCCGGCCTACGGGTCCGGGCTGTATCTCGAAATCGCGGCGCAGATTCGGGCCGGCGGCTACGCGCTCCCGACTTCGATTCCGTACTACGACGGCGGGATTCCGTTCGCGTACCCGCCGCTCCAGTTCTACGTGGTCGCGTTCCTGACCGACCTCGGCGTCTCGGGGATGACGCTCAGTCTCGTCCTCCCGGCTATCGTGACGGTCCTCTACCTCGTGCCGTACTACGGAACCGCCCTCGAACTCCTCCCGACGCGGCGACAGGCGGGGGTCGCGACGGCGGTTCTCGCGGTCAGCCCCCCGGTCCTGCAGTGGCACCTCTCGGCCGGCGGCATCGTCCGCGCGTCCGCGTTCTTCCTGTCGCTCTGCGGGGTCTACGTCGGGGCGAGGCTGTTCCGCCGCGGCACTCGCCGCCCGCTGTGGGTCGGGTCCGGTATCATCTTTTTCGGGCTGACCGTCCTCTCGCATCCGACGTACACCGTCTTCTTCGGGGTCAGTTGGCTCGTCCTCTACGCGATGCTCGACCGGACGCTCCCCGGTCTCGTCAGCGGAGCTCTCGTGGCGCTGGGCGGCCTCGTCCTCGCCGCGCCGTGGTGGGTCAACGTCGTCTCCGTCCACGGCGTGGGGGCGTTTGCGGGGGCGGCGGGCAGTCACAGCGGCATCGCCGGCGGCGTCAGTCGACTCCTCGACCAGTTCGTCTACCCGCTGGAACCGACCGTCGTCACGGTGTTCTTCCTCGCGAGTTTCGCCGCCGCGGGCGTGCTCGTCTCCCAGCGGAAGTTCACGCTTCCGCTGTGGCTCTTCGTCTGCGCGTACGCCATCGGGAAGGAGCGCTTCCAGTTCGTCGCCGGGGCGATGATGATATCGACGGTGCTGTTCGGCGTCGTCGTACCGCGGCTGACGGACGGCGTTCGGGGGTCGTTCGATAACCGGCAGGTGATGGCCTCGACGCTGGTCGTGGTCCTCGTCGTCGGGACGTGCCTCGGCGGGTTCTACGCCGCGAGCGGCCTCGGTGCAGCACACCACGGCAGTCCGAGCCTCCCCCCGTTCATCGACGCCGACGACCGGGAGGCGATGGAGTGGGCGAGCAACAACACCGACGAGGACGCGTCGTTCGTCGTGCTCTCGGACGCCGCCGAACTGTTCCCCCACTACGCCGAGCGGAGCATCCTCGTGGGACCGTGGGGCGTCGAATGGAAGAGCCCGGACAGGTACTACGACCAGATTTCGGCGTTCAAAACGGCGAGCACCTGCGGGAACGCGACCTGCGTCACCGAGTCGATGGAGTCCGTCGACGCCTCCCCCGACTACCTCTACGTCCCCCGCGGGACGTACACCGTCCGGGGGCTCCAAGAAGACGGGACCGAACGGCTCCGCAGGTCGCTCGCCGACAGTCACCGATACGAGCGAGTCTACGGAAACGACGGGGTCGTGGTGTACGCGGTCGAGCCGAGCGACACCGACAGTCCGACCGCCGAAACGGCCGGTTTGTCAGACGCTAAGCGCCGTCGACCGGGATTATCCGGCCGATAGTAAACACCCCTCGGGGAGAGCGTGAGGTATGTTCGCACCATCACGAATCCGCGGCTCGTACGGGACCCACGTGACCGCGAAACTCGCCCTCAAGGCCGGTCGCGCCCTCGCGGGGACGGGCGACGAAATCGTCGTGGGCCACGACCCGAGCGACAGCGCTCGGCTCCTCGCGGACGCCGTCGCACTCGGGGTCTGTGAGTGCGGTGGCACCGTCCATCGACTCGGCCCGGTTGCGAGTCCGACCGTCTCCCACGGCGTGAGGCGACTCGGCGGCGACGCCGGCGTGGCGGTGACGACCGTCAGCGACCCCGACGACGACACCGCGCTGAAACTGTTCGACGACGACGGCTCGCGCCTCTCGTGGGAGCGACAGAGCAGGGTCGTCCGCCGGGTCAACGGCTCGTCCGCCGAAGTCGCCTCGTGGGACGAAATCGGGGCGGAGCGTCGCTGGGACGACGCCACGACGCGTCATCTCGACCATCTCTGCGACTCTCGACCGTCGTTTTCCGACACGCGCGCCGTGGTCGCCGTCGGCGAGCGGGGCGACGGCATCGTGGCCGAGGCGCTCGAACGCCTCGGCTGCGACGTCGAGCGCCTCACTGACGCCGCGGACGACTCGTTCCCGCGACGCCGAGTGGCCGACGGCGACGACGTCTGCCGGACGCTCCGGCGGACCGTCGCGACCACGGACGCCGATATCGGTCTCGCCCACGACGCCGACGCCGACCGCCTCGTCGCCGTCGACGAGACCGGCGAGGTCGTCGGCGGGGACACGCTCTTGGGGCTGTTCGCGCGGGAAGCGGTCCGCGATGCCGACGGCGACGCGCGCGTCGCCGTCCCGCTGGAGGCGAGTCGACGCATCGAGGAGGTCGTCTCCGACGCGGGCGGGAGCATCGTGCGAGTCGAGATGGACGGAATCCCGGGGTCCGGACCGGCGTCGAGCGCGGACGTCGTCTTCGGCGGCGAGCCGAGCGGCGTCTATCAGTGGCCGGACGAGTCGCCCTGCCCGGACGCGGCGCTGTCGGCGGTTCGGCTCGCGCGCCTCGTCGACGAGGGAGCGCCGCTCTCCGAACAGGCGGGCGACGTCGCGGCGTACCCGCTGTTTTTCGACTCGGTCGCGGTCGACAACTGCGCCCGCGAGATGACGCGGCTCGCGACCGAGAGCCAAGCGCGGTTCGACGACGTTCGAACCGACGACGGCATCTTCGTCGAACGAGACGACGCGTGGTTCGTCGTCAGGGCGAGCCGAACCGAGCGCGTCCTTCGCGTGACCGTCGAAGGAACGTCCCGAAACAGTGCGAAACAGTTGTTCGAAGCGGTGTGGGCGCTCGTGGCCGACGAGCGAGCGACGCTCGTCGCCTGACCGCGCCCGGCCGGCGCATCGGCGAGCGCCGCGGGCGAGCAAAACACACATGCCGGCGCGCTCCGAATCGCGGCTCGAAATCGTGGGACACGAAGACGGGAGCCAAAGCGCGTACGACGCGGTCGAGACCGGCGACGAGCTGGTGAGCTGGTCGCGGGCGTACTGCCGCCGCGCGGCGAGCGACTACGACTTCAGCGTGGACCTACACCGCGTCGAGTGGGAAGTGTCCACCCGCGCGAAGCGCCGAGCGGCCGCGGTGAAAACCCCGACCGTCGACGACGCCGCGGTCGGCGAACCCAAGCAGTGGGAGAGCACGTCGGCGCGCGCGGACCGACTCGGCGGCGCGCCGACGTGTACCATGTCGCTGTCGTGGCGGGCGTTCGAGTCGTTCGACCGCGCGGAGTGGTCGGCGACGCTCCGACACGAACTCGTCCACGTCGAGCAGTTTCAGGCGTTCGGCGCGACCGACCACGGGCCGGCGTTCAAGCGCCGCGCCGAGGCGGTCGACGCGCCGGTTCGCGTCCGCCGGTTCGCGGAGCCGAAGTACACCCTCACCTGCGAGGACTGCAGCGCGGACGTGGCCTACCGCTACCGCGAGTGCAAACTGGTTCGCAGGTCGTCGGCCTATCGCTCCGCATGCTGCGATGCGCCGCTGGACTGTCGAAAACGAGAGGGATAGCGGGCGAACGCGAGCGCCCGCCGCCCGGAGCGACTACCGACTCGGCGGGTGCGCCCGCGCCTCCCGAATCGCCACGAAAGCGATGACGAGGACGAACACGAGCGCCAAGAAGAACTCGATGCCGGGAACGGTCCCGGAGACGGCCCAGACGTACGCGTCCTCCGCGCCGAGGATGACGAACAGTCCGACGAGAATCGCCACGCCGGTTCGACCGATGCCGAGTCTCATACCCCGATTTTACCGCCGCGACGACATAAGCGTTGGAGGCGGCTGTCGTCGCGTGAGACGCGGCGGTATTGCTCGCTACCACGAATACTACACCGACGGAGACCGCCGACCGAGTTAGATTGTGGTCTCGTACTTCCTCAGAGAGGAGAATGAAATCATTCACGCCCGATTCGAAAAGATCCGAAGAAGATACTCAGTCAAATAAGAGAGATGGGCAGACAATAATGTCTATTTTTTGCACTACTATTGGGATATTTGGAGTGGGAATCGGACGCGAAACACGCGCGTCGAGACACCGCGCCACGTTCACGCCACGCCCCCCGAGAGGGGAGTATTTATCACGCGAGCGCGACCCAAACCCAGTATCGAACCCATGCGACACGTCCCAGGAACCTTCTCGATAGCGGCGCGCGACCCCGAGGCGAACGTCTACGGCGCGGCGGTGACGACCGGCACCGTCGCCGTCGGCGCGACCTGTCCCTACGTGAGCGCCGGCGGCGCGGCGGTCACGCAGTCGTACACGAAGCCCGAACACGGCCGCGACGCGGTCGCCCGCGCCGAAGGCGGCGAGCGCATCGACGACGCCTTCGAGGCGCTCCTCGCCGCCGACGACCACGCCGCCTACCGGCAGGTCCACGGCGTCGGCGCGGGCGGCGAGTTCGCCTTCACCGGCGACGAGTGCGTCTCGTGGGCCGGCCACCGCGTCGGCGACGACTACACCGTCGCGGGCAACATGCTCGCCGGCGAGGCGGTCGTCGAGGCGACCGCCGAAGCCTACGAATCCGCCGACGGCGACATGGCCGAGCGACTCGTCTCGGCGCTCGAAGCCGGCGAGGCGGCGGGCGGCGACGACCGCGGCGAGCTGAGCGCCGCGCTGCTCGTCCACGCGCCGACGCCGGAGTTCTACCACAACCTCCGGGTCGACCTCTCCGCCGAACCGGTGGCCGACCTGCGCGACCTGCTCGCGGAGGCGCGGCGCGCGAAAGACCAGATTCGCCGCGAGACGGACGCGCAGTTCGGCGACTACCCCGACGAGATTCTCGACTTCGGCGTCAAGTACTGACCCGACTTCGCGTCAAATACTGAAAAGAGGCCGCGCGGGCGGCGTCAGTCCGAGTCGGCCGGACTGGTCTCCGCGCGCTTCGACGGCGTGATAAACGAGTCGCGCTGGCTCATCTCCTCATCCGATAGGTGACAGGAGATGTAGTGGTCGCCGCCGTCGACCGCTTCGAGTTCCGGGAGGTCCCGCTCGCAGACGTCGCCGATTTTCTTCGGGCAGCGCGTCTGGAACGGACAGCCCGACGGCGGGTTGATGGGGCTCGGAACGCTCCCTTCGAGGAGGATGCGGTCCGTCTCGCGGTCCGGGTTCGCGTGGGGGACCGCGGACAGGAGGCTCTCCGTGTAGGGGTGGAACGGCGGCGAGAACACCTGTTCGATGCTCCCGAACTCCGCTATCTTCCCGAGGTACATCACGGCCACGCGGTCGCAGATGTGCCGGATGACGCCGATGTTGTGCGAGATGAACAGGAACGAGATGTTCTCGTCGTCCTGAATCTCGTTCAGGAGGTTGAGAATCTGCGCCTGCACGCTCACGTCGAGCGCCGACACGGGCTCGTCGCAGACGATGAGCTTCGGTTCGACCGCGAGCGCGTGCGCGATGGCGACGCGCTGTTGTTGGCCGCCGGAGAACTCGTGGGGGTACTTGCTCGCGGCGGCCCGCGAGAGGCCGACGCGTTCGAGCAGGTCGCCCACGCGTTCGCGCTTTTCCTCGCCGGTGGCGATGCCGTGTTTCTCCATCGCGCGACCGACGATTTGGCCGACGGTCTTCCGCGGGTTGAGCGAGCTCTGGGGGTCCTGGAAGATCATCTGCATCTCGCGGCGCAGACTCCGAATCTCCGAGGAGCCGAGCTCGTGGAGCGGCTGGCCCTCGAAGTACACCTCGCCGTCGGTCGGTTCGAGGAGGCGGAGCGCGGTGCGAGCGACCGTGGACTTCCCGCAGCCGGACTCGCCGACGAGCCCGACGGTCTCGCCGGGGTAGACGTCGAAGCTCACGTCGTCGACGGCCTTGACGTGCCGCCGCTCGACGGTCGGCAGGCCGCCGCCCTCCCACGAGAGGTGGACGTTGCCGAAGACGCCCTCGCCGGCGTCGAAGTACTTCTTCAGGTTCCGCACCTCGAACAGCGGCTCGCCGGTGCGGTCGATGTCGCGGCGGCCGGTCCCCGCTTCGGGGACCGTGCTCTCCGAGAGGTCGAGGTCGTCGGCGTGGAGACACGCCGCGCGAGAGGAGTCGTCGCCGACGGCGTCGAGCGACGGGTCGCCGCCGGTCCGGCACGCTTCGGTGGCGTGGGGACACCGCGGCGCGAAGTTACAACCGCTCGGGAGGTTCCCGAGGTCGGGCATCGCGCCGTCGAGCGTCGGCAGTTCGTCGTAGTCGGTGTCGACCTCCGGGATGGAGTCGATGAGCGCGCGGGTGTAGGGGTGTCGCGGGCGGTCGAACAGGTCGCCGAGCTCGGCCGTCTCCACGAGGTTGCCGGCGTACATGACGCCGACGTGGTCGCACGTCTGGGCGACGACGCCGAGGTTGTGGGTGATCATCAGCACGGCCGTCCCCTCGCGCTCCTGCATCTCGTTGAGCAGGTCGAGAATCTTCGCCTGCGTCGTCACGTCGAGCGCGGTGGTCGGCTCGTCGGCGATGATGAGGTCCGGCTCGCAGGAGAAGCCGATGGCGACGAGGACGCGCTGGCGCATCCCCCCGGAGAACTCGTGGGGGTAGTCGTCGACGCGCTCTTCGGCGTCGGGGATACCGACGTCGTCCATCGATTCGACGGCGAGCCGGCGTGCCTCTGACTTGGAGACGTCCTGGTGGCGGCGAATCGTCTCCGTGATTTGCTCGCCGACGGTCATCACCGGGTTGAGCGACGACATCGGGTCCTGCGGAATCATGGCGATGCGGTTGCCGCGGATGTCGCGCATCTCGGCGTCAGTCTTCTGCAGGAGATCTTCCCCATCGAAGACGACCTGCCCGCCGGTAATCTCGCCGGGCGAGTCGATGAGGCGCATGAGCGACCGCGCCGTCACGGACTTGCCCGCGCCCGACTCGCCGACGAGACCCATCGTCTCGCCGCGGTCGAGTGAGAACGACACCTCGTTTGAGGCGACGACGGGGCCGCCCTCGGTGCGGAACTCGGTTCTGAGTCCGCGCACGTCGAGCAGCGGGCCGTCGTCGGCCTCGCCGTCGGTCGCGGTGCTGGGAGCGCTCATTCTATCGCCTCCACTTTGGGGTCGAGCACGTCACGCAGTCCGTCGCCGAGCATGTTGAACCCGACGACGGCGATGCCGATAGCCAGCGCGGGGAACAGCAACATCCACGGCGCGGTCTCCATGAAGCCGCGACCGGTGTTAATCATCAGCCCCCACGACGGCCGCGGGGGTTGCGCGCCGAGACCGAGGAACGACAGGCTCGCCTCCGCGAGGATGGCAAAGGAGACGTTCAGCGACCCCTGCACCAGCATGGGTGCCATGCAGTTCGGGAACACCTCGCTGAAGACGATGCGCGAGTCGCTCTCGCCGCGGGCGACGGCGGCCTCGACGTACGCCTCGTTGCGTTCGGCCAGCGCCGCGCTCCGCGAGACGCGGGCGATGTAGGGCGTGTAGACGAACGCCAGCGCGATGATGACGTTGCTCAAGTCCGGGCCGAGGACGACGAGGAGCGTGAGCGCGAGCAACACCGGCGGGAACGCCATCGCGGCGTCCATGACGCGCATCAGTATCTCGTCGGTCAGGCCACCGGCGTAACCGGCGACGACGCCGATGACCGCCCCGACGGCGAGCGCGCCGGAGATAGCGCCGAAGCCGACGTACAGCGAGATGCGGCTCCCCATGACGACGCGGCTGAAGATGTCGCGGCCGAGGTCGTCGGTGCCGAACGGGTGTTCGACCGACGGGGCCTGCGAGCGGTCTTCGATGTTCGTCTGCTCGATGGGGTACGGCGCGATGAGCGGCGCGAAGACGGCGACGAGCACGAGCATCACCACGATGGAAAAGCCGAGCATCGCCTTCGTGTTACTGCGGAACTTCCGGACGAACCGGGCGATACGGTCGCGCTGTGACTGCGTGATGGTGAACCGACCGCGGTCGGTCTCCTGTTCGGTCGCCATCAGTCGTCACCTCCGTAGCGGATACGGGGGTCGAAGTACGCGTACAGCAGGTCTGCGGCGAAGTTCGAGAACATGTAGATGAGTGCGACCACGAGGATGCACCCCTGAATCAGGGGGATGTCGCGGCTCTGAATCGCGGTCAGCGTCAACCGACCGATGCCGGGCCAGAAGAACACCTCTTCGAGCACGACGACCCCGCCGAACGCGTAGCTGAACTGGAACGCGATGACCGTGATGACGGGGATGATTGCGTTCTTGAGCGCGTGCCTGAGGACGATGACCCGTTGGCTCATCCCCTTCGCACGCGCGAGATTGATGTACTCCTCGCTGAGCACCTCCAGCATCGACGACCGGGTCATCCGCATGATGTAGGCGGTGAGCGCGAAGCCCATCGCCCCCGCGGGGAGGGCGAGTCGCGTGAGCGACCCGACGAGGTCCTCGCTCGGGGAGACGTACCCCCCGGTCGGAAAGAGGTTCAGCCAGACGGCGAACACCAAAATGAACACCAGCCCCCACAGGAAGATGGGCATCGAGATGCCGACGAAAGCGAACATCGAGGCGCTCACGTCGGGCGCTTCGTTCTGGTTGACGGCGGCGTAGACGCCGAGCGGAACCGACAGCACGACGGCGACGAGCGTCGCGGCGACCGCGAGCATCATCGACCGCGGCAGGCGCTCGGCGATGAGTTGCGCCACGGGCTCGCCGAATCGGAGCGATTCGCCCATGTTCCCCTGGAGGAGCCCGACGACCCAGTCGATGTACTGCACGTACAGCGGGCGGTTGAGTCCCAGTTGGGTTTGGAGCGCTTCGAGCGATTGTTCGGTCGCGTTGGGGCCCAAGATGAGCAGGGCCACGTCACCGGGCAGGATGTTGGTGACGGCGAAGGCGATGAGCGTGACGAAAAACAGCGTCACCGCCATGAACCCGACGCGCCGAACGACGTAGTTGTACATCGACATTGTGTGGAATCCCTGTTAGCGGTCGAGCCAGTTGTCGCCGAACTGCAGCGTCGATCCGTCGGGCGCGCCGATGTCGCCTTTGTACTGCGAGGCGGCTCCGTAGAGGCTCGGCTGCCACCACAGGAAGAGGTGGCCGGCGCGGTCCTCGTGGAGAATCTCCGTCGCCTGGTGGTAGAGTTCGGCGCGCTCCTGTTCGTCGTAGATGGTCCTCGCCTCCTCGACGAGCGCGTTGTAGTCCTCGTTCACCCAGTTGGTGAAGAAGAACGCCCCGTTGGGGTGCAGGAACTTGTAGAACGACACGTCGGGGTACCAGAGCGCGAGGTAGGAGCTCGTCGTCGCCTGGAAGTCGCGGTTGGAGTAGACGTCAGAGAGCCACGTGCTCCACGTGATCTGCTGGATTTCGAGGTTGATGCCGACCTCGGCGGCGTCGGCGGCGATGACCTCCGCGGCCTGCACCTGCGTCGGGTAGGACTGCGGAATCTTGAACGTCGCCGTGAAGCCGTCGGACATGCCGGCGGCGTCGAGGTGCTCCTGTGCCTTGTCGAGGTCGCGTGGGCGAGGTTCGATGTCCGGGTTGACCCACGGGCTGCCGGGCGTCGCCGGGGACGCGGTGGTCTGACCGGTGCCGTAGAGGGCCGCCTCGGCGACCTTCTCCTTGTCGATGGTGTAGTCGAGCGCGAG
Organism: Haloferax sp. S2CR25; assembly: GCF_031624535.1. Classification (NCBI taxonomy): domain Archaea; kingdom Methanobacteriati; phylum Methanobacteriota; class Halobacteria; order Halobacteriales; family Haloferacaceae; genus Haloferax; species Haloferax sp. S2CR25. The sequence continues at coordinate 60,257 of NZ_JAMQOO010000005.1, forward strand.
GCGGGCGTCCCGGTTGTCGAAGGGAGCCACGTCGCAGTTCAGGCCGAGGTAGACGAGCGATTTCGGGAACTGCTTCTCGAATCGAACGTCGGGGGCCTGCTCGACGCGGGAGACGTCCTTCGGCGCGATGCCGTTGATGAAGTCGTACTCGCCGGCGAGGAACGACTGGAGGCGGACGCTCGGGTCCGGAACCTCGCTCTTGACGATGGTGTCGATGAACGGGCCGTCCTCGTCGGACGCGCCCCAGTAGTCCTCGTTGCGCGTCATCGTGAACGAGGTCTCGATCTCCCGGCTCTCGAACTTGTACGGGCCGGTCCCGATGGGTTCTTCGACCATGTCCTTCTCGGCGTTCTCGGCGGGCATGACCGACAGTTCCGCCGTCGCCATCTTGGCGAGGAACGGCGCGAACGGCTCGGTGAGTTGGACTTCGAACGTGTAGTCGTCGGGGGCGCGAAGCTCCTCGACGTAGTCGAAGAAACCGGTGGCGAGGTAGTCGCCGTTCTGGACGCGCTCGTAGCTCGCGAGCACGTCGGCCGAGGTCATCTCCTCGCCGTTGTGGAAGGTGACGCCCTCCCGGAGGTTGAACGTCAGGACCGTGTTGTCGTCGGACTGCTCCATCGACTCCGCGAGGTGCGGCTGGATGGAGTAGTCGTCCTGCAGCGCGACGACTTCCTCGTAGATGTTCTCCAAGACGCGCTTGGAGGCCGCCGAGGTGTCGATGTGCGGGTCGAGACCCTGCACCGGCACCGCGCCGCCCCACTGGAGCGTCCCGCCCTGCTTCCCACCACTTGCCGCGGTCGTGTCGGTGCTCTCCGTGTCGCCGCCTTCGTCCGTGGAGCCCGAACCTTCGGTCGTGCCGTCGTCGGAACCGCCGCCCGTACAGCCGGCGAGCGCCACCGCGCCGGTCGTCGCCGCCGCCCCGAGGAAGGTACGGCGGTCGAAACGACTGCGACGCGTACCGTCGCCGGTGCTATCGGAGGAATCGCTCCCCTTGCCATTCTCTTGCATACAGTCGCTCCAATCCGTTACTGTGTGATAAAAATTGTGGTTGTGTGAGTACAATCCCCATATCGAGACGGAGAAGATGTAATATCAGATACCGTTCCGAGCGCCGAGCGCGAGGGAACTGTAGAATGACCAATTATATCTCGTCGCTGTCCGGGATTACTGCACGGATGTCAACCCGTTCGCCGCAGGCGACGGTCCATACCGACGGCCCGCAGGTCGCTCGCGGCGACCGAACCGTCGCCGGCGCGCGTCCTCGAACGTCGCTAACGTGCGCCCTCGAACGACACGGGCGGTGGGCAAGAGTCCCGGAACCCACATCTAACGCGCTGTACCTACTGATTTCGGGGATTTCTCGGTCGCCAGGTACTGTCACGCATGTGACCGAATTCCAAACAATAAAATAGGGTTAGTCACGAATCCGGGAACCATGCGAGTCAACCAGCAGCGACTCCGCAGTGACATCGAGTCGAACGCGGAGTTCGGGGCCGTCCCGACAGACGAGGGTCGGGGACGGACGGTCCTTGCCGGCAGCGAGGCGGACCGGCGGGCGAGAGAGTTCTTCTGCGAGCGCCTCCGGGACGCCGACCTCTCCATCACCATCGACGAGGTCGGCAACATCGTCGGCCGGTGGGAGCCCGAGAGCGCGGACCCCGACGCGGCCCCGGTCGCGACCGGGAGCCACCTCGATTCGGTCCCCGAGGGCGGCATCTTCGACGGACCGCTCGGCGTGTACGCGGGGCTGGAGAGCGTCCGCGCGATGCAGGACGCCGGCGTCGAACCCGTCCGCCCCGTCGAGGTCGTCAACTTCACCGAGGAGGAGGGCCAGCGGTTCGGCGGCGGCCTCATCGGGTCGGCGGTCGCCGTCGGCGAGCTGAGCGTCGCGGAGGCGCTCGATATCGAGGACGCCGACGGGATTCCGCTCGGCGACGCCCTCGCGGACATCGGCTACCGGGGTGACGGGCGCATCGACGCCGCGGACTGGGACGCGTGGATAGAGCTCCACATCGAGCAGTCCGAGCGCCTCGAAGACGCGGCGGTCCCGGCCGGCGTCGTCACGAGCATCGTCGGCCTCTCGCGCTGTGCCGTCGAAATCACGGGCGAGGCCGACCACGCGGGGTCGACGCTCATGGACGACCGCTCGGACGCGCTCGCCGCCGCCAGCGAGTTCGTCCTCGACGTGGAGCGCGCGACGAACGAGCGGGGCGAGGTCTCGGAGACCGCGGTCGGAACCGTCGGCAAACTGGAGGTCTCGCCGAACGCGCCCAACGTCATCGCCGGAAAGGTCGACCTGACCGTCGACGTCCGCGACGTGGCGTACGACTCCATCGAGTACGTCATCGACGAGGCGGAGGCGAGCCTCGACCGCATCGAGGCCGAGCGCCCGGTCGAGACCGCGCTCTCGCACCCGTGGGACCGCAAGCCCGTCGAGATGAGCGAGCGGTGCCGCGCCGCGCTCCACGACGCCGGGACCGACGCCGACCTCGAAACCCTCGACCTCCACTCCGGGGCCGGCCACGACACTATGCACGTCGCGGCCGTCACCGACGCCGCGCTGCTCTTTGCCCCCTCCCGCGACGGCATCTCCCACAACCCCCGCGAGTGGACCGACTGGGAGGACTGCGCCGACGCGACCCGCGTGCTCGCCGGCGCGCTCGCCGACCTCGCGACCGAGTGACGAAACCGCCCGACTGACGACTGCCGTTCTCGTGTTCGTCCGCCGCTCTGCTGTTTTCTCGGTGAGGTCGAACGACCGCCGCCCGCGTCTCTGCGAGACTCAGTCGAGCGCGGTCGAATCGCTCGCCACACCCGCTCTCGAATCCTCGTGTAGAGCCACTGAAACGCGTGTTTTCTCTCGGGTCGACTCGTATCGACACCCTCGGAACGGCGAATCGTTCGTACAATGAGAACGCAGCGTCTCGAAGTCGAATTCGCCGTTTTCAGAACTTCGTTAGACGTAATTCGGCGTTTTCGTGTCCCCGGTCACGGGATTTTGCGGCAATTAGTGCGATTATCGGGCCGTCTCGGAAGTGGACGTTTGTCAAATACAAACAGCTATGGCGACGGAGCTTCGAACTGGACTATGGCAGACGAACACACGACCGGCTCACCGCGGACCCTGAAAACGGTGTCTCGCGCGTTCGACGTCGTTCGTGCGCTCGAAGAGTTAGACGGCGCGCGAGTGACGGAGCTGGCGAACCACCTCGACCTCTCGAAGAGCGTCGTCTACAACTACCTCAGCACGCTGCGGGCCGAGAAGTTCGTCGTGAAGGAAGAAGACACCTACCGGCTGTCGCTACAGTTCCTCCTCGTGGGCGAGTACGTCCGGTACCAGAACATCCTCTACCGCATCGGCAAGCCCGAAATCGAGGAACTCGCGGAGAAGACGGGCGAATACGCCCACTTAGCGACCGAACAGCACGGACTGGGCGTCAACCTCTACAAGGTGAGCGGCGAGAAGGCTGTCGGGAGCGACTATCAGGTGAACAAGCTCCAGCGCGCCGACTACCTCCACTTCTCGGCGACGGGGAAGGCGATTCTCGCCCACCTTCCCAAAGAGCGCGTCGAGTGGATCGTCGACCAGTACGGACTCCCGCGCAAGACCGAAGCGACCATCACGACCCGCGAGGAGCTGTTCGAGGAGTTGGAGACGATTCGAGACCGGGGCTACTCGCTCAACGACGAAGAGGAGATAAAGGGCCTGCAGGCCATCGGCGCGCCGGTGACGAACCGTCACGGCCGCGTCCTCGGCTCCATCAGCGTCTCCGGGCCAGTCCGCCGGATGAAACAGCCGGAGTACCACGAACGGCTCATCGAGAGCGTCGTCAACACCGCCAACGTCATCGAGGTGAACGTCAACATGGAGGAGTCCGACGACGACTTCCCGACGTTCAGCTAATCGGGGCGCGTCGTCCACAGGCATCCACGTCGGCACCGTCTCCGCGTCGGCAACATTCCGCAGTCGGCGACATCCCACCGTCTTCCTCCGATCCGGTTCACAAACTGAGAACCGCCGGTCCCGGTCGGGGCAGTCGGGTCGAGAGGCCGCGCTCGACACGAGCGAGCGACCGAACGACCCGCCCGGCCGCGAATTTCGGCTCGGGGTATCGAAGCCTCCTCCGCGCCTTCGACGCCGTTCGTCGGCCGAGAACGAGGGTTCGAACGTCGGACAGTCGCACGCCCGAACAGTTTCGAGACCGGACAGTGTGAGAACCGACACGTGACGACGAATCTCCCCGGAGGGCTTGACTAAATAAGAACGAATCCGATTTCCAGTCGCCGAACACCAAGTTATGCTCCATATTCTACCGAACTCACCGCATTCACCACCTACTGCCGAGACGCCCGACCCACCGCTGGCAACGACGGCCACCGACCGGACGGCGCCGAATGCCATTACACAACTATTAGTGTAATTAGCGTTGCCACACGGTTCGACCGCCAGTCACGCACGACTCGGGCGGACCCGAAGCGTCGCGTGCCGGGCGACACTCCCCGGACTTTCGAGTCGGGACGGACTGAGTACCTCTCGAACTCGGTTATCAGACGACATGTTAATTCAGTAGTTGTACAATAGTATTCCCGTTCGAACGAAGTGGTACCGAAACCGAACATTCGAGAGTAGAACAGACGTTCGCAACCGCGCACACAAACGTCGTCTACCGGACTTTTCTCCCGATTACATGTGAAATTTGTAAAAATTGTAAAAATTCTACAGAACCCATTATCCGTGGCCGCGCTCAAATCGAGTGACCACTCATGAAAAGTGTTCTAAATCCACAATAGTATGGGCGTGTCGGAAGGGTCGAGAGCGGACCGACCTCACCCCGAGTCGGCGTCCTCGTCGGCGTCGTCAACCTCGGAGTCGAGCGGTCGCCGGACCACGAGCACCGGGGCGACGGTCTGTTCGGCGACGCGATCGGAGGTTTCGCCGAACAGTCGGCCGCGGAGCGTGGGTTTCTCCTCGCCCATCACGACCACGTCGTGGTCGTCCGCGGCCTCGATGAGCGCCTGTAGCTGGTTCTGTGCGACGACGACGACGCGCGAGATGTGCTTGCTGCAGACGCCGAGAAGGGCCAGTTCGTGGGCGACCTCGTCGAGGAGGCGTTCGCCCTCGGCGACCGCGTCGTCGTCCTCGGCGGCGTGGAACAGCGTGAGGTCTATGTCCTCGCGTCTCCCGACGGCCGCGGCGACCTTGGTAATCGTTTCGAGGTTGATGTCCTCTTTTATCGGGACGATGACGCGGTCGATGGTCGGGGCGGGGTTCGAGAGCAACACCGCGTCGCAGTCCGCCTCGGTGGCGATGCGCTCCGTCGTCTGGTCGGCGTCGTGGGTGAACACGAGGCGCGTCTCGACGGTCGCGCCCGCGGCTTCGAACGCCGAGACGAGCTCGTCGAGTTCGTCGCGGACCTTCGGTTCGAACTGCTCTCTGGCCTGTTCGGGAGCCGTCTGCTCGGGTATCTCGTGGTACGCGAGGAGGACGACCGTCGTCTCCGAGAGCAGGCGGGTCAGTTGGTCGGGTATCACCTGACCTTCGAGCACCGCGACGGGGACGAGCACGCGAACGTCGTCGGGATTACGCATCGGAGCTCACCCCCTTGAGGCGCACGTCGCGGGCGTAGACGAAGTACCACGCCAGCGCGGCGAGCGCGACGACGACACCGACCGCCTGCGAGAGCGGTTGCATGAACGCGACGAGGCTGAAACTCGCGAGCGCCCCGAGCACCGGGACGACCGGGTAGCCGGGGACGCGGAACGACGGGTCGTACCACGCGGGGTTCGACCGGCGGAGCACGACGAGCGCCACGCAGATGAGCCCGTAAGTGACGAGGTGGAGGAACGACGCGACTTCGGCGAGCACCTCCGTCCGGCCGACGGCGACGAGAACGACCGTCGGCCCGCCGACGAGCGCGAGCGCGACGTGGGGCGTCCCGTACCGAAGGTTGATTCGCGCGAGCTGCGGCGGGACCAGCGCGTCGCGGCTGAGCGCGTAGAGGGCGCGCGACGAACTGAGAATCGAGGCGTTCGCGCTCGACACCGTCGCCAAGAGCCCGGCGACGAGGATGGCGACCGCGCCGGGGAAGCCGAGGTACGAGCGGGCGACCTCGACGATGGCCGTCTCGCCGAAGGAGGCGAGTTGGGTGCTCCCGAACGCGCCGGTCGAGACGAGGATGGTCACGACGTACAGCACCCCGACGACGACCACGGAGCCGACCATCGCCAGCGGGAGGTTCCGCCCGGGTTTCGTTATCTCGCCCGCGACCGTCGCCACCTGCGCGAACCCGAGGTACGAGGTGAACACGAGCGCGGCCGTGGTGAAGACGCTGAGCGTCCCGAGGGGCATGAACTCCTCGGGGACCGTCTGGCGGCCGAACAGCCCGAGCGTGTCGAGCGACCCGTAGACGAGGAACACGAGGAGGATGCCGAGAAGCAGGCTCACGATGCTGTTCTGGAGTTTCGTCGCGTTCTCGGTCCCGAACATGCTGAGCGCCGTCAGGACGAGCCCGAAGCCGACGCCGAGCACCGCCACGAGCGGCAGGTCAGAGACCATCGACGCCGCGCCCAACTCCGCCAGCACGGCGATGGCGTACTGCGCGAACCCGACGAGGTAGAACGCCGACGCGAAGACGAGCCCGAGCCAGAGTCCGATACCGACGACCGCGCCGAACGCCGACCCCATGCCGCGGGAGATGAAGTAGTACGCGCCGCCGCTTTTCGGCATCGCCGTCGCCAACTCGGAGGTCGGAAGCGCGACCAACAGGGCGATGACCGCCCCGAGCGCGAACGAGAGCGCGGCCGCGGGCCCCGCCTGCCCGGCGGCGAGACCGGGAAAGACGAAGATACCCGCGCCGACCATCGTCCCGATACCGATTGCGAGGCCGCCGCGGAGGCCGATTGTCCGCTCTAACTCGGTCCCGCTTTCGAGGACCGTCACCTCGTCGGCCGCGTCCCCGACGTCGACCGCCGGGTCCGCGTCGCCGACTCGCTCCCCGCCGCCGGGCGGGTCGACCCCGAGCACCGAACCGCCGTCGTTTCCATCTGACATTGTACCGTCTTGTTATTGCGTCTCACAGATATATCTAGCACCCATCATATAGAGGGTGTCGGAGCGGCCGGTGGACGCGCCCCCGGCGGCCCGACACCGATCACCGGCGACGAGAGAAAGTGTTAATTCGTCCGCGACACGCCCAACATGCAGAACGATGGCGTACGGAACGTGGCGCGGCGGCCGGTTCGCACGGGGTGACCAGCGGTGAACTGGTCGCGGAAGTCGCTCGACGAACTCGAAGCGTTCTACTGGGAGACGATAGCCCCCGCGATGGACCGCGACGGGATGGACCCGACGCGAGACGTGCCGACGTACGCGTGGCTGACGGAGCGCGGGTGGTCGGGTATCGCCTACGCGCTCCGCGAGAAACACGACCTCACGCCGCGGGAGTTCTTCGTCGAGGTCGTCGGCCTCGGCGGCGACGAGCCCGACGAGGGCTACGACTGGGGCATCGACGACGACCGCACCGTCGAGGCGTTCGAGTCCTACCTCGACATGCTCGAATCGCGGCGCGGCCTCGCCGACTCGACGCTGCCGACCCGCCGAACCCACCTCGCGCGGTTCGCCCGAATCTACCGCGACCGACACGGGTCGGCTGACCTGCTCTCTCGGCTCGACGACCGCGACGCCGAGCCCGACGAGATAGACCGCTGTCTCGCGGTCCTCGACGAGTTCGACGCCGAACTCGCCACCGACGGGACGAAGCTCAAATACCTCCAGACGGTCCGGTCGTTCTACGAGTACCTCGTCGACTTCCGACGCGCGCGGTACAACCCCGTCGAGAACGCCGCGAAGCAGTTCCGCTGGGAGCAGGGCCAACCCGACAACCGCACGATGACGGCCGATCAGGTGAGCGACGTGTACGCCGTCGCCGACGACCTCGAAGACCGCCTGCTCGTCCTCGGACTCGCCGGCTGGGGGCTCCGCCCGAACGAGCTCGCGTCGCTCCGCGCGTCGCAACTCGTCCTCTCCGGCGACGACCCCCACATCGAGTTCGAAGAGCGGAAGAACGGGCCGGGAACCGTCGCGCTTCTCTACGGCGTCGACGCCGTCGCCGCCCGCATCGACGCGCTCGCCGAGGACGACGACTGGAGCGGCGCGCTGTTTCCCTCCTCGCGGGCCGCGTCGGGCCACATCGCCCGCGAGACGGTCAACCGGCGGTTCAAGCGCCTCGCCGACGAGGCTGACGTGACCGTCGACGGCGACGTGCCGACGGCGAAGCTCTGTCGGCGCTTCTGGTACACGGCCTATCAGGCGGCGGTCGACGAGATGCTCGCCCAGTTGGAGGGCGTCGCCGCGGACCAGGGGTCGAAAAGCGCCGACGTCGTCATGTCGAACTACCTCTCCGAGGAGCGCCGCCGGTCGTTCCGTCGGCAGGCGATGCGCGAGACGCTGGCCGAGGTGTTCGAGCCTGACGGCGAGTCCGCGACCGTCGAGACGCAGATGCCGCGGTGACTGTGACTGCCGGCGTCACCGCGGTGCGTGCGTTGCGGGGCGACAGCGGCTCACGGCGGCCGCCGGGTGCGTGACCGTCTCGTCGTGTGAGCGGCCGTCCGACGTCGGTGGTCGTGGCTTTTACCCGTGTCGAGGAGTCACCCTCCACTATGGACCTTCGAGTTGCCGGCCTGAACGGTCTCGAAGAGCGGGTCGAGAGCGCGCTGAACAGAATCAGCGAACTGCAAGCGGGCACGCGAGTGCAGTCCGACGCGTTCTTCTCACAGTCGTTCATGAGCGACCACACCGAGTTCGACTCGTTCGCCGCGTTCTGCGAGCAGAGCCCGTGGCCCCTCGACGACGTCAGCGACGTCCAGGACGTCTCCCGTGACCGACTCAACGGATACATCGCGGCGACGACCGACTTCGAGACGTGGGAGGGAATGAAAACCCGGGCCGCGGAGGAGGAGATTATCGACCAGATAGCCCCCTGACTAGCCGACGGTTTGAACCGCGGTCAGGACGTGATACAGGCCGTAGCTGATGAGGCCCGCGCCGAACATCGAGCCGACCCACGAGCCGAGGGTAATGCCGACCTTCCGCAGCGAGACGCCACTCCCGCCGGACGAACTCGCCGCGAGTCCGCTGCCGACGATGCTCGCGATCATCACTTTGTTGAACGAGATCGGGATTCCCAGCACGATTGCGAGCTGGGCGATGAGAAAGGCGGGAATCAGGGCGGCTATCGACCGCCGGGGGCCGAGCGCGGCGTACTCGTTCGAGACGGCTTGCACGAGTCGCGGCCCACGAATCCACGCCCCGAGCAGAATCCCGCCGCCGCCGAGTGCAAGCAGGTAGATAGACGGGAGCCGGAGGTCCGTCTCGAACACCGCCTCCAGTGGGCCGGTCGCCAACCCGACCTGCGTGCCGCCGCTCGTGAACACGACGATGAGTCCCAGCACGACCAGAAACTGATTAATTCCGGCAGTCTCGTCGCGTCGGAGCAACCCGAGCGTCCCGACGAGGGCAACGAGCCCGCAGAGTACGCTCACGGCGACCATCCCGAGGGTGTACGAGCCGCCGACGACCGTCGGAAGAAGCTGGGACGTCGTAGCGAGGTATCGAGCGACTGACCCCTGTGCGCCGCTCGCAGTCGGGATGACCGTGAGTTGGATGTTGGCTAACGCGTAGCCGACTGCGCCACCGAGGACGGGAATACCGACGGTTTCGGGGACGGCGTCGCTTCGGAGCCCCCGCGCGAGGCCGTACGCGAGCACGGCCTCCACGATGGGAATGGCGAACCAGAACCCGAGGATGACGGCGTACTCGTCGACAGCGAATCCGCCGCCGAGGGCGATTCCGGACCCGATCATCGCCCCCGTGACGGTGAACGCGGACGGTATCGGATACCCGTAGGTGTTCCCGATCGTGATGAGGGTCGCGGCGGTCAGCAGGGCCGCCGCCGCCGCGAGCGGTGTAATCGACACGCCGGTCACGAGGTCTTTGCCGATGGTCTCGGAGATGCTGCCTCCCTGAAGGACCGCCCCCAGTCCGGCGACGATGCCGACGAGCAGGGCGGCCCGAAGAACCGAGAGCGCGTTCGCTCCGACGGCGGGCGCAACGGGCGCAGAGTTACTGTTCGCCCCGACGGTGAACGACATGAACAGGGCCGCGAGGAGCGCAATCGAGAGAACGAGCAGTACGGATGCCATACTCACACCACCCGACGCGGTCTCTGGTGGTGTGGTATCCAGAACGGTCGGCGACGACGACAGGTTCTCATTTGACTGAAAACCGAGCCACGAGACAGATGAACCCATCGAAATCACGTATATCGGCTGATAGTGAAGCAATCGTCTCGATAAGTAATGCGATGCATATCCGAACGACGGTAACGCAGGTTTCAGGGGTCGCGAGAGTGCGAGCCAGTCCCGGAAGCGGCTCGAACGATGCCGATTCAGATCGCTGGTCTCGATCGCACGGGTCCGAACACCGTCTCGACGACCAACCATCGACTTCCGAACGAAATCGGAGAGGAGTTCTTCCAAGTCGGTATCGTCGGTATCCTCGCCATCGCTATTCCCGTACCCGACCGCTCACCGGCGAGAGATCGGAGTACGCGTCTGACTCCAGTTGAGGTCGGGTTCGATAAACCACATAGAGCGATACACAAGAACACACGGTCAGAAGTTGCACAGTTTCGGAGTTTGGCTTCCGTTGCGTGTCTTATTTTCACGCAGTTTAGGTCTGGTTAGGCTCCAATCTCGCGTTTTTTGAACTCAGTACGGTGAGAGTGTTCGGGAAGAGATTCTGAGTGACATAAAATCGAGATCGACAGGCTGCTTCTATTTCAGAAATGATGTATTTGAATAGAAGCCATGCAGCACTGCCATCCACCGAAGTTGTGCTTCGGTGTGCAGCCAATTTTTATATAATTTAATACAAATGCATAAAACTCATATCCAAAGAGAATCTGTTTTCCTTTATGTACCGAAGAAAACTCATTCACACAATCGCAAGTGTTCCTGTATTGTTGTCTGGTTGTATTTCTAATGTAGATAGATACAGTGGCACTGATAATTCTTCACAAGGTGATAGATTACCTTTATCGGAATCCATTCAGACAGACCAAGGCTGGTCACTTTCTGTGACCAATACACGTGTTAGAAAATGTGTTATTCAAACAAATACTGTACATTCTAACCCGGCCTGTGGACAAGGGACTCAGTACCTTCTAGTGGATGTCGAAACTTCAGGTAGCGATGCGCCCTCTGCCTCAACATTGAATATTGGCTTTGATTTCGCAGGAAAGTATATCGAGGCCCAACCTTTGGATAGCCGTTCTAATCAAAAGAGTATGGTTGCAACCTATGCTGTAACAGTCGATGTTTCATCAGCACCATCAGGTGCTACTATTGTTTGGCAAGGAGAACGGGACGAGCAAGCCCGTTGGGCGGTTCCTAAAGAAACAGTTACTAAGCTCTCTTCTTCACCTGAATTCCATATTGAATCATTTGAGGCACCAGATACTGCTGCTGATGGCCAAGAAGTTGAGGTGTTAATAACGGTGGCTAATCAAGGAGATAGAGATGGCAGATTTATTGCTGAGCTTGGAGACGCTGCCTTATCAGACCAACCGGAGATTAGTATTGAAGTCAAAAAAGGTGAGTCAGTGACGGAAATATATGATATAGAGGTCAATTATCTGGAGGAGGAAAAAATGGTGTTAGTTCTCAAATCAAGTGGAGTATATGAGTCTCAAACGATAACCCCTCCAAAAAGTTAATAACTGAAAATAATTTATTTTGGCCTTAGTGACACCTCATTTGGATCAGCTTTTTCAGGCCCTTTGTATTCTAATTCAAGGCCGCTAACAGTTTGTGATGCGTTGATTTCTGATGTTGATGAATTGTCATTATTTTTATCATACACTTCCGCTTGAATTGTCCCTTGCTGAGGTAAAGAGAGAGTGAGGGTTTCACTCTTGTCAGAGGGCATACCGTACCATGCCCTGTGAAGGCGTTTCCTTGAACCGCCTTTCTTTTGGACCACATTTACTAATAGAACGCTCCGCTCCTCCGACGAATTCTTGACTGTAAGGCTCTGTTGAGTCATAATTAGTTGAGATTGATAACGCTCTTTCCCATGCTGTTCTTTGCGCTCGATTCAAAGATAACGGCGTTCAATGAACTATCAAAGAGGTCGCCATTTAGCTGACACTTCACAACCCGTGATTCCTGTGGCTGTATTAGTGTTTCTGTTAAGTAGAACTTTGGATTATATTGAGGTCCTGAAGTTGCACGGAACCAACCTGGTCGAGATCCATTGTTCTCTACTTCGTACTTGAGTTCCCACGTTGTTTGATTGACTTTTTCAACTGAAGCATCATTCAAAATAAGCTTAGGAGGTGAGTTCAAAGCTGTAATTGCTTTGTCGGGGAGACTCACTGAACCAGATGGTCCTTGAATAGTCGCACTATTCACCGATTGACTCTTCGGGATTTCGAATGCTACAATTGGATTTTCAGACTTTGCAGCGCGTTGTGAGAATCCCAAGTCGTACTCACCAACATCTCCAGTTGGAGAGTAGGTTTTTCCATCAATAGTCATCATTCCAATGCTATTCCGTTGACCAGGCGTCCCAACCAGTACATATTGGCTCGATTCACGCCCACGGATTGATTTGTGTATGTTTTTTGCAACAATATGGTCTTGTACCCAGATCCGGATTCCTGTGCTTTGTTCAGCGGCGCTAACTTGGTTCGCTGTACCTAATGCAACACCTGTCGTAACCAATGATTGGACGAAATGGCGACGATTCAGAGTCATTAGTTGAACATCCCCCGCAGTTTGCTTCCTGCACATTCATCAAAGTACCGACCATCCGCATACTCTGTACTGGCAGTATCTGGGTCTGTTCCGTAAATGCCGCATTCTGCGTTGAAGTTATTTCGCCCGCATCCCATTGGAGTGGTGTACACAGTATCACTTCCAGTGTCAGGAACAGAACCTGCATACGAGTGGCTCGGTGCATAATGTAACCCACATTCGTGGTCGGAGAAAGGACAAAGCCCCAATGCATGTCCTGCCTCTTGAAGAGCAATTTGAACCGCACCCCCTGCTGGATTATTTGTTTTTTGGACGTATCGTGGTGGGTTAAATGAACTCAGATTCGCGAGTCCGCTACCAGGGCCAATTGAAGCGAAGCCACCGCCAAGGCCTCCAGGACCCTCTAGATCGGCTGGGTCCATACAGAGGTGGTAGCAGTCTCGGTCTCCTGAAATATCCCCGTCTGGGTTGTTGACATATGAATTTTCGTCTTTTAGCCAATCAGCGAAGTATTCGAATTTGATAGCCAGCACGTTCTGGAGATGATCAGCCAGCGCGGGCTGTCTTACGTCGTCCCGAAACGGACGCAGACCAGCGAGAAGGCACAGGCGAATCGATTGCTCCAACGAGATCGGGATCGATACGAGACCGACCGCGGGCTTCACCTCGGGAGGAACGAATGGCACGAGACGACGCTGATCTACCGACGGAAAGAGGACTCCGAGCACGACGACCACCGGCAGTACTCGGTGTTCATGACGAATTGTGGGAGTGGGCACCTCACTGAGTACGGGTATCGGTGGGAAATCGAGAGCGGGTACAGATCGATAAAGCGGTTCATGGCTGCTACCACGTCGAAGAATTTCGGGCTTCGTTTCTTCTACTTCGCGTTCGCGTGCCTGCTGTACTCGATCTGGCGAGCCGTCGACTTGCTCGTCCAGGTCGCGTTGACCGGTGAGTACGAGCACTCGCCGATGGTGACGGCAGATAACACACTGACGCTGCTGAAGAAGGAGACCGGAATCGGATAGAGAGACACTCAGTTCTGGGTTAGCGCGCGGTCTGAGTGGCTACACTGTTGGATGTCTCGAAAATTCGCCCTTACGATTGGAAGTGTGACAAGAATGGCCGCTTGGAGAGAGAATTGAGGTAGTTTCCGCTGACCCAATCGGCAAAATACACGCATTACAGCCCTGCTATACCCGTTGTAGTCTCAACTTCCAACACACGGTACGCCTCCAAGTTTCGGAGGATGAATGTGTTGCGTGCCTTCTCAACAAGGCTATCGGGCTTGAATCAAACCTGGTGACGAGTACCTGCATTCCGACTCCGTTTCTCCGGAAACGGTGGGGTGTGTAGTCCAAATACCAACGGTTATGCTGAGAACTGACAACTCGTTTCGCTCCCTATAGAGCTGAACTCCAGAACTTCTGACGATATCTGAGGTGGCTTTGCGAGGGGAGTCAAGCGACGAGGAGCCGACACAGTTTTGATTCTGTGCATACAACGTATGTACATGGGCACGAAGCGGGTCAATTTCCGGCTCCCCGAAGAGTTGGTAACACGCGCCGACATCGCTGCCGAAGTTACTCACAAAAACAGAACGGAGATTCTCATTGAAGCACTCCGACAGTATCTCGAAGAGAAAGAGTCTGATGAGAGTTTTCGTGAGGCCGTCGTCGAACTGTATCTGGACAACCACATCGAGTTCGAGAAACTTGTCGAGATTATCGGGCGGCAAGATGCCGAAGCTGTCCGTGCGTCGAAAGAGGTGCTTGATCGTGGCGAAGAACTCGCAGACAAACTCGCAGACCTCTAAATGCTCGTTGTAGACACGAGCGCATTCATCTCTCTTTCAGTCGGCGAAGTGCTTGACGTCTTCGTCACCGAGTTTGACGTCGCCACTACAGAGACAGTTCTTGAGGAACTACACAGAACTGCTGAGTACAACGACCACCATGGCAAAGCCGCCAATACCGCCCTCGATATGGCCGACGAGTTCACCGTTGTTGCTGTCGCTAGTGGTGAGTTTGTGACGAGTCGAATCGACGATGGTGAAGCCAGCTGCGTAGCTGCAGTCCGTGAGGTGGATGCAGCGTTCTTGATCACCGACGACTACAGAGCCCTTCCTGAGCTTCGAAAACTAGTGAGTGCAGAAGTTGCGTTATCTCCGATCGTTCTCCGGGCGCTGGTCAAACGCGCTGCTCTCAGCGAAGAGGAAGCAAGAGTCGCTTTCGAGACCATGGCAGAAGGACGCGATTGGCTTGGTGCGCCGATCTACCGGTACGCTCGGCAGCTCCTCGACGATACCTCAAAGTAGGGCAGGCTTCCTCAAACTCTACAGAAGAATCAACGCGAGTGCCCCGGGGCTTGACCCCGAGGCGGTTCATTGCTACAAGAGGATGTACGAAACTGGCATCTCCGCTGAGTACGTGGGTGCCCTGATAGCGCTTCAGTCGTTCTTCGGCGAGTCGTCGTGGGAAGACCCACTATCGGCGAGGAGGAGTGAGGCGTCCACCCGCCAACTGCTCTCGGTGCAGTTCGTGTGGCCAGATATCGGCCGGCAACCGGTATTCGAATCCTCGGGGTCGTTCTGAAATGACGAATATGTGCTAGACCCGCCCCGAGGCCCACTGTCTGCACTTCCATCCAGAGTCCAGCGGTGGGACGAGTCCAGCGATTTCGTCGCCGAAACCGAACTCAGAGGGGCTTTACTACGGAATCTGACTGGAAGGGTAGGTTAAAATAATCCGGACAGAATTACAAATATAAGTTTGTAAATCCTCGTACGCCCTTCGTAAACGTCACCTGACAAGTGACGTTCGCCGTGCAATAGTCACCCAGATGGTATTCTCTAATTCAGAACGAACGTTCGACGTGAGGGCGATCAGTACGCGAGTAGCGTCAGTGATGCCGGCTATCGGCCTCGTTAACGAACGGTTCGGAGGAGGGACAGTACACACCGGGATTCGCTGTTCTCAGACAAAGAATTCTGTCGATGGCCGTCGGCTTCGAGCGACCGCCGTGTCCCGTCGGCCGTGGCGATCGGACGCCCATTGTGCATCGGCTCGCATCAAAGCGCCCGAAAGCGGAGCGTTCATGCGTGGTGAGGCATGTGAGCAGCGTTCGAAGCGTCTGAGTTCGCGCCCCAGGCTATCGAAACGCGAGCAGCACGCAACTACCCCAAGAGTTTACTACAGGCTACTCAGTTTGGATACTCATGAGAGAATGGATCGATTCATACGAGGAGCGCGACTGGCAGACGACCACCGATGGAAGCGTTCGATACGCGTTAATCGGCCTCGGGTGGTGGACCGTCGACGTTGCACTCCCCGCCATCGAATCGTCCGAACTCGGGGAGGTAACGACCCTTGTGAGCAGTACGACCGAGAAAGCGCAGCGACTCGCTGATGCCAACGGCGTCGACCACGGCATCAGCTACGACGAGTTCCACGAGGGGAAGGCGGAATCGGCGTACGACGCCGTGTACGTCGGAACGCCGAACGCATTCCACCTCGAATACGTCGAAACCGCGGCATCGCTCGGCAAAGCGATCCTCTGCGAAAAGCCGATGGAATCGACCGTCGAGCGGGCGAGACAGGTCGTCGAAACGTGCGACGACGCCGACGTACCCCTGATGGTCGCCTATCGAATGCACACCGACCCCGCAGTCCGTCGGGCCCGTGACCTCATCGAATCGGGGTTCATCGGCGAACCCGTGTCGGTGTACGGGAACAACACCCAACCGCTGCTAAAGATGATTCCCGACGAGGACCAATGGCGGCTCGACCCGGAGCTGTCGGGCTACGGAACGTCCGTGATGGACCTCGGAATCTACTCCATCAACACGGCGAGATTCCTCCTCGACCGTGACCCGGTCGCGGTGCAATCGCAGATGAGTTCTCACCACGACGCCTTCGAGGACGTCCCCGACGAACGGTCGGGGGCGCTGTTAGTCCTCGAAGACGACGTGAAGATGGTCACCACCGACAGCCAAAACGCCCACGAAGACACCCAGCTCAAGATTACGGGAACCGAGGGGCAGATAGACCTGCACCCGGCCTTCCACGGGAAGTGCTCGCTCCATCTCTCGCGTAACGACACCAAAGTCACCGTCGAACACGAGACGTTCGACGACGAACGCGAGATGAGAGAGGAGTTCGACTACTTCTCAGACCGTATCCTCAGCGATACCCCGGTGTACGCAGACGGGAGACACGGGCTCGAAGACATGCGTATCATCTCCGCGATCCACGAGGCGGCCCGGACCAACGAAGTAGTGGAGCTCTGAGCGGGTAGTCGGTTCGGGTCTCGAACCCGCTGTTGAGCGCACCCGAGTCAGGGTTGTCGGAGAGGAGATCAATCATAGTAGATGACAATTATACTGATTTAATGCCCCACTGTATCTGTCTTTTGATATTTATGCCGGAAGGCGAGAGCCGCACAGAAGAATCGGGGCATCGGGTGCGATTGGTCGCGGGATACACTAACGATGGACCGAGCGCCTCATCGGCGAGCGACCCGCACCCTTCGGGGAGACGGCCACCCGTCACACACCGTCACCACTACTCGACTCGGCGAGCGCGCTCTCGCGCCCGGACAGACGGCTGGCTGGGTCCGGCCGGGCGACGCTTATCCCGCGATCTCCTCGGCGGCGAACGCCTCACGGAGTCGGTCTTCGTCCTCGGGCGAGAGGTTCGTCTCGATGATCTCGAACTCGACGTCCGACAGTTCGGCTTTGATTCGGTCGACCTGTGCGTCGTGGGACAACAGAAACAGCGCGGAGTTACCGGGTTCGACCGTGTTCGCGACCTCTTTGATGAACGCGTCATCGATGCCGATGTCGGTGAACTTGCCGCTGAGCGCGCCCGTCACGGCCCCGACCGCCATCCCGAGCCACGGCATCCAGAAGATGACGCCGATGAGGAGGCCCCAGAACGAACCCCCCAGCGCGCCGACGCCGACGAGGCTCTGGGCCTGTTTGACTTTCACCTGCCCGTTTTCTTTTCGGACGGCGATGGCGGCGTCCTCTATCGTAATCAGTTCGCGCCGCTGGAGGTGGTACAGCTTCTCCCGCATGTTCTCCGCACCGTCCATCGTATCGAACGCGAGTACGACCAGTGAACTCATCTCATCAACTCACCCACACGTAAGCAGGAAACCATAATAAACTGCGTTTACCGAGTCGCTGACTGTCTCAGAGCCAGTAATTCGTGGAATACCGAAAAGTCAGTAACGGCCCCTCGAACGAGTTTCGCCCGGCGACGTCGAGAGCGGTCGCCCGTTCGGCCCGCGGCGACCTGCGCCTCTATATTCGTCGCCCGCCAATCGTTCGGTATGACCGATCGGGAGTCGTTCACGCACGAGGAGTGGCGGACGCTCGCGCAGACGCCGGTCGAGGTGATGTACGGCGTCGTCGTCGCCTCGAACGGCGGCCTGTGGCGAGAGCTCAAAACCATTCGTCGAACCCTTCGACACGCCGACGAGTTCGAGCCGGAGACGGAACTCGTCACGCACCTCGCCGGGTTCGTCCGGGTGAACGCCGGCCGAGTGCGACGCGACGCGGAGACACACGATTTCAACCGCGCGGTGGCGAAGGCCCGCGCGCACGACTACTGTCGGGAGGCGGCGACAATCGTCCGAGCGCGAGCGACCGCGGCGGAGCGAGCCGAGTACGGACAGTTCGTGCGCTGGTGTGCCGAACGAGTCGCAGACGCCGGCGTCGAGGGCGGACTACTGGGATTGGGGGGCCGGCGAATCAGCCCGGCCGAGCGGGCGTTCATCGACGCTATCGGGGAGACGCTCGCAATCGCCGACGGGGCACGCGAGACAATCGAGTAAGCCATCCTATCAAAGCACTCATATTTTTTGGTCCCGCGGGACGTTGTACTCCGTATGCGACTCGTTCAGGTGTTGATACCCCGGGGGAGCCGAGAGAGCGTGCTTGAGTCGCTCGACCGACAGGCCATCGACTACGCCGTCTTCGAGGAGGTCGGCCGCGGCGACTTCGAGGCGATGGTGCAGTTCCCGGTCCCGCCCAGCGGCGTCGAGACGGTGATGGAAGAACTGACGAACGCGGGCGTCCGAGGCGACAGCTACACTATCGTACTCCCCACGGAGACGGTCGTCTCGCAGCGCCTCTCGGCTCTGAAAGAGCGCTTTCCCGGACTCCGCATCTCCCGCGAGGAGCTCCACGCGAGGGCCGAAGACCTCGCGCCGGCGAACTCGACGTTCTTCAGCTTCCTGATTCTCAGCACGGTCATCGCCGCGACGGGCCTGCTTCTCGACTCCGCGGCGACGATCATCGGGGCGATGGTCGTCGCCCCGCTGATGGGGCCGGCGGTTTCGGCGTCCGTCGGGGCGATTCTGGCCGACAGGCGCATGGCGACCCGCGGCGTCGTGCTTCAGGTGACGGGGCTCGCGGCGGCCATCGCGACGGCCGCCGTCCTCGGCGTGATACTCCAGCAGACGATTCTCATTCCGCCGGGCGTCGACATACAGGCGATACCGCAGGTCGCAGAGCGCACCAGTCCGAACGTCCTGTCGCTGTTCCTCGCGTTGGGGTCGGGTATCGCGGGGGCGATAAGCATCATGCGCGGGTCCGGGTCGACGCTCGTCGGCGTCGCCATCGCCGTCGCGCTCGTCCCGCCGGCGGCGACGTCGGGGTTGGGTATCGCGTTCGGGCTTCCCGTGGTCGCCGTCGCGGGCGCGGTGCTCGTCGTCGTCAACCTCCTCGCCATCAACCTCTCGGCGCTGATTCTGTTCTATCTGTCGGGGTTCAAGCCGCTGGACGCCGACGAGCGGGAGGGAGTCAGAGCGTCCATCGCCTCTCGAATCGCCGTCATCGGCGTGGCTATCGCGGTTCTCTCGCTCGTCCTCGCCGGCGTGACGTACGCGTCGTTCCAGACCGCGTCGTTCGAACAGCAGACGCAGACCGAACTCCAGCGACAGTTCGACGAGGCGGACATCGAGGGCGTCGAACTCGTCAGCGTCACGGTCGACTACAGGCCCGTCGACTACCTCCTCGGGAATCAACCGCGGGTCGACGTGCTCGTGGGGATTCCGCGCGACCTGCAAGCGCCCCCCGACCTCGCACAGCGGTTCGACGACCAACTGACCGAGGGGTTGGACCGAGACGTAGTCGTCAGGGTCGGCTTCGTCGAGGCGCAGGTCTCCGACGACGCGGCGACGAGAGCTTCGACCGGCGCGTTCGCATCCACCAGTCGCCCGCATACATCCGGTAACCGCACTCTCACCGGTACGGCGCTCGTCAGCTCCCCGGGGGCATGGCCGTGACCGACGCGTACTACTTCATCAGCGACCTCCACATCGGCGGCGACGAGCAACTGGGAAAGGTCGATTTCCTCGACGAGCTTCTGTCGTTCCTGCGGACGCTCGAAGCGACCGACGAGGACGCCGAACTGATCATCAACGGCGACGCCTTCGGGCTGTGGGAGTTCACCGACGTCGACGGACTCGACAAGTTCGACGCGCTCGTCGAGCGCTATCCGGAGCTGTTCGACCAGTTCGAAGCGACGGGCGAGCGAATCCCCATCACGCTCATCCCCGGGAACCACGACTACGAGCTCGCGGCCTACCCGGAGTACGTCGACCGACTGGCCGAGTTCAACGTCACGCTCCGACAGGAGGTCTCGATAACCCGGCGCGTCGGCGACTACGTCGTCCACGTCGAACACGGGATGCAACGGGACCCGAACAACCGGATTCCGGACTTCGGAAACCCCCACGCGAACCCCCCGGGCTACTTCGTCAACAGGCAGGTCACGAGCCGCGCCGGCCGGCTCTCCGAGCGCGGGAAGTTCAACTGGCTCAAAGACGTGCAGGCGGTGACGCCGATGACGCAGATTCCGGCGTGGATGCTGTCGAACTACTTCTATCGGGAGATGAGCCCGTGGCTCAGATACGTCTCCGCCCCGTTTCTCCTCCTTTTCAACGTCGGCTTTCTCTACGTGCTCGCGTTCGCGCTCGACGCCGCCGGTCTCTGGTCGCTCCCGATGGACCTCATCGAACGGGTTCTCGGGCTGTTCGGCCCGGTCGGGACGCTGGTCGACCTGCTTTTGACCGCGAATCTCGCCGTCACGCTGTTGTTGATACTGGTCGCGGTACCGCTTTTCGTCTTCGCGCGCGACGTCCGAAAGACGCTCCGGCGGTTCGGCATCGACCGGCCGGAAGAACGGGAGTCGTCGGCGGACACCTATCTGACGGCCGCCAGAGAGCTGTTCGCGTCCGACCCGGCGGTCGCGGTGTTCGTCTACGGCCACACCCACCGACCCGCAGTCACCGAAATCGAAGGCGGGGTCGTCGTCAACACGGGGACGTGGCTGAAGCGACTGCGCCGCGTCGAGTCCGCGTTCGGCGTCCTCCCGCCCGTGTTCTACTCGTGGTACCAACTCAACTACGTGCGCGTGTCGGCGACGGAAGACGGCGGGGTCGCCGTCGACTACGAACTCGTCGAGAAGTCCGCGCCGAACGAGGAGACGTGGTTCCAACGGCTCGTCACGTCGACACCGAGGCGGGAGGCCGCGATTCCGTCGCGGACGGTCGTCCGGTCGGGCGGGTCGAGCGAGTCGGTTGCGACCGAGTCGATTGCGACGGAAGCCGACACGGCCGACCGCTGACGGTCCGAACCGCAGACGGGAGGAAACGACATATGACTCGGCGGCGATACTGTGGCATGGCGCAGACGTCCAGAGACCAGGTGTGGACGGTGGTCGACCCGGATTCCGAGAACCGCTGGGGCGAACGGTTCGAGCGCCTCGTGTTCGTCCTCGCGTCGGCGAACGTCGTCGCCGTCGTCCTCTCGACGGTCGAGTCGCTGTACGAGCGGTTCGGAGCCTACTTCGACGGCCTGCTCGTCGCGTCCATCGCGCTGTTCACGTGCCTGTACGTCGTCCGGCTCTGGGCCGCCGGCTCGGCCGCTCCCGACGCCGGACGGAGTCGGTTCGCGTTCGTCCGCGACCCCATCTCGGTCGTCGACTGTTTCGTCATCGCGACGTTCTGGACCGGACTCCTCTTCGAGATACGGCTGTTCGAGTCGGGGCTGTTCCGCGTCTTGTGGTTGGCTCGCGTGCTGAACCTCTCGTGGTTCAGACGCTCCCGGCGGCGGTTCAAGCGAGTCCTCGACGCACAGCGCGACGACCTCGGGGTCGCGTTCAGCGGGGCCGGGATGTTGGTCCTCGTCTCGTCGACGCTCATGTACTTCGTCGAGGGAAGCGTCCAACCGGACGCGTTCTCGTCGATTCCGGAGACGCTCTGGTGGGGCGTCGTGACGCTCACCACGGTCGGCTACGGCGACGTGGTTCCCGTGACGCCGCTCGGGCGTCTGCTCGGCGCTGCGACCATGCTCGGCGGCGTCGCCTTCTTCGCGCTCCCGTCGAGCATCTTGGCCGCGGGGTTCTTCGCGGAGCGGGCGGGAGAACGGGCGCAGGAGACCGAAGAGACACGGACGACCGACCGAGGACGGCCCGGAGGAAAGCGGGTCGAATGGTGCCCGTACTGCGGCGAGTCGCTCGACACCGGGTCGTCGCACGGCTGAGCCGAACCGACCGGAAGACGGGCCACGCCCGCCGTCAGCAGGGTTTATCGAACAGGACGTGATATCAACAGGGATGGACGCAGACGCGAACGCTCACACCCTCGGAGAGGGCACGGTAGTGACCGACTCGGCGAGCGGGCTGGCGTACTGGGGGCCGGCCGTGGCGGTGAGTCTCGCGATGTTCATCGGGGTCATCGACTCGACGCTGATGAACGTCGCGATTCCGTCCATCGTCGCCGACCTCGACACGACCGTCACGGTCGTTCAGGGCGCGATTTCGTTCTACGCGATGGTCATGGCGGCGCTGATTCTCCCCGGCGGCAAGCTGTCGTCGATGTACGGGGTTCGACGGCTGATGACCGCGACGCTCCTCGTGTACGGGGTCGGGACGACGCTGGCGGCGCTGAGTTGGAACGTCGCCGTGCTCTACGTCGGCTGGTCGGTCGTAGAGGGGGCCGCCGCCGCCGTGTTGCTCCCGCTTACGTTCACCGTCCTCCTCGTCAGCTACGAGGGCGCAGACCGGGCGAAAGCCCTCGGTATCCTCGCCGGCGTGAACGCCGCGGGTGCCGCGTTCGGACCGCTGCTCGGCGGCGCGGTCACGACGTTCGCGAGCTGGCGATGGGGGTTCGGCATCGAGGTGCTAATCGTCCTCGTCGCGCTCGCGTTCGTCAGGTATCTCCCCGAGGAGCCCCTGAGCGAGACGCCGACGAAACTGGACGTCGGCGGCACGCTCCTCTCGGTGGTGGGGACGACCGCCCTCGTCGCCGGCGTCCTCTTGGCCGGGCGGTACGGCTGGCTGTTGGCCCGCCGACCATTCGTCGTCGGCGACGTGCAGTTGGACCTGCTCGGCGCGTCTCCGACCCTCTGGCTCGTCGGCTTCGGGGCCGTCGTCTTCGCGGGCTTCGTCCAGTACGAGCGCCGCGTCGAGCGCGAGGGCGGGTCGCCGCTCGTCCCGGTCCGGCTCCTGTCGAACGGGCAGTTCACCGCCGGCGTCGTCACGAACGCCGCGCGGTCGTTGGTCCTCGCGGGCTTCATCTTCGTCGTCCCGGTCTTCCTCCAGTCCGGGGCCGGCTACACCGCGTTCGAGACCGGCGTCGCGATGCTTCCGTTCTCCCTCGCGACGTTCGTCGCGTCCATCTTCACGACCGGCTGGCGGCGGTTCGTCGCGCCGAAACTGCTGATTCAGGGCGGCATCGTCCTCACGGGACTCGGCGTGCTCGCGCTCGCGTCGCAGACGGCGCTGGACGCGACGGTCGCACAGCTCGCCGCGCCGATGGCGCTCATCGGTCTCGGACTCGGCCTCGTGATGGCACAGCTCATCGACATGACGCTCTCGGCCGTCGAACGGCGGGACTCGGCGGCGGCGTCCGGCCTGTTGAACGCGACGATGATGCTCGGCTACTCGTTCGGGACCGCCATCGTGGGCGCGTACCTGCTCGGGCGCTTTTACGGCGGCGTCGTCGACGGCGTGTTGACCGCCATCGACGCGGGCGTGTCGGCGAGCGAGCGAGGGGCGCTCGTCCTCGCGCTGGAAAACGCCGCCGAGACGGCGACCGAAGAGACCCAACGGGCGTTTCTCGCCGGCCTCACACCGGCGCAACGAGAACTGCTGGCCGACGTGTTCGACGCCGCGATAGTGCAGGCACAGCGGGAGACGCTGTTTCTCCTCGCGCTTTTCGTGTTGCTCGTGCTCCTCGTTTCGACGCTCCTACCGGACGAAGGGACCAGCGGCGACCCGTGAGCCGTGAGCACAGCGTCGTTCGCTGTCGCCGCTCTCATCGCTGTCGTCGTCTCAACGAACAATGCGTTGAGTGAGCAGACTGACGTGAGTCCACCATTCAAAATATTTGTTTTGATAACTTCCTCACCAGTAAGTATTGAATGAAAATAGCAATATTGAATTTAGAGGCGACTGAGAAGATTTATCTAAATACCCCGAATCAACCCTCAAAGCCACAAATTCTAGAATTTGTGAAATTTTTTCACATATAGTCGGGTGAGTATTTAACACAACAAAATTGGATTCGGAACTATAGTTTGAAATATTTGTATTCAGAATTCAGATTTTATTCGGCATCGTTATACAATATCCCCGTTAGTCTGTATCGACCAATTATCGGACGTGAATCCGTATTTGGCAGTAATATGGAATTTAAGGGACCCAGGGGCCACAGCAGGACGGACGGAGAGGCGAACAGTCGATGACGGGAAGGCGCGGAATAACGCGACAGCGGGTGAGCACACTCGTGTTGGCGTTGATGACGGTGATTTCGCTCGTCGCGTGGGTGCCGGTCGGCGCGGCGGCGGTCACGAACGGCGCGGACATCGCGCATTCGAATCTCTCGGTGACGCCGACGACGCTCTACGAGGGAAGCGCCGTCACCGTGAACGTCACCGTCGAAAACACCGGGGCGTCACAGCAACCGTACAACACGACGCTCACCGTCGACGGCGCAGTCGTGGCGTATCAAACCGGGACGCTGAACGCGAGCGAAAGCCAACAGCTCACGTTCACGAAGACGCTCTGGGGGGCGGGGACCTACGACGTCGCCGCCGGCGGGCTCGCCGCACAGACCGTGACCGTCGAGGCGGCCAACGCGAAGTTCCACGGCGGGCCGGGCAACCTCGGGAACTACCCGAACCAGGAGGGGCCGCTCACCGAACCCGTGGAAGTCTGGAACGTCTCCGACACCGCCCCGCAGGTGATGCAACCGACCATCGTGGGCGACACGCTCTACACCGCCTTCCACGACGGCGGCGAACTCTACGCGTTAGATCCCGAAACGGGAGAGGTGAAGTGGAACGCGACGCCCGGCGGCCTCGACGGGTCGACGTGGACCACACCGGCCTACGCCAACGGCGTCCTCTACCTCGGAAGCAACGACTACAAGCTACACGCGATAAACGCGACCGACGGCACCGAAATCTGGAACTACCAGACGCAGACGAACGTCCGGTCGGCCCCCGCGGTCGTCGACGGCGTCGTCTACTTCGGAAGCAACGACGGGAACCTGACCGCGGTCGACGCCGACACCGGCGAAGAGCTCTGGTACTACACGATGTACCAGCCGGTGCTGGTGGAGTCGAACCCCGCGGTCGTCGACGGCGTCGTCTACGTGTCGGGTGGCGACAGGAACCTGACCGCGCTGAACGCCACCACCGGGGCGAAACTCTGGAACTACACGCTCCTCGACGAGAGCCAGTCGGACCCGACGGTCGCGAACGACACGGTGTTCGTCGGGAGCGACAGCACGATGGGCGAAACAAGCGGGGACGGAAGCGTGTACGCCATCAACGCGACCGACGGCACCAAGCGCTGGAACTACTCGATGGCGGGCGACGTGGATTCGAGTCAGGTGTACGCCGACGGCGTCGTCTACGCCGGGAGCCGCGGCGGCGAACTCGTCGCGCTCGACGCCGCCGACGGAAGCAGACTCTGGAACGCGTCGGGGAGCGACTTCCGCGGCGCGCCGGTCGTCGCGGGCGACGTGCTCTACATCACGGATTTCGGTGACTCGACCGTTCGCGCGTTCAACGCGACCGACGGGACGGAACTGTGGTCGTACAACTCGCCAGCGAGCAGCCTCTACGCGACGCCGCTCGCGTGGAACGGCTATCTCTACTACGGCAGCGGCAGTCAGTTCCACGCGCTCGCGGAGCCGGCACCGACCGTCTCGGCGGTCAACGCGACCAATCCCACGGGACAGAACCTTTCCGTGTCGTTCGACTCGTCGCAGGCTCTGACGAACATCTCCGTCTCGGTCGCCGGCCCGAGTTCGACGGCGTTCACCGAGGCCGACTTCACGGAATCGGGGAGCGAGCCGTACACGTACACGCTCGCGTCGCCGTACGAGACCGGAAGCGACGGCACCTACACCGTCACGGTCGACACCGCGGAGAACGCCGACGGGCAGGATGGGGCCGCAAGCGAGTCCGACAGCGTCACTATCGACACGGTCGCGCCCGCCGTCGACGCGGGGGCGAACGCCACCGTTGACGAGGACGTGGCGCTCGACTTCAACGCGACGGCGACCGACGCCGTCGGCGTCACGAGCACCTCGTGGGACTTCGGCGACGGCTCCGCGAACGTGACCGGCAAAAACGCCACTCACACCTTCGCAGACCCCGGCACCTACACGGCGACGTTCACCGCCAGCGACGCGGCGGGGAACGAGGGAACCGACACGCTGGTCGTGACCGTCAACGACACGACCGCACCCACCGCAGACGCGGGCGCGAACCAGACCGTCGACGAGGACACCGCCGTCGACTTCGACGGCTCCGCCTCGACCGACAACGGCGTCATCGACAGCTACGAGTGGGACTTCGACGACGGCTCCGCGAACGCGACCGGAGCGACCCCGAGTCACACGTTCGCCGACCCCGGTACCTACAACGTCACGCTGAACGTGACCGACACCGGCGGTAACGCCGACGCCGACACGCTGGTCGTGACGGTCGCCGACGCGACCGCGCCCACCGCAGACGCGGGCGCGAACCAGACCGTCGACGAGGATACCACCGCCGAGTTCAACGCGACGGCGACCGACGCCTCGGGAGTCGCGACCTACGAGTGGGACTTCGGCGACGGCTCCGCGAACGCGACGGGCGAAAACGCCACCCACGCGTTCGCAGACCCCGGCACCTACACCGTCACCCTGAACGTGACCGACACCGCCGGCAACAGCGCGTTCGACACGCTCGTCGCGACCGTCAACGACACGACCGCGCCGACCGCCGACGCCGGGAGCAACCAGACTGTCGACGAGGACACCGACGTCAAGTTCGACGGCTCCGCCTCGACCGACAACGGTGCCATCGACAGCTACGAGTGGGACTTCGACGACGGATCCGCGAACACGACCGGAGCGACCCCGAGTCACACGTTCGCCGACCCCGGTACCTACAACGTCACGCTGAACGTGACCGACACCGGCGGTAACGCCGACGCCGACACGCTGGTCGTGACGGTCGCCGACGCGACCGCGCCCACCGCCGACGCCGGCGACAACGTGTCGGTCACGGAGGGCGACGCGGTCAAGTTCGATGCCAGCGGGTCGACCGACAACGGTGTCCTCAACAGCTACGAGTGGGACTTCGGCGACGGCGCGAACTCGACGAACGCCACCGAGACCCACAGCTACGGCTCGACCGGCACCTACACCGTCACCCTGAACGTGACTGACGCCGCCGGCAACGTCGATTCGGACACGATGACCGTCACCGTGAACGAAGAATCGTCGTCGTCGTCGTCGTCGTCATCCTCCTCCTCGTCGGGGGGAACCGCGGAGACGACCGAAGAGACGGACGACGACGCGGACGTCGTCGTCGACACGGCGAGCGAAGGGACGACGAAGCGGTCGGACGTGTCGGTGACGAACGTCGACACGACCCGCCCCGTCGTCATCCCGCTCGAACCCCCCGCGACCGACGCCGAGGCCGGCGGGAGCGAGACCAACGAGTCCGCCGGGGGCGCTGGGGACGCCGCGAGCGCCGACGAATCGGCGTCGACCGCCGCCGAGAACATCTCGGTCGCACAGCTCTCGATGAACGTGAGAAGCGAGGACGACTTCACGCTGAGCGTCACGACGTACGAGGCGTCCGAGGACGAGGCCACGAGCGAGCGCTTCCGGCGCGAGACGGGCGCGACCTCGGCGGGCTACGTCGTCGTCGACCACTCGATACAGGACGACGACATCGACGACGTGACGTTCACGTTCAGCGTTCGGAAGGACTACTTCGAGACGACGGGCGTCGGCCCGGAGTCGGTCGCGCTCTACCGCGACGAACAGACGCAGTGGCGCAGGCTCGACGCGAGCCTCGTCGAGGAGTCCGAGTCGCGCTACGTCTTCGAGGCGACCTCGCCCGGCCTGTCGCGGTTCACCATCGGCTCGACCGTCCCCGTCTTCGAGACGACCGCCGCGGAGGTCACAGAGACGAGCGTGTCGGTCGGAGAGGAAGTCGAACTCTCGGTCGACGTGTCGAACCTCGGCGGCGCGGGAGGCTCCCACGAACTCGACTTACTGGTCGACGGCGAGCGCGTCGCCGGCCAGACCGTGGAACTCGGCGCGTTCGAGAACGGGACGGCCACGCTCAGCTACGCGTTCGACGAGGCCGGAACGTACGAACTCGCGGTCGGCGACCGGGTCGTCGGCAGCGTCACCGTCGAGGACGCAGGCGAGACCGAGACGGCGGCGTCGGTCGACGACTCGACCGCCGAGGCTACCGGCGGCGAGGCCGTCAGCGGTGAGACCGACGGCGATGAGACCGGCGGCGACGACGGCGGCAACGCCACCGGATGGACGCTCGCCGTCGTCGCCGTGCTACTCGCCGCCGGGCTGGGCATCGCCTACCGGCGGCGAGAGCGCGACGAGTAGCCCCGAAGCGACCCGATTTTTCGGCGATTCGTGAACAGAATTATTAGTTGAGAGACACGAATGGGAGTATGACCAGATTTCGCGCGCCGTCCGAACTCCCGTGGCGACGGCGGTACAGCCTCGCCGGCGGACTCGTCGCGGCGGCGTTCGTCTCGTGGAGCTATCTGGACGGGCGGTCGGCGATGTCGCTGAGCGCCGTGTTCTTCGCCGGACTCGTCGTCGGTGCGCTGGCGAAGCGACGGCACGGAACGGCGACCGGCGTCGGCGTCCGGACGGGACTCGTCGGCGGCCTCCCCGTCCTCTGGATACTGGCCACCGTGTTCGGAGCCGCCACCGCGCTGTCCGGCCCGACGTGGTTCGTCGTCGGGGGGTGGCTGATGATGCTCGGCGGGGTCGCCACCGTCGGCCTGCTCGGATTCGGCCTGTCGGCGCTCCTCGGCGAAGCGGGAGCGAGGGTCGGCGCGGCGCTGACGACATATGACCCGCCGTCGCCGGCGACGAGCGAGTGAGCGCGTCGGCGGGCGCGACTCCGCAACCGCCCCGAGTCAGGACGAGAAAATAGTCCGGGAGTGACTCGTCCGGGAATGACCCCGGCGTCAGCGCTGTTCTCGCGCGGCTTCGACCGAGGCGAAGAAGCCGAAGTACGCGACGACGCCCGCACCCAGACAGAGGTAGAACGCCCACTGCGGCCCGTCGACGACGTCGAACAGGAGCGAAACGACCGTCACCCACGCCAGGGCGAACAGCAGGTCGGTCAGCATGCCCGAGCGGTGCTCGCGCACGTGGGTGCGAATCGTCTCCGCGAGGCTCATCGGCGGGTCACCCCGTCGGGAGCCGCGGACGGCGCGTTCGTCCTCGCGCGGGTCGTGTCGTGCATGGGTTACGGTTCCGCTTCGGCTTCTGCTTCCGCTTCCGCTTTCTTTTCGTGGACGTCGACGACGAGCACCGGAAGTCGGGTCCGCCGCAGGACGCGTTCGGTCACGCTCCCGAGGACGACCCGGGAGAGACCGGACCGGCCGTGCGAGCCCATCACGACGAGGTCGATGTCGTTGTCCTCGACGAACTTCCTGATGGCTCGCGCCGGTTCGCCCGGGACGACGTGTTCGCGGACGGCCAGTCCGTGTTCGGCGGCGGCGTCGGCGACGTAGCCCGTCGCCTTGTCGGCCGCCTCCTTCACTTCGGGCATGTCGTCGAGGCGACCCTGTCGGATGCGGTCGACCTGCTCTGTCCCCAGCGAGTAGCTGGTGGCGTCGACGTCGACGACGTACAGCGCGTGGACCGTCGCGCCGTACTTCGAGGCGAGGTCGACCGCCTGTTCGACGGCGTACTCCGCCGCGTCGCTTCCGTCAGTCGGAACGAGGATGTGTTCGTACATTGGTTAATCGTCCGCGGGGGACTGGCCCCCGTCGGCGCTCATGACGACGTCTTCTGCGGACTGTTGCTGGCCCATCGGTTCCGGGCTGTGACACTGCCGGACCATCTTCTTGATTCGCTCGGGCGGCTCGTCAGTCGCCATCGAGACGGCGATGGTGACGACGAACACCAGCGGCGTGCCGACGAGCGCCGCGCCGATGGCCGGCACGAACTCGGCGAAGGCGTCGCTGAAGTGGAAGATGAGGTCGTTGACCACCGCGGCGACCCAGAGCGCGAGGCCGATGCTCATGCCCGCGAGCGCGCCCTGACGGTTGGTGTTCTCCCACCAGAGACCGAGGAAGAACATCGGGAACAGCACGATGGCCGCGAGGGAGAACGCGAGCGCGACCAGTTCGCCGACGAGCGCGGGCGGGTCGAACGCGGTTATCGTCACGATGACGCCGAGCGCGACGATGGTCGCCCGGCCGACGAACACCTGCTGACGCTGGGTCGCGTCGGGGTTGATGATGTTGGTGTAGATGTCGTGGGAGACGGCGGACGAGGCGGTGATGAAAAGCCCCGCCGTCGTCGCGATGGCGGCGGCGATGCCGCCGGCCGCCACGAGGCCGACGAACCACGTCGGCAGGTTCGAAAGCTGCGCCGCGAGCACGACGATGAGGTCGCCCTCACCGCCGCTCATGCCGCCGTTGGCCGCGAACGTCGGGCCGTACTGGGAGGCGTCGTAGAGGTCGACGCCGAACGCCGCCAGCGCCGGGGCGCTCCAGTACAGGAGCAGGATGAAAAACAGTCCCCAGACGGTCGACTGCCGCGCCGTCTTCTCGTTTTCGACGGTGTAGAACCGCACCAACACGTGCGGGAGGCCACAGGTGCCGAAGATGAGCGAGAACGCCGTGGCGATCCAGAGGTAGAACCCCGCGTTGGCGAACGGCTCCGAGAACTCCGCGGACAGTTCGCCGATGAGCTGGCCGTATTCGATCTGCGGGAGGACGGTCGAGTAGCCGCCGGTGAACCCGACGACGTAGACGGCCGTCAGGAACGCGACGATGAGGATGACGTACTGGACGGCCATGTTCTTGGTCGCGCCCATCATGCCGGAGATGGTCAGGTAGCCGACCGTAATCGCCATCATGACGACGACCATCGTGACGTAGTCGGTCCCGAAGACGTACAGTCCGACGAGGCCCATCCCGCGGGCCTGTCCGACCGAGTAGACGAAGCCGATGAGGATAGTCGTCAGCGCGCCGATTGCCCGCGCCGTATCGGAGTTGAACCGGTCGCCGACGAAGTCGGGTGCCGTGTACTTCCCGAACCGACGCATCTGCGCGGCCAGGAAGATGAGCAGGACGAAGTAGCCGGCCGTCCAGCCGATGATGAACGCGAGGCCGTAGAAGCCCGCGAGAGCGACGAGCCCCGCCAATCCGAGGTACGAGGCCGCCGACATCCAGTTCGCGCCGATTGCCATTCCGTTCTCGATGTTTCCGATGGACCGGCCGGCGACCCACATCCCCTCGGTGTCGGCGACTTTGAACACGTAGCCGATGGCGAGAAACAGGGCCAACATCCCGACGACCATGACGGCCGGCACGAGTTTGAACGAGATGTTGAGCGCCTCGGGGAGCAGGTCGCCCGACTGGAGGAACACGCTCGGCGTCATTCGACGCTCCCCCCGTCGGCGACGGCGGCCTCGCTCTCACTCTTCGAGCGCGACGTCGACGCCGTGTGGTCGATGCCGTAGCGCTTGTCGAGTTGGTCGCGCTTGCGCGAGTAGACGAACGCGAGGACGAGCGAACTCGTCGGCGACAACACGGCGACGAGGAAGTAGTGCGCCGGGAAGCCGATGACCGGAAGCTCCGCGGTCATCGTCGCCGGTGCGAAGTAGGTGAGAACCGGCGGGCCGAACGTGAGAAGCGCCCACGCGACGAAACCGGTCCAGATTACTTTCAGGTGGTCTCGCATGAACGGGGTACTCGGTTTCAGCAGGTTCACCTCCCGCGAGAGGTAGTCTATCTCCTCGTGGTCGGAAGCTGTGCTCCGGTCGGCGTTCGGTGCGTGTGAGTCGATTTCTGACTCGGTGGTTTGGCTTGACATAGATTCGCTGGCTGATGATTACACTCGATACGCTCGGCCGGTGAGGGCCGTTCAGTCGCTCTGTGCGCGGACCTTCGCCGCGATTTCCTCGACGACCGCCGGGTTCCGGAGCGTCGAGGTGTCACCCAGTTCCGCCCCGTTCGCCACGTCTTCGAGCAGGCGGCGCATGATTTTGCCCGAGCGCGTCTTCGGCAGTTCGGGCGTGAACACGACCTGTTCGGGGCGAGCGATGGGACCGATGGCGTCCTCGACGCCCTCGATGATTCGCGCCCGGAGGTCTTCGCCCTCCTCGTACCCGTCTTCGGTGATGACGTAGGCGTAGACGGCCTCGCCTTTCACCTCGTGGTTGCCGCCGACGACGGCGGCCTCGGCGACGCCCTCGACGCCGACGATGGCCGATTCGATCTCCATCGTCCCGAGGCGGTGGCCCGAGACGTTGATGACGTCGTCGACGCGCCCGAGCACGGTGACGTAGCCGTCGTCGTCCACTTTCGCGCCGTCCTCGGGGAAGTAGACCCAGTCGTCGGGGTCGTCGCTGTCGGTGTCGGAGTACTCCGCCCAGTACTCGGAGACGTAGCGCTCGTCGTTGTCGTAGAGCGTCCGGAGCATCCCCGGCCACGGCTTGTTCACCGTGAGATAGCCCGCGCGGCCGGGCTCTACCTCGTCGCCGTCGGTGTCGACGATTTGGGCGTCGATGCCCGGGAGCGGCGGGCCGGCGGAGCCGGGCTTCATGTTTTTCACGCCCGGTAGGGTCGTTATCATCATCCCGCCGGTCTCGGTCTGCCACCACGTGTCCACGACCGGGCAGTCCTCGTTACCGATGTGTTCGTAGTACCACTTCCACGCGCGCGGATTGATGGGCTCGCCGACCGTCCCGAGCAGGCGGAGGCTCGACAGGTCCCGCGATTCGGGGAACTTGCTTCCCCACTTCATGAACGCGCGAATCGCCGTCGGCGCGGTGTAGAAGATGTCGACCGCGTACTTCTCGACGAGTTCCCACATCCGGTCGCGGTTGGGGAAGTCGGGCGTCCCCTCGTACATCACCGTCGTCGAGCCGAGCGCGAGCGGCCCGTAGACGATGTACGAGTGACCCGTAATCCAGCCGATGTCGGCCGAACACCAGTAGGTGTCTTCCTTCTCGATGTCGAGAACGGCGTGGGAAGTCCACGTCGCGTAGGAGAGATAGCCGCCGGTGGTGTGTTTGACGCCTTTGGGCTGGCCCGTCGTGCCCGACGTGTACATGAGAAACAGCATGTCCTCGGCGTCGCGTTCGACCGGCGCGACGCGCTCGCCGCTCTGGGCTTCGAGGAGGTCGTCCCAGTCGTGCTGGTTGCCCTTCAGGTCGTGGCCGAAGCCGTCGTCGCCGAGGCGGTCGACGACGACCGTCGCGTCGACGCCGTGGTCGACGCCGTCGAGGCCTTCGTTGGCCTTGTCGAGGTGGTCGAGCGGGTCGCCGCGGCGGTAGTAACCGTCGCAGGTGACGAGGAACCGGGAGTCAGCGGCGTTCATCCGCGTCGCCAGCGCGTCGGCCGAGAAGCCTGCGAAGACGACGTTGTGGGGCGCGCCGATGCGGGCGCACGCGAGCATGGCGACGGGGAGCTCAGGAATCATCGGCATGTAGAGCGTCACCACGTCGTCCTCCTCGACGCCCTGCGCGCGGAGCGCGGCCGCGAACTCGTTGACCTCGCGGTAGAGGTCCTGATACGTGTACGTCCGCGTCTCGCCGTGTTCACCCTCCCACTTGATGGCGACGCGGTTCTTGTCGCCGTTTTCGACGTGGCGGTCTACGCAGTTGTAACAGGCGTTCAGTTCGCCGCCGGTGAACCACTCGTAGAACGGCGGGTTCGAGTCGTCCAACACCTCGTCG
The DNA here is from genome assembly GCF_031624535.1 of Haloferax sp. S2CR25. NCBI lineage: Archaea > Methanobacteriati > Methanobacteriota > Halobacteria > Halobacteriales > Haloferacaceae > Haloferax > Haloferax sp. S2CR25. The sequence continues at coordinate 94,335 of NZ_JAMQOO010000005.1, forward strand.
TACGCTTCGTCCCAGTCGAGCATCTCGGCCGCCCGCTCCCAGCAGTCCGGCCAGTTCTCCTCGAACTCCTCGTAGATGTCGGGGTCCGAGACGTTCGCTTGCGCGACGAACTCCTCGGAGGGTTCGAACTCGTCTTGTTCTGCCAGCCGTGCCTCCAGTTCAGCGTCACCCTGTGCCATAGTACGTGCTAACGAGTCTCGACAAGGGGCATAAGTAGGGTAACTAATTATCGAAAATTAACAGCACTATTATACACGATAGTATTTAGGAGCGTTCACAGGCTTCAGAGCCGGATATGGTCGGTCTGAATTACTATAGATATTCTTTAGTAAACTATCATTCAATAATGAACGATTGTGTGCCAAGGCGTCGCACGCCTAAGGGTCTAGGGTCGAAGCCTCCTCGTCGGTGTCGTCGTCGAAGAACGCGGTCATGAGTTTCTGCTGTGCGGTTCGAAGATGTTGGTGGAGCGTCGGCGACGAGATATCTATCGAATCGGCGAGGTCTTCGGCGGTACTGCCGCGAGGCCACTCGAAATACCCGGCGAGATAGGCCGCTCGCAGGACGGACTGTTGCTTGTCGGTGAGTCGCGCCACGAGCGACGCCCGGAAGTCGGCGGTGTTCCGCGCGGGCCGTTCGACCTCCTGTTTCGCGACGAGTTCGGTGGCGGGATAGGCGTCGGTTAGGTCGGACAGCACGTCTCGCAGCGGCGTTTCGTTCGAGAACTCGCCGACGAAACGGGCGACGCCGTCCTCCGCGACGAACCGCGAGACGGTGCCGTCGTAGGAGGTGAGCGCCGTAATCGTCGACCCCGCGGAGAGCGCGACTTCGAGGAGCGACTCCGTCCCTCGGTCCCGTATCAGGCGGATGTGCTCGACGTCGGCCGACGACTGCAACTCGTCGAACACCGCGTCCGTCGCCGCCTCCCGGACGGTGAGGAAACACAGCAACGCCCGCTCCTCGATGGGGACGACGCCGCGGAGTCGAATCGAACAGCCGAGGTCCGCGGAGAGTCGAACGAGCACATCCCGCTCGTCCGAGGATTCGAACTCCAATTGGACGACCGTATCAGCCAGCAGTAGCTTCCGGCGCTCGGCGGCGGCGATTGCCTGTCCGACGTGACGACCCAGCGTCGCCAGTACGTCCGCCTCGGGGTCGGTGACCTCCTCGCCGTCGAGGGCGACGTAGAGCGCGCCGTAGGCGGTTTCGCCGTGTCCCAGCGGAACGACGGCAAACGGGCCGTTCTCCGAGGTCGATGACGAGCCGAGACGCGCCGTCTGGACGGCCCCGGCCTCGCACGCACGCCGGGTGAAATCCGTGCCTCGACCGGCGAGCGACCGACGGACCGCTTCGAGCGACCCCTCGTCGATGCCGGCGGCGGTGAGCGACGCTCGCGCGTCGGTTTCGCCCGACTCGGTCCAAGCGAAACGGTACTGGTCAGACTCGACGAGTCCGTCACAGACCGCCTGTTCGACCTCGTTTCGGGTGTTCACTGCCGAGAGTGCCGACCCCACGCTTCGCGCGGTCTCGACGACCCGATGCAGTCGGTCGGGGTTCCCTGCCCCGGCACGCCCGCCGCCGTCGACGGGGGCCGGCGAGAGCGCATCGAGAACCTCGTCGTCGCTCGGTTCGTCGAGGAGCGGCGCGAGGGTCTCGATGCGGTCCCATCCACCGATTCGCATGACGACGCTCGGAGGGACGCCGTCGGCGAGCATCGTTCGGGCGAAGTGCCGACGCAGGTCGCGGGTCGAAACGTCCGCCAGTTCCTCGCGGCCGGTCTCCTCGGCGGCCCGCGTTCCGACCGACGCCACGAGCATCTGGAGACGCCGCGGCGTGACCGGAAGCACCCGCTCCGTCTCGTCGATGCCGGTCGTCGTGACGTACTTCCGAACGTCGTGTTCGACCTCGTTCGGCAGGTACGCCGCCCGCCCGTCGGTCGGGACGGCGAGGAAGTAGAGCTCCGTTCCTCCGCGTCGCCGCTGGGTCACGTGTGCGGGCTCGAACCGACTCATCTCGGCCGGCGTGAGGCCGACTTCCGCGCCGAGACGAAGCACGAGGTCCTCGCGGTACGTCTCGGTCGACCGTCGCAGTCGCTCGTACCCGCCCGCCGACAGCGGCGTCGGTTCGGAGTTTCCGTCCCGCATCTGTTTCGTAATACTCTCGATAAGCGAACTAAATCTTCCGAAAGAAGGACAGTACCGACAGCACGGAAATAGCAATTAGCGGTAAGCACCGCTCTCGAACGATACTAACTGCGTTTCGCATAGACAGAGCTCCCCGAAACGGGCGTCAGCTGTCTCGGACGATGGATTCGAGTTCGCCGACGATTTCCGGGTTCTGGAGCGCGGACGTGTCGCCGAACTCCTCGCCGTTGGTGATGTTTTCGAGGAACCGTCGCATAATCTTCCCGGAGCGCGTCTTCGGGAGGTCCGGTGTGAACACGACGGCGTCCGGCGTGGCAATCGGACCGATGCGCTCGCGGACGTGTGCGGCGATGCGCTCGCGGAGGTCGTCGTCCCCGGAGACGCCCGTCTCCAGCGTGACGTAGGCGTGGATACCGCCCGTCTCGGCGTCGGCGACGCTGACGACGGCGGCCTCGACGACGCCCTCGACGCCGACGACGGCCGACTCTATCTCCATCGTCCCGAGGCGGTGGCCCGAGACGTTGATGACGTCGTCGACGCGGCCGAGCACGGTGACGTAGCCGTCGTCGTCCACTTTCGCGCCGTCGCCGGTGAAGTAGTGCCAGCCGTCCACGTCGAGCTTCGCAGCCTCCTCGCCCCAGCGGTGGCCGCGTCGCAGGGCGAGCGGCATGCCGGGCCACGGGCGCGTGAGAACGAGATAGCCGGCCTCGTTCACGGGAACCTCCTCGCCGCGGCCGTCGACGACCCGAGCGCCGACGCCGGGGAGCGGCGGGCCGGCGGAGCCGGGTTTCATCTTTTTCACGCCCGGCAGGGTCGTTATCATCATCCCGCCGGTCTCGGTCTGCCACCACGTGTCCACGACGGGGCAGTTCCCGTTGCCGATGTGTTCGTAGTACCATTTCCACGCGCGCGCGTCGATCGGTTCGCCGACGGTTCCGAGTAGCCGGAGACTCGACAGGTCGCGCGACGCCGGGAGCGACGTGTCCCACTTCATGAACGAACGAATCGCCGTCGGCGCGGTGTAGAACACGTCGACGGCGTTCTCCTCGATGAGGTCCCAGATGCGGTCTCGCTCCGGGTAGTTCGGCGTCCCCTCGTACATCACCGCCGTCGTTCCGAGCGCCAGCGGGCCGTAGACCACGTACGAGTGGCCGCTAATCCAGCCGATGTTCGCCGTACAGAGATACGTGTCCTCGGGCTTGAGGTCCAACACCGCCTGCGACGTCCACGTGACGTGAGCGAGGTAGCCGCCGGTGACGTGTTCGACGCGCTTCGGCTCGCCCGTGGTTCCCGAGGTGTGGATGAGAAACAGCACGTCGTCGGCCGCCCGTTCGACCGGGTCGACCTCCGCGCCGGCGTGAGCCGCCACCAGTTCGTCGTAGGTGTGCTGTCCCGCGCCGAGGTGTTCGGTCTCGCCGAGGTGCTCGACGACGACCATCTCTTCGAGGTCGTGAGCGGCCTTCAGGCGGGCGTCGTCGGCCTTGCTCTTCAGGAAGATGGCGCTCCCTCGCCGGTAGTAGCCGTCGCAGGTGACGAGGAATCGGGAGTCCGCGCTCTCCAGTCGCGTCGCGAGCGCGTCCGCCGACAGCCCCGCGAAGACGACGTTGTGGGGCGCGCCGATGCGGGCGCACGCGAGCATGGCGACGGGGAGCTCCGGAATCATCGGCATGTAGAGCGTGACTACGTCGTCCTCCTCGACGCCCTGCGCGCGGAGCGCGGCCGCGAACTCGTTCACCTCGCGGTAGAGGTCCTGATACGTGTACGTCCGCGTCTCGCCGAGGTGGCTCTCCCACTTGATGGCGACGCGGTTTTTCGCCCCGGCTTCGACGTGGCGGTCCACGCAGTTGTAACAGGCGTTCAGCGTCCCGCCGGCGAACCACTCGAACGGGGGTTCGTCGTCCGGAAGCACCGACTCGTACGGGTCGAACCAGTCGAGCGTCGCCGCCGCTCGGTCCCAGCAGTCGGGCCAGTCGGCCTCGAACTCGTCGTAGACCGAGTCGTCGGTGACGGTGGCCTGCTCGACGAACGGCGAGGGAGGTTCTATCTCCTCGTCTTCGGCCATCCTCGTTTCGAAGTCCGGCCCACGACGGTTCGACATACAGGAGGTACGTCGGCCTCATCGCATTAAAACGTTCGTCGCGCGCGTCGTCCGGGGCGTCGAGAGCGTCCGCCAAGCTTCTTGTGTCAGCCTGTCCCAGCCCACGTATGCCGACACCGTCCCCCTTTTCTCGACGCATCGGGAGCGAGCGCGTCGCGGGAACCCGCGAGTCCGTCATCCGGGAGATGACCCGCGAGGCGCACAAACACGACGCGATCAACCTCTCGCAGGGGATTCCCGACGAGGACGAGACGCCGGCGAGCGTGAAGCGCGCGGCGAAAGACGCAGTCGACACGTCGAGCCAGTACACCATCACGTGGGGGCTGCCGGAGCTCCGCGAGGCGGTGTCGGAGCGCTACGCCGACTGGAAGGGCGTCCGCTACGACCCCGAAACGGAGGTCACCGTCACCACGGGAACGAGCGAGGCCGTCGTCTCGACGCTCCTCGCGCTCTGCGACCCCGGCGACGGCGTCATCTACTTCGAACCGACCTACGAGAGCTACATCCCGGCCGTCCAGTTCGCCGGCGGCGAGCCGATGCCGCTCGACATCACCGACGGCCTCGAACTCGACGACGACGCGCTACGGGACGCCGCCGAAGAGGCGTCCGTGCTGATTCTCAATCACCCGCACAACCCGACGGGGAACGTCTTTTCGCCCGCCGAACTCGAACTCGTCGCGGAAGTCGCCGAGGCGGAGGACCTCATCGTCGTCACCGACGAGATATACGAGCACATCGTCTACGCGGACGACTACGTCAGCCCGGTCGAAATCGACGGGCTCGCCGGGCGGACCGTCGTCTGCACGGGGCTGTCGAAGACGTACTCCGTGACGGGCTGGCGCGTCGGGTTCGCGCTCGCGCCCGAACCGCTTTCGGCCGAGTTGCGGAAGGTCCACGACTACACGAGCATCTGCGCGCCGACGCCGTTCCAGCGGGCGGGCGTGGAGGCCCTGTCGCTCCCGGCGGACTACTACGACGACCTCTCGAAGTCCTACGAGCGCCGCGGCGAACTGCTGTACGACGGGCTTCGAGAGGTCGGCCTCGACCCCGTGAAACCGGACGGCGCGTACTACATGCTGACGCGCTATCCGGGCGACGCAGACGACGCCGAGTTCGCCCACAGGCTCGTCCGCGAGGCCGGCGTCGCGGTCGTCCCGGGGAGCAGTTTCTACACCGAGGGCTCCGCCGACTGGGTCCGCTTTACGTTCTCCCGCAACGAGGCGACCATCGAGGAGGCGCTGCGACGACTCGACGAGAACCGATTTTGGTAGCCCGGACGCCCCAGTAGTACCCCGGCGGCGACCCGCTCGGGACCGCAGTCAGGCGTCGTCCGACGACGCCACGCCCGCCTCCTGCGCCGAGTCCGCGGCGACTTCGACGCCGCGAACCACGAACCGCGCGCCGGCGTCCGTGGCGTCCTCGTAGCCGATCGACCAGCCGTGAGCGTCGGCGATGGTCTGGACGATGGCGAGGCCGAAGCCGGTGCCGTCGGCGGCCGTGGTGAAGCCGGACTCGAAGAGCTTCGGGCGGTCCGCCGGCGGCACGCCGGGGCCGTCGTCCTCGACGAAAAAGCCGTCGGGGGTCGCGCCGACCGTGACCGTCACGCCGTCGCCGACGTGTTCGACGGCGTCGTCGGGAGAATCCCGACTGCCCGTCGAGCCGTGCTCGACGGCGTTCCGAAACAGGTTCTCCAAGAGCTGGAGGAGCCGGGTTCGGTCCGCGTCGAACGACGCGCTCTCTTCGATATCGAGCGTGGCGGTGCCGGTTTCGACGTTCGCCCACGCCTCGGCCGCGGCGGCGTCGAGCGAGACCGTCTCGCGCTCGTCGACCGTCCCGCCGCGGGCGAGCGCGAGCACGTCGGCGATGATTTCGCCCATGCGCTCGTGGGCCGCCTCGATTCGCTCGACGTGGTCCGGGTCGGGTCGGTCGGTTTCCTTCACCAGTTCGAGGTAGCCCTCCGCCACGTTCAGCGGGTTGCGCAGGTCGTGGGAGACGACGTTGGCGAACGTTTCGAGCTGTTGTTCGTGCTTCCGTCGGTCGGTCACGTCGTGGGCGTTGACGACGACGCCGCCGACGACGGGGTCGTCGAGCAGGTTCCGACACCGGACGCTGAAGGCGCGCCACCCGCGGGTCGAACTGCGGAACCGGAGTTCGGCGGTGGCGTCCTCGTCGGGGCGCTCCAGCGACTCTCGGAACGTCTCGACGGCGGCGTCCTCGTCGTCGGGGTGGAGAAACCGCTTCATCGACTGCACCTCGCTCGGGTCCTCGTCGGCCCCGAGCGTCTGGGCGGCCGAGTCGCTCAGATAGGTGACCGAGCCGTGGGCGTCGAGAACGAAGATGAGGTCGGAGGCGTTCTCCGTGAGCGCGCGAAACCACCGCTCGCGGACGCGGCGCTCGGTGATGTCGTGGAGGATGTGCAGGTGGCCGCGGACCGCGTCTCGGCCGTCGGTCACGGCCGACCGGTCGACCTCGAAGTGCCGCGCCTCGCCGTTGTCGTCGACGACCCGCAGTTCCCCGCCGGATTCGAGCGCCGACGCGGTCTCGGCTCCGAACACGTCGGCGACGGAGGACCCCAGCGACGAGGGAGAGCCGTCGAAAAGCGCCCTCGCCGACGGGTTGCTGTCGGCCAGTCTGCCCTTTCGGTCGACGACGACGACGGGGTCGGCCATCCGCTCGATGACGAGGTCGCGCGCGATGGGACTGATGTCGAGGATGCGGTACCGCGAGAGGCCGACCGCGAGGAGCGACGACGTGGCGGCGAACGAGACGGCGATGGGGTTAGCGGGCATAAACGGTCGCAGGAGATAGACGGCGCCGACGACGGCGGGTGTGAGGATTGCGACGAACAGGACCAGCGCCTGTTTTCTGTATATCTGTCGGCTCCGGAGATAGTGGATACCGAGGACGACGAGCGCGGCCCCGATGGCGACGTAGCTGTAGACCACGTCGACCCAGAACAGCGGCCCGGGAGCGATTTCGGTCGCGGTGATTCCGCCGACGGTCGAAAACGACAGCGACTCCCACAGAAGCGCGTGGACTCCGAGGGCGTTCGTCGCCACTCCCGCGATGGTCAACGCGGGCCACACGGCGAGAAGCGCGGCGGTCCGCCGCGAGACCCACCGCTCGTAGCCCGCGATTTCGAGGGCGAAAAGCAGGGTGAAAAACACCGACGACTCCGCGGGAACCGACTCCAAAACGAACCACAGGAACCGGGTACCCGGCGAGTCGGCGAGGAGGAAGAGCATCTCGAAAAGCGACCAACAGCCGGCGCTCACGGTGAGGGCGATGAACCAGCGTCCGCTCGGTTCGTCTCGGTATCGCCACCCGTAGCTCGCGACGCCGGCGGATACCACGGCCGCGAAGGCGAGCGCGCCCACGTACGGTGACGGCAAGAGAGACACGTGTACTCGGGTACCCGATTCGGGTACTTAGAAACTCCGGCGGTCGGGCGGCGTGGGACGCCCCCACAGAGCCGTTCGCGGTCCAAAGTCTCTTAACTGACCAGTCAGTAAGTCGGGGCAGAAGATGGACGAAGAGACCAGAGCCGAGATACTCGAAGCGACCAATCGCGCGCTCTGCGAACACGGGTACGCCGGCCTGACGGTACAGCGAATCGCGGACGAGTCGTCGATGACGAGCGCCGCGATTCACTACCACTTCGACACGAAAGAGGAGCTCCTGAACGCGTTTCTCGACGACCTCATCGAGCGGTTCGAGTCGAAGCTGTCGTTCGACGCGGCCGACCCGCGAAAGCGTCTCGACGCGGTTCTCGACGCGGTTTTCAGTCCGAAGGACCCCGAATCGGACGGCTTTCCCGTGGCTATCATGGAACTGAAGGCGCAAGCGCCCTACCACGAACTGTTCCGCGAGCGCTTCCTCGACTTCGACGGCGTGATGCGCGGAGTCGTCGCCGACATCGTCCGCGACGGCGTGGAGGCCGGGCACTTCGACGAGGCCGACCCCGAAGAGATTGCGCGGCTAATCACGACCATGAGCAACGGCGCGCACGCCCGCGCCGTCGCGCTCGACGAACACCCCGCGGAGACCCGGCGAGTCGTCGAGGACGCGCTGGAACTCCACCTCGGCTGGACGCCGGGTGAGGAGGTGGACGGATGAGCCTGTTCAAGGGACAAGAGGAACTCAACCTCACCGAGGGCGGCATCGTCAGGCCGCTTCTCTACCTGTCGCTTCCCATCGTCGTCACGAACCTCCTGCAGACCGCCTACAACCTCGCGGACACGTTCTGGCTCGGCCAGTACTCCACGGAGGCGCTGGCCGCCATCTCGTTCGCCTTCCCGATGGTGTTTCTGCTCATCTCGCTCGGGATGGGGCTGTCCGTCGCCGGGAGCGTCCTCGTCGCCCAGCACACCGGGGCCGACGAGACGGACCAAGCCGAGTACGCGGCCTCGCAGACCGTCACGTTCGCGTTCCTCGGGTCGGCGATACTCGGCGCGTTCGGCTACCCGCTCGTCCGGCCGTTCCTCGACTTCCTCGGGGCCTCGCCGGACGTGCTGCCGGGCGCGACGGCCTACATGCAGGTCATCGCGCTCGGTCTGCCGTTCATGTTCGGCTTCTTCGTGTTCATCTCGCTGATGCGCGGGGCGGGCGACACCATCACGCCGATGCTCGTGATGTTCGGGACCGTCGTCCTCAACGTCGTCCTCGACCCGTTTTTCATCAACGGGTGGGCGCTCGGGCCGATTCAGTTCCCCCAGCTCGGGATTCAGGGCGCGGCCATCGCAACCGTCATCTCGCGGGTCCTCGCGATGGTCGTCGGCATCGCCATCATGGTATCGGGGAGCAGGGGCATCCAGATTCATCTCACGGACATGCGCCCGGACTTCGAGTACCTGCGGAAGATTCTCCGCATCGGCATTCCCGCCAGCATCGAGGGGACGGGCCGCGCGCTCTCCATCAACGCGCTTCTCATCGTCGTCGGGCTGTTTTCGACCTCCGTCGTCGCGGCGTTCGGCATCGGGACCCGCGTGTTCTCGGTCATCTTCCTCCCGGCCATCGCCGTCGCCCGCGGCGTCGAGACGATGTCCGGACAGAACATCGGCGCGGGGAAGTACGACCGCGCGGAGCAGGCGAACTACGTCGCCGCCAAGGGGCTGTTCTTCGTCCTCGGCCTGCTCGGACTCGCCATCTTCCTCGTTCCGGAGCCAATCGTCTCGGTGTTCACCACCGACGCCGAGGTGCTCGAAGTGGGCGCGGAGTTCCTGCGGTACGTCTCGCTGTCGTTCGGCTTCATCGGTATCATGCGGGCGTTCACCGGCGGCTTCCGGGGCGCTGGTAAGACCCTCATCGCCGCGGTGATATCGGTCGTCACGCTCGCCGGCATCCGGCTTCCGGTCGCCTTCGTCGCGTCGCAGGGGCTCCTCCCGACCGACTTCTGGTTCCTCGGGAGCACCGACGTTCGGGGCATCTGGATCGCCTTTTTCGTCTCGAACATCGTGGGCGCGGCCATCGCGTGGCTCTGGTTCCGCCGGGGAACCTGGCGCGAGGGCGACGTCCGCGGGACGCCGGCCGGCGGCGAGTTGGAGAACGACGACGTGGAGCTATCGAGCGGGATGGACTGACCCGGAAAAAGAGCGGTCCGAACCCGCTACTCCGCCGAGATACTGAACCCCGAAAGCGAGTCCTTCGCGTCCTTGACGAACGTGTGTTTCCCCGTGATGCGGGCCGACCCGGTGATGAGCGGCGTCGTCAACGTCACGCCGTCGCGTTCGTCGGCCGCGACGAGTCTGCCTTCGAAGCGCGTACCGACGATGCTCTCGTGGAGGTACGACTCGCCGATGTCGAGCGCGCCGGCGTCGTGGAGGAGCGCCATCTTCGCGCACGTCCCGGTCCCGCACGGCGAGCGGTCGACCTGTCCCTCGCCGAAGACGACGATGCTCCGGTCGACGTCGTCGGGCGTCCCGTATATCTCGGTAATCGAGACCGCTCCCTCCTCGCCGGTGAGCGGGTGGACGATGTCGAGGCGCTCGTTGACGGCGTCGCGGACTTCGAGGCCCCAATCGACGAAGGTCGATGCGTGCCGCGGTTCGACGGGCAGGTCGAGTTGGTCGCTGTCGACCAGCGCGAAGAAGTTGCCCGCGTAGACGACGTCGACGCGGAGCGGCGAGTCGAGAAACGAGACCGAGATGGTCGTCTCGTCGTAGACGAACGACCGGACGTTCTCTATCGTGACGCGCTCGACGCCGCCGTCGGACGCGTACTCGGGCGTCGCCTCGACGAGCCCGGCCGGCGTCTCGACGCGGACGGTCTCGCGCCGGTCGAGTCGACCCAGTTCGAGGAGCGCGGAGACGACGCCGATGGTCCCGTGGCCGCACATGTCGAGATAGCCCCGACTGTCCATGAAGAAAACGCCCACGTCCGCGTCGGGACGGGTAGACTCGACGACGACGGCCCCGAACATGTCGTCGTGGCCGCGGGGCTCCCGCATCAGCAGGTCGCGCACCCAGTCGTGGGTCTCGGCGAACGAGTCGCGGCGCTCCCGGACCGAGTCGCCCGCGAGCGCGGTGCGGTCGATGCCGTCGACGACGATGCGGGTCGGCTCGCCCTCGGTGTGCGTGTCGATGGTCGTGAACGACGCGTCCGTGGTCAGTTCCTCGAACTCGAACCCACTCTGGTCAGCGAGTTCGGCGGCGTCGACGTCGGCGGCGTCCCGGTTCATTCGTCCACCAGTTCGAGCCGTTCGATTTGCTCGTCGGACCAGTCGTAGTGCGGCTCGTCAATCGCTCGGAGCGACCGCACGCACTCGTTGTAGCGGCGGCGGGCAATCGGCGCGTAGGGGTCGTCGGGGTTCGCGCGAATCCACTCACGCAGGTCGGAAAGCGCCCGCGGCGAGTAGCTGTCGACGTCGTCCTGTTCCCGTAAGAGCGCGAGTTTGCGCTCCTCGGTTCGGAGCGACCTGACGAGGACCGCGGCCGCGACGCCGGGCAACAGGAGGAGCGAGACGAGCATCGAGACCCACGTGAGCGTCGAGAGGGCCATCTCAGTCGTCACCTCCCGGAACGGCCGCGGAACCGGACGGCGGCTCGTCGCCGATGACGCTCATCACGAGCGTGCTCACGACGACGAGTCCGGCCATGAACGCGACGCCGAGCAACATCAACCGCTGGTTCGACGTACCGATGCTGGAGTAGACGCCGTACCCGAGGATGAACACCATCACGACGGGGATGACGTACTTCACGACCGGATTCCACCACGCGCCGACGTAGATGCCGGCGTTACGGTTGAGGTCGAGGACGCGGGCGCGCTCGGGACCGAACTTCCACGCGACGAGCGCGATGATGGAAAGCGTCGCGAGCGGGAGGCCGAAGCTCCCGAACATGAAGTCCATCCGCCCGAGGAACGCCGACGAGTAGGCGCTCGGGAGACCGAACAGCCAAATGGCACCGCAGGACGCGAGCACGGCACCCGTCCGAGAGAGCCGCGTCTCCTCCGAGACGGTGGTGACGGCGACCTCAGTGATGCCGAGTCCGGAGGTGAACGTCGCGAAGAAGAACGAGACGAAGAACACGATGGCCCACAGACTCCCGCCGGGGAGTTCGGGGAACACCTGCGCCATCGAGATGAAAAGCAGGTTCGACCCGGCGCTCGGTTCGAGTCCGAACGCGAAGACGACGGGGAACGTGGCGAACACCGCGAGCAGGCCGATGCTCGTGTTCCCGATGGCGGTGAACAGGCCGCCGCCGAGCGGCACGTCGTCGTACCGGCTGAGGTAGCTCCCGTAGGTCAGCGCGATGCCCCACCCGAGGCCCGTCGAGAACAGCGCCTGACTGAGCGCCGCGACCCACGTACTGCCGCGGGTGAGGTACCCCCAATCGGGCGTGAAGACGAACGCGACGCCCTCCATGCCGCCGGGGAGCGTGATGCCGCGAATCGAGACCGCCACGAGCGCGACGACGAGCAGCGGAATCATCCACTTCACGACGCGCTCGATGCCGCGGCGGATACCGAACACGAGGACGCCGGCCAAGCCGGCCATTGTCACCGTGTGCATCCCGACGACGAGCGCCGGGTTGTTGATGAAGCCCTCCCAGAACGCCTGCGGCTGGAACCCCGGCTGGGTGAACGTCATGAGCACCGAGTGGCCGGCGTAGTAGAGCGCCCAGCCGATGATGGGCGCGTAGTACGACATCAGCGCCACGTTGACGATGAGAACCACGAGGCCGAGACCCTGCGCCCGCTTGCTCCCGAGGACCTGCTTGAACGCCCCGATGACCCCGTTGTTCGTGTAGCGTCCGATCATCGTCTCCGCCATCAGACCGGGGACCGCGATGAGATACAACAGAAAGATGTACGCCACGAGGAAGGCACCGCCGCCGTTTTCGCCCGTCGTAAACGGCATCCGCCAGATGTTGCCCGCGCCCACCATCGCGCCGAGCATCGCCATGAGAAAGCCGAACCGGCTTCCCCACTCTTCTCTCGCCGTTCTCGCCTCAGAGTCTGTCATGATAATCTTACTCAGTTCCTTGAATAGAAGGTAGTTATACGGATGTGCTACTATGGTCGGGTGTCGTCAACGGCAGATGCGTATGGATACTGGTTCGATGGCCCAGATTTGCTGACGGATACTGAAAAACGGCCCGTTTCAAGCGGTCTCGTCGACCGCCGAACGGTCGGGGAGACTATCAGCAGGAGAGATAGTTCCGGGCCGAATCGCCGGTGAGACCGCGTCATCGTCGATGATGTGAATATACGCACGAGACGGGAACGACCGGACTGAGCACCGCCAACGACGATTCGCGTGGGGGACCGCCCACTGACGAGGACCCCCCTCCCCTCCCATGGGCAGATACTAGTCTAACTCACCCGCTGTCGAGAACCACGTCATGGCGAACACGACCGCGGGACGACTATCGGCCCGACAGTGTCCGAAGTGCGATTCAGCGACGCAGATGAGACACGGAATCGAACGCTGTTCGGACTGCGACTGGCGCGCTCCACAGGGGGCCGACTAGCGCGCGAGGCGAACGGCCGCGGCCACGGCCGCCGCCCGGTGAACGAACACCACCATGTCCGGAGTAAATCGGGGCGTCGATTATCGAACCGAATAACGAGCGGCGATGACTACAGTTGTGAATTGGAGTCCGCGTACTGGTTGAGGAGTTTCGCCTCCGCCTTCCGAAGGTGTTCGAGGAGCGTCGTCTTCGAGATATCGAGTTCGTCGGCCAGTTCCCGCGTGGTCGTCCTCCGCGGCCACGTGTAGTAGTCGCGCCGGCAGGCCAGTTCGAACACCTCGCGCTGGCGGTTCGAGAGCTTGTCCAATTGGTGCGAGACGTGGTTTTTCGCGCCGGCGACGGACGTGACCTTGGTGACGATGATTTCGGCCTCCTTCGTCTCCTCTAGCGAGTCGAGGCGTTCGCGGAGGTCAGCCCTGTCGTCGGTGTCGATGACCGGCCAGTACTCCCACCCGTCGTCGACGCGGACGGGGGCGTCGTGGACGAAGCCGTGTGACAGAAGCGAGTCGGTCATGCTGTTTTCGGGGTCGTACTCGACCATCATCTCCCGCGTCGCGTTGCCGACGTTCGACGCGTCGTTGTCGAACTCGTGTCGGGGGCTCAACTCGGAGACGGAGTCGGTGAGCCGCGACTGCTCGGTCGCGCGGACGAAGTCGTCGATATCTTCGACCCGGTCCGCGTAGACCGTGAAATGCCCCTTCACGGTGTCTTCGGGCGTGTTGTACACGGTGTGAGCGGTGAGACCGGCGTCGACGCTCTCTGTCACCTCCAGCGTCCAGCAGTCTGGATGCCGGAGTTTGAGCGTGAGTCTGGTCGGACCCGTGAGTTCGGAAGTCGGTGCGGTAACGTTCGACATACGAGACGCTTACCACCCCGTTCCGTATATATCCAACCGACCATGGGAGGCCGCGCGGTCGACAGAAGTCCCCGGTTGCCCGGCGGTTTCGGGGCGAAATCGCGTATCAAATCCGAGAACAGACTGATTGACGCGACCACGGCCCGCTAAATCGACGCCGAGTCGGCGACTGTCACCGCGGCGGGTTCCGGCGGAGGGAAGCGTTGATAACGACCGCTCGAATAGGGACGAGTGAATGCCCGCAGACTCCCTAGAGACGTTACTGGACAATCCGGCGATGCGGGAGGCGCTCTCGGTCGTCGTCGAACGGTCGAAGGAGGGAACCGAAGAACTCCGCTGGCGCGACGTGAACGACGCGCTGTCGAGCGGTCAGTGGGGTCGTCTCATCGAACAGGGCGTCCTGAGCGACGCCGCGGCCGGCGGCTTCGTCCTGTCCGACCCGGACCGAATCGCCTCGAAACTGCAGTCGCGCGACCCCGGCGCCGAGGACGGGAGCGACGACGCCGACTCGTCGTGGTCTCGGTGGGACAAGTTCGGCGCGCTCGGCGTCGTCGTCCTGTTCGCCGGCTACTGGAACGCCGGCGTCCGAAACGCGGTCGCCGGCATCGACAACGTCGTGCTCGGGGCGCTGGCGCACTCGATACCGTTCTACGCCGTGGTCATCGTCCTCGCCGCGGCGACCGGCCTCTACTCGACCGTGATGCAGGACCGGCTGAAGGACACGGAACTCCTCGAACGCCACCAAGCCCGGATGGACGACCTGAAGTCGCGCCGGGAGGCGGCGAAAGAGCGCGGCGACGACGACGCGCTCGAACGCATCGAGGCGGAGCAGATGGAGGCGATGGGCGACCAGTGGAGCGTCATGAAAGCCCAGTTCAAGCCGATGGTCTGGATAATGCTCGTCACCATCCCGGCGTTCCTCTGGATGCGCTGGAAGGTCCGCGGCGGCCACGTCGCCGCCGGTTCCGCGCACGTGATTCTCCCCCTCGTCGGCCGGGTGGGCTGGCAGGACGCCGTCTTCGGCCCCATGCCGGCGTGGATCGTCTGGTACTTCCTCTGTTCGTTCGCCGCCAGACAGCTCTGTCAGAAGTTCCTCGGAATCGACCCCTCCGGGACCTCTCGGTCGGACTCGGAGTCCACGACCTCTTCTTGAGCGACGCGAACTGCCCCTCGAAGCTCGCGTCGCGGGGGCTGTGACAACCCCTCAGTGATTTTCAAACCGGTTCGTATAAACCGACGCCGCGACGAGAGTTCGGCATGGACCGCGACGAACCCGAGCGGCGAGAGCCCAGCGACTCGCCCGCGACGACGCCCGAACTCGACGAAAGCGAGATCGAAGCGCTCGTCGAGTACGTCGAAAGCGGTCGGGCACGCGGACAGCGAGTGGAACACGGCGGCGAGGACCGAAACGGGCGGGGCGGGCGCGACGACCGTGACGGTCGCAAAGCGGCGGTAGAGCGCTTCCGCGGTCCGGACGAGGTGCTCACGCGAGTCGTGCCGCACGCGGGCTACCTCGAAATCCACAAGCGGACGCCGTGCGCCGAGGGCTGCGCGTCGTGCCCGCACGGACCCGCCGTCTACCACGTCCGGTGGGAGCGCCACCCCGGTGGAGAGGACCGACTCCACTGGGTC
Organism: Haloferax sp. S2CR25; assembly: GCF_031624535.1. Lineage (NCBI taxonomy): Archaea > Methanobacteriati > Methanobacteriota > Halobacteria > Halobacteriales > Haloferacaceae > Haloferax > Haloferax sp. S2CR25. Next base: position 110,037 of record NZ_JAMQOO010000005.1, read on the forward strand.
CTCATCGGTCCCGAGGTCGGCGCGAACTGATTTTCCGCCGGCTCGGCGGTCGGCTCAGCGGTCGCCCGCCGCGGTGGGGGGAGCCGCCCGCGACTCCGACTGCGTCCCCTCGTCGCCTCGGCGACAGCGCATCGGTTCGACCGCCGACTCGATGGGGATGTCGTCGTAGGCGTCGAGCACGTCGCTCCGGGTGACGATGCCGACGACCGTCGCGCCGTCGACGACCGGAACGCGACCCACGTCGGCGGCCTCCATCGCGTCCACGACGTGGAGGAGGTTGCTGTTCGGCGTCGTCGTGACGACGGTCCGCGTGCCGACGTCCTCGACCGGCGGGTCCGCCGCTGGGTCGTCGTCGCCGTCGAGGGCCTCGATGTTCTCGGTCAGGTACTCCTGTGCGTCGCTCTGGACGACGATACCCGCGAGCGACTCGTCCGCCTCGACGATGGGAAGCCCGCCGTGGTCGGTGTCGCGGAGCCGGTTGACGGCCTCCGAAAGCGGCGTTCCGACTTGGACGGTGTCGACGGCGGTCGTCATCACGTCGGCGACGTGTACGTCTTCGATGCTCCCGATGCGGCGCTCTTGGACCGTGTAGCCGAGGTCGCGGAGCTTCTGCGTGTAGATGGTACTGCCGTTGAGGAGGTAGCTCGCGATTTCGCTCCCGACGACGCTGACCATGAGAAGCGGGAGGATGATGGTGTACTGGCCGGTGAGTTCGAAGATGATGATGATGGCGGTGAGCGGCGCGCCCGCGGTGGCGGCGAAGATGCCGCCCATCCCGACCAGCGCGTACGCGCCCGAGGGGGCCGTCCCGGGGACGAGCGCGTGGACCGCGAGGCCGAACGCGCCGCCGACGGTGGCACCCACGAACAGCGACGGCGAGAACACGCCGCCCGAACTCCCGCTGCCGACCGACAGCGAGAAGCCGACCGCCTTGAGCACCGCCAGCGCGACGAGCGCGCCGAAGAGGAAGCCGCCGTCGATGCTCCGGTGGACGACGCCGTAGCCGACCCCGAGGAGGAGTCCGGCGGCCTCCCCCGGCGCGACGCCGAGGACGACGGTCCCGACGAGGACGCTCACGCCGAGCAGCAGTCCGCCGAGCGCGGGCTTGAGATAGCCCGGCGCGTCGAGGCGCTCGAAGAAGTGCTCGACGCCGTAGAGCAGTTTCACGAGGCCCGCGCCGACGAGGCCGACGACGACCCCCAAAAGCAGGTAGATGGGGAGTTCGACCGCCGGCGTCACCAGCTGGTAGGACGCGGGCACGAGGAACTCGCGGATGCCGGGCGTCGGCGAGAACTCCAGAATCGGGCGGGCGACCGCCGTCGCCGTCAGCGCGGCGAGGACGACCGTGATGACGTGGCCGAGGTAGTACTCCGCGAGGAGGATTTCGAGCGCGAACATGATGCCCCCGATGGGCGTGTTGAACGTGCCCGCGATGCCGGCGGCCGCCCCCGCGGCGACGAGCGTCCGCGTGTGCCGCGACCGGACGAACCGGCCGAAGAACGACCCGGCGGCGCTCCCGATCTGGATGATTGGTCCCTCGCGGCCGAGCGACGCCCCGCTCCCGATGGCGACGCTCGACGCGAGCGTCTTGTAGAGGGCGATTTTCGGGCTGATGCGACCGCCGCGGTTCAGCATCGCGTCGAGGACGCTCGGCACGCCGTGACCCTTGACCGCGTCGGTCGTGAGCAGGACGACGACGCCGACGAGGAGGCCGCCCAGCGCGGGGATGGCCGCGTAGCGGAGCGGCCCGAGCGGGGACAGGAGGTCGAAGGCGTTGGTCACGGGCACGAGCGCGAACGAGACGTTCCCCGGGTTGAGCGAGGTGCCGTAGAGCAGTTCCTGAACGACCCAGATGCCGACCCGGAAGACGACGGCTCCGAGCCCGGCGACGACGCCGATAGCGACCGCTAGCACGTTCATCGCGATGTCTTCGTACCGCGGTTCGACCTCCGCCGTCTGTATCGCCCTGCGGGCCCGCGCGCGCAGGGTAGACTCGTCGCTCACGTCTTGGGGCATCCGAGTCAATCTTGCGCGATAGGGTGTTTGTCAGTTTCGTTTCGAACACCGACTGGCGAGCGGCCGCGAAGCGGGTCAGGGGGTGGCACGCGCGAGCGCGGCGTGCGTCGCGACGACGCAGCCGCCCGCGGCGACGCCGACCCACATCAGGATATGACCCGCGCCGAGGTCGAACGACACGCCGACGAGCCACAGACCGATGAGGACGCCCGCGGAGTTGGTGGGGTAGGAGAGGCCGCCACGCGCCGCGAGCTGCAGCAGGCCGGTACAGGCGACGCCCAACAGGAGGACGCTGACGACGGCGTCGTCGCCGACCTCCGCCGAGGGGCCGCGGAACACGACGGCCGCGGCGGCGAGCGCCGCCGCCGACGCGAGGTCGACGCCGAGCGTCGTTCGCGCGAGCGAGCGTTCGACCGGCAATCGGGGCTGTGTACTCGTCATGGTTGTCGAGCGCGCACCCGCCGACGCGATGCCGAAACAAGGGGACTGCGTCGGATGGGGTGTCGCGTGTCGAAGCGGTCAACGGTGGCGACACCGGGCAGGCTAAACCACCGAGGGGTGCTATCGGATCGAAGACGATGGGTAGCGGTTGGCCGCTTCGTGGCCGTGGAACACGGCAATCGGGGGTTTCGCGTGGACGCTTATAGTCTTTTTCAAGGAGTAACGCTCTGAAACAGCAGACAACCACTAAGCGATTGCCAAACCGAAAACGACACCGCGACTGCCCGACCACAGCACACCGATGAACCGCGATTCCGTCGCCCGTCTCACTCGCCTCGTCACCGCGCTCGGAGCCGTCCTCGTCCTCCTCGGACTCGCCGTGCAGGTCACGACGCTTCGACTCGGACTACCGCATCCCCCGTGGGAGCTACAGGCCGCGAGCGACGCCGAGGTGCTGGGCGTCGGCCTCTGGTGGGTCGCCGTCGCCACCCGACTCGTCGGGCCGCGTCGCACTCGGCGGCGCGTCGGCCCGGAACGCGACCCGACGCGCCACGCGGTCTACGTCACTCGCGGACTGCTCGACGCGCTGTTGGACCGGGCGGCGCGCGCCGAGCCGAGCCGCGAATCGCTGTCGCTCGGAACGACCGCCGCGGGCGAGTTAGACGGGGCGGAGTCGCTCGACGCGACCCGACCGGTGTTCAGCCACTTCGTCCACCCGAGCGCCGGCGCGGCGGTCCGGGGCGTCTTCGGCGTCGACCTCTCGACTGCGCCGGGGCGGACGCCGGGGCAGTTCGTCTCGCACCCGTGGGGGCCGCTGGCGGCGACGAAGCGCGACACGCTCCGCGAGGTCGTCCTCGTCGCGGTCCCGCCGTGGGACGACGACTGCGTGGCCGCGTTCGACCGGGCGGGGCGGCGGCGTCCGCTCCGCGTCGTCGACGCCGAACCGCGGGAGTCGTTCGACGAGTCGGTTCCGACGGCCGGTTCCGCGGCGTCCCCGTCGGCACCGACGTCGGCGGACGGATAGTCACCGCATCGATACAGTTATACGCGACGACTGGCCACGACTGATTGAACCGCCGATTCGCGAGCACAGCGACGGCGTCCCGTGCGGACGCCGCTCGCGTAGTGACGACGCCGGTCGGCGCGACAGACCATGCAATCGCCAACAGCCACTCGCACTCGACCATGAGTTGGAAAGACACCGCAGCACCGGTTCTGAGTCGGATGCCCGCCGTGGCCCGCCCGGAGGGCCACGTCCCGTTCCGCCGAAAGCTCGGCTGGACCGCCGGCATTCTCGTCCTGTACTTCTTCCTGACGAACGTCACGCTCTTCGGCGTCGGGACGGGGAGTCAGGACATCTTCGGGCAGTTCCGCTCCATCCTCGGCGGGGGACAGGGGACCATCCTCCAGTTGGGTATCGGTCCCATCGTCACCGCGAGCATCGTCCTCCAACTGCTACAGGGCGGGGACTTGCTCGGCCTCGACACGGACGACCCGGGCGACCAAATCCTCTATCAGGGCCTCCAGAAACTGCTCGTCTTCGGGATGATCGCCCTCCAAGGCCTCCCCATCGTCTTCGCCGGGGGCTACCTCCCGGCCGACCCGGCGGTCGCGAGCGCCCTCGGCGTCGGAGCGGTCGGCGTGAAGTGGCTCATCTTCGCGCAGATATTCGCCGGCGGCGCGCTCGTGCTGTTCATGGACGAGGTCGTCAGCAAGTGGGGCGTCGGCTCCGGCGTCGGCCTGTTCATCATCGCCGGCGTCAGCCAGCGTCTCGTCGGCGGCCTCTTCGCCGACCCCGCCATCGGCGCGTCGACGACCGGCATCGTCTCCGAGTGGGTCCACGTCCTCGCCGGGACCGAGACGGTCCCGTCGCTCGCGACGGCGGGCGGGATACAGGCGCTCCTGTTCGGCGTGGGCGGCATCGTCCCGCTCCTCACGACGCTTCTCATCTTCGGCATCGTAGTCTACGCCGAGAGCGTCCGCGTCGAGATTCCACTCTCGCACGCCCGCGTGAAGGGCGCTCGCGGCCGCTTCCCCGTGAAGCTCATCTACGCGAGCGTCCTGCCGATGATTTTCGTCCGCGCGCTGCAGGCGAACGTCCAGTTCCTCGGGCGCATCCTCAACAGCCAGTGGGCCGGCATGCCGGCGTGGCTCGGCCAGTACACGAGCGGACAGGTCACCGGCGGCCTGTTTTACTACCTGAACCCGATTCACGCGCCCAGCCAGTGGATGTGGTGGCTCGGGTCGGCGTCGCAGGAGCCGTGGCAGATTCTCGTCCGCGTCGTCATCGACCTGACGCTGATGCTCGTCGGCGGGGCCATCTTCTCCATCTTCTGGGTCGAGACCGCCGACATGGGGCCGGAAGCGACCGCGCGGCAGATTCAGAACTCCGGGATGCAGATTCCCGGCTTCCGCCGCAACCCCCAGGTGATAGAGCGGGTCATGGAGCGGTACATCCCGCAGGTGACGGTCGTCGGCGGCGTCCTCGTCGGCCTGCTCGCCGTCATGGCGAACATGCTCGGCACCATCGGCGGCGTCTCGGGGACCTCGCTCCTCCTCACGGTCTCCATCACGTACAAGCTGTACGAGGAGATCGCCGAAGAACAGCTCATGGAGATGCATCCCATGATGCGGACGATGTTCGGCGGCTAGCGCGCCGAGCCGCACCCGGTCGAAAGAGACCCGTATTCTGCGGGTGAGAACCCGGCGACGACGGCTCGAATCCGAGCCGTCACCCATCGGGGTTTTTCTGTCCGCCCTTCGAGAGTCCACCTGATGGCCGACACGCAATCGACCGCTGGGGGCGGCGACGCACCCGGAGAGGAGTCGGTGGAAACGGAACTCTCGCGCGACATGAGCCTCGCCGACATCACGTTCATCGGCGTCGGCGCGATGATCGGCGCGGGCGTCTTCGCGCTGACCGGATTCGCGGCGGGGCTGGCCGGCCCGGCGCTCACGGTGGCGTTCATACTCAACGGGCTGGTGGCGATGTTCACCGCAGTCTCCTACGCCGAGCTCGGGGCGGCGTTCCCCGAGGCGGGCGGCGGCTACCTCTGGGTGAAAGAGGCGCTGGCCGACCCCAACGGCTTCTACGCCGGGTGGATGAGCTGGTTCGCCCACGCCGTCGCCTGTGCGCTCTACGCGGTCACCTTCGGCGTCTTCCTCACCGAGTTCTTCGTGGTGTTCGCCGGCCTGCCCGACGGGTTCGTCCTGTTCGGATTGCTCGACCGCCTGCTCGTCGAGAAACTGCTCGCGGTCGTGATGGTGCTCGCGTTCGCGTACATCAACTACCGCGGGGCCGAGGAGACGGGGAAGGCGGGCGTCGTCGTCACGACCATCAAGATTCTCATCCTCGGCGTCTTCGTGGCGTTCGGCATCCTCGCGACGGTGCGCGAGCCGAACTGGACCGCGACGTTCCTCGACAGTCCGTCGTTCGCGCCGAACGGCCTCGTCGGCGTCATCGGCGCGATGGGCTTCACGTACATCGCCTTCGAGGGCTACGAGATTATCGTCCAGTCGGGCGAGGAGGTCGTCGACCCCGGCACCAACGTCCCGAAGGCGGTGTTCTACTCGATGGCAATCGTGGTCCCCATCTACGTCCTCGTCGCCTTCGCGGCCATCGGCGGCATCGACGTGACCGCCGAACTGGCGAGTCGCGCGGGGCTCACGACCGCCGCGCCGACGTGGCAGGTCCTCGGGAACCTCGGCGAACTCGGCATCATCGAGGCCGCCGGGCAGTTCGTCCCGTACGGCGTCCCGCTACTCCTGTTCGCCGGGCTCGCGGCGACGATGAGCGCGCTCAACGCGACCATCTACTCCTCGTCGCGGGTGTCGTTCGCCATGGGCCGCGACCGCGTCCTCCCGGGCTTCTTCGGGCGCATCCACGGCGACAAGCGGACGCCCCACTGGGCCATCGGCCTCTCGGCGGTCCTCATCGGCCTCATGGCCGTGTTGCTCCCCATCGAGAGCGTCGCCGCCGCCGCCGATATCATGTTCATCTTCCTGTTCATTCAGGTGAACTGGACCGTCGTCAAGATGCGGGCGACCCACCCCGACCTCCCGCGGACGTACGAGATTCCGTACATGCCGTGGCCCCCGCTCATCGGCATCGTCCTCCAGTTCATCCTGACGCCGTTTTTGCTCCTCGAACTCGGGCTGACGCCGGGGCTCGGCGCGGGGTCTGAGGGCTTCGTCGCGCTCGTGACCACGGCCGTCTGGATGGCGCTCGGGCTCGTCGTGTACTACGGCTACTCCGAGGGCAAGGAGGCCGAGAAGCTCGAAGAAGAGACCCCGACCGTCGTGACCGAACGCGCCCCCGAGCGGCGCGAGTCGCAGGTGCTCGTCCCGATTGCCAACCCCGACAACGCGGCGCAGTTGATGCGGACCGCCATCGACGTGGCCCGCGACCGCGACGCAGAGATTCTCGTGATGAGCGCCGTCGAGGTGCCGTCGCAGACGCCGATTTCGGAGGGGCGGCGGTTCGTCGACGAGAAGCGCGAGACCATCTCGTCGGTCATGGAGCTAGCGACCGACGCCGACGTGCCCGTCAGCGGGACGGTCAGGCTGGGCCACGACGCCGGGACGGCCATCCTCAACACCATCGAGGAACACGACAGCGACGTGGTGTTGATGGGCTGGCGCGGCCGGGGTCGCCGCCGCGACTACATCCTCGGGAGCAACGTCGACGAGGTCGTGACCAAGGCCCCCTGCGACGTGCTCGTCGAGCGTATCGGCCCGACGGACGGCGAGGTGGACTCGATTCTCCTGCCGACCGCGGGCGGCCCGCACGCCGAACTCGCCGCCGAGGTGTGCCGCGCCATCGCGCGGACCAACGACGCCGAGATTCACGTGATGAACGTCGTCGCGCCCGGCGCCGACGAGAGCGACCGCGAGGACGCCCAGCGCCGGGTGGATTCGACGGCCGCGGCGGTCGGCGACGACGAGGTCAGGGTGACGACCTCGGTCCGCGAGGGCGAGGACGTGTCGACGGCCATCGTCGCCGCGACCGAGGAGTTCGACCTGACGGTCATCGGGGCGACGAGAGAGGGGCTGCTCCAGCAGCTCGTCTTCGGCGCGATTCCGGAGACGGTCGGCCGCGACGCCGCGAGCACGGTCATCATGGCGAAGCGCGACCTCGGCGTCATCTCGTGGATGACGCGGTGGTTCAAGCGCCGCCGCGACGACTACCACGTCCGGAACGGCGACGAGTGAGCGGTCTCACTCGCGCCACGGGAGCAGTCGCGCCGAGAGCGCGAACAGCGCGACGGCGAAGCCGCAGAGGATAGCGAGGTCGGAGAGCGCGGTCGGGAGCTCGCCGCCGGCGACGGCGGCGCGCACGCCGCGTGCGAAGTAGGTGAGCGGGAGCGCGTCGACCACCGGGCGGAGCGCCGCCGGGAGTCTGGACGCGGGGACGAACGTGTCCGCGAGGAGGACCATCGGGATGCCGACGGCGTTGCTGGCGGCGATGACGCCGTCCTCGGAGTCCGCGAGCGAGCCGATGAGCGAGCCGAGCCCGCAGAACAGGGCGATGCCGACGACGAGAAAGGCGACGACCAGCGCGTCGCCGCCGAGCGAGGGGGCCGCGCCGAGGTCGCCGACGGCGGCGAGGACGCCGACGAGCAGGACGCCCGCGAGGCCGATGAGCGCGACGTTCACGGCCGCGTGCGCGGAGAGCCACTCCAGACGCGACAGCGGCGTCGTCGCCAACTTCTCGAAGCGTCGGGACGCCCGGTTTCGCGCGACGGTGCTCCCGACCCGCGACAGGGGCGTCAACACGACGACGACGCCGAGGTACGCGGGCAGGTAGTACGCGTCCGGGCGGGAGAACAGACCGCCGGTCGCGCCGGTCTTGACGAGGACGCCGAAGATGAGGACGATGAAGACGGGAAAGAAGAACGTGAAGAAGACGGCCGTCCGCCGCCGGAGGAACGCGCGCGTCTCGGCGACGGCCTCCGCGCGGACCCGGCGGGTCGCCTCGGCGAACCCGCGAGCCTGACTGCCGTCGGCCGCCTCTCTCGTCTCGGCCGCCGCGGCCGTCTCGTCCGCTCCGCCCGTCTCGGTCGTCGTCATCGGGTCACCTCAGCGTTCCCGGCGAGGCCCGCCGGACCGGCGCTGGCGATGCAGCCGTGGCCGCGCTCGCTGGCGAGGTTGAGGTACACGTCCTCCAGCGTCGGGCGGACGAGACTCACCTCCTCGTAGGCGATGTCGGCCGCGTCGAGGTGGTCGAGCATCGCGGTCAGGTCGTCGGGACCGGCGTCGAAAAAGCGGTACTCGTAGTCGCCGTACCGGCGGCCGTCGAGGGGCGTCGCGTCGAGGTCGAGCGCGCGGGGGCGCTCGGTCCGGACCGCGAGTCGGGTTTCGCCGCCGAAGCGCTCGACGAGGTCCCGGGGCGGGCCGACGCGGACGAGTTCGCCGTCCGTGAGGAGTCCGACGCGGTCGGCGAGGTGCTCGGCTTCGGCCATGTAGTGCGTGGTGAGCACGACGGCGGTCCCGCCGTCGGCCAGCGAGTCGACGAGGTCCCACACGTCGCGGCGGCCCGCCGGGTCGATGCCGGTGGTCGGCTCGTCCAGAAACAGGAGTTCGGGGTCGTTGACGAGCGCCGCGCCGACGCAGACGCGGCGCTGTTGGCCCCCCGAGAGGTCGGTGTAGGCGGTCGCCGCGTCCCCGGCGTCGAGGCCGACTCGGTCGAGCACCTCGTCGACCGGTCGCGGGTCCGGGTAGAGCCCGGCGTAGTAGGAGACGAGTTCGCGGCCCGTGAGCCGCCGGTGGGGCGAGAACTCCTGGGGGAGCACGCTCATCCGCGAGCGGTCGACCGCGGTCGGCGACTCGCCGAACACCCGAACCGAGCCCTCGGTCGGGACTCGCGTCCCCGTCAGCAGACCGATGAGCGTCGATTTCCCGGCCCCGTTCGGACCGATGAGACCGAACACCTCCCCCTTGCGAACGTCGAGCGACACGTCCCGAACCGCGACGGTGTCGCCGTACTGTTTCCTCACGGCCGTCGCCGTGACCGCCGGGCGCGTCGACTCGGCGGCCGCGTGTCTGGACATACTCGTGTTCGAGTCGGTAGTGACAGGGGCTTAGTCCTTGTCAAATTGGCCGGCTACGTATCGGTGACACAACTATATCAACCGTCGGGGAGACCATATCGTAGACAATGCCAAATCGGCGACACCGGCGGACGGCCCCGACGAACCGCGAACTCCTCTCGGTGACGGACGAGTTGGCTCTCGCGCGGAAGGGGAAACACATCCTCGAACGGCGGCGCGACGGCCTCATCTTCGTCCTCCTCGACCTCTTGGACCGGTGGACCGAACTCCGCCGCGAGACCGACGAGGCGTTCCGGGACGCCGCGGAGCTCCACGTGCAGGGCGCTGAGCGGGAGGGCGAAATCGCGCTTCGCGCGCTGTCGGAGGCGCGGGACTCCCACACGGAGCTCATCGTCTCCGAGACGAAGCTCGTCGGGCTGACCGTCCCGTTTTTCATGAGCACGTCGGCGCGGCGGTCGCTCGACGGGCGGGGGTACGGCGTCCTCGGCACGAGCGCGCTCGACGACGAACTCGTCGGGTCCTACGAGTCGGTCGTGGAGGACGTCGTCAGACTGGCGGAGATGCGGGCGGTCCTCCTGCGCCTCCTCGCGGAGATTCGACGGCTTCGGCTCCGCGTCAACTACCTCACCCAGCGGCTCATCCCGGAGTTGGAGGTGGAGAAACGATACATCCGGCGGTACCTCGACGAGCGCGAACAGGAAGAGCGCTTCCGACAGTTCCGGACCAAACGGCGCAACGAGCGACGGGAAGCAGAACGGCGAGAAGCGGAGCGGCAGGAAAACGAGTACCGAGAAGCCGAGCAACGGGAAGCCGAGCGACGGGAAGCCGAGCGAGGAGCGGAGACGCGACGACGAGACGAACGCGGCCGCGACGACGACTGAAACGGGGCCATCCGTCCGCCAAGCGTAGTCTTATTACCGTCGCGCCACCAGTTTCGTGCAACGAGACAATGTGCAAGGTCGACGTGGCAATCGAACGGTACGGGCTCGCCGCGCCGACCGGCAGGTACGACTCCATCGACGACTATCTGCTGGCGCGGTGGACCGGGGCTGACGGCGGCGAAAGCGAGGGGTACAAGTCGCTCACGACGTGGTTCAACAAGCGACTGCTCGCGCGCGTCTACGAGCGGAACGGTCGCGACGTGACCGACGTGCGCCTCGACGCGGAGTACGAGGCCCTCGTCGGCGACGACGACCTCGACTACGGCGACGTGGCCGCCGACCTCGCCACCGACGGCATCGACGCCGACGAGCTGACGGGCGCGATGGCGTCGTGGAGCACGATGCGACGCCACCTCAACGACTGTCTCGACGGCGAGAAGCCGACCGTCGAGGCGTCCTCGGACTGGGAGCGAAACAGCGTCGACATCGCGCGCGAGACGGTCAGACAGAAAGCCGAGTCGGCGCTCGCGTCCCTGGGGAAGAAAGGGCGACTCGCCGGAGCCGGAGACGCCGGCGTCGACGTGCAGGTGAAGGTGTCCTGCGCGGAGTGCCCGACGCGGGTCCCGCTCGAAGACGCGCTCGACCGCGGGTTCGTCTGTCAGGAGCACCACGTCGGTGCCGACGAGATGGCCGAGGAGGCCGTCCGCGAGACCGGCGTCGCGCCCGACGGCGGGGCCGACTCGGGCGGGCGGCTCCGGGCGGTGCTCCCCATCGGTGCGCTCTCCAGCGCCGGCCTCGCGCTCGGCGAGTTCTCCGGGGCGGCGCTCGAACTCGTCGCGGCCGTCGGAATGGCATGAGCTGGCGGCTCGACGTGGAGAACGTCGCCGGGATTCGGCGCGGGAGCGCGACGCTCGAACCGGGGTTGAACGCCGTCCGCGCGAGCAACTGGCAGGGGAAATCGAGCTTCCTCGCCGCGATAGCGACCGCCCTCGGGACGGCGTCGCCGCTGACCGAGGGCGCGACCGAGGGGCGCGTCTCGCTTTCGACCGACGAACGGGAGTGCGCGGTCGAGTTGACCCGAGACGGGGGGCGCGTCCGGACGACCGGGGAGCCGTATCTGTCCGACGAGGCCGACCGCGTCTGCGCCGACCTGTTCGCGTTCCTCGGCGAGGAAAACGAGATTCGGCGGGCCGTCCGCGAGGGCGACGACCTCGAACCCCTCCTGACGCGACCGCTCGACTTCGAGGACATCGACGCGAACATCGCCGAGGCGCGCCGCGAGCGCGACCGGGTCGACGAGGCGCTCTCCGAGGCCGAAGACGCCGCCGACCGCCTGCCGACGCTCGTCTCGCGGGTGTCGGAACTCGAAGCCGAGGTCGAGGAGTTGGAGGCGAAGCGCGCGGCGTCCGCGGACGCCGCCGGCGGGGACGAGACGCGCGAGGCGCTCAGCGACGCCCGCGCGGAGCGCTCCCGCGTCCAGAGCCGAATCGACCGGCTCGAATCGACCGCCGAGCGGGTGCGAGAACAACTCGAATCGAGCCGCGAGGAACTCGACGGACTCGACGTGGAAGACGACGAGGAACTGGCGCGCGAACTCGACGCGGCGAAGCGGGAACTCCACCGACAGGAACGCGATATCGAACTCCTGCGTGGCGTCTACGACGCGAACCGCCGCGTCGTGGCCGAAGACCGGACCGAACTGCTGACCGACGTGACACACGGCATCGTCGACGACGAACTCGCGTGTTGGGTCTGCGGTGCCGAGACGGACGCGTCGTCGGTGACCGAGCGGCTCGACGAGCTCGCCGAGCGTATCGAACGCCGAACCACGGCGGCCGAAGCCAGCCGAGAGCGCGTCGAGGAACTCACCGAGCGCGTCGAGACGCGCGAGAAGCGACGGCGGCGCGAACGGGAGCTTCGGACCGAAGTTCGGGAGCTACGCGAGCGCCGGTCGGACCTCGAACGCCGCCTCGACGACGCGCGCGAACGCGACGCCGAACTCGCCGAGCGCATCGACGACCTCCGCGAACGAATCGAATCAGACGTCGGACAGGTGACCGATATCGAAAGCGATCTGAAGTACGCGAAAGCGCGTCTCGACGACGCGAAATCAGAGCTCGAATCTGTAGAGACAAAAGCCGAAACGCTCGAATCACTGCGTTCACAGCGACAGTCGCTCACCGAGGAGATAACCCGTCTCCGGCGGCGGAAACAAGAGGTAAAGAAAGAGACACAAGACGCGTTCGACGCCTCGATTCGGGATATCGTCCCGCTGTTCGAGACGGGGTTCGAGAGCGCGCGGCTGACGAGCGAGTTCGAACTGGTCGTCGCCCGCGACGGGCGCGAGGCGTCGCTCGACGCGCTCAGCGAGGGCGAGGTCGAACTCCTCGGACTGGCGACGGCGCTGGCGGGCTACGAGGCGTTCGACGTGGGAGAGCGCGTGCCGGTCATGCTCGTGGACCGCCTCGGCGGCATCGCCGACGAGAACCTCGGTCGGCTGACCGACTACCTCTCCGGGAGAGCGACGTATCTCGTCATGACGGCGTATCCCGAACACAGCGCCGTCGAGGGCCGCGACATCGACCCCTCGGACTGGTCGGTCGTCTCGGACTCGGCCGCCGCAAAGGGAGCCGAGTAGCCCCCGATTCGACGGCGTTGGGGCGTGTTCGGTACCCGCGGTCCTCACTCCAGCGCGAGCGAGAACCCCCACGTCGCTTCTTGCCGCTCGTCGTCAGACCCCGAGAGCCCGCCGGTGGCGAAGTCCGCCTCGAAGCGGAACTCGCCGACCGGGAGACAGCTCGCTTCTTCTTTCTCGGACTGGGCGACGCCGTAGAGGTCCACCAGTTCCGACCGGGACTCGCCGGGTTCGAGCGAGAGAACCCGGTACTCATCGGTCACGGCGATGTGGTCTTCGAGCCGCCAACAGCCCGCCTCGGCGGGGTACTCGCCGTCCGCGGGGAGGAAGATGAGGTCGTTCGTCGTGTCCGAGACGTACTGGAAGAAGACGGTTCTCCCCTCGCCGACCTCGACCGTCTCGTCGCCGGTGTTCGTCAGCGTGATGCGGACCTGCGGCGGGTGCTCGTCGGTCGCGAGGTCCTCCGTTATCTCGACGTCGTGTTCGACGGGCACGTCGGGCGCGTCGTCGACGCCGACCAGCGAGATTCCGGGGCCGCCGGACGGGCGGGTGCCGCCGGTCCCGTCGTCGGTGCCGTTTCCGTCCGGGAGGTCGTCTGTCGTGTCCGTCGGCTCGTCGGTCGTCGTCTCGCCGTCGGTCGTCGTTCCGTCGTCAGTCGTCGTCTCGCCGTCGGTCGTCGTTCCGTCGTCCGACCCACCGTCGCCGACACAGCCTGCGAGGAGGCCGAACGAGAGGAGGGCGGTCGAACCGAGGAAGGTGCGTCGTGTCAGGGACATACTCGGTAATCGTCGCGGACGGGAATAACCCTACGCGAGAGTCAAATCGCGATTTGAGTCACGGGGCGGCGTCGCGGTGGCGGCGGTAGTGCTCCCACTCCGCGTCGGTGCCGTAGTGGACGACCAAGTCGGTCGCCGTCTGCTCGGCGACGCCCGACGCGCGCCTGAGCGCGGCGGTGTCGCGTTCGAGCACCGCGGCCGCGACGGCGTCCGCGCTCCCGAAGTGGTCGAACAGCGCCCGCGAGACGCGGTCGCCGGCGTTGGGAACCGGCGCGCAGGCCGTCCGGATGCGCGCCCGCTCGGCCCGGTCGTCCACGCGCTCGACCCACGTCTGGGCCCACGCGGCGACCGCCTCGCGCTCGTCGTCCGACGCCGGCGGCTCGAACTCGCGGAGCGAGTCGTCGACGAGGCCGCCGAACCGGGCGGAGACGGAGAGGCCACCCGGATGCGGGAGGACGTGCACGCCCAGCGAGTCGCCGGGGTCGATGCCGACGAGCACCGCGGGGACGGCCTTCTCGAAGCGGAGCGCGAAGTTCGCCGGCCGCGGCTCGCCGGGCGGGTAGATGACCCACTCGTCGCTCGGCAGCTCGACGCGCTCCGGAAGCCAGCCGAGCTCGTCGCTCTCTGAGGGGGCGTCGTCGTCGGTCGCCGGGTCTGTGTCGCGGGTCACGTCGATGTTCTCGGTCACCGGCGTCGCGGAATCGACGCCGTTCGTCGCGTGGAGGGTCCGAGCGGGCGCTGATAATTCACGCGGTTGCGACTGCCGTTCGACCCGGAGTGTCAGTCGCGGCGACCGATTGCGGCCACAACACGCGATTACTCACACCCGGTCGCTCAAGTATGTCGAGCACGAACGCGATTCTATGCCCGTCGTAGAAGTCAATCTCCCGGACGAACTGCTCGTCGAGTTCGAACAGCTCGTCGACGAAGAGTTCATCAGCGAAGAACAGGCCGTCGAGGAGCTCCTCTCGATGGGAATGGACGCCTACGGTGCCCCCGTCGACGACGAGGGCGGCGTCCAGTCGGACTTCGTCCAGAGCGCCCAGAACAACCTCTTCGACACCGCGGGCGACCCCGGCGGCCTCGACGACGACGTGCTCTGAGGCCGCCCGCCGCCTGAGGCGTCGACTCGCTCGGCACCGCGCCGAACTGTTCTTCTGTCGAGAGCGCCTGCCTCGCCGACTCGGCAGGTCATCGAGCGGCGCGGCAGTCTCGCCAACACCCCGGTATGCTGTGGATAACCGACCCGAAACCGTCGAATTTCTCGACTATCAGGAATCGAATCCGGTCCGTCGCGTTCGAACCCACAGGTCGGTCACCGGCGCGACGTTTGCGCGGCGGCGCGGTCCGGTCCCGTCTCGGGCGGACGCCGGCGCGCCGGCCACCGAGTCGGGCGTGGCGAACCCGTCCCCGTCTTCGGCCCCGAATCCGTTAGCGGACCCATACTAATTCGGTCATCGCGCGACGGTTCAGGTATGTCCAAGCGCGCGCACGCCCGGGGTTCGGTACTCGTTCCGTCGGGCAACTACACCTGCGTCCGGTCGCTCGGCGAACGGGGCATCCACACGGTCATGGCCTCCGAACACGACGACACGCCGGCGGCCTCGTCCCGATTCTGCGACGAACTCGTCCGCATCCCCGCCCCGAAAGACGACCTCGTGGCCTACAAGGACGCCCTCGTCGGCATCGCCGCCCGACCGGACGTGAAGACCGTCATCCCGACGCGGCCCGAAGACGGCTACGTCTTCTCGAAGTACCGCGACGAGTTCGAGCGATACGTCGACCTCGTCGTCCCCGACTTCGAGACGCTCCGCCGGGTCCACGACCGAAAGCTCCTCTACGAGGCCGCCGTCGAGGCCGGCGTTCCCATGCCGCGGACCCGCCTGTTCAGCGAAATCGAGTCGTTCGACGAGCCCTCGATTATCAAGCCGCGGTACAACGTCGTCGCCGGCGAGTACGTCGACGGCTACGACCCCCACGAGTACGACATCGTCAAGAGCGTCCACCACGTCCGACCCGGCGACCGCCCGGACAGAGACGAGATATTCGCCGAGATGAAACACGACCCCATCGTACAGGACTACGTCCCGACCGAGGACAAGTTCATGTTCGCGGCGCTGTACGACCACGGCGAACCGCTGGCGACGTTCCAGCACCTCCAGATTCGCGGGAACTCCTACACCGGCGGCGGCGGCGTCTACCGGACCTCGGTGTACGACCCGGAACTCGAATCCGTCGCGCGGAAGCTCCTCGGCCACATCGAGTGGCACGGCCTCGCGTGCATCGAGTACCTCAAGGACGCCGAGACGGGCGAGTTCAAACTCATCGAAATCAACCCCCGGATGTGGCAGTCGCTCCCCTCGACCGTCCGCGCCGGGGCCGACTTCCCGTACTACTACTGGCTGCAGGCGACCGGGCAGAAACACCGCATCGAACCGGGGTACGAACTCGGCGTCGGCACCCACTACCTCTGGGGCGAACTCGGTTACGTGATGAGCGTCCGCCGCGACGACTCGCCGCTCGTCGAGCGCCCGTCGTTCCTCAAGACCGTCTGGGAGGTCGCGTCGTCCATCTACCGCGAGCCGAGATTCGACCTCGCGCGCCTCGACGACCCGGTCCCCTTCGCCCGCTACGTGCACCACGCGCTGTTCAACCGCGGCGACGACGAAGGCGCGGAGGAATCGACCGCCGACCACGACCGCGGCGGCGACGAATCGGAAGAGCCGAGGACCGGCATCACGCTGACGCCGGGACTCAACTTCAGGGGTCGCTGAGCGGACCGCTCTTTTTTCGGTCGGCGCTCGTCAGGAGCACGCCTTCGCACGCTCGTGATACCACCCGCCGAACGCGCCGAGTGGAACGACCAACCAGCCGGCGACGATGACGGCGAAAACCACGCTCACAGGCAGCATGACGGCGATGAAGACCGCTGCCTCTCGGAGGACCATCTCACCGCGGGCGAGGTTCGAGACGCCGACGAGGAGAGCGGGGGCGAACGCGCCGGTAACGAGGCTCCCAAACGCAGTCAACCCGCCGAAAACAGCGCCGTACCACTGACGGTCTTCGTTGGCTCGCAGCCGTCGCCAGAGCAGCGTGCCCACGATAAACGAGGTCGGTATCGCTACCGGGACGGCCACCAGTCCGAGACCGAAGACGAACCCGAGTGTCCCGTTCATCGCGCCGACGAGAGTCAGCAGCCCCGCAGCACCGAACCAGAGGGTGATTGCCAACAACCCGGTTGCAGCCATCGCTATCCCGCCTCCGACGTCGTTTCGCCCGGCGTACGGGAGCCGTCCGGGACCGTACCGATAACAGAGCCGAACCATAGATCGAACTGCGGCGCACATCCCGATAAATGTTATTGCGGATACATTTTTCAGTTTGCAGCGGACCCGAGGGACCGGTATCACGCTGACGCCGGGACTCAACTTCAGGGGCCATTGAGCGGACCGCTCTTTTTTCGGTCGGCGCTCGCCGTGGCGCTGTTGAAACCTAGCGGTACCCCGGTTCGATGCGGTCGACGAGCCCATCGAAATCCGTGTCGAAACTCAACACGGCGTCGATGCCACGCGACTCACACAGAGAGACGATGGTCGCATCGGTGAAGCTGAGGTCGTGGTCCTCGTATCGACGGAGCGTCTCCAGCGACGCCCGGACGTCGTCCGGTTCGACGTGAACCATCTCGAACACGTTCGGAAACGGTTCCTCGCCGAGAATACGACCGGCGACGGTATCCGCTGCCTCGAACGAACCCGTTCGAGCGCGCGTGAGCGTCACCGTCTCGTCGAGGACGTAGTCGTTCGTGTACGGTTGTCCGAACTCCCCGTCGAACAGTTCGTCGAATGCGCTAACCGCCTGGTCGTGCCGGTCGGCATCCGTATCGTGGTGCGCAAAGAACACGCCGGTGTCGACGAAGACGCTCATCCGTACAGCACGTCGTCGATGTCCTCTTCCGTCGTCGTGACGCCGGACGAGACCATCCCGTCGTGGAACCGCTCGCGCTCGGATTCTGAAAGCGGGACGCGCTTCTCGCGGAACGAGTCGATGAGGTCAGCCTTGGACTCGACGGCGTTCTCGACGAGCCGTGCCAAGACTTCCTGCTGCGTCACTCGCGTCCCGGTCTTGAGCCGAATCTCGGCCTGTAACCGTTCGAGACGGGATTTCGTGTCGTCGTCCATCTTTACCGACGTGGCCATGTTCGCTGGTAGAACATACTACTGGGTAAGGTTTGCTACTGTTCTGACCGGTGAGACGGGGAGTTGCTGAACGCGTCCGCTACGTCTTGCACGCACCCTCGGCGAGAGCTGGGACACCCGACCGCGGCGAACTACCGACGAGTGGGAGTTCCGAGAGGCCCTTCGCCGACGCGCGGGCTCACGTCGCGGAACGCGCAGGTCGCGGTGTAGGTCACGTCGTCGAGGGCGAGTTCGACGCCGCGGGTCCGGGTCGGCGGGCCGCTGACGTTGATGCTGGTGTTTTCGATGGAGCAGCCCGACGCGCGGTCGACGAGCACGCCGCCGACTCGACCGTTCGGCAGGTAGATGCAGCTATCGACGATGCGGGAGCCGTTTCGGTTCTTGTCGACGACGACCGCAGAGCCGTAGGGCTGACTCTCGCACGCCCCCGAGATGGTGACGTTTTCGAGGACCATCCCCCACGGCTCGCGCGCGATGTCGGTGTCGACCGGCCCGGCGTGGATGGTCTGGACGCCGGTGTCGTTGACGATGCGGCAGTTACGCATCGTGAAGCCGCCGTGGCTCCCGTAGGTCGGGACGGTGATGATGCCCGGCGAGGAGGGACTCGACCGGAAGATGAAGTCGCAGTCCTCGATGAGGACGCCCGTGTACCCGTGGCCCGTCGAGTCGATGCGGAGGCCCTCGGGGCTGTCGAGTCGGTCCCCCTCGCGCGCGTGCTCGTTGAGGTTGTCCGCGTCGACGATGACGGTCGCGCCCTTGATCCACGAGGTCTTCGTGGGGTGGTCGCCCGCGGAGATGCGCATGTTCGTGTTGTCGTTGTTCTTGAACAGGCCACCCTCGACGCGGAGGACGCCGCGGGTGTGGGTCGCGCGGAACGACGACGACCCGAGCTGTTCGATGTGGCAGTCTATCATCCTGACCTCGCCGACGGACCGCTCGGTGATGCGAATCCCGGCGACGCCGTTCGGATAGCCGGGGAGCGCCGCGCCCTCGCGCATGTAGACGCGGCGGATGACGTTGACCCCCTCGACCGAGGTGCAGTCGAACAACAGCAGTTGGTCGCGCGCGTGGCTGTCGGTGGGGGTGCGGCCGAGCCACTCGACGTCCTCGATGAGCGCGCCGTCGTCGTTGGCGAGCCAGATGTCGGCGCTCGTGGTGTCGTCGTCGGTCTGCTGGATAGAGAAGTTCCGCAGGACGTGGTCTGTCCCGCTCGTGATGCGGAGCATCCGGAACCGCTCGCCGGGGTCCGCCGGGGGGAAGACGAACTGTACGTCCGTGTGCGAGTCGCCGAGGCCGACGAGCCGGAAGTTCGAGACGCCGCGGTCCCAGTCGTGCTCGCGGGTGATGAGGTAGTCGCCCGGCGGGAACTCGATGGCCGTGTCGTCGCCGTACGCCCCGTCGAGGATGTCGTCGACCGGCTCTTGTCCCGTCGGGTCCATCCCGAGGTCTTCGACCGCGTCGAGGACGGTGAGGTCCGGTTCGGGCGTGGGCGTCGACTCGGTTGGCGGCGTCCCGGTCGCCGTCTCGGTCGGCGATTCCTCGTCCGGCGTGTTGCACCCGGCGAGCGCGGCACCGACGCCGACCGCGCCGAGCGTCTTCAGGTAGGTTCTGCGCTTCACCGGCGGGAGACCTCCGCGCGCTCGGGATGTTCTCGGTGGCTGTCCAGCGTCCGTCGTGCATCGGAGTTGAGTCGCCGCGAAGGGCGAGATGAAAGCGGGAGAGAGAGGGACCAACGTCGGTTACACATGTTTCCAGTCAGTTGGACGGGAAAGGTGATTGGTAAACGGTGTGTAACCGCGGCTGACGGCGCGAGGGACGCGGAATCGAGGCTCGCCGGCGGCGGCGAAACGAGGGGGAGAAGACGTTCGAAAAGCCGGCCAAAATCGGCGTATTCGCTGTTCTCGACGTTTCAGTCCGAGACTACTGAAATTACGAGTCGCATTACTATCCACTCGTGACGACAGTTATCCGTATGAATCTGTCACGGCGTTCATATCTTGGACTGAGCGCCGCCGTGCTCAGCGGGTGCGTCGCGAGGGGCGGGGAACCGGCCGGCGCGACCGAGCCGACCGCGACGAGCGAGCCGCCGACGCCGGCGCCGACTCCGACCCCGCGATTCAGCTACGACGACCCCAGCGTCGACGCGGCGGGCGACCCGCTGGCGGTCGCGTTCAACAGCCGAGAGCGGTTCAGAGACGTGGGATGGCTCGTCGACGACTTCGAAGACGAGCGCCTCTGGGGGACGTTCGCGGGACGCTACGCCGTCGAAGAAGACGTCGTCTACTGCGGGTCGCAGTCGCTCCGCCTCGACGCGACGCCCGCCGACGAACGGGTGTGGATTTACCGGACGTTCGACGGCGGCATCGACCTCTCCGATGCGGACCTCTCGCTGGCCGTCAATCTCGTAACGCCCGACACCGAGGGCATCACGGTTCGCCTCGCCGCGCCCGACTACGACAACACGCTGCTTCTCGGCCGCCACGTCTGGGCGGCCGGCTGGCAGCGCCTCGACCTCGGGCCGCGGCGCGTCACCGGGTCGCCGGACCTGTCCAACGTCACCGAGATAAGCATCCAGCTGTACACCGGCGGCGGCACGACGGCGCGGTTCTACGTCGACTCCCTCCGGGCCAAACCGCGCGCCGACGCGGGCAAGGTGATGATTACGTTCGACGACAACACCCGGAGCCAGTACGACACGGCGTATCCGATACTGGAGTCGCACGGCTTCCCCGGCGTCGTCGGCGTCATCCCGTGGACCGTGGGGTCGAGCCACCGCATCCCGCGGTCGGGGATGGACGAGATGGTCGACTCCGGCTGGGACATGGTGAGTCACCCCCAGCGGTCGGACTCGTTCCGCGACCTCTCGCCGGCGGACCAGCGCGCGAGCATCAGGGAGTCGAAGGCGTGGCTCGTCGAAAACGGGTTCGAACGCGGGGCCGACTTCATCATCTGGCCGTACGGCCGGTACGACGAGTCGGCGCTCGACGCCGCGAGCGACTACCACTACCTCGGGTTCGTGACGGTCGGGGGGCCGACAGGTCCGGTGTCCGACCCGCAAATCGTCGGCCGAACCGACGGCGACGACGTGAAGAAGGCGAAGCAGGCGCTCGATTTCGCCGCGCAGTACAACCAGCTCGCGGTGCTCATGTACCACGACGTGACCGGGAAGGGGCGCTCCATCAGCCCGGCGGCGTTCGCCGAGACGATGGACTACGTGGACGAACTCGGGTTGGACGTGGTCACGGCGTCGAGCTACTGGGACTCGATTCGAGATTCCGTCTGAGGCGGCGACTCCCTCGGGACGGAAACGCGGTCGCACAGAAACGCGGTCGGCACGCCGACCCGAGCGCGCCGATATGCTGATTTTCCGGACAGTCGTTCCGAACGTGATTCGGAGTCTGTCAGTCACGTTTCTGAGAACGTTAGACACCCGTTCTAACCGTCAGAAACGCCTGAAATTCGTGTTTTCGTACGTGTTGCTGACGACTAACAAAGACCCGAACGGCCCAATCAGCGGGTCGAAGTATCAATGTTCCTACGCACTCTCCGACTCGATTCGTCGCCGCCGGGAGCGCCGTCTCACGGCGGCGGACCGGCCGGCGCTCGGCGGGCAACACAGGGGTCGCACGCGAGGGGCGATGTATCGCGGTAACGCCGTGGGCGTCGTCGTGCCCGCGTACGACGAGGCGCGGTTCGTCGGCGGCGTCATCGACACGCTCCCCGCGTTCGTCGACCGCGCGTACGTCGTCGACGACTGCTCGACAGACGGGACGTGGGAGGTGATTCGACGGCACGCCGCGCGCGCGAACAAGCGAGTGGCCGCGCCCGTCGTCGCCGCGGCCGACGGCGGCGCGTCGCTCGACAGGCGCGTCGTTCCGATTCGACACCCGGTCAACCGCGGGCGCGGCGCGGCCGTCAAGACCGGCTACGAGCGCGCGCTCGAAGACGGGATGGACGTCGTCGTCGTGATGGACGGCGACGGCCAGATGGACCCGGACATCATGCCCGCCATCATCGACCCCGTCGTCGGCGGAGACGCCGACTACGCCGTCGGCGACCGACTCGCCGCGCGGGACACCCGCCGGGGGATGCCGCCGTGGCGGCTGTTCGGCAACCTCCTGTTGTCGGGCCTGACGCGCATCGCCAGCGGCTACTGGCACATCCGCGACCCGCAGAACGGCTACACGGCCGTCTCGGCGGACGCGCTCGCGGAGCTCGACTTCGACCGGCTGTACGACCAGTACGGCTTCCTGAACGACCTGCTCGTGAACCTGAACGTCGCCGAAAAGCGGGTGGCGACCGTGCCGATGCGCGCGCGCTACGGCGACGAAGAAAGCGGCATCAGGTACTCGACGTTCGTCCCCGGGCTGTCGTTCCTCCTGCTCAGGGACTTCCTCTGGCGGCTCCGCGTGCGGTACCTCGGCGGCGGCGTCCATCCGGTGGCCGTCCTCTACGCGCTCGGCGTCGTGGGCCTCCTCGCCGGCGCGTTCCGGTTGGTCGGTGGGGTCGCGTCGAGGAACCGCGCGAATCGGCGGTCGTTCGCCGGGTCCCTCGCTTCGGCCCTCATCGGGGTCGGGTCGCTCGGGGGCGCGATGCTCCTCGACAGCCGCGAGAACGAACGGTTACGGGTCGCGGCGGAGCCGTCGGCGGCGTTCGAGCGGGGCGCACGGACCGACCCGCGGCCGGCTCGCGGCGGCGGCGGTGTCGACGAGAACGACGAGAGAGAAGAACGCGCCTCCGACGGAATCACAGAGCGCGAGATAACCGGGAGTTAGTCACCTCGTACCCGCGAAAACGGGGGTGTGAGGCGCTCAATAACAACACCCTAGACGCGTCATCTATCCAGTAATGGGGTCCACATCACACAGCAACGGGCGGTTGAATCGGGCACTCGGCGAACTCTCGCTTGACGTGCCCCTCGCGCTGTTCGTCGTCGTTTCGAGTAGTCTCGTCGCGGTTCTCGACGTGGTTCCGATCGCCCAAGCCCTCGTCGGACTCCCCGTACTGCTGTTTCTGCCCGGCTACGCGCTGTTGCTCGCGCTGTTCCCCGCAGGGTCGGCGGGCGCGACCGCCGAGGGCCCGTCGTTCGGTCGGTTCGAGTGGCAACCCGACCTCGGCCTCGGAGAGCGTTTCGCGCTCGCCTTCGGGATGAGCGTCGCGCTGCTGCCGGTCGTCGGACTGGCGCTCCTCTGGACCGGCGTCGGTCTGGACGCCGCGCCCGTCATCGCCGCGCTGTCGGCGGTCGTCGTCGTCGGCCTCGCCGTCGGCGAAGTCCGGCGGCGACGACTCCCCGAGGCGGAGCGGTTCCACGTTCCGATTCGGCGCTGGTGGGCCGACGTGGTCCGGTCGTTCGACCGGCCCTCGCGGGTCGATTCGCTTCTGAACGTCGCGCTCGCCGCCGCCGTCCTCTTGGCCGTCGCGAGCCTGAGCTACGCGCTCGTCGCGCCGGGAACGGGCGAGTCGTATTCGAGCCTGTCGCTTCTCACGCAGGACGCCGGCGGCGAGTTCGTCGCCGCCGACTACCCCGAGGCGCTGACGGTCGGCGAACAGACCGCCCTGTTCGTCTCCGTCGAAAACGTCGAGGGGGAGGCGACGAGCTACACGCTCGTGGCCGAACTCCAGCGCGTCGAGCGGGCGAACGGCGAGACGACGGTCGTCGAACGACAGGCGCTCGGCTCGCGGACGGAGACCGTCGAAGACGGCGAGACGTGGCGGACCCGCCACGGCTTCGCCCCGACGCTGACCGGCGAGGACCTCCGGCTCACGTACTACCTGTACGAGGGCGACGCGCCGTCGGAGCCGAGCACCGACACGGCGTACCGCTCGGCGTACGTCTGGGTCACCGTGACCGAGGAGCCGACCGACGGCGCGGACGCCGGCGACGACGCGGCGTAACTCGGGGGCACGCGGGCGTCGCTTCGTCGCTGAGTGCTCCGTCACGAAGTGTGGCGGTCGCTCGGCTGTCGGGTGGAAAACGAAAAAACCGCGTCGAAATGCGAACGTGGGTGCCTCTGTCGTCTGCGGCGTCACCGCGCGGGCGGCGCGCCGCGTGCTGTGCTGTCGTGTCGTTTTTCCGCCGTCGCCTCAGCCGTCGTTGTCCTCGAACGTCAGCGCCGCGTCGCCGGTCAGGTTCATCTTCGTGATGTCGCCCGAGAACCGGAAGGCGTCGACGTCGTCGGTGACCGAACCCTTCGCCTTGCCGCTGGTGACGCTGTCGGCGCTCTCGGTCGGCCCGACGAGCGGGTCGTTCAGGATGTCGCCGGAGACCATGAAGTCGTACGTCGTCTCCGAGCCGTCGCCCTCGACGACGAGGGTGTTCGGCAGGGAGAACACGGCGGGGTCGACCCGCGTGCCGTTGACGTAGACCTCGGCCTCGCCCTGGAGGAACGACAGCGACGTGATCGTACCCGTGAAGGCGTACACGTCCTCGACGCCCTCGGTGGTCACCCAGCCCGCCGCGGAGCTTTCGGACACGTCGTCCCACTCCTCGATGGTGTCGTCCGAGGCTTCGAGCGTACCGCTGACGGCGACTTCGTACTGCGTCTCGACGCCGGTACCGACGAGGCGCAGTTCGTTCTGGCTGTCGGTGGAGTTGTCGGTCGAATCGGTCGTGGAGTCAGTCGCGGCATCGGTGACCGTGCTCTCGGTCACCTGCTCGCCGTCGACGTAAATCTCGGCCTCGCCCTCGACGAAGCCGAAGGAGGTGACGCTCCCCGCGAAGTTGAACACGTCCTCGACGCCCTCGGTCGTGATCCAGCCCGCCGCGGAGGTGCCGTCGATGGTGTCCCACGACTCGATGGTGTCACCCGAGGCTTCGAGCGCGTCGCTGACGGTGAACTCGTACTGCGTCTGGGTACCCGTGCCGACGAGGCGCAGTTCGTGCGAGAGGTCGGGAGAGTCGGTCGTCGAGTCCGTCGAGCCGTCCGTGCTCGAATCGGTCGTCGCGTCCGTGACCGCGCTCTCGGACACCTGCTCGCCGTTGACGTAAACCTCGGACTCGCCTTCGAGGAACGAGAACGAGTCGACGTCGCCGGAGAACGTGTACGCGTCCTCGACGCCCTCGGTCGTAATCCAGCCGGTCGCGGTGCCGCTTTCGATGTCGTCCCACTCCTCGATGGTTCCGTCCGACGCCTGCAGCGAGTCCGTCACCGTGAACTCGTACTGCGTCGTCGTGCCCGTGCCGACGAGGCGAATCTCGTTCGGGAGGTCTTCGGTCGTCGAGTCCGTCGCGGAGTCGGTCGTCGAGTCCGTCGTGGAGTCTGTCGTCGAATCCGTCGTGGAGTCGGTCGTCGAGTCCGTCGTGGAGTCTGTCGTCGAGTCCGTCGTCGACGAGTCGCCGCCCGTGCTGCTGTCGGCGCTCGGAAGCGGACAGGAGTCGCCGCTCGTGATGTTGCTCGTGTCCACGTCGGCCCCGCTGAACACCGTCGCCTGCCCGGAGACGTTGATGTTCGAGTCCACAATCTCACAGCTCGTGGCGTCGTTGACGAGGACGCCGTCCACGTCGCCGTTCGGGAAGTGGATACAGCTGTTCTGGACGGTCGAGCCGTTGCGGTCGTTGTCGATGCAGACCGCCGCGCCGGACGGCTGGGACCGCGCGCTGCCCGTGATGGAGACGTTTTCGAGGTTCACGCCCCACGGCTTGTCCGCGGTGTCGGTGTCGACGGAGTCGGCGTGAATCGTCTGGACCGACGTGTCGTTCTGGATGCGGCAGTTGCGCAGGGTGAAGCCGCCGTGGCCGCCCCACGTCGGCGACGAGACGATACCGCGCGAGGTGGGACAGGACTTGAAGATGAAGTCGCAGTCCTCGATGAGGACGCCCGCGTACCCGTTGCCGGTGGAGTCGATGCGGAGACCCTCGGGACTGTCGAGGCTGTCGCCGTCGTGGGCGTGCTCGTTGAGGTTGTCCGCGTCCATGATGACGGTCGCGCCCTTGATCCACGAGGTCTTTTCGGGGTGGTCGCCCGCGGAGATGCGCATGTTCGTGTTGTCGTTGTTCTTGAACAGCCCGCCCTCGACGCGGAGGACGCCGCGGGTGTGGGTCGCGCGGAACGACGACGAGCCGCGCTGTTCGATGTGGCAGTCGACGAGGCGAATCTCGCCGACGGAGCCGCCCTGCACGCGGATGCCCGCGACGCCGTCGGGGTAGCCCGGAAGCTCGGCACCCTCGCGCATGTAGACGCGACGGGCGACGTTGACGCCGTCGACGGACGAACAGTCGTACGCGAGGAGCTGGCGGCGAGCGTCGTTGTCGGTGGGGGTGCGGCCGAGCCACTCGACGTCCTCGATGAGGCCGCCGTCGTCGTTTATCATCCAGATGTCCGCCGTGGTGGTGGCGTCGTCGGTCTGCTGGATGGAGAAGTTCTTCAGGACGTGGTGGTCCCCGCTGGTGATTTCGAGGAACCGGTACTTCTCGCCGTTGTTGCCCGACGGGAAGACGAACTGCACGTCCTTGTGAGAGCTTCCGGTGCCGACCATCCCGAAGCGGGACACGTCGTCGTTCCAGTACTGCGTCTCGGTGGCGAGATACTCACCCGGAGGGAATTCGATGAGCGTCCCGCTTTCGTACGCGGAATCGAGTTGGTTGTCTATCGGTTCGTTTCCGTTGGGGTCCATTCCAAGGTCGTCCACCGCGTTGACGACGCGGTCCCATTGGATACCGAAGCGCTCCTCTGGTCCAGACGCAGCCGACGCGACGCCGGCAGAGAGGGCAGTCGATGCGGCCATCGCACCGAGTTTGAGGTAGTTCCGCCTGTTGAGTTGCGATTCGAGGATGGAGTCTGAATCCGCCGCAGATTCGTCGTCGTCTCCATCGGTTAGTCGTGCCATACCCGAGGAAAGCCCTCGTTAAGGTGATAATCATTATTGCGAGGTATGACCGGGTTGGAGACGATTACTTACGGGATTACTTCGGATGGCGGCCAAATCAGTACCAGTTGCATTCCAAAGTCACACCATAAATTCGGAATAGATAGTCTCAACTAAAATTGAACATACCTCGGTTCGACCCCACGAAACAACCGCTTAATCGGTTGTGTTCGAGAAAAATCGCAATCCGGGGGTCGAACCGTATTCGAGCCGTGAATCGGCGCTACCTCGCAGATAATCAACTGTGAACTGGTAATTAATCGCCCACCGAATCTTGCGAGGGCGTTCGTTTCACCGCACCCACATTTACTGACGAGGTTCTGATAGGTTTGATTCACCGTCGAGGTTCAGCTAGCAATGAGAGTCAGTCGAATCGACCCCTCGTCGGACCCGTCGGGGGCGGCCGAGCGCCGGCGTCACCGCGTCACTTCGACATCACCGAGACGAGTTCCCGGAGGGTGTGTTTGACCCGCCAGTCGAAAAGCGTCATGAGCGACGCCGCGCTGAGGACGTAGGCGACGACGCCGACCGCGACGAGCAGTGCGAACTCGACGAGCGGCGACCCGACGCGGTTCTGCGCCGCGAGGACCGCCAGCGCCATCGCGCCGCTGGCCGCGACGGGGTACGAGAGTTCGCGGAGGAACCGCCGATAGGTCGTGCCGAGCGTCCGTTTCATCTCGCGCGCGTAGAGCGGGACCATCGGGAACGCGAGGATGCCCGTGACCGCGAGCGCCGTCCCCTCGATGCCGTAGGCGCTCGTCGCGGGAACGATGACGATGGCGAGCAGGGCGACCCTGAGGAAGCCGAGTTTGGTCTGGACGTCGGGGCGGCCGACGGCGCGCCAGACGGGATTGAACGTCGCGAAGAGCGTCCGGAAGAGCCCGTAGGCGACGAGAATCTGCATGGCGAGCACCATCGGGAGCCAGTCCTCGCCGAGGAACGCGCCGACGAATGCGGGCGCGACGAGGTAGATACCGACCGACATCGGCAGGGCGACGAAGGCGGTGAGCCGGAAGGTGCTGAAGAACGCCTCGCGGAGGGCGCGCTGGTCCTCCTGAAGCTTCGAGTACGTCGAGAACATCACGCTGGAGACGACGACGGCGATTTCGGTCGCCGGCGCGTTGGAGATGCGGTAGGCGAGCTGGTAGTAGCCGAGCGAGGTCGCCGTCAGGAGCCAGCCGACGACCGCGTCGTCGCCCTGTCCGTAGAGGAACTCGACGATGGACGACCCCGTGACCCACTTCCCGTAGCCGATGAGTTCGGCGGCGTACGCGCGGTTCAGCGCGGGGCGCGGACGGTACGGGTGCAGGAAGTAAGTCACGACCGACCTGACGCCGGCGTCGGCGAGGTAGCCGAAGACGAGCGCCCAGACCGTCGGGCTGACCGCGGCGTAGCCGAGCGCGACCACGACGTAGGCGGTCGTCCCGCTGACCCGGTAGGCGAACTCCTTGTGGAACGCGAGGTCCTTCTTGAAGTAGACCATCGCGGGGTTCCGCAGCGCGAGGAAAATCGGGACCAAGGCGATGGCGCGGATGAGGTCCCGCGCGGCCGGCTCGCCGAACAGCGAGGCGAGCGACGGGGCGGCGAGGTAGAGAACCGAACTCATCAGCAGGCCGCGGAGGAGTTCGAGCGTGAACGTCGTGTTCAGGTACTCGTCGACGTCGTCGTCGACGCGCTGGATGAGCGCGGCGTCGATGCCGAGGTTCGTCAGGCTCAGAAGCGCCGAGATGGTGAGCAGCGCGATGCCCATCAGCCCGATGGCCTCGGGGCCGAGCAGTCGCGCGAGGACGATGAACATCACGACCTTCAGCACCCGGTCGAGGACGTTCATCGCCGACACCCACATCCCGCTTTTCACCGTCCGCTCCGTGAGGTCGCCGCCGTCGTCGCCGGGGACGAACCGGCGGCGAATCGTCCGGACGACAGAGCGAATCTTATCTCTCATCGAAAGCACCTCTCGGGCCGCCGTCTCGGCGGCGACTCGGCGTATTCACGAACGGTAACACTCGGCTACACATCGGCTCAGGAGGCGATTAATTATTGACTCGCTACTGGTTCAGCGGGGAGCACGGCTCCCGCGGGCGCGGGAATTAGGCGCTCTTTGACGCCGGCGAGCGAGGGACACCGGCGAGTTCGAAGCCGACGCGAAACGAAACCCGGGTTCGGGGCGGCTACCCGGACACGTAGTAGAGGTCGGCCGCGCCGTTCGACATGACGCGGTTCACGTTCGGTTGGTCCCGGACGGCCGTGATGTTCGCCTCGGAGTACCGGAGTTCGCGGTAGGCGATTACCTCGCGGTCGTGGTCGGTCTTCGAGACCATCAGATACCGCGGGCCGTCGTAGTAACTCGGCAAGTCGGTGAGTGCCTCGTCGGGCGTCGTGAAGCCGAGCGCCGGCGTGGGGCTGTCGGGGAGCGCATCGACGAAGCGGTCGGGGTTCCCGCGGATGCCCACGTACCGAACGTCCTCGTCCGACATCCCGAAGGCGGTGTCGTACGCCCCCATCTGCTGGGCGGGGACGTGGTTCGACGGCAGGTAGATGTACGGCGACGGGAACATCACCATGAGCGTGAGCCCGATGACGAGCGCCGACGCGACGGGCGCGCCCGTCTTGACGGCCGCCCCGTACTTCGACCAGTACTCCGTCCCCGAGAGCCACTCGAAGGCGTAGAACAGCCCGACGCTCCCGACGACGGTCGCGAGAATCATCGCGAAGCCGACGTGGCGGAAAAAGAAGTTCGTCTCCGAGATGACGCCGAGGAGGTGCGCGAAGAAGTACGGCACCAACACGACGAGACTGAACGTCAGCGTCCGCAGGATAGTCCGGCCCTGAGCGGACAGCCGCGGGAGCCGCCCGAAGACGACGCCGAAGAGGACGCCGAGGGTTATCAGGGCGTACACCGCGTTCACGAGGAACAGCTTCACGAACACGTCGAAGATACCGCCGCCGACGGCGGTGACGGAGCCGGTGCGCTGGGAGATGGCCGTCCCGGCCTCGGAACTCCCCGAGAGAATCCCGATCACGCCCTCGACGAACAGGCCGCCGGTCGAGAAGCCGACGGTGTACTGCGTCAGCCAGTAGACGAACGCCGCGGCGAAGACGAGCGTCAGCCCGTACACCGGGCGCTGGTCGGCGACGGCGTCGGGGGTCCGCCAGCGCTGGACGAGCTGGATGGCCGCGGCGACGGCGAACAGCACGAGGTAGTTGACGGCGACCTGCAGGTGGTACGACACCAGCGCGACCGTCCCGATGGCGAACAGGACGGAGACGGGCGTGACGTGGCCGCGCCACCGGCTCTCGACGGCGTCGGTGCCGGAGAACTGGTGCTTGAAGAAGAGGTACAGAAGCACCAGTCCGAGGAACGACGCCAGCGAGTAGGGGAAGAACATGAGCTTGAACCCGTTGAGGTTCACCGGCAGGAACAACAGCGCCGAGAACACCGCGATGAGGACCGCCCGCCGGTCGGGGACGACGAGCGAGACGAGAAGCGGGACGAACACGAGGTAGACGACCGAGACGAAAAACACCACGAGCATCATCGCGGTGGTGAGTTCGACGCCGAGGGCGGCGCTGAACATCCCCGCCGACACGTGGCCGCTCGGGTAGACGATGTCCAGCGGGGTCAGCGACTCGGAGACGAGAGACCTCGCCCACCCGAGGTGCGTCAGCGAGTCGTTGAAACCGTAGAAGTAGTACTCCCTGACGAGCGGGAGGGCGGAGACCGCGGCTATCGCGAGCGCCCCCAGCGCCACTCCGCCGAGCGCGTATCGGCTGTCGGGTTCACGGACGACCACGGCCAGCGAGGACAGGACCGCCACCGCCACGCCGACCCAGAACACCGCCGGGGTCGACTGGTAGATTGAGACCTCGTACGCGCGCGCCGGCGATTCGCGAGCGACGAGGATACCGACGGCTATCGCGAGAAATCCGACGAGGAGGAGCGTTCTCGTGAGCCGCGAATCACGTTGCATCATCGCGTGAGAAGAGGCGAGTAGCGTAGTTTGTTATTGAGCGTGTAATCGTCTCAGAGGGCGTTCTGGGCGTTCTCACTCGATTTCGAATCGTCTCCGCCCGCCAGCCGTCGAGGTGCCGAGACCCGAGGAACCGGGGATTCACGACAGCGAGGCGCGCGCGGACGCGTTCGAGCACGCGATACCGGTCGGTGTCGAGCGCGATGCCGGTCGATGTTCGGGCGTCCGACGTCGCCTCGCGCCGTATAGGTGCGCGATAACAAAACCCGACGCGCGCGGATATCGGGCAACGATGTCACTCACAGCACTCACGCCACGGACCATCGAGCGAATCGGAAGGGAGGGCCGCCGATGACCGGCTTCGTCGGCGGCGCGCTCGACGCGGCGACGCTCGACGCCTGCGCGGCCGAACTCCACCGCGAAGACTGGTACGAGTCGGCGACGCGGTCGACCGGCCGGTTCGGCGTCTCGGTGCTCCACCACGGCGCGAGAGACCCCGCGGGCTGTACCGTCTGGGAGGACGGGCCGCGCGTGGGAGCGATATACGGCGCGGTGACGAACCGCGACGAACTCGGCCTCGACGTAGACGGGCTGTTCCGCCGGCTCCTGGAGGACCCGCACGCCCTCCTCCCCGAGCTCGACGGCTCGTTCCTCGTCGTCGCCGTCGACGGCGAGTCGGAGCGCGTCGTGCTCGCCAGCGACAAACTCGGGACGCGACAGTGCTTCTACGTCGCGGGCGAACCGTTCGCCTTCGGGACCGAGGTCGGCGCGCTGACGACCCTCCTCGACGACCCGCAGGTCGACGAACGCGCCATCAGCGACCTCCTCATGATCGGGCACGTCTGGGGCGACAAGACGCTCGTACAGGGCGTGAAGTTCCTCCCCTCCGGGACGGTCCTCGACTACCGGGCCGACACCGGCCCCGAAATCGAGTCGTACTGGCACCACACGTTCGAACAGAGCCCGGACGACTCCTACCTCGACGACCTCACCGAGGCCTACCGCGAGGTCATCGCCGACATGGCCGACACGATAGACGGCGATATCGGCCTGTGGCTCTCCGGCGGCCTCGACAGCCGCTCGATGGCGGGCGAACTCAGCCGCTACCACGACCTCACGACCTACACCTACGACTCGAACCCCGCCAACGGGAGCAACCTCGAACTCGCCGCGAAGGTCTCGGCGGTGCTCGGCCTCGAAAACAGGCGCGTGCCGGTCAATTCGGACGCGCTCGTCGACTCCCTCGACAAGTCGGTCCAACTGACCAGCGGGATGGTCGGCCTCTCGACGTTCGTCAACCTCGCGAACGTGTTCAACATCGAGGACATGCCCGACGTGCTCATCGAGGGCTGCGGACAGGGCGGGATGATGGGCGACGGCATCGGCCGTGCCGCCGTCGAAGGCAGCAAATCACCCGAGGCCGCGCTCTACCGCGCGAAACACCGCGTCGACGTCGACGACGCCCGCAGGCTCCTGCGGACCGACTTCGACCCGATGACGACCTACCGCGAGGAGGTGCGCAAGAGCGACCAACCGGACCTCTACAGCACCGCGATGGACTGCTACTACCGCAACTACTTCCCGCGGTGCGACTTCGCCAGCAACCCCATCGCCGAGAGCCAAGCCGGCACCCGCGTCCCCTTCAGCGACACCGCGTTCCTCCGGGCCGTGACGCGGATGCCGCTTTCGCACCGCGTCGGCTCGATTCCGTTCACCGACGGGAAGATTCCCGCCGGGACGGCCTACCCGAAGGTCGAACTGGTCCGCCGCCTCGACAGCCGACTCGCGGCCATCCCCTACGAGCGGACGAAAGTCCCCCCGGCGCGCCCGATGTGGCAACACGCCGCCGGCTTCGTCGTCGGCACCTCCGTCGATCGCATCCGCGAGCGCCTCGTCGGCGACGTCCACACCTACGGCGGCCGCTCCACCATCGGCGACTGGTACCGGACGAACCGCGCGCTCCGCGAGCGGGTCGACGACCTGCTCGACTCCGCATGCGAGCGCCCGTACTTCGACGCCGACGAGATTCGCCGCCTCCAGCGCGAGGAGCTCACGGGCGAAGCCGAACACATGAGCGCCATCTCCGGCATCATCACCGGCGAACTCTGGGTCCGCAAGTACATCGACCGCGAAGGCGAACGCGGAACCGCGAGTGTGGCGGAAGCCGAAGACGCACCGCAACCGGCCGACTGAGCCCGGGGGCTCTCGGTGGGGTTTTCTCGAATCGTACCGCTGGTCGCGAGGAGAGGAGCTTCGTTTCCGTCGACCCCCCGGGGGGTTCGGGGGAATTGAGGGTCGACGGAAACGTTCTTTTGAATTCGGTTCGTAAGCGGCATTACGCCCGTGGTTTCGGGACGGTTTCAGACGAACCCTTGTGGGATTGAAGCGCACATGATAGGCTACTAACCCCACCACCATAAACAGTTTCAGACGAACCCTTGTGGGATTGAAGCCATGTTGACGTATCGGCGTCGCGGTACTCCGCGGTGGTTTCAGACGAACCCTTGTGGGATTGAAGCGCCACCGGCCTCGGTCCTGATAAACTCCGTGTCCGGCGTTTCAGACGAACCCTTGTGGGATTGAAGCGGCGTATGTCGTCGGCGACGACCAACCGTTTAACTGCGTTTCAGACGAACCCTTGTGGGATTGAAGCGGAGCTGAAATATCGCATGGAGAATATACCTCTCGTTTCAGACGAACCCTTGTGGGATTGAAGCCGTCGATGTGGGAGTCCGCGAAACTGCCCGAACCGGTTTCAGACGAACCCTTGTGGGATTGAAGCAACTTTCGGTATCGCGGGTCGATTAACAACTTTGGTTTCAGACGAACCCTTGTGGGATTGAAGCTCGGAGTGCCCCTTCCGCGAAGTGACGGCCGCCAGCGGTTTCAGACGAACCCTTGTGGGATTGAAGCCTATCGAACTCGATGCGCGTGTAGGCCGGCCGCGGGTGTTTCAGACGAACCCTTGTGGGATTGAAGCGGTGAGTGTGTTGTCGAAGTCGACGAGGACGCGGTCGTTTCAGACGAACCCTTGTGGGATTGAAGCTCGCCCGGCGCACGCCACGTCGGCGTGCCGGGGAGCGGTTTCAGACGAACCCTTGTGGGATTGAAGCACGGAGACACGGCAAACGGATACATCGGCGACGACCGTTTCAGACGAACCCTTGTGGGATTGAAGCTCGCCCGGCATCGCCTCGACGCCGACCAGTGGCGGGGTTTCAGACGAACCCTTGTGGGATTGAAGCGTTTTTAAGAGCGTCCACGTCCTCGAAACGGACGGTTTCAGACGAACCCTTGTGGGATTGAAGCAACCTCTCGCACTCTATCCTCGCGACGCCGAACGTGTTTCAGACGAACCCTTGTGGGATTGAAGCAGCTCGTCGACGGTCGGACCGGTCGCGTCCGCATCGAGTTTCAGACGAACCCTTGTGGGATTGAAGCCTGTCGTCGGCTCACAGCAACAACCCGACCCACGCGTTTCAGACGAACCCTTGTGGGATTGAAGCTCGAAAATCGACTCATCGCACGGGTAGACCTCGCCCGTTTCAGACGAACCCTTGTGGGATTGAAGCAAACTTGCATTCGGAAGCCTCAACGGCAACTCAAACAACGAGTTTCAGACGAACCCTTGTGGGATTGAAGCGATGAGACGGTCGTCGACTGCATGACTGAGTTCGGGTTTCAGACGAACCCTTGTGGGATTGAAGCGACCGATAAGTGTGAGGCACGCAGTGAACTCACGCCGTTTCAGACGAACCCTTGTGGGATTGAAGCCCGGTGGAAATAGACGCCATCTGTGGGTCGTCGTGTTTCAGACGAACCCTTGTGGGATTGAAGCAACGACTGCCGCTACGTCCTCTGGAATTTCGTGGTTTCAGACGAACCCTTGTGGGATTGAAGCAGCCGACCACGTTCGAGTGGGCTGACCTCGTGAGCGCGTTTCAGACGAACCCTTGTGGGATTGAAGCGTCGGTCGCTCGACCGGCCGGAAAATGCTTGAGCGTTTCAGACGAACCCTTGTGGGATTGAAGCGCGGAGATGAAGGTCAAAACGCACAACGACAAGTCCGTTTCAGACGAACCCTTGTGGGATTAAGCGGAGAAAGCCATCCAATAAGGCGATCACCGAACATTTCAGACGAACTTCAGTTAGCACCGACCCGTCAAATGACGGGAATAACTTTATGTCGATTAGCCAACAATCGTGGAGACAGCAATGAGTACAGAAGGAGGTGTCGGATAACGGTGCGGGTCATGGCTCACTTATCGGCGCGCGCCGACGCCGCGTATCAGAACGATTACCATCACAAGATTCGCGGGCGGATATGGAACGCGCTCGATGGGACGCCCTACGGAGAGCGACACGACTCCGGTGAGCCACCGGGGTTCGCTTACTCGAATCCGTTTCCGCCCCGCGATATGCGGGAAGGTGACGACCGGAAGTTGCTGGTCGCGTCTCCCGACGAGGAACTGCTTGCGAACGTGGCGGCGAATCTGCTCGACGACCGAGAGTTCAACGTCGGTGAGATGCCGTTTCACGTCGACGAAGTGACGTCTCTCGAACCGGACGTGGGCGAACCCGGGACCAGAGGGACGCTCGAAACCGGAACCGGACTCCTCGTTCGAATCCCGCCGTGGCGGTGCGACGAGTACGGCATCGACCACCCCGGCGGCGATACCGCGACGTTCTGGCGACCGGAACACACCACGGCCCCGCTTCGAGAGCAGTTGGAGGCGAACCTCGACCAGAAACACGACCGGTTCGCTCACGACCATCTCCCCGGTCCGAGCGATGTCTCGGGCGACCTGTTCGACGGCTACGAACTATTGAAGACGTTCGCAATTCCGCTGACCGTGACCGAGGGACAGGAGATGACCTACGTCCTGAGCAAGTGGAAATTCGAGTACACCGTGCGCGACGACGACCATCGGAGGCATCTCAACCTCGCGCTCGACTGCGGGCTCGGTGAGCGAAATTCGCTCGGTCTCGGGTTTATGAACGTCACAGAGCGGACGCGCCCGGGTGAGACGAGAGGAGAGGAGCGCGATGCTTTCGCCTAACGAGTTCCGGGACCGCTATCCCGAAACCGAGTTAGCCGACGAACTCCCGGATTCGCCGGTCGGCTCGCTCCGCGATTTACAGTACCTCTACGGGAAACTCTACACGCTCGCCACGACGGGCGGGGGAGAGTACGCCCCGTACCTCACTCCAGACGCGGCACGAGACCTCGTAGACACGGACGATAGTCTGATCGCCGTTCGCGTCGATCTCTCGGGCGACGAGCCACGGTTGGCCGACGACAGTCTCGGACCCGTGCTGGTGACGCGATACACGAGCGATCTGATTCAGCAGGTAGGGCACTCGAAATATCCGGCCGCGCGTGGTATCGACCACAGCGTCACCCACCAAGCCGGGCGAAACAGCGACCCCGAAAAGCTCGCGCGATACGCCAAAGAACGGCTCACCAAATGGGCGACCGACGACGTCGTTGCGGCCGCCGCAAGCGACCACCCGGAGGGGTGGGTTATCGACCGTCTCGCCGAACTCGGGGAGCGCGACGCCGCGCTCGAAGCCATCGAAGAAGCGGTCGTTCGAGCGTTGGGCGGCGAATCCGCGACCGCGCTGTTGACGGTCCAGGTGAAGACCGAACGAGACGGCGCGTATCGTTGGCCCGGCGACATCGCCGCGTTCAACGAGGCGATGCGCCAACGCAAGCTCTCGAAGCTCGTCACGAAGAACAAGGCGGACGATTCGTCGGGCGACGCGACCGACCTCGTGACCGGGCACACCGCCCGGACGGTCGGAACCGCCGAAGACCCACAGAACTACTTCCTCGGCAAGCAGCTCGAAAAGTTTCCGGGACTCGATATCGAACACGCGTGGCGATCCCATCCGATCTCGGAGGACGCCGCGGTGACGGTGATGAACGCCGAGGCGTTCGTCGAGGCGTGTACCTATCGGACGTTCGGTGCCAAGGTGTACTACCTGCCGTATTTCTTCGGACAGCAGACGGCGGAGAGAGTATACCGCCTCTACGAGATGCTGTGTAGTGCAGTCGAGGGAGACGGCGACATGACTCCGGTCGAACGGGCGTACATGAGAGAGCGTGAAGGCGACACGGACGACGCCCGACTCCGATTCTACGTCTCTGCGGTCATGCCGCACCAGATGTCTCGGTACGACGTCTTCGGCGAGACGCTGAACGGTCGCTTGCACTACCCGAAAGAGCTCGCGTTCACCCACAACCAAATCGTCCGAGACGCGTCCGCGTTCAACGCGGACACCGACTGGACGGCACCGCTCCCGAAAAACGACAAGTGGGGGTTGCTGTCGGCGAACGACGAGCAACTCCACGCGGTTTCGACGGGGTGGTACTTCTATCAGACGTTCGCCGAGCGCGATGACGCCGAAGCGGATGCGGACGACCCGCGAATCGAAGCGCTCGTGAGCGTGCTGAGCGGGGACGCGATCGCCGTCGACGTGCTGCTCGAAGAGTACGTCACCCGCATCATCGACGGGGAGTCAGACGACGACTTCGAGGGGTTCCCGTCGTTTCTGGTCGCCAGCCAGTTCGCACAGCTCTGTGCGCTCGCCGATGGTGAGCTCGAACTGTTGAAGACGAGCGACCCCGCGAAAGACCAGATCACCCTCGAACCGACCTACGAGAGATTGACGATGCCAACACTAGACGAGATCCTTATCGCCGACGGGGGCCACCCCGCCGAACAGAAACTCGAATCGTTCATCACCGACACGCCCGCGCTCTCGCCGGCGCACGACGACGAGGAAGACTCCGTGACCGGCGAGCGCCGGGGAGCGTTCCTTCTCGGTGCGCTCGTCGGAGACATCGGAAGTTACCAAGAGTACTCCGAGGACCGGTCCACGACGCTCGTCGACCAGTACCCGGTCAAGTCGATCACGCGAGCGCGAATCAAGAAAGTCACGCAGGAGACCGTCGCCAAGACCCTGACCTACACGCGCCAAGAAAAGAAGAAAGGAAAGAGCTACCCGGGGACGAAAGCCGAACACATCGTCGAACGACTCCGAGAGACGGTCCTCGACCCCGACCCCGACGACTGGGAGATCGACACCGACGACCTCCGCTTCTACTACGCCCTCGGCGTGACCTACGGCATGAACGACCA
Source organism: Haloferax sp. S2CR25 (assembly GCF_031624535.1). NCBI lineage: Archaea > Methanobacteriati > Methanobacteriota > Halobacteria > Halobacteriales > Haloferacaceae > Haloferax > Haloferax sp. S2CR25. The sequence continues at coordinate 148,012 of NZ_JAMQOO010000005.1, forward strand.
TCCGGACTGGAACCAACAGAACAGCGACGCGAACGACGAACGAACCACCGACGAGGAACACTGAGATGTCAGACACGAACGACGCCGTCACGAATCGCTCGGAAATCGTATTCCTGTACGACGCGGTCGACGCGAACCCGAACGGGAATCCCCTCAGCGGTTCTAATCGACCTCGAATCGACCCGCAGACTCAACAGGCCATCGTCACCGACGTTCGACTGAAGCGCTACCTCCGCGACCAGTTGGACGACGACGGCCACGGCGTCTACATCAGGAACGTCCAGCGCGAGGGGAACCAGTACACGCGGGGCGACCTTCTCGAAGACCGTCTCAAAGACGTCGAACCGGACGAGTACGATCTCGACGACGACGAGGAGTCCGAACGGTTCCGAGACGACGTGTTCGGCGCGTTCCTCGACAGCAGCGTCGACGTGCGTTACTTCGGCGCGACGATGTCCGTCGACACCGACGACGTGTACGCAAAGCACCTCCCCGACCACTTCACCGGCCCCGTGCAGTTCTCGCCGGGGAAGTCGATGCACGCGGTCAACGAAAACGAGGAGTACGACAGCCTCACGAGCGTCATCGCCACGCAGGAAAACAAACAGCAGGGAGGGTTCGACCTCGACGACCACCGGATACAGTACGGACTCATCCGGTTCCACGGACTCGTCGACGAACACGGTGCCGACGACACGAATCTCACCGTCGGCGACGTCGAACGACTCGACACGCTCTGTTGGCGGGCCATCAAGAATCAGACCATAAGCCGAAGCAAAGTCGGCCAAGAACCGCGGCTCTACTGCCGCGTCGAGTACGCCGACGAGAGTTTCCACCTCGGCGGTCTCGACAGGGACCTCGTTCTCGACGACGACCGTTCAAAGCCGGACGAGGAACTCCGGACGGTTCGGGACCTCACCCTCGAAATCGACGGGTTCGTCGACCGACTTGCGGCCGCGAGCGCCCGGATTAACCGGATTCGAATCGTCGCGAGCGACGTCCTCGACGTCTCGTACGACGGAGACGTGGGCAGTGTCGAACTCCTGTACGACGCGCTTCGCGAGGCCGTGGGAGACGACGCCGTCGAGGCCGTCGACGTCTACGAGGAACACACCGAGACGCTTCCGGCCGGCGACGCCGAATAAGATGGGACAGGAATCGTTGGACGAGTGGGCCGATGACGGCGGTGACGGCCGCCCGGACCGCTGTCTGTCGTTCACCGTCAGCGGGCCGTGGGGACACTTTCGGCGGGTCGAGGGGAACGTCGTCAAGCAGACGTACCGAATCATCCCGCGGACGACGGTGGCCGGACTGCTCGCCGCCGTGCTCGGAATCGAACGCGACGGCTACTACGACCTGTTCGCGTCCGGTTCGTCGGCGGTCGCAATCGAGCCGGCTCGGGAGGTTCGAACGCTCAACATGCCGATGAACACGCTGTCGACCGCGAGCGGGAACCTACAGTCGCTCAACGGCCGCGGGAAAATCAGCGTGAAGCTACCGAATCCGACGGCGCTCCGTCAACAACACAACTACGAGGTGCTCGTCGAACCCGCCTACCGGGTCGACGTGTGGCTCGCGGAAACGGCTCGGTACAGAGAGCTTCGGGAGATGCTGGAAGCCGGGAAGTCACACTACGTTCCGAGCCTCGGTCTGTCGGAACACCTCGCGGAAATCGACTATCACGGGGAGTTCGCCGTGGAATCCGTCTCCGGACCCGACCGGGTCGAAGTAGACTCCGCCGTTCCGAACGCGGTGGACGACGTCGTGCTTCGAGAGGGGACGCGGTGTCAGGTGGAAGAATCACCCGCGTTTATGCGAGCGGACTCCGGTGGCCGAACGACGACGGAGTTCACGACGTACGCGTACAACCCTGACGCGGAGCCGCTGGTAATCGATGGCGTCGACGCCGCCGAAGTCGACGGCCGGACCGTGGTGTTCGTCTGATGACTGGTCGGTACTCTCACCCGCCGAACGACGTTCACGACGGCGTTCCGCTGGTCGACCATCTCGGGGATGTCGCCGAACGTGTCGGATACGTCGTTCCGGCCGATGCGAAGACCCCGGCCGGCGAACCGCTCCGAGCGGTCGTCGAGACGCTCGCATACGTGCACGACTTCGGGAAGGCGACGACGTACTTTCAGGACTATCTGTTGCGGTCGAAAGAACCGAGATACGAGCAGTATCGCTACCACGCACCGCTCGGTTCGTTCGCCGCGTACTACGCGCTCAGCGCCCAGAATTTCGAGCCGGAGACCTGTCTCGCCGGCTTCGTCGCGGTCGCAAAACACCACGGTCGACTCCCCGACGTTGCGGCGTACGTCTTCAGCCGGGCGAACCGCCGCGAGAACGTTTCGAGAGGGAACCAAAACAGTGCCGAGCTGCAGCAGGCGGCGATTGCGAAGCAGATCCAAGATATCGACGAGCAAGCGCCGGAACTCGCCCGAGAGGTGTTTCAGAACGCGACCGACGGGAAGGGGTCGTGGTCGGCGTTCCGTGGGTCGTTCGCGGAACTCCTGACGGAAGTCAGGGAGTCGACGGGGTCGAGCGCAACGGCGATCAACCGGGAAACCCTCTCGGAGCGCTGTTACGGGCTCGTATTAGAGTGCTGGGGTTCGCTGGTCCTCGCCGATAAGACGAGCGCCGCAGCGGCCGCGAGCGGTGCCGACGCGTCCGCGGCGACCTACGACGCAGAGAAGCCGACGTTCGAGCGGCTCGACGAGTACATCGGGTCGATAGAGCGAACCGCCGACTCCGACCGACACGGGAGCCGAAGCGAGCGATTGAATTTCCTCCGAGCGAAAGCGAGGGCGTCCGTCCTGTCGAACGTAGAATCGTTCGCCGACGCCGACGGTGGGGTCGCGACGATCACGCTTCCGACAGGGATGGGAAAGACGCTCACCGGCCTGTCAGCGGCTCTCAGCGTTCGCGACCGACTCGGTGGGAAGCGCGTGGTGTACGCGCTCCCGTTTACGAGCATCATCGACCAAGTCGTCGCCGAGGTCGAAGAGATATATCAAGTCGATACGACCGGGCGGTTGCTGACCGCGCACCACCATCTCTCGGAGGCGACAATCGTCGATGAACGCGACGAGGACGCCGACGAAGCGGACGCGAACGACGACGTCGCCGGGATGCTGGCCGAAAGTTGGCGCGCCGGAATGACGGTGACGACGTTCGTCCAACTGCTCGAAAGCCTCGCCGGGCCGGCCAACAGGCAGTCGATGAAGCTCCCGGCGCTTCGGGACAGCGTCGTCGTGTTGGACGAACCGCAGAGTCTCCCGTTGGACTGGTGGAAGTTGGTTCCGCGGCTCGTGAGGATGCTCACCGAACAGTACGGTGCGACGGTTATCGCCATGACCGCCACGCAACCGCAGTTGTTCGACGACGCGACCGAGCTGGTCTCCACACCCGAGACGTACTTCGAGGCGACAGAACGCGTCCAGTACGTACTGGACGATTCAGCGACTCGATACATCGAATCGCGGGAAGAACCCAAATCGTATCCGGAGGCGGCAAGTGCGATAGTCGACGGGACTGCCGGAGGCAGCGGGACCGTGGCCGACGAGGCGAGTGCGGACGGGTCGGTGCTCGCGGTGTGCAACACCATCGACAGCGCCCAAGCGCTGACAACGCACGTCACCGATGCTCTCTCCGACGCGATATCGGTCGGTTCGGTCTACGCCGACGTGCTCGAAAGCGCCGACCGGAATAGTACGGACGTCGAGGTGGAGACAGTCGCAGAGCGAGTCGCCGACGCCGAGGGGCGGCCGGTGCTCCACCTCTCCACACGGTTACGTCCGGTCGACCGGCTTCGACTCATCGAGACCGCGAAGCTGCTCACCGAACGAGGTCGCTCGCTCGTCGTGGTTTCGACCCAGCTCGTCGAAGCCGGCGTCGACATCAGTTTCGACCGCGTCTACAGGGACCTCGCACCGATAGACAGCATCGTCCAAGCCGCCGGACGCTGCAACCGTTCGTTCGAGCGGGACCGCGGCCACGTCGTCGTCTGGTGGCTCGAAGCGCCCGACGAACAGGCGAAGACGCCGTCGGAAGCGGTGTACAATCGAGGAACGGCGCTCCTTCCCGTCGCGACCGAAACGCTCGACGATATCGGTGGGGCCGAAGGCACGATTCCGGAAGCGACTGTTTCGAAAACGGCCGTCGAAGAGTACTACCGGCGGCTCCACGATGAGAAGAACGTCGGCAAAGACGCGTACGTCGAGTACGTGAACGATGCGAGAGCGGACGAACTCGCGGAGTTGTCGCTGATCGAACAGCGGCGGAGCGTGGAGGTCGTCGTCTGTCGGACGACTGAAGAGCGAAAGCGAGTCGAAGCCGTCAGAGCGGCGTGGCAAAACTACGAGTTCGAAACGGTGCGCCGACTCGTGGACAGCCTGAAGGAAGCGAGCGTGTCTGTCCCGATATATCGGAGTGATTCACGGGAAGCACAGGCGCTCAGTGGCCTGGCGCGTCTTCACGAAGACACCGAGACGCGGTGGGTCGACGCGAGAGACGCCCGGCACGACAGCTACTTCGATTCGACGACCGGGCTGGTCACCGAAAGCAGCGTCGACAACCGAATATTATGACGACGAACGGCCCGGTCGACCGACTGCTCGCAACCGCGCGGGGAGCGCCCGTCGACGAGCCGTTTCGCGTAACCGGGGTGATGATGCAGTACTACTACGTCTGCAAGCGGGAACTCTGGTTCGAGAGTCGGAACCTCGAAATCGACCGCGAGAACGCGACCGTCGTGAGAGGAACTCGGGTCGACGAGACTGCGTACGAGGACAAACGGGAGAGCCTCCGCCTCGGAATGATCTCGCTGGACTTGCTCGACGACGGCCGAGTCGTCGAAGTCAAACCCTCGTCGGCGCTCACCGAACCCGCCGAAATGCAACTGTCGTACTATCTGTGGTACCTCGACAGAGTCGCCGACGTGCATCGAGAGGGCGTTCTCGCCCACCCGCGAGAGCGCCGCCGAGAGTCGGTGGAACTCACCGAAGAACGGGTGAAAAAAGTCGAATCATCGATTCGCGCGATTCACGACCTCGTACACCGACCCTCTCCGCCGCCGGCCGAGCGAAAGCCCTTCTGCGATTCGTGTGCGTATCACGACTTCTGTTGGTGCTAACAATGGACAGGAACTATCACGTCTTCTCCGACGGTCGACTCGAACGAAGCGACGACACGCTGAGACTCGTCACCGACGCCGGCGACAAGAGCTACGTCCCGATAGAAAACGCGGAGGCGTTCTTCCTGCACGGACAAATCGACTTCAACACCCGACTGATGTCGTTTCTCAACCAGCGCACGGTCGCGCTCCACGTCTTCGGCTGGGAAGATTACTACGCGGGCTCGGTGATGCCGAAGCGCGGCCAGACCTCCGGGCGAACGGTCGTCGAGCAAGTCCGGGCGTACGAGGACACAGCCCACAGGCGACGGCTCGCGGCGGCAATCGTCTCAGCGAGCATTCACAATATGCGGACGAACGTCGTCTACTACAACAACCGAGACCGAGAGTTAGAGACCGAAATCGCCGATTTGGACGCCGCGTCAGCGCGCGTCGACCAGACACGTCCGATTGACGAGCTCATGGGCGTGGAAGCGACTGCCAGAAAGGCGTACTACCGGAGTTTCAATCGGATTCTCCCCGACGAGTTCCGGTTGGAGCGCCGGGAATACAACCCGCCACCGAACGAGATTAACAGCCTGATTTCGTTCGGCAACGCGCTCGTCTACGCCAACTGCGTCACGGCGATTCGCGCGACTGCACTCGACCCGGCGATCAGCTATCTCCACGAACCCGGAGAGCGTCGCTACTCGCTATCGCTCGATCTCGCCGACCTGTTCAAACCCGTTCTCGCTGATCGCGTGCTGTTTCGCCTCATCAACAGAAACCAGATTACGCCGAGCGATTTCGATACCGAGCTCGGGTCCTGCCTTCTCAACGAAGGCGGTCGGAAAACGTACACGAAAGCGTTCGAAGAGACGCTTGAGCGGACCGTCGACCATCCGAAGCTCAACCGCAAGGTGAGCTACCAGTACCTGCTTCGTCTCGAAGCGTACAAACTGAAAAAGCATCTGCTGACCGGAGAGGAGTACGAACCCTTCGAACGGTGGTGGTGAGATGTACGTCGTGATGGTGTACGACCTCGAAGCCGAACGGACGCACAAAGCGCTCAAACTGGGGCGGCGCTATCTGACGCACGTCCAAAACTCCGTCCTCGAAGGAGAGATCTCCGAAGGTGACCTAGCGACACTTCGGAACGAGGTCGAAGACCTGTTGAAGCCGGGAGAATCCACGATTATCTACGAACTGTCCTCGGACGCGCTGCTCAACCGCTCGGTGTACGGCGACGATCCGACCGAGGAAAAGCGCTTCCTCTGAGTTCCGTCGACCCCCCGGTCAATTCGGGTTACTGACGGTCGACGGAACTTCTTTATCGTAGTCGTCCTTCAGAAGGTCTGTGTCCGTGATATCGGGCATGGTTTCAGACGAACCCTTGTTGGGTTGAAGCATCTCCACGGTACTCGCTTCCACCTTCCACGACGACCGTTTCAGACGAACCCTTGTTGGGTTGAAGCTAACTAATATCGATGCGAAAGGGGCTGAATCATCGGGTTTCAGACGAACCCTTGTTGGGTTGAAGCTCGTTGAGGACGACCGTTGTGGGATCAACTCCAATTGTTTCAGACGAACCCTTGTTGGGTTGAAGCCGTCGCGTCGAACACGACATTACTCGGATAGCGTGTTTCAGACGAACCCTTGTTGGGTTGAAGCCGGCGCCGGTCAAGTTTCCCACCGTCGACTCCTTGTGTTTCAGACGAACCCTTGTTGGGTTGAAGCTCGATATTCGACGCGGTAGCTCCCATAGTTGAGCGTTTCAGACGAACCCTTGTTGGGTTGAAGCGCCAATGAAGGCGACGGAGACGGTGTGTTCATCACCAGTTTCAGACGAACCCTTGTTGGGTTGAAGCCCGCGGCGCTCCCAGCGCTCGGCTTGGGTTTCGACAGTTTCAGACGAACCCTTGTTGGGTTGAAGCGTCTTACCCCACGTTTCGCGCCCGTGCAAACACGGTTTCAGACGAACCCTTGTTGGGTTGAAGCCCGGCGAGTGCCGTCCCGCGCGTCGGGTTCGACGGTTTCAGACGAACCCTTGTTGGGTTGAAGCGCGTGATGGCTTCGACGCCCTCGCCCGACACGTCGTCGTTTCAGACGAACCCTTGTTGGGTTGAAGCGCTCTGGTCGGCCACGAGCTTAGAGAGCGCGGGCCGGTTTCAGACGAACCCTTGTTGGGTTGAAGCATTGAGTGACCTCTGTCGCGGTTGGTTGTGCAACGTGTTTCAGACGAACCCTTGTTGGGTTGAAGCAACCGCGCAACTGAGGGCGGGGATTCGCTTGTGACCGGTTTCAGACGAACCCTTGTTGGGTTGAAGCGCGCGACAATGCGGCCAGCGGTACTGCCGAACCAAGGTTTCAGACGAACCCTTGTTGGGTTGAAGCATGTGTCTGGTTTCCTCACAAAGCAGACAAAACGGGTTTCAGACGAACCCTTGTTGGGTTGAAGCGCGCGGAACTCGTCTTCCGAAGCGCGAACCGAGTTTCAGACGAACCCTTGTGGGGTTGAAGCCAGAACGTCGTTAGCCAGTCCGTCGAATGCCCCAGGTTTCAGACGTACCCGTTGATGGAAACCACTAGAGAGAGCTAGGCAGTCCGTCGTCAGCCGAAACCGACGCGAAAAAGAGACCCTGACGCTACGCCGCCTCGGCGTACATCGCCACCAACTCCTCGGCGTTCGACTGCCACGAGTAGCGCTCTTCGATGGCCGCCCGGTTCGTCCGACCCATGCGGACGGCTTCCTCGGGGTCGGAGACGAGTCGCGCGAGCGCCCGCGCCAGTTCCTCGGCGTCGCCGGGCGTGACGAGAATCCCGCGGTCGTCGGTGATGACCTCGGGGATACTGCCGACGGGCGTGGTCACGATGGCGTTTCCGCCGGCCATGCCTTCGAGCATGGCGATTGGGAGCCCCTCTGCGTACGTCGGAAGGACGAACACGGTCCCGCGGCCGATGAGGTCGCGCTTGTCTTCCTCGGAGAGGAAGCCGAGGTACGAGACGTTGTCGTGGGCGGCGGCGACCGCCTCGGCGCGGTCCGCGTGGGGGCCGCGGCCGCCGATGCTCACCTCGAAGTCGAGGCCGGGCGTGGATTCGAGTATCTCGACGGCGTCGAGGAACTCGCGGATTCCCTTGCGGTCGATGAGGTTCGAGACGAAGACGAGATGGACGGGGTCGGTCGGGTACGTCGGGTCGTACTCCGCGGGTTCGACGGCGTTGGCCATGACGTGGACTTTCTCCTCGCCGGCGAGTCGGGAGACGAGGCCGCGCCAGTACTCCGAGAGGACGACCACGTCGTCGACGGCGTCGAAGACGAGCGACTGGAGTCGGCGGACGGCCCGCGAGTCGGTGGCGAGGAAGTCGTCGAACGACGAGCCGTGGATGTGGAAGACGACGGGGACGCCCCAGACGTACTTCGAAAACAGGGCGAAGAACGCCGCGCGGTAGAACGAGTAGGTGTGCGACGAGTGGACGTGGACGATGTCCGGGCGTCGCTGGAAGGGGAACAGGGCGACGGCGACGAGCGACGAGAGGAGCATCCGCGCGGCGAGTTCGAGCCCCTCGCCTTTCGGCGCGGTGTAGCGCGTGTAGACGCGCACGTCCATCCGGTCTTCGAGGTAGCGACGCTGTTCGGTGATGTATCGGTCGATGCCGCCGGTGCCTTTCGGGCCGACGATGAGGAGTGTTTGCTTGGGCTTCATGGGTTGGTTTTCGGGTCGTGGTCGGGAATCGCGGGCCGGGGAATCGCGGCTTCCGAGTCGCGGGACGCGTCGAGGCGGGCGCGAGCGCGCGCCGGTCGATACGCGAAAATTGGGCGGTTCGGCGGTTAGTTATGGGTCGATTGACCGTCTTCGGGGGAGAGGGGAGTGCCGAGCGGCATCGACTACGCCGGCACGGTGTGTCGCGTCAGCGAGTCGACCCTCTCGACGGAGCCGTAGTTCAGCGCCACCTGGACGATGACGTCGGTGAGGTTCACTTTGTCCGCGAGGAACGCGTCGCGTTTGTCGGCCCAGCGGGCCTTCGCGCCGTCGTCGGCGAGGAGTTCCTCGGCGCGGGCCATCACGTCGTCGAACGACTTGAGGTTGGAGATGAGCCCCTGCCGTTCGAGTTCGACGAAGTTGCCCATGTCGTCGTCGCCGACGAAGGAGTTCGACCGGATGGCGGGCGTCCCGAGGAGCGCCGCCTCGGTGACCATGGTCTGGGTGTCGGCGACGAGCAGGCTCGCCTCGGCGAGCACGTCGTGGACGAGCGCGGGGTGGAAGTCGAACGGGCGGGTGTCGAGGTCGCCGTCGCGGCGTTCTTCGCTCTCGTCGAGGACGAAGACGGTCGCGCGCTCGCCCAGCATCTCGATGAGTTCGCGGCGTCGCTCGGGGGTGAAGCCGCCGTGGCCAACGTCGTGGTGCGAGCCGAACGCGTTGAATCGGACGACGACGAACTTCTCGTCGGGGTCGAGGCCGAGTTCGGCCCGGATGTCCACCGAGGGCTCGTACACGTCGGGGTGGAGATAGGCCGTCTCTTTGAACCCGCGGAACTGGTAGTGGTTGTCCGCGAGGTCCTTCCCGAAGGTGTGGGGCGTCAGAATCGCCTTGGCGAACGGTCGGGAGACGACGTGGTCCAGCGAGGTCGGCTCGGAGTCGAGGAGGAGGACCACGGGCGTCCGCGAGACGGCCCCGGCGTGGGCCGCGTAGCCGCCCATCCCGAAGATGAGGTCCGGCTTGAACCGCCGCACGGCCCGGAAGATGTTGACGTAGTGGAACGGGAGCGATTTGAAAAGCGAGTACTTCGTCGTCCCGCAGGAGCCGTAAATCTCGTGGGGGAGGTCGTAGTATTCGAGGAGGTCCGTGGTACAGCCGTAGTCGCGGCCGAGGACGAGCACGTCGTGACCCATCGCCTGAAGCTCTCTGACGGCGTACTTGTAGAGGTGGACGTGCGCGGGCGTGTTGGTGAAGAACAGGTATCGCATACTCTCTGGACGTTCCACGCGCCCCGCGGGAGTAGTTATACGGCGTCTACCCGCCGCATTCGGGGGAATCGCCGCCCGTTTCCGGCCGCGAAAATCCCTCTGGAGCCGTTACGGTCGCCATAACAAAACCCGGACGAACACTCGGGTTCCCTGACCGGGCGCTCGCGCGCCGTTATCGCCTACACCGCACCCGACGCGGAACATCCGCACCCGACGCGGGCGGAACTCTCGCACCTCCACGACCGACCGCGACGCGCCCCACAACCCAGATGTTTCAGACACGTATCCCCACCACGCCGCGACGAGAAACTGACGACACGGACGCGACCGCCCGGAGCGACCGCTGATGTTCCCGTGGGAACACGCCGCCGTCGGCTACATCATCGTCTCGCTGTGGGCTCGGGCGACCGGCCGGAAGCTCGACGGCTGGGCCGCGCTGGCGGTGCTCGTCGGAACGCAGTTCCCCGACCTCGTCGACAAGCCGCTGGCGTGGTCGTTCGGCGTTCTCCCGAGCGGCATCTCCGCGGCCCACTCGATTCTCGTCTCGGTTCCGGTTTCGATACTCGTCGTGGCCGTCGCGCGGCGCTACCGGGCGGCGACGGTCGGCGTCGCCTTCGCCCTCGGCTACCTCTCGCACATCCCCGCGGACCTGCTGTACAACGGCTTTTTCTTCGGGAACTACGACGTGATTCGGGCGTTCCTCTGGCCGCTGTCCCACGGGAGCGAGTCGTCGATGGGCGGCTTCTTCGCCCAGACGTGGTTCTATCTGCGCCGCTTCGTCGTCTTCCTCGCACGGCCCGAGGCGTGGGTGTTGGTCGCGTTCGAACTCGCGTTGCTCGGCAGCGCCGTCTGGCTCTGGCTCGGCGACGGCGCGCCCGGCGTGGGGCTTCTCAAACGCTCGGTGACCGGAATCCGCCGCGGCGTTACGAAGTGACTGCGGCCGGATTTCGGGCGGCAATCACTCCATAACAAAGCCCTCACCGAGACTGAATTTCGCTAAGGCAGGCAGACTCCCCGCCGACATGATATGAGATTCCAGATTTTCCAGTCGATTCGGTCGTCCGCCGAGTCGACACAGACGGCCGACGGAGCGCGACCGACGCGAGGTGGACGCCGATGAGCGCCGAGGTGGGCGTCGAGTCCCACGTCGACGACGGCGTCACCATCGGCTACGGCGACGGCGACGACCCGGTCATCGGCGACCGGGCGCGAATCCGCGCCGGCACCATCGTCTACGACGACGTGACCATCGGCGACGACTTCGTCACCGGCCACAACGTCCTCGTCCGCGAGCACACGACCATCGGCGACGGGGTCCTCCTCGGGACCGAGACGGTCGTCGACGGCACCACGACCATCGGGTCGCGCGTGAGCATCCAGACGAACGTCTACATCCCCACCAACACCCGCATCGGCGACGACGTGTTCGTCGGGCCGGGCGTGGTGATGACGAACGACCCCTACCCGGTCCGCACCGACGCGGAACTCGTCGGACCGATAATCGAGAACCACGCCTCCATCGGCGCGAACGCGACGCTCCTCCCCGGCGTGACGGTCGGCGAGGGCGCGTTCGTCGCCGCCGGCGCGCTCGTCGTGAACGACGTGCCGCCGCGCACCCTCGCCGTGGGCGTCCCCGCCGTCCACCGCGACCTACCGGAGCAACTGCGGGGAGAAAACAGGATCCGACGATGAGTTCAGACCACATCTCAATCGCCGCACCACAACTCGGCGCGGCCGAACGGGACCGAATCGCAGACGTCCTCGAAAGCGGCATGATAGCCGACGGCCCCGAGGTTCGGGGCTTCGAGCGGGAGTTCGCCGACTACTGCGGCGCCGACCACGGCGTCGCCACCTCCAACGGGACGACGGCGCTTCACGCCGCGCTTCACGCGCTCGGTATCGGTCCCGGCGACCGCGTCCTGACGACGCCCTTCACGTTCATCGCGACGGCCAACGCCGTCGCCTTCGCGGGCGCGGAGGTGGGCTTCGTCGACATCGACCCGCGGACGTACAACATCGACCCCGACGCGCTCGAAGCGCGACTGCGGGCCGGCGAACAGGTGGACGCGGTCATCGCGGTCCACCTCTACGGTCTCCCGGCAGACATGACGCGCCTCGCGGAACTCGCCGAGGAGTACGACTTCCTGCTCGTCGAGGACGCCGCGCAGGCCCACGGCGCGGAAGTCGAGGGACGGCGCGTCGGCTCCCTCGGCGACGCCGCGTGCTTCTCGTTCTACCCGACGAAGAACATGACCACGAGCGAGGGCGGGATGATTACCACCAACCACGCGGACGTCGCAGAGCGCGCCGCCCGGTTCGTTGACCACGGCCGCGTCTCCGGCTACGAACACGCCGAGGTCGGCCACAACTTCCGCATGACGAGCATCGCCGCGGCCATCGGCCGGGTCCAGCTCGAACGCCTCCCCGAGTTCACTCGCGCGAGGCAGGCGAACGCCGCCGCGCTCACGGAGTACCTCGAAGACTCGCCGGTCACGACGCCCCACACGCCGCCGGACCGGACCCACGTCTTCCACCAGTACACCGTCGCCTGCGACGGCGTCGAGCGCGACGCTCTCAAGTCGTACCTCGACGCGAAGGGCATCGCCACGGGCGTCTACTACCCGAAGCCCGTCCACAAGCAACCCGCGTACGAACACCTCGCGGTGTCGGCCCCCGTCGCGGAGGAGGCCGCGAGGCGGGTGCTCTCGCTACCGGTCCACCCCGGGCTCAGCGAGGCCGACGTGGAGCGCGTCGGGACCGCGGTCGCCAACTACGCGGAGGTGGCGAGGTGAGCCGAGAACCCGCCGGACGCCGCACCGACGGCGGACAAGAGCGCCCGGTTCGCGCGGGCGTCGTCGGCGTGGGCTCGATGGGGACCAACCACGCGCGGGTCTACGCGGAGCTTCGCGGCGTCGAACTGGTCGGCGTCGCCGACGCGGACGCGGAGCGCGCCGCCGAGGTCGCCGCCGACTTCGGCACCGACGCGTACGGAGTCAAGGAACTCCTCGACCGCGTGGACGTGGTGACGGTCGCGGTGCCGACGCCCTATCACGAATCGGTCGCCCGGCAGTGCATCGACGCCGGCGTCCACGCGCTCGTCGAGAAACCCTTCGTCGACGACCTCGACGCGGGCGCGGAGCTGGCCGCGCTCGCCGAGGACCGCGGCGTCGTGCTCCAAGTGGGCCACATCGAGCGGTTCAACCCGGCCGTCCGCGCCCTCCCCGACCTCCTCGACGGCGTCGAACCAATCGCCATCACCGCGAATCGACTCGGCCCGCCGCTGAACCGCGAGATGGGCGACGGCGTCGTCATGGACCTCATGATTCACGACATCGACGTGGTGCTCTCGCTCGTCGACGCCGACGTCGACCGCGTGGCCGCGACCGCCACGCCAGACGAGCAGTACGCGACGGCGCAGGTGACCTTCGAGAACGGCGTCATCGCGTCGCTCACGGCGAGTCGGCTCACCCAGCAGAAGACGCGGACCCTCGATATCACCGCGCGCGACCGACTCATCCGGGTCGACTACCTGAACCAGTCGGTCCAGATTTTCCGCCAGTCGCGGCCGGACTACCTCCGGGACAACGGGGGCGTCCGCTACCGCCACGAGGTGGTCATGGAACAGCCGATGATTTCCACCGGCGAGCCGCTGAAGCGCGAGCTACAGGCGTTCGTCGACGCCGCCACCGACGGCGGCCCGGTCCTCGTCTCGCCGGCCGACGGCCTGCGCGCCATCGACCTCGCCCGGCGCATCGAGGCCGACGCCGAATCGACGGTTCGGAGCGTCGAGACCGCTGAGAACGCGGAGGCTGCGGAGACCGCGGAGAGCGCGGAGACCGCGGAGACCGCAGAGACCACGGACTCCTCGGAGGGCCGGCAATGAGCCGCGAGCGACCCGGGCTGTACGGCTCCGACCGCTCGCCCGACGAACAGACGCGGGCCCTGCGCGCCGGCGAGGTCCCCGTCGCGGTGTACGGCCTCGGCAAGATGGGCCTCCCGCTGGCGGCCGTCTACGCCCGCGCGACGGGCAACGTCACCGGCGTCGACATCAGCGAGGACGTGGTCCGCGGCGTCAACGACGGCGAGTGCCACGTGGCGAAGGAACCGGGACTGCCCGAACTAGTCGCCGAGCAAGCCGAACGCGGCGCGCTCCGGGCGACCACCGACGGCGTCGCCGCGGCCGAATCCGCGGCGATTCACGTCATCATCGTCCCGACCCCGCTGACCGACGACCGCGAGCCCGACCTCACGGCGTTCGAGGCCGTCCTCGACAGCATCGCGCAGGGACTCGCTCCCGGCGACCTCGTCGTCGTCGAGTGCACCGTCCCGCCGGGGACGAGCAAGGACCTCGTGGTCCCGTATCTCGCGGACCGAAGCGGCCTCTCGGCCGGCGAGTTCGGCGTGGCGTTCTGCCCCGAGCGGACCTCGTCGGGCCGGGCGCTCCGCGACATCACCGAGTCGCACCCGAAAATCGTCGGCGGCGTCGACGCCGAGAGCACCCGCGTCGCGGCGCTCGTCTACGGCGAGATTACCTCGAACGAGGTGATTCCCGTGCGCGACGCGACGACCGCGGAGGCCGTGAAACTGTTCGAGGGCGTCTACCGCGACGTGAACATCGCGCTCGCCAACGAACTCGCGCGGCTCCGCGACGACCTCGGCATCGACGTGACCGAGGCAATCGACGCGGCCAACACCCAGCCGTACTGCGACATCCACGCGCCCGGCCCGGGCGTCGGCGGCCACTGCATCCCGTGGTATCCGTACTTCATCACGAGCCGAGTCGAGGCCGAGACGCCCCTGCTCCTGACCGCCCGCGAGGTCAACGACAGCATGCCGGCGTTCACCGCGGACAAACTCCGCGACGAACTGGCCGCAGCGGGCCGAGAGATTCGGGGCGCGACCGTCGCCGTCCTCGGCGTCACCTACCGCCCCGGCGTCGCCGAGACGCGCGCGACCCCCGCCGCGGGCGTCATCGACCGACTGAACGACCTCGGCGCGACCGTCCTCGCGGTCGACCCGATGCTCTCCGACGAGGTGGTCGCCTCGTTCGGCGCGACCCCCGTCGCGCTCGCCGACCTGCCGACCCGCGCTATCGACGCGGCCGTAGTCGTCACGCCGCACGAGGAGTTCGACGGCATCGACTGGGCCGCCTTCGACGACCTCGTCGTCGTCGACGGCCGCGGCACCCTCGGCGACATCGGCCACCGCGTGTACGAAATCGGCGGCGGGCCGCGGGGCGGGGCATCCGAGACCGAGGCCGACCCCGAGGTGGCGGCCGACGCGCCGCGCGGAGGGCCGGGGCGATGAGCCGTCTCAAAGTGCTCTCGGTCGTCGGCGCGCGCCCGCAGTTCATCAAGGCGTTCCCCGTCTCCGACGCGCTCAGGCGCGACCACGACGAGGTGCTCGTCCACACCGGCCAGCACTACGACGAGTCGATGTCGGGCGTGTTCTTCGACGAGCTCGACATCCCGGAACCCGACTACAACCTCGGGGTCGGCTCGGGCGGCCACGCCGCCCAGACCGCCGAGATGATGACCCGGCTGGACGCCGTCGTCGCCGACGAAGCGCCCGACGTGGTGCTCGTCTACGGCGACACCAACTCCACGCTCGCGGCGGCGCTCGTGGCCGCGAAGCGCGACCCCGCGCTGGCGCACGTCGAGGCCGGCCTGCGGAGCCACAACTGGGCGATGCCCGAGGAGGTCAACCGCGTGCTCACCGACCACTGCTCGGACCTGCTGTTCGCGCCCTCCGAGTCTGCCGCCGAGACGCTGGCGAGCGAGGGCATCCGCGACGGCGTTTCCGTGACCGGCGACGTGCAGTACGACGCCGTCCTCCGGGTCCGCGAGGCCGCCCGCGAGCGGTCGACGATACTCAACGGACTCGACCTCCGAGACGGCGAGTACGTCCTCGCGA
The DNA here is from genome assembly GCF_031624535.1 of Haloferax sp. S2CR25. Taxonomy (NCBI): domain Archaea; kingdom Methanobacteriati; phylum Methanobacteriota; class Halobacteria; order Halobacteriales; family Haloferacaceae; genus Haloferax; species Haloferax sp. S2CR25. The sequence continues at coordinate 164,004 of NZ_JAMQOO010000005.1, forward strand.
CGGTCCACCGCGCCGCCAACACCGACGACCGCGACCGCCTCGAAGGCATCGTGGAGGGGCTGGCGTCGTCGGAACTCCCGGTCGTCTTCCCGGTCCACCCGCGGACCGAGGGGGCGCTCGAAGCCAGCGGCCTCTGGTCGCGGCTCGCCGACGCCGAGAACGTCGTCCTCGTGGAACCGGTCGGCTACCTCGACTTCGTCCGCCTGCTCGACGGCGCGGAGCGCGTCGCCACCGACTCCGGCGGCGTCCAGAAGGAGGCGTTCTACCTCGACACCAGGTGTCTCACGCTCCGCGACGAGACCGAGTGGACCGAGACCGTCGACGCCGGCTGGAACGCCCTCGTCGGCGCGGACGCGACCGCGATTCGGGCGGCGCTGGCCGACGAGAGCCCGCTCCCGGAGAAGCCCTCGCTGTACGGCGACGGGAGCGCCGCCGAGCGAATCGTCGCCGCGCTCTCGGAGTACGAGCATGCGTGAGAAGAAGGGAGACGCAGATGCGCGAGGTGACCCCCGCGTGACCCGCACGGAACCGAGCGAGTCCGGGCCGGGCTTCGCGGTCTGTCTGACCCACGACGTGGACCGCCCGTACAAGACGTATCAGGGGCTGTACTACGCGGCGAAGTCGAATCCGGGCTATCACCTCCGGACGCTCCTCCGCCGGGAGAACCCCTACTGGCAGTTCGAGGAGGTCATGGCGCTCGAACGCGACCTCGGCGTCCGCTCGTCGTTCTACTTCCTCAACGAGCCGAGCCTCCTCGAAACGGGGTCGCTGTCGGACTGGCTCGAACCGAAGAACTGGGTCGAACACCTCGGCCGGTACGACCTCGACTCGGCCTCGGTCGCCACCGCCGTCCGCGACCTCGACGAGGGCGGCTGGGAGGTCGGCATCCACGGCTCGTTCCGGTCGTGCGACGACTTCGACCGCCTCCGGACCGAGAAGCGCGAACTCGAAGCGGTGCTCGGCCACGAGGTCGTCGGCGGCCGCCAGCATCACCTCAAACTCGGGCCGAACACGTGGCGCTACCACCGCGAACTCGGCCTGAAGTACGACGCCAGCCCCGGGTCGAGTTCGGAAAACGGCTTCCAGCACGGCTACCGGCCGTTCAGACCCTTCGACGACGACTTCGTCGTCTTCCCGCTGACGCTGATGGAGGTGTCGCTTCCCGACCCTGGGTCGGCGTTCGACGAGGCGTGGGCCGAGTGCGAGCGCCTCTTGGACGAGGCCGAGGCGAACGACGCCGTGATGACCGTGCTGTGGCACCCGCGGTACTTCAACGAAGACGAGTTCCCCGGCTACCGCCGGCTCTACCGCCGCATCGTCGAGCGGGCGCTCGACCGCGGCGCGTGGGTCGGCCCCGTCGCCGACTACTACCGCGAGTTCCTCGCCGACCGCGAGCGCGGCGGTTCCGGTGATTCCGACGACGACGCGGACGAGAGGGCGACCGACAGCGCGACCACCGACAGCGCGACCCCCGGCGGCGCGGGTCGCTCGCTCTCTCCGTAGAATCCGGCGACGTCGGTCGGTATCGGCCCCATAACAAAGCCGCCAGCGGGCTTCCTCTCGGACAGCCAATACCCCTCAGAGAGGCTATTCTGTATCATGAATCCATCACCGAAGCAGTATCACCGCGACGGCGACGCCGACACGGAGCGACTCCAACGGTACGTCGACGTGCTCGACGACGTGCTCGACTACGCCCGCGAACGCGACTACAAGGGCTGGGACTACGGCGACGGCATGAGCAGCAGGCTCCTGCTTTCGGTCCCCATCGACAACCGCTGGTTCAACCTCGCGGTCCAGGAGTTCATCAAGCGCTCGCCCGTCAACGTCCGCCCGCTGTTCCTCGTGGAGCAACGCCGAAATTTCAAGGGCATCACGCTGTTCGCCATGGCGAACCGGACCCGTGCGCAGTTGGCCGAGTGGTTCGACGGCGACCGCCCGGCGGAGACGTACCGCGAGGACGCGGCGGCGCTGACGGAGTGGCTCGTGGAGAACCAAGCCAAAGGCTACAGCGGCTTCGCCGGCAGTCACCGCCACGTCATCCAGCACATCTCGGGTCGCAACGGCCCGCGGTCGGGGATTCCCCACTCGCCGAACATCGTCTCGACGTCCTACGGCGTCAAGGCGCTCCTCGCCGGGCGGGAGTTCGACCCGGACTACCCGGACATCGCCAAGACCGCCGTGGACGTGCTGCTCGACGACCTCAACTACCGGCCGAAGGACGACGGCGCGGTCATGGACTACTACCTCTCGCACCCGAAAGACAGCTACACGCTCAACGCGCTGGCCATCGGGGCGCGGCTGTTCGTCGAGCTGTACGACCACTTCGGTGACGAGGAGTTGTTGACGCGCGCCGAGAAGGTGTACGACTTCGTCGCGTCGAAGCAGACCGACCGCGGCGGGTGGTACTACCGCGAACCCGCGAGCGCCTCGCACCTCTCGATGGACAACCACCACAACGGCTTCATCGTCGAGTGCTTCCAGCGCTACGAGCAAATCGTCGGCAGCGGTCGGTACGACGACACCCTCGAACGCGGCCTCGACTTCTACGCCCGCGAGCTGTTCGACGAGGACGGCGCGCCCAACTTCGACGAGGAAAACCCCTACCCGCGGGACATCCACGCGACGGCGCAGGGCATCCTCGTGTTCACCTACGCCGGGCAGTACGACCGCGCCGAGCGCGCCATCGACTGGGCGCTCGCGAACATGTACGTCCCGTCCGAGGGTCGGTTCTACTTCCGCAAACACCGCTTTTACACCAAGCGCATGACGCTCATGCGGTGGTGTCAGGCGTGGATGGCCTACGCCATCGCCGAGTACGTGGCCACCAGAATCTCCGGGGAACCGACACACGGCTACGGCATCGACGCCGACGGTATCGAGCGCCTACGGGCGGCGGCAGAGAGTCCCTGACGGCGTGTAGGCCGGCGCGAACGCCGGCTAGTCGCTTCATAACAAATCCCCGTCCTCTCGTCACAGTAGTTCGAGAATGTCTTTTCGAATGATACACGCCGACGCGGCCCGACCGGACCGCGGGTCGATTTACGGGGCCGCCGCGTCCGCCGGTGAGTCGGCTGATTACGGTCTGTTCGGACGGTTTGAACGGGTCTGCCGAGACGGTCGGATCGGGCGGGACGGTCGAGGGGGGCGGGACGGTCCCGCCCCGTGTTGTCGAGGGCCGCGGACGCGGTGCGAACACCTGACGCCTTCCAGCCCATGACCATCGAAATCGCCGAGTTCGACCACGGCGACCGCGACGAGTGGGACACGTACGTCGAGCGGTCGAGTCAGGCCAGCTTCTTCCATCAGTACGAAGCGCTGCGGCTCCAAGCGAAGCACTCGAACTCGACGCTCCACCTGCTCGTCGGCTTCAAGACCGAAGAGCCGGTCGGGCTGTTCCCCGTCTTCGAGATTCGAAAGGGGCTGGTCAAGACGGCGTTCTCGCCGCCACCGCACATCGGCGTCCCGTATCTCGGACCCGTGATGCTCGACGCCGGCAACATCAAGAGCCGGAAGTTCGAGCGCCGCCGCAACCAGTTCATCGACGGCTGTACCGCGTGGATAGACGAACACATCGGCCCGAACTACACGCACGTCCGCGTCGGCGACTACTACACCGACATGCGGACGTTCCTGTGGGGCGGCTGCGACGTGTCGCCGAAGTACACCTACAACGTCGATTTGACCCGCGACGAGGACGAGCTCCTCATGTCGTTCAGCCGGAGCGCCCGCCGGAACATCCGCGACGGCCGAAAGCTCGTCTCCGGCATCGAGGAGGGCGACCGCGACGACATCTGTTCGATCCTCACGCTGGTCAAAGACCGCTACGAGGAACAGGACCTGTCGTTCGACGTACCGCCGCAGTTCGTCACGGACCTGTACGACTCGCTGCCGGCGGGGCAGGTCCGACCCTACGTCTTCCGGTACGACGGGACGTTCGTGAGCGGGATTCTCGCCCTCCAGTACGGGGACACGCTCTACCGCTGGCTCGGCGGCGTCCGGCCCCAGCGGGACTTCGGAATCGACGTCAACGACCTGCTGGACTGGCGAATCATGCGCGACGGCATGGACGCCGGGATGCGCCGCTACGACCTCGTCGGCGCGAACAACCACCGACTCAACCGTTACAAGAGCAAGTACAACCCCGAACTCGTCACGTTCTACCAGATCGAACACGGGGCGCTCCCGGTCAGAACCATCGCACACCTGTACAAGAGCCGCCTCGGTCCCGGCATCGAGATGTTGTCCCGGGGAAACGGGACGAGCCTCTCGTCGCGACTCGTTTCGGGGCTGTTCCACCGATGACGACCCGACCGCCGCACCGACCGACGACCACCAACCCGCACGACCACGACACATGTCACAACTCCGTATCGAAACCCTGAGCCTCGACGAGTGGGGAGCCGCGCTTCCCCCGTCGGGCACCGAAGTCTTCCACACCCCCGCAGTGCTCGCCGCCATCGACGAGCACTTCGACGGCGAGATGCACCTGTTCGGCGTCTTCAAGGGCCAAGAGCCGGTCGCGCTGTTCCCGACGTTCGTCCGCCGGAACCCCCTCGGACGGGTCGTCGTCTCCCCGCCGCCGTCGATGGCGATTCCCTACATCGGCCCGGTGATGATGCCGAACAGCCCGAAACAGAGCGCCTACGAGTCGGTGAACCGCGAGTTCGCCGACCTCGTGGTCGAGGAACTCGGCATCCGCTCGAACCGGACGTTCGTCCGCCTGCTCTGTTCGCCGGCGTACCTCGACCCCCGCCCGTTCGAGTGGACCGGTTTCGCGGTCAAGCCCTCCTTCACCTATCGGCTCGACCTCGACGGGCGCTCGCTCGACGAGATTCAAGCCCAGTTCAGTAGTAGCCTCCGCCGCGAGATTCGGCAGGCGCGCGAACTCGACGTCACCATCGCGGACGAGGGACTCGACGGGGCCCGCGTCGTCTACGACGACGTGGTCTCGCGGTACGACGAGCAGGACGAGCCGTTCGGGATGCCCTGGGAGTTCGTCGAGTCGATGGTCGAGAATCTCGGCGACCGGTGTCGAGTGTACGTCGCCCGCGACCCCGACGGCGAGTACCTCAGCGGCATGATAGTCCCCTTCTCCGCCGAGGTGGGCTACTTCTGGCTCGGCGGCGCTCGCGGGCAGTACGACGGGGTCAGCATCAACAGCCTGCTCCATTGGACTATCATCGAAGATATCGTCGAGGACGAAGCGCTCGCGTCGGTCACGAAGTACGACCTCGTCGGCGCGAACACGGAGCGGCTCTGCAACTACAAGTCGAAGTTCGGCGGCGAGCTCGTCCCGTACTACGTCGTCGAGTCGACCGGCGTCGGGATGAACCTCGCAAAGCGGACCTACCAGCTCCTGAACAAGGGGTCGGAGCGAATCGCCACGAAGTAGGCGGGACGCGAACGCGGACGCGGTCACCGAACGACCGCGCTCACGCCATCTGCTGTGTCTGAATGACGGTCCAGATGTTCTCGGCGTCGTCGGTGATGCCGTACACCCGCCCTTTTCGGCGCTGTTCCGGGACGAGAAGTTCCACGAGCGAACGGTCTCTGAGTTCCTGCAGCGCCCGCGAGACGTGGGCGACCGCGCTCTCGGAGTCGGTGGCGATTTGCGTCGGCGTCGCGGGGCCCTCGGAGAGCCTCTCAAGCACGGAGACGCGGTAGTGAGAGCTGATAACGAAGCCCACGTCGTCCCACGGTACGTCGTCGGTCCCGTCGACGGAACTCACGCAACGCCCACCTCGCTTGGGGAGACGGGTCGATAGGCGGTCGAGTCGGGGCGGTCTCTCGGGGTCGATAGGCGGCGAGCGCCGACGGCGGCCCGGCGGAGGCGACGGTTCGCATCGCTCGGGGCGGTGGCGGCGGTCGTGGCGGACGTGACGGTCGGCGACGAGCGGAGCACTGACAGTAGCGGAGACGTATCTACCGAAAACAGGCGCATTAACGGGAGGTTAACCGCGATGTCGGCGGGTGCCCGGCGTGCCGGCCGCATCGGTTCGATGCGCATTCGTTCGTTAGTACGAACTTAATTACATAAAGTCTCCGTTTGAATTATATTCTCTCGTTCGTGAGAGTCTCGAAGTTTTGAACGTCGCGTTGACAGGAGTTCGGTCGGTGCCGACCCCTGAGAGCGACGACGAGGCTCATATCCGTCTCGCCCGTACGACCGATATGGCACGGAATCGAAGGCTCGGACGACTCGGGGTCGTGACCGTCGGCGGCGCGCTCGCCGTCGGCGTTCTCCTCGCCGCAGTCCGAGCGCGGGCCGACGAGACGGCCGGCCGACTGCTCGATGCGCTCCGACGGGAGCGCGCCGAATCGACTCCTGACGTCGCCGGAACCGAGGCCGCCACGCCAGCGACCGCCTCCCTTCCCGACCCGGTTCAGCGGTATCTCGAACGCGTGCTCCCCGACGAACCCCCTCGGGTTCGGTCGGTTCGGCTCCGCCAGACCGGCGAGTTCAGACTCGGCGACGCGGACTCGCCGTGGAAGTCGATGACGGCGACGCAACACTACACGGTCGACCCGCCGGGGTTCGTCTGGGACGCCCGAATCGACCTCGTGCCGTTCGTGCCGTTCCCGTCGGTTCGGGTCGTCGACGCCTTCGTCGGCGGCGCGGGGACGCTCGAAGCGAGGCTACTCTCCGCGTTCACCGTCGCGGACGCCCCGCCGTCGCCCGAGTTGGACGAGGGCGAACTCGCCCGCTACCTCGCCGAGATGGTCTGGTTTCCGACCGCGTTTCTCCCCGGCCACGGCGTCAGGTGGGAGCCGAGAGACGACCGCTCGGCACGCGCGACGCTCGCCCACCGCGAGTCGACCGCGAGCGTCGTGTTCCACTTCGACGAGAACGACGAGATAGCGCGCGTCACCGCGGACCGGTGGCGCGAGACGGGCGGCGGCGAGTACGAGCGGCGTCCGTGGACGGGACGCTTCAGCGACTACCGCGAAGTGAACGGGATTCGCGTCCCCGCGGCGGCCGAAGTGGCGTGGACCCTCCCGACGGGCGACCTGCCGTACTGGCGGGCGACCATCGACGCCGTGGAGTACGACCCATTTTCGACGGCGGGACAGGGGTCGGCGACGCTGTCGGCTCAGAATCCGGAATAGCTACGGCGACCGGCGGAAACCCTCGACTCGATGACCGACTCCTCGTCTCCGCTTCGAATCCTCCTCACCAACGACGACGGCATCGACGCGCCCGGCATCGCCGCCATGCGCGAGGAACTCACCGCCGTCGGCGACGTGACCGTCGTCGCGCCCGCCGAGAACCAAAGCGGCGTCGGCCGCGCCCGCAACGAACACGCGGTCCGCCGCGACCACCCGTGGGGGTACGCCCTCGAAGGCACCCCCGCGGACTGCGTCGCCTACGGCCTCCGCGGTCTCGACGCCGACTTCGATATCGTCGTCTCCGGTATCAACGACGGCCCGAACGCCGGCAACTACGTCGTCGGCCGGTCGGGCACCGTCGGCGCGGGCGTCGAGGCCGCGTTCCTCGGGACGCCCGCCATCGCCGTCTCCAGCTACCACGCCCGGGACTTCTTCTGCCACCCGCCCGAGGAGTACGACTTCTCCCGCCCCGCGCGGGTCGCCCGCGCCCTGACCGAGCGCGTCTTCGGCACCGACGTGTTCGACGAGGTCGACCTCCTGAACGTCAACGCCCCCGCCGACGTTCCGAGCCCCCGGATGCGCGTGACCCGCCCCTTCGCGGACTACGACCAGCAGGTCGACCACCACGCCGACGCCGGCGCGCTCCCGGACGGCGACCGCGAGCACGACCTCGACGACGGCGAGGTTTACGTCCGCCTGCAGGACGTCTCGTGGCCGGACGCCGTCGGCTTCGAGAACCCGTTCCCGCTCGGCGACGAACACCGCGAGCGCTACCCCGTCGGCAGCGACCGCCGCGCGATGGTCGACGGCGAGGTGAGCGTCTCGCCGCTGGCGGTCCACCACGGCCACGCGACGGACCCGCGGCTGGCGAGCATCGTCGAGAGCCTCTCCGAGCAGGTGGAGTAGCGCGGAGTCGGGCAGAAGAGACCGCGTTACGACCGCGCTAGCTTTCCGGTCTGCGAGAGGTACGCGGCGAGGTCCGACGTGGCTATCATCCCGATGACGCCTTCCTCCTCGTCGACGACCGGCATGTGGTGAAAGCCGTGTTCGGTCATCGACTCCGCGACGGCGAGGATGGAGTCCTGTGCGCCCGCGGTAATCACGTCGGTGGTCATGTACCGCTCGACGGTTGTCTGGGCCTTCGGCTGGCTCTTGGCGACGATATCGACGAAGTCGGTCGTCGTCAGGATGCCTTTCAGTCGGTTCTCCTCGTCGACGACGACGACCGAACTGATGTTGTTGTCGAGAATCAACTGCGCCGCGTCTTCGACGAGCGTGTCCGGGGTGACCGTGTGGAGGGCCGTCGACATCACTCTCGCAACGAATACGTCTTCCATGGTAATTGCTGACAGACAGGGCGGATAAATGTTGGCTTCGCGTACAGTTTGGTCGGGAAATCCACGGGCTCGTCGGAACTCGTTCTCGAAGCGCTATGAGTTCGGGTTCGCAGTCGTCGGGGCGGACGGAAGCCTCGTCGCGGACGGAGCTCTCGGTTCCCACTGCCCCCGCCGCGGGGCTTAATTCCTCGGCGACGTAACCGGGACTATGGGAAGCACACAGACTGCGACGTTCGGCGGCGGCTGTTTCTGGTGCGTCGAAGCCGCGTTCAAGGAACTCGACGGCATCAGCGAGGTCACGTCGGGCTACGCCGGCGGCGAGACTGCGGACCCGACCTACGAGCAGGTCTGCTCGGGGAACACCGGCCACGCCGAGGTCGTGCAGGTCGAGTACGACCCCGCAGTCGTCGGCTACGACGAACTGCTCGACGTGTTCTTCGCGGTCCACGACCCGACCCAACTCAACCGACAGGGGCCGGACGTGGGGACGCAGTACCGCTCTATCGTCCTGTTCCACGACGACGAACAGGAGCGGCAGGCGTCGGCCTACATCGAGGCGCTCGACGAGGAGTACGACGACGACGTCGTCACGGAGTTGGTCCCGCTGGAGACGTTTTACGAGGCCGAGAAGCACCACCAGGACTACTTCGAAAAGAACCCCAACGACGCGTACTGCCAGTTCCACGCGAGCCCGAAAATCGAGAAGGTCCGCGAGAAGTTCGCCGACAAACTCGCCAACTGAACCGAGCGGACTGCCGACCCGACACCACCATGTCCGCAGTATCTGCTGGTCAGCAACGCTGAATTACCGATATTTTTCGGATGGCGGTCGGAATCGGACGGCGTCCGGAAGCGGAGTTCGAGCTGTCGAAACCGGGCGAGCCGTGCGGACGGTGTGAACCGTCGAGACGGTATAGACCGTCGAAGCGGCGCGGAGTGTGCGAACGGCGTAAACCGCGAGGGGAGTTCGAACAGCCCGAGCGGTTCAGACGGCGCGAACACCCCGGACAGTCGAAACTGTCGGCGGTGTTTGCACTGTCAGCGGATTTCGGACTGTCCATGAGTTTTAGAAGTCGAGGACAGCATAGAATTTGTAGAATTTGCAAAAATTGTAGAAAGTGTGGACTGCTCGCGCTGCGAGAGATTCGCCCAGTGTGAGAAATGTACGAACTGCGAGCGCTGTTCGGGAATCGGGCGCTTCGCGCGGGTGAACCCCTCCGAGGTGGCCGGAACGCGGGCGAGGAGCCGATCAATGACCGCGGATAGTCTACAAATTTTACAATTTTTAGAAAGTGTGAAAACTTCAGAGAGTGCAAAATGTAAACACATCTTCAACGGTTCAAAAGTCGTGGATAAAATTATGTGGCATGACGCGGAAGGTCCGTCCGAGCCCTCAAATGTCCGCACAGCTCGCAATTCAGGCAGAGTTTGCACCGCTCAGACAGCAGACACAGCGTATACTGTGTACAAATTGTGGAAATTGCTCGGCGGCGGAGGCCCGATAGATGTCGCGGGCCGTGAGCGTCTCGCTCCAGAAAGGCGGCGTCGGAAAGACGACGATTGCGATCAACCTCGCCGACGCGCTCGCCGCGCGGGGCAACGACGTGCTGCTCGTCGACCTCGACCAGCAGGGGAACGCGACCGAGGGCGTCGGACTGAAAGACGCCTACGAATCGTCGGAGTCGAACATCGGCGACGTGCTGACCGACGACGACCCAATCGACGTACACGAGGTGATACGCGACCGCGAGAGCTTCGACGTGCTTCCCTCCCACGTCGACCTCGACGACATCGAAGACCGCGTCCGGAACTCGACGTTCGGCGTGCTCTGGGTCCGCCGCCGAATCGTCGACCCGCTTCTCGACGACGACTACGACTACATCGTCATCGACTCGCCGCCGAGCCTCGGCCCGCTGTCCGATGCGGCGCTCATCGGAACCGGGAACGTCGTCGTCCCGCTGTTGATGAGCGAGCCGAGCGTGAGCGGCTTCGAGCGGATGTTCGAACAGCAGATCGGCCCGATTCGGCGCGAAGTCGACCTCGACATCCTCGCTATCGTTCCGAACGACCTCACCGGGAACAACGAGGAAAAACGCATCATCCGCGACCTCGAAGACTCCCCCTTCGAACAGTTCATCCCGCCGTTCGCCCGCTCGGAGCTGTTCGACGACACCGATTCCAAGGGACCGGGTATCAGACACCGAATCGCGTTCAGTCGCGCCTGGCGCGACGGGAAGACCCTCCGGGAGTACGACCCCTCGAACGACATGCTCGACCGACTCGACCAGCTTGCGGAAATCGTCGAACGCGGAGGAACCGACGATGCCTAAGGAGAACCGATTCGCCGGCCTCGGCGAGGCGATGGAATCGGAGTCAGAACCCGAGGACGAAGAAACACCGGACGAAGCCGCTCCCGACGAGTCGGAGTCAAAGCGTTCCGAACCGACGGTCGAAGCCGGGCCCGAAACCGAGTCCGAACCGGAGACCGAGTCCGACTCGGACGACGCGGGTGGAGACCCCGACAGCGAGGGAGAACCCGACAGCGAAAGCGTCGACAGCGATGGGCGGAGCGAAGGCGACGAATCTCGTGAGTCGACCGAATCGAACGCGGAAGCAGACGGCGCGGAGCGCGACGACGACGCGGAACAAGCGACAAAATCGGAGGGCGGTCCGGCGTTCGAGTTCGAAGCGACGACCGCGAAGAGCATCTACGTCCGGACCGAGACGCTCGACCGACTGGACGACGCCGAGTTCGAAGTCGAGTCGCTCCTCCGCCGAGAACACGACGTGCGCGACCTGACCGGCCGCGAGTTCCACGACGCACTCGTCCGCGTCGCCGCCGAGTTCCCCGAGGAAATCGCCGACGCCGTCCTCGAAACCCGCGACGAGTGATTCGCAGCGACCGACACCGACGGCGAGAGACCGATTGACGATGGCGCGCGCGGAGAGCAGAGCGAAATCGAGGCCGAGGAAACCGCTCGAACGCCCGAAGAACAGCGGACAACGTGGTGTTCGAGACGGAGGGCTCGGCCCCCGATCGCCGAAACAGCCGGTGACAATTAGTTCCAGAGCCGGGGCGATCAATCGGTCGAACACCGTGGCGTCCGCTGTTGTCGCAAACACGGTATGACGGGGCGATTCCTCACGTCGAAAGACCCGTCACCGAACACCAGTATGTCCGCTGTTGTGCCGATAGCGAGCCACGAAGAGGACCGCTACCGGGACGATAGTCCGCCGTGGACGGGTTGGAACACCACAATGTCCGCTGTTCAGACAAGCGGCGAAAATCGCCGATTTACTGCGGACATCGTGGTGTTCCGAGCGGTCGGGTACTGACAACGAAGGGATGAGTGCGTCCCACCGAACGGGCATTTTGAGGAACGACGAAAGCGACAGTTCTCCCGAAACGTGACGAAAAGGCGTCGTGGACCGGGTACACCACGATGTCCGCAGTAATCCGTGTCGGAGTGGGCTACTGCTCGATGAAGTCGTCGAGCGTGCTCGTCTTCTCTCCGTCGAGGAAGGGTTCGACCGTCTCGTGGACGCCCACGAGTTCGATAGTGTCGCGCATGGCCGAGACGATGAGCCCGACGTCCATATCGAGGGCGTACTCGCGGTACGTCCCGCCGCGTCGTCCCTCGTTTCGCTCGGTGACCGAGACGATGCCGAGCATCGCGAGTTCGCTGAGGTGGTCGCGCATCCGTCGCGGGACGAGGGGGTCGCGGTTGGCGAGTTCGGTAAAGCGAGTGTAGCGGGGGCGAACGTCGCGGGAGCGAATCGGCGTCTCGTCTTCAAGTTCGAGCGTCAAAAGCGAGTAGAGGACGAGGTGGCCGTGTTCGGTCAGGCCGTTGATTCCCTCTTTGATGCGGCCGCGTTCGAGGGCGCGCCGACCGCGCTTGACGTGTTCCTCCTCGATTCGGTCGGTGTCGTCGTCGCGGGCCAAGTCGCCGGCTTTCATCAACAGGTCGATGGACTGGCGGGCGTCCCCGGCGTCTTTCGCGCCGTAAGCGGCACAGAGCGGAATCACCTCGTCGGAGAGGACGCCCTCGCGGAACGCAACCTTGGCGCGCTGTTCGAGGATGGCGCGGAGGTTCTTCGCGTTGTACGCGGGGAAGTGAATCTCCTGTTCGCACAGGGAGCTTTTCACCTTCGGCGAGAGGTCGTCGCGGAACGAGAAGTCGTTCGAGATACCGATGAGGCCGACTTTCGCCGCGTCGAGGTTCCCGTTGGCCCGCGCCCGCGGGAGTTGGTAGAGGATGCTGTCGTCGTTGACGTGGTCGATCTCGTCGAGGACGATGATTATCGTCCCGCCGCAGTCGTCGAGTTCCTGCCAGAGCATCTCGTAGACGGAGCCGAGCGGGTAGCCCGTCGTGCTGATCTGGTTCGACTCCGACCGGAACTCGTTGACGAGACGGGTCGCAATCTGATACGAACTCGTGAGTCCGTCGCAGTTCAGGAAGACGACGGTGAGGTGGATGTCGTCGTAGTGACTCGCGTCTTCGCGGAGGTGACCGAGTAGGTACCTCGACGCGGCGGTCTTGCCGACGCCGGTCTTGCCGTAGAGGAAGATGTTGTTGGGCTGTTCGCCGTTGATAACCGGCTGCAGCGCGGCCTGGAAGGTGCGGAGTTCCTCGTCACGCCCCACGAGTTCCTCGGGTTGGTAATCCTCGCGGAGGGCGTCCCGGTCCCGATAGATCTCGGTGTCCCGCTCGAATAGGGGCATACTACCACGGTTCAACCACTTCATTCATAAAACCACCGTGTCCGGAGTGTCCGCTGTTCTCTCGGTTTATATACTTAGGCGGGAACACACCCCCTCCACTTTGTCCGCTGTTCTGGGAGACGAGGGTAACCGATGGAACAAGTGGACGAAAGTATTTGTTCTGAAATAGAGAAAGATTTATTAGACTATAATTTAAACTAAGTCCGTAATACAGGCAACTATACTAGTTAGATGGAGACTGTTTGAGGATGGTTACTTTCATTCGCCCTAGAACGGGGGTGAAATAACTCGCCCGGTTGGAACCCGACGGGAGAGAGCCGGCTCACGACGACGGGGGGTACCGCTTCACACCGAGAACAGCGGACAAAGTGGTGTGAGTGTTCCCCGCCTCACACCGTCTCGTCTTCACGTTCGCATCCGTCGAGAACAGCGGACAACATGGTGTCTGTGTCAACACTCACCGAACGCTTCTCGACCACTCGTTGACACGGGTCGTCACACAACCGTGGTTAGTTTCGTCCGGTCGAGTCGAACCGACTTCTTCGCTCGTCCTCGACCCCGACGAAAGCTGTTCTCCGTGGCTCTACGAAGCCCCCACGAATCGACAAAAGCGTCTTTTTAGGGGGCTGAAACGGTGAATAACTGCGGACACAGTGGTGTTGTAGGGGAATCATCGAGACCCACGTCACGCCCACCCGCTCTCAGTGACGACCCGATGATGGCCGACTACGAATGCGACCGACCACGAACGAGGTCTCCAGCGGACCTCGAACAGTCCGTGTGGACTGTTATTACGACCCATCCTCCTCTGCTGGCGGCCAATCTATCGAAAACAGCGGACAACGTGGTGTTCAAGGCTACGGTCACCCTGTTTCAATTCCATGACATTTGGTATCACGAGTATCCGATAAGTTATCCGTCTCCGTCCCCGAGCAAGACTGTGAGTGAAAATCAAGGGCGTCGAAACCTTCGAATGCCCAACGACAACGAGCTGTTCGCAGTCGTCACAGAGCACAACGGTGGCAATCACGTCCGAATCCGCTGTGAAGACGGAAAGAACCGTATGGGCCGCATCCCCGGCCGCATGAAGTACCGCACGTGGATCAACGAGGGCGACGTCGTGCTCGTCGAACCGTGGGACTGGCAGGACGAGAAAGCCAACATCGAATGGCGCTACACCGGCGAGGACGCGGACCAGCTCCGGCGCGAAGGCCACATTCAGTAATCATTTTCTCCGAAAGGAGAGTTTATCTCGCCTGACGAACAGCCGCGGCGCTGGGGTCGTCTCGAAGTGGTTTTGCGGGGTCTTACGGTTTCTCTTCGGTAGTTCGGACCCCGTTCCGACGGTGAAGAACAGCGGACATAGTGGTGTTGTTCTCGTCCGGTCAGCGGCGGAGCGTGCCGGGTGTTCGCCTCACTCGAACACGCCTCACTCGAACACGTCGACGAACCGCGGTTCGGAGAGCGTCCACAGGTCGTCCGGCGTGAGTCGGAACACCGCCTCGGGCGTCCCCGCGGCGGCCCAAATCCGGTCGAACGACTCGAACGTCGGGTCCGCGAGGACGGGGCAGTCCGTCGCGTGGCAGGTCGGCGGCACGCCGCCGATGCTCCAGCCGGTCGCGTCCTTCACTTCGCTGGGGTTGGCGCTGCGAACGGCCCCCTGTTCGACGCCGAACTCGGAGCCGAGCGAGCCCTCATCGACGCGGTTGGCACCGCTCGTGAGGACGACAACCGTCTCGTCGCCGACGCGCATGACGATGCTCTTGACGATTTGGCCGACGTCGCAGCCGACGGCCGCGGCCGCGTCGTCGGCCGTCTTGGTTCCCTCCGGAAACTCCTCGATGGTCACTTCGAACCCGTGAGAATCGCGTACTCTGTCGGCGAACTTGCGTGCCGTGGGATGCATGCCCTGCGGTTCCCCCTCGCCGGATATGAACGTTCACTGACGAGGCAGATTCTGCGGGGGAGTCAACGACCTCCCGCGAGCTACGGACGTTCTCGACGACCCTCGCGAGCTACGGAGCTACCATTCCCCGTCGAGTCCGTCGCGAAGCGCCGCCACGTCCGACTCGTCGTTGAAGTTGTGGAACGACGCCCGGACCGCTTTCGGCTCGGGGAGCGTCCGGACGACCACGCCGGCCGACTTGAGACGCTCGACCGCCCCCTCCGGGTCGGCGACTTCGAACGAGACGAGTCCCGATTCGGGGTCGTGCGGGCTCAACAGCCGACCCTCCGGGACGGCTTCGATGAACTGGCTCGCGAGATTTCGAATGTGTCGTTCGGTCCGGTCGAGGCCGACGCGCCCGGCGACGTCGATGGCCTCCCGGAGCGCGACGTGCGGCGCGGGATTGGTCGTTCCGACCTCGAAGCGCTTGGCTCCCGCCGCGAAGTCGAGTCCGTCGGCGTTCGGCTCCGTGACGCCGCGGTAGCCGACGGCGTGCGGTTCGATGTCTTCTGCGGCCTCGCGTCGGACGTAGAGGAAGCCCGCGCCCCACGGCCCGAGTAGCCATTTGTGACCCGCACCGGCGACCACGTCCGCGCCCCAGTCCTCCACATCGACGGGGTACTGGCCGAACGACTGGACCGCGTCGACCACCGACAGCGCGCCGGCGTCGCGGGCGATATCGGCGAGCTCGCGCACGGGGAGCCGCGTCCCGTAGTTCCACGTCAGGGCGCTGAAACAGACGAGTTTGGCGTCGGCGACGGCCTCGGCGTACTGGTCCATATCGAGCCGCCCCGCGTCGCTCTCGACGACGCGGACCTCGACGCCCTCCTGTTCGAGTCGCCGCCACGGGAGGATTCCGGCCGGGTGTTCGAGGTCGGTCCGGACGACCACGTCGCCCGGTTCCCAGTCGAGCGCGGTGGCGATGCGGTTGATGCCGTCGGTGGTGCTCTGGGTCAGCGCCACCTCTTCGGTCTCGGCACCGATGAACGCGGCCACGTCCTCGCGGACGGCCTCGTAGGCGTCGAACGCGGTCGGATAGGGACCGTCGTCGCCCGGCGACTCGTACTCGTGGTATTCGAGGAAGTCGGTCGCGCGCTCCACGATGGGGCGCGGGCTCGGGCCGTGCGCGCCGGTGTTGAGATACGTGACGTCGTCGAGGGCCGGAATCGTCGTTCGGAGTTCGTCGGGTGTCATAGTGCGTTATTGGGTGTCGTCGTGTGAATCATCGGGTGTCATTGCGAGTGATCTTCTCGTCGGTCGCGCCGCGAAGGAGTCGTGTCTGCTGGTGATGCGCCCGTCGAATCAAACGTTCTGGTACCGCTATCGAATTGCCGCAACAGCTCGTCGGGGAGGCGGGCGTACACCTCGGCGTTACCGACGAGCGCCCCGACCGTGGTGAACTCGTCGGCCGCGTGGGCCGTCTCGGTCCCGAGTCCGAACTCGACGGTCGGAACGCCGGCGTTCCGCATCCGTTTCGCGTCGCCGCCGCCGGTCGCGCTCCGGCGGTAGACGCGCCCGCCGGTGACGCTCTCGGCGACCGAGACCACGGCGTTCGCCAGCGGCCCATCGGGGTCTTCGAACGTCCCGACCGACCAGTCCGCGTCCGAAATCTCGACGCCGTCGTGACCGGCGACCACGTCCCGAACGGCGTCGAGCACCGCCGCCGTCTCGACGCCCGCCGTCACGCGAATATCGAGGTTCGCCCGCGCCGCGGCGGGAACGACGTTCACCCGGTCGCCGCCCGAGAGGACGCCCAGATTGGCCGACGGCCGCTCGAACAGCTCTCGCGCCGCGTCCGCGCCGAACCGCGGCGCGTAGTACTCGACGGACTCGTCGACGAGCGCCCGCACCGCGGGGTCGAGGTCGAACCGGACGTCGGCGAGCGTCGATTCGATGTCGCTCACGGCGCGGTAGAGTCGGTGAATCGCGTTCTCGCCGAGCATCGGCCGGGAGCCGTGGGCGGCGGTCCCCGTCGCTTCGAGTTCCAGCCAGATGCTCCCCCGGTCGGCGACGGTCACCGAGTGGCGGTCGCTCTCGCAGGTCGTCTCGCCGATGACGCAGGCGTCCGCGTCGAGCCCGCGCCGGTCGAGAAGCGTCGGCATCCCCGCGCTCCCGGCGACTTCCTCGTCGCTCACGAACGCGAACACGAGGTTCGTCGCCGGCACCGTGTCGGTTTCGACGTGCGCCTTCGCCACCGCGAGCATCGCGGCGACTGCCCCCTTCATGTCGGTCGCGCCGCGCCCGTAAAGCCGGTCGCCGACTCGCTCGCCGAGCGGGTCGCGCGCCCACTCGCCGGCCTCGAACGGGACCGTATCGAGGTGCCCCAGCAGGACGAGCGTCCGGTCTGTCGCACCCGGGAGCGTCGCCACGAGATTCGGTTTCTCGGGGTCCGAGGCGACGCGCTCGGTGTCGATGCCGAGTTCCGAAAAGAACGATTCCAGCCACGACGCGAGTTCCCGCGTGTCTCCCGGCGGGTTCTGCGTGTCGTGGCCGACGAGCGCCACCGCGAGGTCGACGACGTCCTCGCGGTGCTCGCGGAGGGAGGCGACGACGGCTGTCGGCTCGGGTGCGGACATTGGAGCTCTGTCCGAGCGTACGCACCGCGGACGAATAAGTTTGTGCTAGAAATACAATATTGGCGGGGGCGAGATACGGGTACCTCTGCGGAGTAGTTCCGAAAGAAATCGTTAGTCCGAACGGGGGTTGGTGGGGCTCGGTGCCGATTCAGCCAGCCCGCTTAGGCGTTGTAGGTCCATCGCTGCAGGGTCGCGGAGTTGGAGCCGGATTCGGAGGTCCAGACGACGCGGACGGTGTCGCCGTTGGCAAAGCCGTCTTCACCAGAGTCCTTGACGACAACGGACTCACCCGCGCTGATGGTGTCAGAGCCGAGCGTCGACCACTTGTTTGCGTCGCCAGTATCGGTGACGTTGACATCACCAGCGATGGTGACTAAATCGCCGTCAATCTGTGCGCCGCTTTCGTGCGTGATGGTTAGTTCCGTCCCGTCGTAGTCGAACGTGAAACTCGCCTGCGGGGCGGTGTCGCCGACCTGGTCGCCGAGACCGAGGACGAAGGTTCCGATGACGGCCGCGAGGATGACTGTAATCGCGACCATGAGGATGACACCGATGACCGGCGAGACTGCGCGTGATTCCGTGAAGATTCTCTTGATTTGCATATTCGTGTTTCTCCTAGGTGTGCCGGACGAGAGGCGACCGTTGAGAAAAATTCGAATCGGTCCTCGACGCCTGCTTTCCAACCTAACAGATAGTCTGACGTTCTCCGAAGCTATAAACTAGTACTGAGAAGGTGTTTCACGTCTCATGCGTGATTCGTACCAGAATCGGCTGGTGCTGTCGCTCACGGAGTGACGTTCGAAAAATCGAGGTTCGGTTGGCCGTGTCGCCGCGGACCGTTCAGTGCGTGTACGTCTGCAGGGTCGCGGAGTTGGAGCCGGATTCGGAGGTCCAGACGAGGCGCACTTCGTCGCCGTCGTCGAGGGTTTCACCGGTTATAAGGTCAACGACGATGGTCTCTCCGGCGTTCATGTTGTCGTCGGAGCCATCATTCTTCGAAACGGTTGGGGTCGATAAGTCCGACGGGATGACGACGCTCAGTTGGTCGCTGGCGATGGAGTCACCGCTTTCGTGCGTGATCGTGATTTCCTGTGCACCGTCGTAGTCGAAGCTGAAACTCGCCTGCGGGGCGGTGTCGCCGACTTGGTCGCCGAGACCGAGGACGAAGGTGCCGATGACGGCCGCGAGGATGACTGTAATCGCGACCATGAGGATGACGCCGATGACCGGCGAGACTGCGCGTGATTCGCTAAGGAATTTCTTGATATCCATTGTTCTACCCAGGACCGGCCTCAGACCCACCCACCTCGTGCCCACCTGCACGGGACTTCGAGCGGCCACATGTTCCGGCTCCTGTTGGCCTTCCGTATGTTCCGGATATATTTAATTTCGCAGCGACTTACCGGTCTATTCGAGGGGTTAGGGCGCTCCTAACGCCAGAATTCGGGATTTAAGCCGTTCCATCCCATCTGCGTACCATCGGGGGTGCAGCCGGTGACGAACCGGCCCGTTGGCGTTCGGCACGCCCGAATCTGACTCTCCCGCCCGCACGCCACGGCGGTTCGAACCGTCACACCCCGTGTTTCTGCGGACACGGTGGTGTGGGGTCGGGTGGGTCGTCGGCCGCGGCGCGCGCCGCTCGCGGGAGTAGAAAACGGGGAGGCGACCGAAAACGTCGGTGAAGAGCCTACTGCGGGGCGTTCCAGAACCGCGGCGTCGACTCGAAGTCTATCTTCGCGTCGGAGGGCGCGCGCTCGTAGAGTGCGTCGTGGACGGCCTCGTAGGCCGCCCTCGGGCCCTCCTGTGCGAGTTTCGGGTGGTCGCGCGTGTCGAAGACGACGCGCCACGTCCCGTTCGAGAGGTGGAGTCCGAGGATGTACTTCCCGCGGACGTTCACCACCAGTTGGTAGGCGTGCTGGACCGTCTCACCGTCGCGTTCGATGTTGTAGCCGCGGACGGCGACGGCCTGCTGAATCGCCTCTTTCGTTTCGAGTTCGGCGACGAACGATTTGGGGACGGCCCGTCCGGGGAGCGATTCGACGAACGGTTCGCTCACGGTCGCACCACCTCGCGTCGCGCACCTCTCGGTTCCATCGTATCCTACGTGGGCGGCCGAGCGGGTATATGCGATACGGTCTCCGGCGGCGGCACTCCGGCGGCGGCGCGGTTCCGAACGCGCGCCTCGCGCACGTCGCCCCGCGGTCCGAGCGAAGCGCCTTTGAGGCTCTGTGCGCGCAGACGAACCGTGAACACCAACGCCCACCACGTCGGCCTCACCGTTTCCGACCTCGATTCCACGCTCGCGTTCTACCGCGACGTGCTCGACCTGCCGGTCGTCTCCCGCTTCGAAGTCGGCGGCGAGGAGTTCGCAACCGCCGTCTCCGTCGACGGCGCGTCGGCGCGGTTCGCCCACCTCGACGGCGGCGACGTGCGCGTCGAACTCGTCGAGTACGACCCGGTCGGAGCCGACACCGACGAACCGACGCTCAACCGCCCCGGCGCGACCCACCTCGGACTCTCGGTGGACGATGTCGACGCCGCGGTCGCCGACCTCCCGGCCGACGCCGAGACGCTCAGCGAACCGCAGACGACCGAAAGCGGCACGCGAATCGCGTTCGTCCGCGACCCCGAGGGGAACCTCGTCGAACTCCTCGACGCCTGACCCGGCCGCTCCGCTCGCCGGCGTCGTCACCCGGAGATCGACGTTAGGATTGTTCTCATTCAGCAATACTGACTGCGGTCACTCCCCGTTCGGGAACCACGTCCGCGGCCGCTCCGCTCCGACCGGGAGCTTCAGCGTCACGGCGGTTCCCCCTGACGGAGACGCTTCTAACTCCATGCTTCCCCCTGATTTCTTGACGACCCAGTGGACCAGCCACAGGCCCATCCCGGTCCCGTGTTCGAGCGGCGTCTCCTCGCCGCGCTTGATGACTCGCCACTCCTCGTCGGGGATGCCCGGTCCGTCGTCGGCGACTCGCACGACGAGTTTCGAGTCGTCGTCTTCGGTTCGGCACACGTCGATGTCGACCGTCTCGCCGCCGTGTTTGAGCGCGTTCGCGATTAGCTCGTCGAGCGCCGCGCCGACGCGGCTATCGACCCGCGCGTTGAGTCCCGTCTCGATGTCCGTCCGCATCGTCGCTTCCGGATACGTCGCTTCGGCCCTCGACACGGCGTCCTCGACGAGCGTCGAGACGCGCCGCGGCGTCCCCTCGGATTCGAGTGCGTCCGAGACCGTCTGGGCCTTCTCGGAGAGCGCGACGAGTTCGTCCGCCGCTTCGATGATGGCCTCCGCGGCGTCGGTGAGTCCCTCGTCGGCGGCCACGGTCGCGTCTCGGTGAATCAGTTCCGCGTAGCCCTCGATGACGTTCATCCGGTTTCGGAGGTTGTGCCGGAACATCCGGTTGAGGACGACGAGCCGCTGTCTGGTTAGCTCCGATTCGGTGATGTCCGACTGGATGGCGACGTAGCCGTCGATGTCGCCGTCGTGCGTGAGGGGCGCGATGGTCTGTATCGCGGTGTAGAGTTCGCCGTTCTTCCGCCGGTTGATGATTCGCTCTTGCCACGTCTCGCCGGCCTGAATCGTCCGCCACAGTCGCTCGTAGTACGCCTCCGGCATCTCGCCCGAACTGAGCCGCGACACCGGCTCGCCGACCGCCTCCGCGGCGTCGTAGCCGGTTATCTCCTCGAACGCCGGGTTCACGTACGTAATCTCCCCGTCGGGCGTGGTGAGGTAAATCGCGTGACCCGCCTGCTCGACGGTCAGTTCGAACTCGCGGAGTCGGCGCTCCCGACGCCGCTGTGCTGTCACGTCGACGAAGACGCCGACGATTTCGGTGGCCTCGCCGTCGGCGTCGCGGATGACCGCCGTCGAGAGGCGAAATTCCCGGAGGTCGCCGTTCGAGCGCCGTCGCTCGACCGAAACGTCCGAGAGGCCGTCTTCGGCGATGGTCCGCCGGATAATCTCCTCGCTGCTCTCGCTGTTCTCGCCCGCGCTGTAGGGGAGCGGTTCGCCGAGCACGTCGTCGCGTTCCCAGCCGAACGCTTCCGAGGCGGCGTCGTTCCATCTCGTCACGCGTCCGTCGGGCGTAACCGCGATAATCGGGACTGGTGACGCGGCAACCACCGTTCGAAGCTGTTCCAGCGACGACCGAACCGACGCCTGTTGGCGCTCGATTCGTCGGTCCTTTCGGGAGACGAGAAACCAGACGAACGCCGTGGAGACGGCGACGAACGCCAGTCCTTTCACCAGTTCAGCTTCGGATGCGCGCGGCGCGCCCAACGCGACCGACAGGAGTAACTCGCCGCCGAGGATGCCTGCGACCCCGAAACCGAGGTACGCCAGCGCGATGGCGCGGGCGTCGAGACCGTCGAGCGGCGAGTCGTTCATCGTTCGAACGGAGCGCGACCGGAGATATAAACGTGATGCGGCGAACCGCGGTCGATAACGGTGACACCACCCATCGAAAGCCGATTCGGAAGCGCAACCGACATTGGCACCGGGCCGCTAGGGGAGCCAATCACCGTCTCGCGGGAGACGCGCGGCGGCACACCCACGGGCCGCCGAGGTTCGAGATACCATGAAACGACGAGACGCCATCAAGACGCTCGGAATCGGCACTCTCGCGGCTACCGCGGGGTGTCTCGGCGGGTTCGAACGACAGTCGGCGTGGCGCGACCCGCCGCTGGTCGAAGACCGGCCGGCGGCGGTCTATCTGCCCGCCATCACCGAGGGAATGATGATGTACGGCAAGACGACCGCCGGACCGTACGGCGTCGCGCTCACCTACTCGTACCCGCATCGATTCTGGACCGCCGCCAGTTCGGAGCTCCAGAAGACCGTCGTCGAGGCCGACGACTCGATTCACCTCATGGCGTCGCTGTGGGACGCCGAGACGGGGACCGTCCTCCCGCTGGACGCCGGCGTCTCCATCGAGATTCTCCGCGACGGCGACCTCGTGAGCGAGGAGGTCGCCTACCCGATGCTCTCCCAGCAGATGGGGATGCACTACGGGGCGAACTACGTCCTCGACGGCGAAGGCGACTACGAGGCCCGCGTCCGAATCGGCGGCACCTCGCTCTCCCGAACCGGCTCGTTCGCCGGGCGGTTCGAGTCGGCCGAGACGGCGACCTTCGAGTTCGCGTTCGAGACCGACGACCTCTACGACGTGGAGCTGCGACGCCTCGGCGACGAGGCCGGCTCGCGCGGCGCGATTCCGGCGATGGAGATGATGGGCGTCCCGACCGGCAAAGCCCCCGCCGTCGACGACCTGCCCGGTCGTCACCTCGGGCGACAGACAAGCGCCGACGCCCTGTTCGACGCCTTCGTCGTCGACGACGGCTCCCGGTTCGGCGTCGACGGCGCGTACCTCTACGTCTCGGCGCGGACGCCGCACAACGAGTTCGTCCTGCCGATGATGGGTCTCAGAGCCACGCTCGACCGCGGCGGCACCGCGGTCCTCGACGGCGCGCGACTCGCCCGGACGCTCGACCCCGACCTCAGCTACCACTACGGCGCGGGCGTCGAGGGCGTCGAACCCGGCGACGCGCTGACGCTCTCGGTGGACGTGCCCCCGCAGGTCGCGCGCCACGACGGCTACGAGACGGCGTTCATGACGTTCGAACCGATGGAGTTCGATGGTTGAGGCGTCGCTTCGATGTTCTCGACCCTCATCCCGTGCGGACGCCCGCGATGGAAACGTTCAGAAGCCAACCCCACCGAACTTCGAGTGACTCTCGGATGACCACGGACACAGACGCGACGCGCGACCGCCACACCTGCACAGCGTGCGGCGAGGCGTATCCGACCGAGCGACTGCTGGTCCTCCACCGGGGCGCGAGACACCCCGACGCCCTCGACGCCGAGGAGGTCGAGGCGTACCGCGAGGCGTACTACGAGGAGGACGCGGAACTCAAGTCGTTCCGCATCCGGGCGCTCGGCGTCATCGTGCTGCTGTACTTCGGCTTCCTCATGCTGTTTATCGTCTTCGCATCATGACCCGACTCCGACCCATCTCCCTCAGGCGATTCGGCCTCGGTCTCCTCGTGGCGAGTCTGCTGTCGCTCCTCGCGGACCCGGCGGCCGCGAGCAACGCCGCGGTCGGTCTCGCGGGCGCGTCGCAGGACAACCTCGCGGTCCCGCGGTGGCTCTATCTCGCCACCGGCGGCGCGACCGTCGGGGCGTCCGCGCTCCTCGCCAGTTTCGTCACCGACCGGCGGTTCATCGAGCGCGTCCACCTGTGGCGGACCGGCCCCGAAGCGGGCGTCTCCGACGGACTCCTGCGCGCGCTCCGGGCGGTGGGCGGCGTCCTCGGCCTCGCGCTCCTCGCGCTCGCGGTCTACCTCGGCTACACCGGGCCGCAGATTCCGACCGTCAGCTTCGCCGTTATCGTCGTTTTCGCCGGACTCCGAGCCGGCTACACGATGCTCTCGTACCTCGTCGCCGACACGTGGCGCGCGCTGAACCCGTGGCGGACCGTCGTCTCGGCGGTCCCGAACGGCTTCGTCGCCTACCCCGAGCGATTCGGCCGCTGGCCGGCGGTAGCGGGGATTCTCGCGCTCGTCTGGGTCGAGACCGCGACCGCCGTCACGACCCGGCCGTCGGTCCTCGCGACCGCGCTCGTGGTCTACTCGGTCGTCACCCTCGTCGGCGCGGTCGTCGTCGGCGCGGACGCGTGGTTCGACAAGGTAGACCCCGTCTCTGTCTTCCTGCACTTCTACGGCCGGGTCGCGCCGGTTCGCCTCGACGGCGACGGCCTCTCGTTCCGCCTGCCGGGGATGCGACTCGTCACCGACGACGACCTGACGGACCTCGGCGACGTGGCCGTCGCGGTCGTCCTCGTCTGGGAACTCACCTTCAGCGGCTTCGTCACGACCGAGCAGGGCGCGGCGGCCGTCCGGTCGCTGGTGGGCGTCGGCCTCCCGCCGCTTCTCGTCTACGGACTGCTCTACCTCGGCGGCTTCGGGGTCTTCCTCGGCCTCTACGTCCTCGCGGCGCGGGTGACCGCCAGCCGCATCGACACCTTCGAGACGCCGCTCGACCTCGCGGTCAAATTCGCACCCCCGCTTCTCGTCATCGCCGCCGGCTACCACCTCGCGCACTACTTCGGCTTCTTCGTCTCGCTGTCGCCGATGCTCGTCCACGCGCTGTCGTCGCCGCTGTCGTCGCCGGCGAACCCGGTCGTGCTCACGCTCCCCGCGTGGTTCGGCGGTCTGAACGTCGGGTTCGTCCTCCTCGGCCACCTGCTCGCGGTGTGGGTGGCGCACTCGCAGGCCTACCGGACCTTCCCCAGCAGACTGCAGGCCGTCCGGAGTCAGTTCCCCTTCGTCGCGGTGATGATTCTCTACACGATTCTCAGCCTGTGGCTCATCTCGCTGCCGACCGCGTCCCCGCCGTTCCTCTGATTAACAACTAAGCGGAGTCAATTTGTGAATTTACAATATCAAACCCCCCGTTTCTAACAGGTGGATTATTAATCCGTCACCGGCTACTGCCGAGTATGAGCGAACACGACGGACGCGACCCCGACCCCGGTACCGGTGACGAGGCGGACGCGTCCACGGACCCGCAGGAGGGCGACGAATGCGGGTGCGGCGACGCCTGTGAGGTCGAGTCCGCGTCTGCGTCGGGAGCGACCGGCGAGACGGGGACCGGCGACCCCACCGGTGAGTCCACCGGTTCGGCCCGCGCGGAGTTCGGCGTCCCCGATATGGACTGCGCCTCCTGTGCGAGCAAGGTCGAAACGAGCGTCCGGAAACTCGACGGCGTCGGCGACATCGACCCGCGGGTGACGACCGGAAGGCTCGTCGTCGACTACGACCCCGACCGGACCACGCCGGACGACATCCGGAGAAACATCGAGGGCGCGGGCTACGCCGTCGAAGGCGGCCCCTCGACGCGCGAGGTGTCGCTTTCCGTCCCGGACATGGACTGCGCCTCCTGCGCCGGGAAGGTCGAGAACGCGCTCCGGGACGCGCCGGGCGTGCTCTCCTACGAGACGCGCCCGACGGCCGGAACCGCGGTCGTCACGCTCGCGGCCGACGCGGACCTCGATTCGGTCGTCTCGGCCGTCGAATCCGCCGGGTACGAGGTCACCGGGACCGACGGCGACGACGGCGACAACGGTCACGGCCACTCTCACGGCGGTTCCGACGCGGACCGCGAGAGCGTCTGGCGCAGTACGCGCGCGGTCAAAACGTGGGTGAGCGGCGGCTTCCTCGCGGCGGGCATCGCCGCCGAGTACCTGCTCGGGCTGGAACTCGTCGTCGCGAGCGTCCTCGGCGTCTCGTTCACGGTCGCGGAGGTGCTCTACCTCCTCGGGGCCGCGGTCGGCGGGCAGGCCATCCTCCGCAACGGCTACTACTCGGCGAAGAACCGCAGTCTCGACATCGACTTCCTGATGTCGACGGCGATTCTCAGCGCCGTGGCCGCGAGCCTCATCTCCGGGCCGACGAGCCTCTACTTCGAGGCGGCGACGCTCGCGTTCCTCTTCAGCGTCTCCGAACTCCTCGAACGCTACTCGATGGACCGCACGCGCGACTCCCTCCGCGAGCTGATGGACCTCTCTCCCGACGAGGCGACGGTCCTCCGCGACGGCGTGGAGACGGTCGTTCCCGTCGAGGAACTCGAACTCGACGACGTGGTCGCCGTCAAGCCCGGCGAGAAGATTCCCGTCGACGGCACGGTCGTCGCGGGCGACAGCGCGGTCAATCAGGCCCCCATCACCGGCGAGTCCGTCCCGGTCGACAAGGCCGAGGGCGACGAGGTGTTCGCGGGCACCGTCAACGAGGCGGGCTACCTCGAAGTCCGCGTCGAGTCCGCCGCGGGCGACGACACCCTCTCGCGCATCGTCTCGATGGTCGAGGACGCCCAGTCCAACAAGACCGAACGCGAGCAGTTCGTCGAGCGCTTCTCGTCGTACTACACGCCCGTCATGGTCGTCGTCGCGGTCGCGGTCGCGGCGATACCGCCCATCGCGTTCGGCCTCGACTGGGTGACGTGGTTCGTCTACGGCATCACGATGCTCGTGCTCGCCTGCCCCTGCGCCTTCGTCATCTCGACGCCCGTCTCGGTCGTCTCGGGCATCACGTCGGCCGCGAAGAACGGCGTGCTCATCAAGGGCGGCACGCACCTCGAAGCGATGGGGTCGGTCGAGGCCGTCGCCGTGGACAAGACGGGCACGCTGACCAAGGGCGAACTCACCGTCACCGACGTGGTCCCGCTCAACGGCAACTCCGAAGAGGACGTGCTCCGGTGCGCCCGCGGCCTCGAATCCCGGAGCGAACACCCCATCGGCGAGGCCATCGTCTCCCACGCCGAGGGGACGGGCGTCGCCGGCCGCGAGGTCGACGACTTCGAGAGCGTCACCGGCAAGGGCGTCCGCGCCGACCTCGACGGGGTCCCGCACTTCGCCGGCAAGCCCGGCTTCTTCGAGGAGCTCGGCTTCGACCTCGAACACGTCCACGTCACCGGCCCCGGCGAGGAGCTTTCCGAGGACGTCCGACAGCTCTGTGACCGCCACGGCTGTCTCAACCTCGTCGAGGACACGATTCCGCGCCTCCAGTCGGAGGGCAAGACGGTCGTCGTCGTCGGGACCGAAGACGACCTCGAAGGCCTCGTCGCCGTCGCCGACGAGGTTCGCCCCGACGCCCGCGAGACGGTCGCGAAGCTCCGCGAGGCCGGCCTCTCGGTCGTCATGCTCACCGGCGACAACGAGGGGACCGCCCGCGCCATCGCCGAGCAGGTCGGCGTCGACGACTTCCGCGCGGGCCTCCTCCCGGAGGACAAGGTCGCGGCCGTCGAGGGCCTGCTCGACGAGTACGGCTCGGTCGCCATGGTCGGCGACGGCATCAACGACGCCCCCGCGCTCGCCACGGCCACCGTCGGCGTCGCCATGGGCGCGGCCGGCACCGACACCGCCCTCGAAACGGCCGACATCGCCCTCATGGCCGACGACCTCTCGAAGCTCCCGTACCTCTACGAACTCTCCCACCGGGCGAACAACGTCATCCGGCAGAACATCTGGGCGTCGCTCGCCATCAAGGCCGTCCTCGCGGTCGGCGTCCCCTTCGGTTACGTCTCGGTCGCGCTCGCGGTGCTCGCGGGCGACGCCGGGATGACCATGGGCGTGACGGGCAACGCGATGCGACTCGCCCGGATTCGCCCGGACGAGTGAGGCTCGCGGGGCTCGTCGCTCTCCATTCCCCGATTTTCGCTCTCTCGTCGCCCGATTCGCGTATCCGTGCCACTTAGTGGCGTGACACCATCAACGCGTCCGCAGTTCTTGCCACATGAGAATCGGCTGGCTCGGTTTTCCCGACGCCGCGCGTCAGAGATTGGCATGGAAGACGACGAGCGGACGCCACGCCGAGACGCGAGCGAGCGAGCGACGCGCGGTCGAGACGCCAATAGTGATGCCGACCATACCGTCGACACTGCTGACGCCGGCGAGTGCGCCCGCACCCGGAGACGGTTCATCTGGCTCACCGGGACCGCCGCGATGGCGGGGTTGGCGGGCTGTTCGGGCGGCGGTGGCGGCGCGACCGAGACGACGACCGCGACCACGACGCAGTCGTCGGGTTCGACCGGGGGCGTCCCCGAGGCGTACGCGACCGCCACGTCGCTCGACGGCACCCAGCGCAACCCCGACAGCCTCTCGTCGCAGGAGGCCGTCTCGTATCAAGAGGAGCCGAGCGAGGGCAGGCAGTGTTCGACCTGCCGGTACTACATCGAGGACAAAAACGGGGACGGCGCGGGCGCGTGCGCCATCGTCGCGGGCGAGATTTCGCCCGAGGGCTACTGCGTCTCCTACGTCGAGTACGAGGAGTGAATTGACATGGCTCTTTGATTTTTGAGAGCCATTCAAATTAGATGTGTGTTAGAATTATACTGTTCTATATGTTAATATAACTACATCTGTTTAGACTGTGCCTTTTAGTTAGTAATAGTCTGAGTCGCTATCTAACGCTGTACTAACCAATCTGTGGAGATTTCGAATAAAAAGTGGTCCGGAGTAACATTTTAATTGAGCGGTACATCTCCGTTTGTATGGAGTCTTTCCAAGGTATTGGTGATTGGTGGGTTCCTGGCTCCCCGAAGAAAATCAGTGGGGAAGTTAGCTTTTCTCCTGTTGAGGGTGTCACATTAGACCTAAACGGGAAATTGCCCGTTGAGGACGAGGTATCTCAGAGCGTTTCCCGTCAGAGTCTATCAAAGAGTTACCCTATTTTGTATGGCGACCTTGGTCGTGATGGTCCTGTTACTATACATCGTGCCACTATATCTTCTGCTAGCTTTGGCGGTAGCGAATCTGAGTCCTATTCTGCTAACCGAATGTTTGTCGGTGATCACATCTCTGATAGTGAATCTTTTGTTAGACTCAACCTTCATGTGGATGAGATCCCGGATTGGACTGGTGATTCAACTATTAGGCCAATAATTGATAAAAAATCTATAGAAGAATCAACTATTAGGCCAATAATTGATAAAAAATCTATAGAAGAATCAACTATTATAGACGATATTGAAGCAGTATACGCTTCTACTGAATCGAAAGAATATACTGCAGAATTCGAAGAACTACAAGTCAAATTTTCGAACAGTAGTCGCATCTCATCAAAAATTAATTCGGTAGAGATGGAAACAGTAGGTGTTCTCCAGATAGGCTCGGGGAGTAAACTACCTCTCCGAACATTTTTTGAATATGGAAACCACGCTCTGGCGTTTCTATCTTTTGCTGTCGGAACCCGGATCTATCCAGATAAAGCCAAGTTATATACTGATATAGATGAACAGCCGATTAATATCTATTACTCTATCCTCGACCACGGCACAGTTAGATCTCCATCAAAGTCTGAGTATCTATTCCGGCCAGCTGATGTAGACTTTGAGACAGCACTTCGAAGCTGGGTAGATAACCGCGAAACCGCTCCTGAAGTACATGATAATTATAGTCTGCTACTTAACCGTTCTAATCTTCCTCCTCGGCTTCGGTTCCTAATTATTGTGATTGCCCTTGAGGCGTACTATGACACAGAATATCAGAGCGAGACGCACATCCCAGAAGAAGAGTTCAACGATCTAAAATCTGAAATTCTCCAATTACTACCTGATGATAACAACTTACAAAATCAGATGTACGGGTTGCTTGAGAATGTTGCCAATACTCCATCGATCAAATCTAAGTTGACTATTCTCATGGAGTCTGAACAAAACCTAATTGAAGTGTTCTTTAATATCTCCGACTTAGCGTCAGAAGCTCGAAACCAGCGGAACTCCGTTGCACATGGAACCTCAGCCGCCACTCCCAAAGAGTTCTATGCCCTCTCAAAAAAACTTCAATTAGTTTTAGAGGCTATCTTGGCTAGAAGAATTGGAGTCGAAGAAGATGTATTGCTAAGTATGTTAGCATCACGGCATAAAATTGGATGAATACTGGGATATAACTAGATTATTTTAGGACTCCTCGTCCGTCGGCCCGACGGCGCTCTGAATCCGACAGCGGATGGACTCTTCGACGCCGTCGCGCTCGACCGGAACCACCCACTTCTCGCCGCAGCCGAGGACGGTCACCATCTCGCCGTCCTGTCGGTGTTTCACCGAGACGAACACCTCGCCGCGCTCGGGGTCGTAGTCCACGAGCTCGACGAGCACGTCCTCGCCGGCGATGAGGAGGTTCTTCGCGCCGTCCAACTCGGTGACGTACGACTCGGTGTGCCCGGTCGGGTCGGTGACGAACAGTTCGACCACCGGCACGTCCTCGCCGTCGGGGTAGCTCGCCTCGACTTCGATTGCCCCGTCTTCGAGCCGGATACCGTGTATCTCGACCAGCGACGCCGCGACGCCGAAGCTGTCAGCGACCTGCTGACGGAGGTCCCCCAACGGGATTCGAACCGACTCTCGAATCGTTCCCATGCCCGCCCCTACGAACGGGGGGTGTATGAGCGTGTCCGCTAGTCGTCGCCCCAGAGGGCGTCGGCGAGGCGCGACCCCGACGGGACGGCCTCGCGGAAGGCCGCCGAGTCGAACGCGAGCGGCCCGTTGAGGGACAGAAAGCCGAGTTCGCCCTCGGGCGCGCGGTCGAGGTTGGTCAGAAAGGCCACTTTGCGGGCGGCCTCGACGCCCTCGACGGTCGCGTCGGGGTCGACCGACTCGTACAGGGCGGCGTGTTCGCGGACGTGCTCGACGCAGCGTTTCGTCGGCGCGAACAGTAACAGCGCGTGGACGCCCGGCCCCTCGCGGCCGAGTTTCGTCCGGATGGCGTGTTCGTCGTCCTTGTAGAAGTAGCGCTCCATGCGGCGGTACTGGCGGAGTATCTCGTTCGCGCCGGTGGCGTGGCGGACGGCGGCGTCGGCCTTGAGTTCGATGAGGTAATCCACCGGCTCGGGCGTCCGCACCCGGACGTACACGTCGGCGACGCCGCGGTTCCCGTAGTGGTCGTACGGCTCTTCGAGGTGAATCTCCACGTCGTCGAAGGCCGCCCGGAAGTGCTCGACCACCCGCGTCGCCAACTCGTCCTCGCGCATCTGTCGGTCGAGACGAGGCGACCGTCGGGGAAATGTCCCGCGGTTCGGCCGGCGGCGACCCGGTGTATCGGAACACCCATACCGCCGGCGTTCGGTTGGAAAATCGACACATGTCCCTGCCGACTCGCAGACAGGTCCTCCGCGCCGGCGGCGCGTCGCTCGTCGCCGCGCTCGCCGGGTGTTCCGGCGAGGGGTCCAGTTCCAGTTCGGACGTGCCGTCCGGTCCCTCCCCGGACACGCTCGTCACCGACTACGACCAGCTCCAACTCCGAAACGACACCGAGAGCGCGATTTTCCGAGACGCCGCCCGCGACGACGACGGGGCGGGGTCGTCGTACCTCGACGACTTCCTCGTCACCACCGACGAGGAACGCGCAGACGTCGAGTTCGCGGCGGACCCCGACGGAATCGACGAGGCTCGCGCGTTCATCGACGAGACGGATTTCGACGCGCAGACGCTCGTCATCACCCAGCACCGGACGAACGCTTGCCACCGGGTAAAACTGCTGTACGTCACGAACCCGCCGGACAGCGCCGTCCACCTCGACTTCTGTTACCCGCTCCGGCCGGCGTCGGTCGAGTGCTCCGTGGACGACCGCCACGTCGTCGCCTCGCTGGTGCGACTGCCCTACTCGTCGCAGGGCGAGTCGAGTTGGGGACACGGCGGCGGAAGCAGTTGTCACCTCCCGCCGTCGCTCCGAACCGAGACGGAGGACGCCTGAGATGCCCCGAACGCGACGCGACGTGCTCGCCTCGCTCGCCGGGGTCGGCGTCGCCGGACTCGCGGGCTGTACCGCGCTCGATTCGAGCGGGTCCGACTCCGATAGTCCGACGCTCGACCCGGCGACGCTCCGGGAGGTCATGGAACTCGGGTCGCCGGCGTTTCCGGCCCGCGTCCCGGCCCCGATTTCCGAGTCGTTCCTCGAACGGGGCCGCGCTCGCGCCCGCGAACTCCTCGATTCCGTCCCCGAGACGATGTCTCCCGAGGAGGTGCCGAACGAGGCGGTCCGGGAAATCTACGCCGAGGCGTACGCGGACGCCGCCGGAGACCTCGGCCCCTCGGATGCCGACGAGTCGCCCTTCGAGGCGCTTCGGGGACTGCGCTACGTTCGCGGGGCCGCGGCGATGGCGAAGGGGACCTACGACGCCGCCGTCGGCGACCTCACCGAGTCGGACGTGCGTGACGAGGCCGAGGAGGTCCGCGCCGACATCGAGTCGTTCCGGCTCGGCACGCGCTACCTCGGCGACGAACCCGACCGGGCGCTCGTCGTGTACGAGGCCGTCGAGAACCTCGTCGCGGCCGCGGTCCGGTATCTCGACAACGCCGGCGAGTACGGCCGCTACGCCGACAGCGCCCCGCGAGTCGGTGAACTCCTCGACGCAGTGGAGTCGGCACGGGCGTCGCTCGACGGCGCGCGCCACGTCCGCGACCGCTACTTGGCGTCGATTGCCGACCCGATAGAGTTCACCGACGCGTTCGAGTCGACCGCGTCCTCGCTCGCCGGAATCACCGAGGACCGCCGGGCCGAGTACCCCCAGGAGGGGTTCGAATCCGTCGTCGCGGCCGAGGGGTTCGACACCGAGAAACTCGAATCCATGCCGGCCAAAGACCTGCTGGTGGAGACGTTCGTCGAAGTCGAACGCGGGCTTCAGGACGCCCGTGAGGGCCTCCGAAGCGGGCGGTTCGCCACCGCCCTCGTGGGTGTCCACACCGCCGAGACGCACCGCCGCGCGTTCGAGGAGGCCGTCACGGCGGTCAAGCGAGGCCGGTACGACTCCGTCGAGTCCGCGGCCGCGGTCAGGGACGCGAAACTCGGCGCGCTCGAAGCCCTCGAAGCCGCCCGCTCGGACGGGTCGAACCCGCACCTGACGCGTCGCGCGCTGGTCGATATCGCCTACCAGATCGGCCGCGGAGACGGCTACTTCCGCGACGACTACTACGAGGACGGCGACCCTCGGGCCGCGCGAAACGCGCTCGCGCAGTACGCGACCACCGAGTTCGCCGCGCGCGAGACGCCGGGTGCGAGCGCGTGGGTGCTCGGGACGCTCGCGGCCGAGCGCGGCGGCGTCGACCGCTGACGAGTCGATTCTGTCCGTCCCGGCACGTTCACGACCGTCGCCGGCGCGTCCGTGCGCCCGCCCCGCCCGGCCGGGGAAATTACGTGTCGGCGGGCGTACCACTCTCTCACGATGTCTGCCGAACCATTCGTCGTCGGCGGCGGCGACGCCGCCGGACTCTCCGCCGCGAGCAAGTTCGCCCGCGCCGACACCGACCGCGACGTCGTCGTCTTCGAGAGGGGCCGGTGGGTCTCCTACGCCCACTGCGGCACGCCCTACTTCGTCAAAGGCGAGGTCGAGAAGCTCACCGACATGCTCTCGCTGTCGCCCGAGGCGGCCGCCGAGCGCGGCATCGACCTCCGGCGCGAACACGAGGTCGTCGCCGTCGACACCGACGAGCGAGTCGTCACTGTCGAGGGTCCCGATGGGACGTTCGACCAGCCCTACGGCGACCTCCTCGTCGCCACCGGCGCGCGGGCGCTCCGCGACCCGATAGACGGCATCGACCTCGACGGCGCGTTCACGCTCCACGGACTGGACGACGCGGCGGCGATTCGGTCGTTCCTCACCGACCCGGACGAGGCCTCGGTGGCCGACCTCGGCGGCGGCGGGTTCGTCGACGAGGCGCGGGCGGCCCGCTTCGGCGCGATGGAACCGCCCGAGTCGGTCGCCATCGTCGGCGGCGGGTTCGTCGGCGTCGAGATGGCGGAGGCGTTCACCGCCCACGGCCTCGACGTACATCTGTTCCAGCGGTCCGGCCACGTCCTCAAGTCGTTCGGTGACGCCGTGGGCGAGCGGGTCGAAGAACATCTCGAAGCCCACGGCGTCACGCTCCACCTCGGCGCGTCGGTCGAGCGACTCCGCGGCGACGACGCGGACCGGGTCGAGGCCGTCGTCTGCGAGGGCGACGAACTCGCGGTCGACGCCGCGATGGTCGGCATCGGCCTCCGCCCCAACGCGGACCTCGTCGCCGACGCGGTCGACCTCGGCGAGACGGGCGCTATCGCGGTCGACGACTACGGGCGGACGAGCGCGGAGCGCGTCTACGCCGCGGGCGACTGCGCCGAAATCGACCACGTCGTCACCGGCGAGCCGACGTGGAACACGCTCGGCCTGCCCGCGAACCGCGCCGGGCGCGCCATCGGGCAGACCGTCGCCGGCGACCCCGAACCCATCGGGACCGTCGCCGACACCTCGGTCGTGAAGGCGTTCGACCTCGAATGCGGTCGTGCCGGCGTGACGGACCCCGACGAGGCCCGCGACGCCGGCTTCGACCCCGTCTCGGAGACCATCACCGCCGGCTCGCGGTCGGGCTACTACCCCGGCTCCGCCGAGACGACCGTCACGCTCGTCGCCGACCGCGACACCGGCCGACTGCTCGGCGGGACCATCGTCGGGGCCGACCGCGCCGCCGTCAGAATCGACACCGTGGCGACCGCGCTCGCGGCCGAGTTGACCGTCGCCGAGGTGGAGCGCCTCGACCTCGGCTACGCGCCGCCCTTCAGCCCCGTCTGGGACCCGATTCTGACCGCGGCGAAGGTCCTCCGGGGCTCGCTGTAGGCCGCGGCGGTTCGAAATTCGAACCGAACAGAACGACTATTATCGACTGTGTGGTAACGATACGCTCACGTGCTGGATATTCCTCCAACTGAACGCGGGCGTATCGAAACCGAGCCGGCAGAGCCGGCGGAGCCGCCGAGTCGGGCGCGGCCGCGTCGGCGACCGCCGAGCGGAGCGTGGTGTCGGTGAACGGCCGGGTCGCCGCCGGGCTGTTCGTGCTTCTGGGGCTCCTCTGGGGCAGTTCGTTCGTCGCCATCGAAATCGGTCTCGCGTACTTCCCGCCGCTGCAGTTCGCGGGGCTTCGGTTCTTTCTCGCGGGGCTCATCGTCCTCGGCTACGCCGCCGTCTCGACCGACTACTGGCGGCCGCACGGCCGGACCGACTGGACGCTCGTCGGCGTCTCCGGCGGCCTCCTCATCGGCGCGCACCACGCGTTTCTCTACCTCGGACAGGAGCACGTCCCCGGCGCGGTGGCGGCCATCGTCATCAGCCTCGGGCCGGTCCTGACCGCGCTGTTCGCGACCGGCATCCTCGGCGACCGCATCACGCCGCTCGGGGTCCTCGGCTTCGGCTTCGGCTTCATCGGCGTCGGTCTCGTCGCCCGACCGGACCCGAGCGCGCTCCTCTCCAGCGACGTGGTCGGCGTCGCGACCGTCCTCGTCGCCTCGGCGTGCTTCGCCCTCGGTGCCGTCCTGACGCGGCCCTTCTCCTCGGACATCCCGGCGCGGACGCTTCAGGCGTGGGCGATGCTGTTCGGGGCCGCGCTCCTGTCGGTCGCGGGCGTCGCCACCGGCGAGTCGCTCGCCGCCGTCGAGTGGTCCGGCGTCGCCGTCGGCTCCCTGCTCTATCTCGCCGTCGTCAGCGGCGCGGGCGCGTTCCTCATCTACTTCGAACTGCTCGGCCGCTTCGGCCCGACGCAGATAAACCTCATCGGCTACCTCGAACCCGTCTCCGCGACGCTCCTCAGTTGGGCGTTCCTCGGCCAGCTCATCGACTCCGTGACCGCGCTCGGCTTCGTCTCCATCTTCGCCGGCTTCGCGCTCATCAAGCGCCGGGCGCTCGGCGAGTCGCTCGCGAAAGCGCTCGGCGAGGCGGCAGACTGACGGCGAGGGCGCTCGCCTCGCTCCGGCCCGCCTTGACCGACTCTCTGCCCCCGCGAGCCGACGATTCGACGGTTGGACGAACATTCGACGATTGACCGAGTATTCGAGCGTTGGACGCGAATCCGTTTATCCGCCCTTCGCGACGCCTCGACACGATGCGAATCCCGCTTCCGAAACACACCCTCGTCGCGCTGGCGCTCGTCGGCGCGCTCCTGACGACCGTCGTCGCGGCGGGGCTGGTATCGCCCACGCTCCTCCCCGGAACCGACACGCAGACGCCGGCCGCCGGCGACCACGCCGCGGCCCAGTCGAGCGACGCGCCGACGCCGAACCCCGACTTCACGCCCGCGGTCCAGTCGAACGGCGACGGCGACGGTGACGAGGAACACGAAGAGGGCGGCGAGGAACACGAGGAATACGGCGGTGACGAAGAACACGAGGACCGCGACGACGAAGAACACGAAGTCGAACACGAGGGCGATGACGACTGACGTCGTCTCGCGGGCGCGCTCGGCGCTCGGCGAATCCACGGTGACGTTCGACTGCTGCGATACGGCGTTTCTGGTCCGCGCGGTTGGCCGGGGCGCGCCCGCGGCGGCCCGTCGCGCCCGCGACACCGCCTTCGACCTCGAACGAGTGCTCGACGCCTTCGACTCCCGGAGCGCCGTCTCACGGCTCAACCGGACCGGCCGAGTCGACGACGCGACCGTCGCGGCGGTCGTCCGTCGCGGCCTCGACTACCGCGAGCGGACCGACGGCGCTTTCGATATCGGTGCCGGCGCGACCGAGGCCCGAGTCAAGGAGTACATCGCCGGCGAGTCCTCTGCGCGCCCCGGCGGTGACGTCCCCGAGGAGTCGGCGCGGGTCTCCGTCGACGGCACGACCGTCGAGGTCGACGGTCGACTCGACCTCAACGGGCTCGCCAAGGGGTTCATCGTGGACCGAGCCGCCGCGGAACTCGACGGCTTCGCCCGGACCGGCTTCGTCGACGGCGGCGGCGACATCAGCGCCCCGACCGGTCCCGTCGCCGTCGGCTACAGCCGTCTCGCGGCGGTCGGCGACAGGGGCCGGATAGGAGGGTTTCCACCGGGCCGACCGCCGCTGGGTCCGTCGGTCGCCGCGGTGTGGTATCTATCCTGCAATATCCGAATCAAATCCGTAAATTTCGGGCGTTTCGAACCGAATAGCGGCAATGTGGGATTATCCACATTGATACCTTCTGCGAATACTTATCACTTTACTCCCACACGTTTTCGTATGGAAATCGAGCGAAATGAACGGGAGTCCGCGGCCGGAGACGGGGACGTCTCCCGACAGCACGACGCGTATTCAGGCGGTGCCGCAGCGGCGGCGACCGACGAAGTTCTCGACGACGTGGACGACGTGGACGACGCGACCGACGAAATCGGCACGGCCGTCGCCGAACTCTCCCGCGCCTCCGAGAGCGTGGCCGTCAGCGCACAGGAGATAAGCGACCTCGCGGGCGACCAGTCGACCAACATGCAGGAGGTCGCCGGCGAGGTGTCGAACCTGAGCGCCAGCGTCGAGCAGATAGCCTCCAGCGCCGACCAGACGAAGGCGATGAGCGACCAGGCGCGCGACCTCGCCGCCGAGGGTCGAAGCTCCGCCGACAACGCCGCGGACGCGATGGAGACCGTCGACGACGTGACCACCGACGTGTACGACGAAATCACCGACCTCCGCGCGAAGGTCGACCAGATAGACAGCGTCGTCGAGGTGATAAACGACATCGCCGACCAGACGAACCTGCTCGCGCTCAACGCTTCCATCGAGGCCGCCCGCGCCGGGGAGGCGGGGGCCGGCTTCGCCGTCGTCGCCGACGAGGTCAAGAGCCTCGCCGAGCAGTCCCGCGACAGCGTCTCCGAAATCGAGGCGGTCGTCGGCGACATCCAGGAGACGACCGAGACGACCGTCGGCAACATCGAGGAGGCCAACGAGGAGGTCAACGACGGCATCTCGGAGGTCGACGCGGCCGTCTCCGCGCTCCGGAACATCGACGCCGCGGTCGGCGAGGCCGCCGCCGGCGCGGAGGAGGTCGCCCGCGCGACAGACCAGCAGGCCGCGAGCACCGAGGAGGTGGCGAGCCTCGTCGACGAGACCGCTCGGGGCGCGGAGGAGGTCGCCGGCGAAATCGACCAGGTCGCCGCGGCCACCGAAGAGCAGACGGCGAACATCTCGGAGGTCGCGCTCCTCGTCGACCACATCGACGACGAGGTCGACGACCTCGAAGACGAACTCGACGCGGCGGAAGACGGGCTCTCCGCCCGGGGCGCGTAGATGTCGCTCACCGACGCGCCCGACGGCGCGCCCGCGGAGCCGACGCAGGTGCTCGAATTCGAACTCGGCGAGGAGCGGTACTGCGTCGACCTCGACGCAGTCACCGAAATCATCGACCGCAAGTCCGCGCGCTCGCTGCCGGACACGCCGCCGCACGTCGTCGGCGCGATGGACTACCGGGGCGCGACGACGATGCTCGTCGACACGGCCTCGCTCCTCGGCGTGGGCTCGAACCCCGACGCCTCCCGCGTCGTCGTCTTCGACGCCGCCGACGAGGAGGCGACCGTGTTCGGCTGGCTGGTCGACGAGGTCGACCGCGTGACGGAAATCGACCCCGAGACCGTCGACGACGCGCCGTTCGGCGACGAACTCACCCGCGGCGTCGTCAGGAGCGACGACGGCCTCGTCGTCTGGGTCGAGCCGCCGTCGGGCGAGTAGACCGACTGCACCGTACTTTCTTGGGCGCTCCCGCGAACCAGTCTGACGATGGGAACCCGCCGCGACGCCGTCGATAGCTTCGATTCCTTCCGGCAGTTCGTCGGACTCGAACGCGACGTGCTCGTCCTCTCGGTTGCGATGTTCGCGTTCAGCCTCTCGTTCCAGATGACCGGGCGGTACGTCCCGGAGTACCTCCGGGTGCTCGGGGCCGGCGCGACCGTCGTCGGCCTCTACGGGAGCGTCGGCAACCTCATCGGAGCCTTGTACCCGTATCCGGGCGGCGCGCTCTCCGACCGACTCGGGTCGCGCCTCTCGCTCACGCTGTTCGGCACCGTCTCCTCGGCGGGCTTTCTGTTCTGGTTCGTCGCCCCGCAGGTCCCCGAGGTGACGCTCGCGGGCGTCTCGCTCGAACCGTGGCTCTGGATTTTCGTCGGCCTCTTTCTCACGCAGGCGTGGAAGTCGTTCGGCCTCGGCGCGACGTTCGCCATCGTCAAGCAGAGCGTCCCGCCGGAGCGGCTGGCGATGGGCTTCGCGAGCACCGAGATTTTCCGCCGCGTCGGCTTCCTCCTCGGGCCGCTCATCGCGGCCGCGCTGTTGGCGGCGACGGCGACGTTCGTCGAGGGCTTCCGGTACGTCCTCGTCGTCGCCGCGGCGTTCGGTATCGTCGCCACCGTGGCCCAGCACGTCCTCTACGACGCGCGAGAGGACTCGCTGGGCAAGTCGTTCGAGGGGCTTGCACAGCTCCGCGACGACCTCCGGTCGCTACCGGAGACCCTCCGCCCGCTCCTCGTCGCGGATACGCTCGTCCGGTTCGCCAACGGGATGGTGTACGTCTTTTTCGTCATCGTCGTCACGGAGTTCCTCGCCGTCGGCTTCACCGGGTTCGGGGTCTCGCTCCGGCCGGACGCCTTCTTCGGCGTCCTCCTCGGCGTCGAGATGGTCGTCGCGCTCCTGACGAAGCTCCCCGTCTCGAAGCTCGCCGAGCGGACCGGACTCAAACCGGTCGTCGGCCTCGGGTTCGCGGTGTACGCCGTCTTCCCGGTCCTTCTCATCTTCGCGCCGGCGGACCAGTGGGTCGTCGTCGCCCTGTTTGCCTTCTCCGGGCTCCGGTTCGCCGGTCTCCCCGCGCATAAGGCGCTCATCGTCGGCCCGGCGGAGCGCGACGCCGGCGGGCGGGTGACGGGCGCGTACTACCTCCTGCGGAACACCATCGTCATCCCGAGCGCGGCGCTCGGCGGCTGGCTCTACGCGAGAGACCCGACGCTCGCGTTCTCGGTCGCGTCGCTCGTCGGAACCGTCGGCGTGGCCTACTTCGCCCTGCGCGGGAAGGAGTTCGAGGCGTACGCCGGCGGGGCCTGACGCTCGGTTCGGGCATCGGTTCGGTGTCGGGTCGGTCGTCGCTTCGGCGGTCCGTTCGGGTGTTCGTTCGGCGGCCTGCCGGGTAATCGCCCCCGAGGTCGGCTCGGACGAGTCGGCTACCCGCCCCGCCGACTGCTCGTCGCCCGCGGCGTCTCGACCCACGACGCCTCGTTGAGTGAACTGAATCTCCCAATCTCCGGAGTGGGGTGGGCTTCGACGCGATTTTGCGGCACATTACGAGTCGAACCCCGCCGAGACGAGGGGGTCGTCGGCCCCGCTTTGACCACGCAAAGATTCAACTTGAATAACATACATCTTTGTTCATGGACATCGGAATACTCGGCGCTGGCCGACTCGGTGGGACGTTGGCCCAACTCCTCGTGGAGGCGGGCCACGAGGTGGCGATAGCCAACGACAGCGGGGTCGAGTCGATGGCAGACCTCTCGGAGACGCTCGGCCCGCAACTGCGCGCGGTGGAACCGAAGCGAGCGATTCGGTTCGGCGACGTGGTCTTCCTCGCGATTCCGTTCCGAGAGCGCGACTCGCTGCCCGACGCGGACCAGTTCGCGGAGAAGATTGTCGTCGACGCGATGAACCCCTACACGGAGAACTTCCACGTCATCGACCTCGGCGACGACACCTCCTCGGAGCTCGTCGCGGCCCAACTCCCGGACGCGAAACTGGTCAAGTCGTTCAACACCATCCACTGGGAGACGTTACGCGACCTCGGACACCCGGACCTCCCCGAATCGGAGCGTCTCGCGGTGTTCCTCGCCGGCGACGACTCGGACGCCAAGGCGCGCGTCGCCGGCCTCATCCGCGATATCGGCTTCGGCCCCGTCGACGTCGGCGGTCTCGTTCCGGGCGGCGAACTACTGGAACCGGGGTCGGCCCTCTACAAACGCGAAATCACGGTCGAGGAGGCGCGGGAAACCGTCCGAACGCTTCGTGCTCGACAGGGCTGACCGTCGCCTCCGCGAAACTATCACGATTTTTGGTTGTGTATGGTGGCCACCAGATTGCTCTCGCGGATGTACCACTCCCGTATCCGTTCGATTTCGTGACGTTCACGAATTACAACTGTTCACAAATAGCATGGATTTAAGGGGCACCGTCGCACACAGACGCCTGTTAAGCACCCATGATGGTACAGACGAACGACTGGAGGGATTCGCGCGTGACGTACGACGATGCGACCGGGTCGTACCGCGTCGACCGCGATACTTCCGAACTCCTAAGCACGAATATTGTACTGAGTATTGCGGCAATCGAGGGCGTCCGACCGACGCAACTCCCACCGCTCGCACAGACCATCGACCCCGACGCGC
Organism: Haloferax sp. S2CR25; assembly: GCF_031624535.1. NCBI lineage: Archaea > Methanobacteriati > Methanobacteriota > Halobacteria > Halobacteriales > Haloferacaceae > Haloferax > Haloferax sp. S2CR25. Next base: position 205,360 of record NZ_JAMQOO010000005.1, read on the forward strand.
TCGAAGCGGTGTTCGACTGTTCTAACGACGCGCTCCTCTCGTTTTCGTACGCGGGCTACCGCGTGACGCTCGACGCCCTCGGTTCTATCGAAGTGGTCCCCATCGGCGACATCCAGCCCCTTCAGTGAGGCGACGCGCCGCGTAACCGCCGACCACTTACCGCTCACTCACCCCGGCGAGCGGCAGCGCAGTCCCGCGGTTCGATGCGCCGGCACTGCGGTCCCCCCGCGCCCGCAGTAGGTGTCGCCTGACCGCCCGTTCGTGACAGTAGGCGAAACATACCAAAACGTCCCGTCACCGTCTCACACGGTATGTTCGGAACGAGTGGAATCAGAGGTCCGGTTGGCCGAACCGTGACCGCCGAACTCGCCCTTCGAATCGGCCGCGCGGTCGGCTGCGACGCCTGTACCGTCGTCGTCGGACAGGACGCTCGACTCAGCGGCGACGTGCTCGCGGACGCCGTGAGCGCCGGCGTCCGCGAGTGCGGGGCGAACGTGGTCCGACTCGGCGTCGCCTCGACACCCACGGTCGCCCGCGCGGTCGGTTGGGCCGGCGCGGACGCCGGCATCGGCATCACCGCGTCTCACAACCCCGCCTCGGACAACGGCCTGAAGCTCTGGACGCCGAGCGGCCGCGCCTTCGACAAGGCCCAGACGCGCGACATCGTCCACCGGCTCAACCGCGACGAGGTGTCGCTCGCCGCGTGGGACGAACACGGCGAAGAGCGCGAGTGGCCCGACGCGGCGGACCGCCACGTGAGCCACCTCGTCTCGTCGTTCGACGACCTCGACGGCGTCTCCGTCGCGTTCGACCTCGGCAACGGCACGGGCCGGGTCTCGGTCGACGCGCTCTACGAACTCGGCGCGACGGTCAACACCATCGACGGCCAGCGGGACGGCCGGTTCCCCGCCCGCAAGAGCGAGCCGAACGCCGAGACGCTCACGGCGCTCCGCCGGACCGTCCCCGCGCTCGACGCGGACGTGGGGCTCGCCCACGACGGCGACGCCGACCGACTCGTCGCGGTAGACGAGACCGGTGCGTACGTCCCCGGCGACGCGCTCCTCGCGCTGTTCGCGCGGGACGCCGTCTCCCCGGGCGACGCCGTCGCCGTCCCCGTCGACACGAGCCTCCTCGTGCAGGACGTGGTCGAGGCCGCCGGCGGGCGCGTCACCTACACGCCGGTCGGCGACGTCCACGTCGCCGAGGCGGTCGCCGAGGCGGGCTACGTCTTCGGCGGCGAGCCCTCCGGCGCGTGGATTTGGCCCGACGAGACGCTCGCGCCCGACGGCCACTACGCGGCGCTCACGCTCGCCGACCTCGTTGCCCGCGGCGCGCCGCTGTCCGAACAGGTCGCCGACCTCGGCGGGGCGGGCTACGCCACCCGCCGCGCGAGCCTCTCGTTCGACGACAAACACCAGGCGATGGACCGCATCGCCCGCGACATCCACGCGACGTACGACGACGTCGACACCATCGACGGCATCCGCGTCGACACCGACGACGGCTGGTTCCTCGTCCGCGCCAGCGGGACCGAACCGCTGGTCCGCATCACCGCGGAGGCCCGCGACGAGGGCGACGCCGACCGCCTGTTCGAGGACGTCCGCTCGCTCGTCGAGGGGGCACGCGTCGTCGCCTGACTCACCGCCGTTTGTCGTCTCCCTCGCGCTCGCGGTGCCGCCGCTTTCGGTCGGTTCGAAAACAACGGACGCTCGGGTCGCTCAGAAGGAGTCGTCGGGGACGCGGACACCGTCGACGTACACCGACACGGCGTCCGTCGACTGGAAGTTGGTGACGTCGCCCGCGAACTGGTAGCGCCGCGAGCCGTCGCTGACGGTCCCCTCGGCCGCGGGACCGACCGTCCCGGTCGTGCTGAGCGCGCCGTTCGGCTGGAGTGGTGAGATGGACCCGCTGACCGTCACTTCGAACGAAGAGACGGAGCCGGTGCCGGCGACGACGAGTGTGTGTCCGTCGGCGTCGACCGACTCGTCGACCTGTTCCGTCGCCGAGCCGACCCCAGAGAACCCCGCGATCGCACCGGCGGCCGATACCGACCCGCACAGCGCGAGGTACTTGCGTCTACCGACGTCGTCGTCAGTCGCCGTTTCTGGGTCCTGCCCGGTGGACCGTTCTCTTACCATGTCTCAGGGGTTGCGGATTATGCCCATAAATGTTGCGATAATTACATTAGTTGGAATACATGAATGTCTATCGATGATATTATTGCCGTTGTTACTGTTCGCATCACCGACGTGTTCTCGCGGTTCGGACAACGTACAAAAACGCCCGAAAGCGTCGACTTATTCTCGAATTAATCCGATTCTTATTCTCGAATTAATCTCCGATTCTCGGTGCTGGAATGCACATATTGGATGTGACATTTTCCACGATAACCGAGTGTAATGAGTTCTGATATATCTCTCCGGGATGTGCGTCGAATCCGTGCCGTCCGCGGCCCGCACGTCGGCTCACACCTCGAAATTTCGCCGGGTGAGACGGGCGAGGGCGGCGTCGAGCGTCACCCCGTCGCGTGGCGTGTCGTCGGTGGTCTCCGGTGGGACAAGCGACGGGGCGCCGACGACCACGGTCGCCGCCGGTCCAGCACCGACGCGGTCGCTGGGTCGACGCAGCTGCGGAAGGAGGAGGGACCGAACGAGACCGCGGGGACCGATGCGGCCACCAGCGACGAGCAGTTCTCGTCTTCGGTTTCTTCCGGGGCGAGCGTCCCACTCTCGCCCGCGGGCGTTCGAACGGACGGTTCGTCTCTCTGCGGGGACGACGGCGTGTTATCCGAGGAACCCGACGCGTCGGTCTTCCCAGTCTCGGCGCTCGACGATGGACTCACGTCCCTTCTCGGACATCTCGTAGAAGTTCGTCCGACGGTCGTGTTGTCCCTTGTTGACGTACCCCTGTTCGACGAGGGCGTCGAGGTTCGGGTAGAGGCGACCGTGGTTCACCTCCCCGACGTCTTTGCTGATCATCTCTTTAATCTCCTGCCCGGACGGGCGCTCTGCGCCGGCGATCACGTACAGCAGGTCGCGCTGGAAGCCAGTCAGTTCGAACATGTAGTCTCGAATCTAAGTATCGCCGTCATCGGGTATTGTTAGCCACCTCTATACTGGACAATTGGGTTCCTTACCGCCGTTGTCGCGAGTTTGCTCACGTTTCGGCCCGAGGGTTTTTCTCGAAACCGTTGAGATATGTAATCATCTCTGAGACCGAGATAACCCCCTCCCGCTGACGGTCTGCGCCCCGGTAACAATCGCGTGAAGATGAGCTTAATATCCGGTAGCGACCGACTCGGTGCCTCCCGGAAACGTCACGATAACAAAGGTCGGGTGTGGTGTAGTACGACCCAACCGGGTAGGGTCCCTCTTCACACCGCGTGCGGGACCACCCCCGCACACGACGATGACAACGCTATCAAAAGACGAGCTATTCCGAATCCTCAGTAACTCCCGGCGGAGGCAGATTCTCTACTTCCTCCATCGGGCGGGCGAGGCGATCTCGCTGAAGGAACTCGCGGCGATGGTCGCCGCACGGGAGAACGGAACGGCGGTCGAAGACGTGACCGACGAAGAGCGACAGCGCGTGTACATCTCGCTGTACCAGACGCATCTCCCGAAACTGGAGAGCGCCGGGTTGGTCGATTACGACGACGAAGAGCGGTCCGTCGAGCTCGTTTCGAACGTCGCAAAGCGGGGGTTCTTCTGGATGCAATCCGAGACGAACGAGCCGTGGAGCCGGTATTACGCGCTCCTCGGCGCGCTCAGTTGGGCGCTCATTCTCGGCCTGTGGGCGGGCCTCCCCGGGTTCGCGCTCGTCTCGTGGAGCGCCGTCGCGGTGTTCGTCTCCGCGGCGCTCCTCGTGTTGGTGTTCGCGCAGTACCGCTCCGAGCGGCGGGCGGGGACATCGGCCGACGCCTTCGAAGCGCTCGTGGAATAACCGCGGAATAATTCGTCTCCTCGCGGCCGTCGCAAACACCCGCTCCGAAGCGCTCGCGTATTCTCAACGGATGCTACTGCTGAATCGACGTATCCGTGAACCTAACTACCAACTGTGTTTTATATATTTCTCAGAACCGAGATAAATGAGAGTGAAAACGGCGTCCCTCGCGGCTCTCTGGTAGGATTCTCTTACTGTCGGAACTATTGAAAGTCTGAGTTAGTATAGATTGTTACAGTCACTTTACTCGCAGATTTTGCAACCCTAACAGTCGGAGAAATCAGAGTGTGGGATTGTCAGACAAGTATATATCCTCGCTTAACCTATTAGCTCACTGACCCTCTGTATCTGGGGCGCGCTTGGTGGGGCGCATCCAAAGGTTGTGGTCTGTGCAAACGCCTCGTGGTCTTCCCTCTCGACCGACCACGTGACACGGTAGCACCCGACCACACAGTGGGGGAGGAAGGAACAATGGTTACCGATTCACTACAAGCCGATACCGGCGTTGTCGACCAGACGACGAATGAACAGCCCGCGGAGACGACTGGTGGGTCTCACGCGCTCGCAGAACAGCAACAACAACCCGAAATCGAAGCGCTCTCGAAGGACGTCGTCTTCGAGATTCTGAAGAACCAACGCCGGCGCGACGCGCTCCGGTACCTCAAGGAGAACGACGGCGAGGCGAAGCTCGGCGACATGGCCGAGTTCATCGCCGCGAAGGAAAACGGCATCGAGATCAAGGCGCTGTCGTCGAGTCAACGAAAGCGCGTGTACATCGGTCTGTACCAGTGTCACCTGCCGAAGATGGACTCGGCGGGCATCGTCGACTTCGAGAAGAACCGCGGTGACATCACGCTTCTCGACACCGCGAAACAGCTCGACCAGTACCTCGACGGCGACATCGTCAGCACCGAGGACGACGAGCAGTCGGCGTCGCTCGCCGCGTCGCCGAAGCGGAACCTCGCTATCGCCGCCGGCGTGGCCGCGACCGTCTCCGCCGGACTGCTCGGCGTCCCCGGACTCGAACAGGTCCCGGCCGCCGGCTGGGCCGTGTTGAGCACCGCGACGCTCATGGCCATCACCGCGATGGAGTCGTACAAGAACCGCCTCGACCTCTGAGTCGGTCGGTTCTCACGCGTCCGCGACGATACCGATTTCCAACGACTGCACCCGGATTTTACTTCGCTCCGCTTTCGAACAGCCGCGGCATTCGGTCCCTCCCTTCTTTCCGCCCGCCGACATCTGCTCTCCTCGACTCCTCCACCGAGGTCAACTCTCCTCGACTCCTCCACCGAGGTCCGTTCTCACCCCGCGGTGTGGTTCGCAGTCCGTGCGACCGACGCGGCGGCTCGCCGCGCCGCGACACTGTCGGGGGAGCGCCCCCAGATTAGGCGCGTCCGAACCGTCTACTCCGCCGATTTCGGACTGCGGTCTCCGCTTGCAACAGTCTCACACGCGACCCTAACGCGAGACCGGTTCGGGGAACGCGCTGTATAACAATCCCCGTCGCCCTCCCTGTTTCCTTCATGACTTACATACCGTCACGGTCACGTTCCGAACGCCTGTCGCTCGCGGGAGGGCGCGAATGAACGACCGCATCACCGAGGCGGTCGTCCTCGCGGGCGGAGAGGGGCGACGGCTTCGCCCGCTCACCACCTTCCAACCGAAGCCGATGCTCCCGGTCGCCAACCGGCCGGTCGTCGAGTACGTCCTCGACGCGCTGTTCGAGTCGGGCATCGAGCGCGCGGTCGTCGTCGTCGGCCACCGCGCCGACCGCATCCAGTCGCACCTCTCTGCGACGTACCCCGACGCGAACATCGAGTTCGTCCACCAGGACACCCGGCTCGGAAGCGGGCACGCGCTCCTCCTCGCCGAGGAGCACGTCTCCGGCCCGTTCGTCGTCTGCAACGGCGACAACGTCATCGACGCCGACATCGTCACGACAGTGCTCGAACGCTTCTCGACGACCGACTCGGTGGCGACCGTCGCGGTCGCCGAGTCGGACACGCCCGAGGAGTACGGCGTCGTCGTCGAGGACAACGGCCGCATCGCCGACATCGACGAACACGCCGTCGACAGCGAGGGCTACCTCGTCAACGCGGGCGTCTACGTCTTCGACGACGCGGTGTTCGAGGCGCTCCGGCTCACCCCGCCGCACGACGGCGAGACGCGGCTTCCCGACGTGATTCACTACCTCGACGGGAACGTCACGTCCGTCCTCGTCAACGGCGGCTGGCTCGACCCCTCGCACCCGTGGGGACTCCTCTCCGTGACGGAGACGCTCCTCGCGCGCAGGCACGGCTCGGCCGTCGCCGGTTCGGCACGAATCCACGAGCGCGCGGTCGTCGGCGACCACGTGGTCGTCGGCGACGACTGCGACGTGGGACCGGGCGCGGTCATCAGCGCCGGCTCGTGCCTCCAGAACAACGTCTCGGTCGGCGCGAACAGCGTCATCGAGCGCTCCATCCTCTCGACCGATGCGCGGGTCGGCGCGGGGGTCGTCCTCCGCGACTCCGTCGTCGGCCCCGGCGCGACCGTCGGCGACGGCGTCGTCTCGCCCGGCGGCCGCGCCGACGTCATCCTCGAAGGCCGGCTCTACACCGACCGCCGCCTCGGGAGCATCATCGGCGACCGCGCCGAGGTGGGCGCGAACGTGACGCTCACGGCGGGCAGCCGCGTCGGCGCGGAGGCCGTCGTCGGGGCCGGCACGGTCTTACACGGCGACGTCCGCGAGCGCGTGGAGGTGACTCACTGATGTGCGGAATCACCGCCTGCATCGGCGCGGACAACTCGGTCGATTCGCTCGTCGACGGGCTCCAGCGGTTGGAGTACCGCGGCTACGACTCGGCCGGCATCGCCGTGAAAAACGGCTCGGGCATCTCGCTGACGAAGCGCGTCGGCGAGGTCTCCGAACTCGTCGCGGCCGTCGAGCAGAACCCCATCGCCGGCGACTACGGCATCGGCCACACCCGCTGGGCGACCCACGGCGGCGTCACCGACGGCAACGCCCACCCCCACACCGACGAGTCGGGCCGCATCGCTGTCGTCCACAACGGCATCATCTCGAACTTCCAGTCGCTCCGAAGCGACCTCGAAGCCCGCGGCCACGTCTTCAGCAGCGAGACCGACACCGAGGTCGTCCCGCACCTCATCGAGGAGAACCTCCGCGACGGCGCGACCCCCGAGGAGGCGTTCCGCGCCGCGGTCGGCAGTCTCTCGGGGAGTTACGCCATCGCGGCCATCATCGGCGACGAGGAGGCCATCTTCGCCACCCGCTCGGGGTCGCCGCTGGTCCTCGGCGTCGGCGACGGCGAGTACTACCTCGCCAGCGACGTGCCCGCGTTCATCCAGCACACGGCGCGCGTCGTCTACCTCCACGACGGCGACTTCGTCGTCACTCGCTCGGACGGCTACGACATCACCGACTCGGCCGGCCGCGCGGTCGACCGCCCCGTCGAACACGTCGAGTGGGACCCCGAGACGGCGACGAAGGGCGGCTACGAGCACTACATGTACAAGGAGATTCACGAACAGCCCGGCGCGCTCCGGCGGACCACCCAGAGCCGGCTGAACACCCACGCCGGCGGCGTCGAACTAGAGGAGTTCCCGCCGGAGTCGTTCGCCGACGTGTCGCAGGTCCACCTCCTCGCGATGGGCACCTCGCACCACGCCGGGATGTACGCGGCGTCGCTGCTCAACTCCCGCGGCATCCCCGCCTACGCGTTCATGGCGGGCGAGTACTCGGTCATCAAACCGCCGGTGACGTCCGACACGCTCGTCGTCGCGGTCAGCCAGTCGGGCGAGACAGCCGACACCCTCGACGCCGTGCGCCGCGCCCGCGCCGCCGGCGCGCGGACCCTCGCGGTCACGAACGTCGTCGGCTCGTCGATAACCCGCGAGTGCGACGACGAACTGCTCATCCGCGCCGGCCCGGAAATCGGCGTCGCGGCCACCAAGACGTTCTCGTCGCAGGTGACGGCGCTGACGCTCCTCACCGAGCGCATCGTCGAGGACGTGACCGGCGCGAAGTCGCCCGAAGCGCGCGACCTGATGGAGGCGCTGTCGCGGCTCCCGGGCGACGTACAGGAGGTGCTCGACACCTCGATGGCCCGCGAGATAGCCATCGAGTACGAGGGCAGCGACGCGTACTTCTTCATCGGCCGCGGGGTCGCCCACCCCGTCGCCCTCGAAGGCGCGCTGAAGTTCAAGGAGATATCCTACGAGCACGCCGAGGGCTTCGCCGCCTCGGAGCTCAAACACGGCCCGCTGGCGCTCGTCACGCCGCTGTCGCCGGTGTTCGCCATCTTCACCGGCCACGAAGACGAGGCGACGCTGAGCAACGTCAAAGAGGTACAGGCCCGCGGCGCGCCGGTCATCGCCATCACGAGCGACCGCTCGGGCGAGGTGACCGAGTTCGCCGACCACGTGCTCAGAATCCCGGACACCCACCCCGACATCGCCGGCGTCCTCGCCAACGTCCAGCTCCAGCTCGTCGCGTACCACGCGGCGGACCTGCTCGAACGACCCATCGACAAGCCGCGCAACCTCGCCAAGTGCGTCACCGTCGAGTGAGCGTCGGCGAGCGGTGCGGCGGGTGCCGCCGCGCACCCGCGTTTCACTCCCATTAATCCGCCGCCGACGTCCGATTTCGGCGGCCCCTCAGTTATTCTCAGGTGTTCGAGACCGTCCGGAGATAAGCGGAGATTATCTCGACTGTAGGCACCGATTACATATTACCCGCCCGCGTCAGGTAACACGCGATGACCAGACGCGACCTCGTGGACGACGTTCTTTCGGCCTCGGACGAGCCCCCCGGACCGCTGACTGACGAGAGCGACGCCGCCGCGACGGACGAGACCGACATCCCCCCGGAGTCGTCCGACGACGACCTCCTCGACGCGCTCGGAGACGACGTCTCCCGGGGCGTGCTGTTGGCGTGCAATCGCGCGCCGATGACCGCGGAGGAACTCGCCGAGAGCTGCGAGGTCTCCGAATCGACCATCTACCGTCGGCTCGAAACGCTTTCGGGCCTCGGGCTGGTCGAGCGGACCCAGCGGGTCGACGCGCCGAGCAAGACGTGCTACGAGACGGTCGTCGACGGCCTCTCGATTCACCTCGGCGACAGCCTCCGCGTCGAGGCGGGACCGAGCAACTACGTCGTCGACGCGATGCGCACGCTTCTGACCGCCATCGACGTCCAACAGCTCGCGTACGACCGCGAGCAAAACAGCGTGGACGTTCGGTTCCGACTGGCCCCGCATCTGCTGGACTCGCTCGTGGAACTGTACGTCAGAGACACGAGTTCGCGCGAGAAGTAGTCGGCCGGCCGCGATACGGGTTGTTCGACCGTCGTCCGCTCACCGCCACGACCCGTCGACTTCGCCGAGGACGAGCGCGAGCGCGTCCTTCGCTCGGCCGACCGCGATGAGTTCGCGGGCGGCCGCGGCGGTGAGCGGGCCGATGGACTGCGAGGACGCGAGTCCGTCGACGATGTTGGGTACTTCGGTCGTGAACCACGAGTCAACGTCCGTGCCGGGTCCGTCGCCGACTTCCGCGGACGACCGAGATCGGGGCGCGTCGGAAATCATACTGAATGTACACGCTCGCGGGGGATAGTTAGGAATCTGTGCGCCCCGGTAACGGCCTCGTAACCCGCCGGGAGTCACTCGGCTTCGCGTACTCTCTCATTGAGTCTCTCATGCCACATTATTGCAAAGAATCATAACCTGTTGTAGCGTTCCTTGGACCGGTAATGTCTCTCAGCGAACTCATCTCCGGCGTCGCCGCCGCGGAGCGAACTCTGACGGTGTTCAATCCGGCCCCCGGCGTCGCCGAGCGACTCGCCGAGCATTTTTCGGACCGAAACGTCTCGGTGGAGTCCGCGAGTTCCGACGAGGGCCCCTCGAACTACGCCGTGCTGGGGACCGGCGACAAATTCCACACGGCCGTCTCGGTCGACGACCTCCTCAGGCCCCCCGAGAACGTCGAACCGGGCTTCGAACGCGACTCGTACGCGCCGATTCTCGACCATCTCGACGAGACGCTGTTTACCTCGTACGACCGTCAGCAGATGCTCAACGCCACCCGCGAAATCGAGGACCGCGCGTGGCGCGTCGGCGCGGGCGAACTTCACTCTGGCTTCCAGTCGGGCGGCAACCTCCGCCCGCAACTCGACACGTACCGCCGTCTCGGCGGCCGCGACGACCTCTCGGTCCACGCGTACATCTACCCGAACGGCGAGGTCCCGCAGGCGGACCAGTTCCAACTCCACCTCGCGCGCACCGACGAGATTCGGAACTCCTGGTTCGTCGCCTACGACGGCAACGGCGTCGGCGACTACAAGTGCGCGCTCGTCGCCGAGGAGCCCGAACCGGGGTTCGGCTTCACCGGCTTCTGGACGTACGACCCCTCGACGGTCGACTACATCGTCAACCACCTCGTCTCGTCGTACTCGATTATCGAATCCGACGGCTCCGGCGACGGCGCTGACGGCCGTCGGCAGATGACCGCTCGACCGAACCCCCGGCGCTGACTCGACCGCGCCGGTTCGCGCCCCGTTCGCAGAATCAATTCGGAGAACTGGGCGCGAATACTTAGGGCCGCCCGCCCGGAACCGGGCGGTATGGTTGACGGAATCCTCCTCGACGCCTCGCACCTGAAAGGCAAGGTCAAGGGCGGTCGCGCCGGGGCCGAAATCGCCGGGATGAGCTACATCGGCTACGAACTCGCGGTCACGGAACGGAGTATCCACGTCTACGGCGACCACTGTAACGCCGACATCCAAGACGAGGAGTTCCGCTATCTCGTCGTCCCCCTCGACTCGGTCCGGGGCATCGAACTGAAGGACCTCTCGGACCGGGGCCGCTGTCTACAGATTCACGGGCCGGACGACGGAGTGACGCTCTTCTCGGAGAACCAGACGAGCCTCTCGAAGAACCTCAAGCGCGTGTTCCTCCTCCTCTCGCGTCTGCTCGCCTGAGCCGACCGGCGCTCCGGTCGAACCGGTCAGCCGGTCAGCCTGTCGGTCCGAAGCCGAATCAGGTAACGTTTCGAAAGCAGGTGTACTAACCGAACCGCTAAAGAGGGCCGGACCCGATGTGTGGGTATGGCCACGGATATGAACCTCGACGACGCCCCCTGTCCCATCATCGACTCGCTGAAGCAGATCGGGTCGCAGTGGCGTCTCATCGTCCTCCACGACCTCCAAGACGGTGAAAAGCGGTTCAACGAGCTGAAGCGCTCGACCGGCGCGAGTTCGCGGACGCTCTCTCGCGTCCTCGACGACCTGCAGGAACACGGCTTCGTCGACCGCCGGATGGAGGAGGACGCGCCGGTCGCGACGTACTACTCGCTGACCGACAAGGGCGTCTCGCTGTGTCCGGTGTTCGACGAGATACAGGAGTGGGCGACCGAGTGGCTCGACGCCGAACGCGAGGAGGAGTCGGCCGAAGCCGAGACGGTTCAGTCGACGGTCTGAACGGCGCTCAGCGCCGCGCTACGCTTCGAGCGGGTCGCCGCCCGCCGTCGCGACGATTTCCGCGTGGACGTCCGCGACGGTGACCGCGTCGAGTTCGTCGAGCATCGCCTGAATCGCCGGTTCGAGCAGTTCGCCGAGCACCGGCTGGATGTGTTCGCCGATAGTGCACTCGTCGTTCGGTTCGTTCGTGTGGAAACAGAACGGCTCGGCGTCTTCCACCGCCTCGTAGATGTCGCGAAGCGTGATGGCGTCCGGCTCGCGCGCCAGCGTGAAGCCGCCGGTCGGGCCGCGCTTGGAATCGACGAGGTCCGCCTCGCGGAGCGAACACAGGAGCTGACGGATGACCACCGGGTTCGTGTTGACGCTCCACGCGAGACGGTCGGAAGACAGCCGCTCGTCGCTCCGCACCGCCAAGTTAGTCAGCACGTGCGTCGCGACGACGAATCGGCTGCTGTTCGACATATACGTTCTTTGGTGCTACGGGCATTTTAGATTTCACGGTGCTGCGCTGATTTCGCCGGATTCGCCGCGGAACTGCCGTTTTTCAACCCCCAGTCCGGAACGGGGGTCCGATGTTCGAATCGGCCGGCAAGAATCGACCGGATGCGGCTCCGAACGGTCGAAAAGTAGACTCGTGAGCGAGAACGGTCCGGACGAGTTGCCCACGCCACGGTCGACTTACTCCTCGTTTCGCTCCGCCCGCGGCTTCGCGCGGCCTCCCCGTTTTTCCTCGCCCGCTCGCGTTCCGACTCCGCGTTCGTTTCTCTCCGTCTCGCCCGCTTCGGTCTCGGTCGCCCGCACGAGCGCGATGACCACGTTGTCGGCGACCTCCGCGGCGAACCTGCGTTCGTCGGTCCGCCACTGTCGCGGCTCTCCGACGTGTTCGTGACAGACGACGCCGACGACCTCGCCGCCCGACCTGACCGTCGCGTCGAGCATCGACGCGATGCCCTTCTGTTCGAGGTAGCCGTCCCGAAGCTCCGCGGTCGCGGGGTCGGTCTGAACGTCGTCGACGCCGAGCGACCGGTTCGCCGCCAGCGCCCCGAAGTACGACGGGTAGTTCGAGGCGGTCAGCGTCGTTCCGCGGTCGTGTCCGCCCGACGCCCGGTCGTACTGGTCGACACAGCGGAGCGTCTCGGCGTCGTCGAACAGCCAGACGCTCGCCCGCTCGACGTTCAGCACCGTCGCCATCGTCTCGGTGATTCGCGGCAGCGCCTCCTCGAACGAGCCCCCGATGACCGCCTCGTCGGTCGCGAGGTCGATGAGCGCCCGCTGTTGGCGCTCGCGTCGCTCCCGCTCGCGGTGCGCCTCGGTCACGTCGCGGAAGACGGCGACGACGCCCTCGACCGTCCCGTCGTCGGTCCTGATGGGCGACATGCTGTCTTCGATGTAGCGCTCGTCGCCGTCGCTCGTCGCGAGCTTCGTTCCCGCGGCGACTTCGACCGCCCCGCCCGCCGCGGCGACGCGCCGCATCGGGTCGACGGGCTCGCCGGTCTCGCCATCGGCGAGCGAGAGCACGTCCGACAGCGGTTCGCCGACGGCGTCGTCGGCGTCGTAGCCGGTTATCTCCTCGGCGGTCCGGTTCAGTTGGACGACCGTCCCGTCGGCGTCGGTGGCGACGACGCCCTCGGCGATGGAGTCGAGGGTGACGCGGAGGTACGCCTCGCGCTCTCGGAGTCGCCGTTCCGCGCGCCGGTGGTCCGTGATGCGGACGAGCGTCTGCCGGAGGACGCCGTACTGCGCCGTCGGGTCGCCGCCCTTCTGGAGGTAGCTGTCCGCGCCGAGGTTCAGCGCCTCGATGGCGACTTCCTCGCGGCTCCGCCCGGTGAAGATGACGAAGGGCACGTCGGAGCCGCGCTCCTCTCGGAGCACCGACAGCAGTTCCAGCCCGGACATCTCCGGCATCTGGTAGTCGGAGACGACCGCGTCGAACGACTCCGACGCGAGCAGTGCCAGCGCCCGCCGCGGCGAGCCGGTCGTCACGACCTCGATTCCGTCGCCCGACGATTCGAGAAACCGCTTCGTCAACGCTAACAGCCCCTCGTCGTCGTCGACGTAGAGCACGCGCCTCGTCGCCGACTCCCCCTCGGTCACGTCCATTACTGTCGTGCCGATTCGCCGTTGTGTCTGATAACTGTTTGGCGACTCACCTACCGACATCGTGGCAGCTGTCTGCTCCGAGGCGGATTCGCGTCAGTCCTCGCCGGCGGTCGCCTCGTCGTCGGTCGCCTCGCCGTCGGTCGCCTCGCCGCCGCCCGTCTCGCCGCCCGCGTCGTTCTCGTCCACGCGGTCGTAGAGGACGGACTCGCCGGGCTTGACCGTCCCGCCGGTCGGGATTCTGACGCCCGCGTTCAGCGAGGCGTTGATGCCGGTTTTCACCCCGTCGCCGAGGACGACGCCGTACTTCCGGCGGCCCGAGGAGACGAGTTCGCCCTTGAGCATCTGCCGGACGGGTTCGCCGTCGTGGCGGAGGTTCGCGACCTTGGTCCCCGCGCCGAAGTTCACGTCGCGGCCGAGGATGCTGTCGCCGACGTACGAGAGGTGGCCGACCGTCGCGCCCTCCATCAGGACGCTGTTTTTCACCTCGACGGCGTGGCCGACCTTGGCGTTCTCGCCGACGAGCGTGTGCCCCCGGACGTAGGCGTTCGGCCCGACGGTGGCCCCGCTGCGGACGAGCACCGGCCCCTCGATGACCACGCCGGAGCGGACTGTCGCGCCCGCCTCGACGACGACCGGCCCGTCGAGTTCGGCCCGCTCGGACACGTCGCCGTCGATTCGCGGTTCGAGCTCGCCGAGTTTCCACTCGTTGGCTTCGAGGAGTTCCCACGGCCGCCCCACGTCGAGCCAGCGGTCGAAGGCGACGCCGCGCACGTCGTAGGCCTCGCAGGTCGCCGCGAGCACGTCGGTCAGTTCGAGTTCGCCGCGGTCGCTCTCGTCCACGTCGAGCCAGCCGTGAGCCTCGGCCGGGAAGACGTACGCGCCGGCGTTGACGAGGTCCGACGGCGGGTCCGCGGGCTTCTCGACGACGCCGGTGACGAAGCCCTCGTCGTCGGTGTCGAGGACGCCGTAGGAACTCGGGTCGGCGACGCGGAACGACCCGACCGCGGGCGTGCCCTCGTACAGCGTCGACAGCGACGGCACGTCGTACAGCGCGTCGCCGTTGAGGACGACGAACGGCTCGTCGGGGTCGAGGTGGGGGGCCGCGGCGCGGACCGCGTCGGCCGTCCCGCGCTGTTCCGACTGGACGGCGAACTCGACGGGGACGCCGCCGCGCTCGTCGCCGAAGTAGTCGCGCACGTCTCCGGCCTCGTAGCCGACGACGAGGGTGATGTCCGTCGCGCCCGCCTCGACGGCCGCGTCGGCGGTGTGCGCGACGAGCGGCCGGTCGGCCACGGGGAGCATCGGCTTCGGTCGGCGGTCCGTGAGCGGACGCATCCGGGTGCCGCGGCCGGCGGCGAGAATGACAGTCTGCATACCTCCCTAAGGGGCTGCGCGGAAGAAATTCCTTCGGTCCGAACGATACCGAGGCGGGGACCAATCGCGGCGCTGTGGGTTGCCTCTGATCCACCTACCGTCGCCGACTTGCGGTGGTGCGGTCGACGCGGCAACCTCCCGTCAATCTTAATATTCGAAAACGTTTACGAACCCAGTTTCGAATTCGGGTCCGAAACTCCACCGTCGCGCGTCGCGGTCGCTCCGGGACGGTTCGAACCACACGGCCCGCGAACGGCGAATACGTTGGGGTTACGATGGGTTGGAGATTCGCACGAGACGCGGCGCCGTGTGTTAGTGAACGGACGAACGCCGGCGGGTAATAGTTTCGTTCCGCGGCGAGGCGAACCGCGTTCGTGGGCGTTATTACCGTCCCACCCTTCGGCTGTGGAGGGTTACGATGGAGATTCGCACAGGACTCTCTTACGGAGACGTATTGCTGGTTCCACAGCGCTCCCCGGTCGACAGCCGGAGCGACGTGGACCTCTCGACCAACGTGACGCCGGGCTTGCGCCTCGACACGCCGCTCGTCAGCGCCGCCATGGACACCGTCACCGAAGCGGACCTCGCAGCGGCGCTCTCCGGGCTCGGCGGCCTCGGCGTCGTCCACCGCTTCCTCGACGTGGACGAGCAGGCCGAACAGGTCCGCCGCGTCGCCGCGGCGGGCGGGACCGTCTCGGGCGCGGTCGGCATCAACGAGGACTACCTCGACCGGACCGAGGCGCTTCTCGACGCCGGCGCGGACGCGATTGTGATGGACATCGCTCACGGCCACATGGAGCGGTGTCTCGACGCGGTCGAGCGGATTCGCGACGAGTTCGACCCCGAAATCGTCGCGGGCAACGTCGTCACGCCGGCGGCCGTCGAAGACCTCTGGGAGGTCGGCGCGGACTGCGTGAAAGTCGGCGTCGGGCCGGGATCACACTGTACGACCCGCGAGGTCGCGGGCGCGGGCTACCCGCAGCTCACGGCCGTCTCGGAGTGCGCCGAGCGGGCGCACGACCTCGGTATCCACGTCATGGCCGACGGGGGGATTCGGACCTCCGGCGACGCCGCGAAGGCGCTCATGGCCGGCGCTGACACCGTCATGATGGGGAGCTTCTTCGCCGGGACCGACGAGGCGCCGGGCCGCGTGGTCGAGGTCGACGGCGAGGCGTACAAGCGCTCCCGCGGGATGGCCTCGACGGAGGCCGCCGACGACCGCGAGGACAAACAGAGCGACGTGGACGCCGGCGAGGGCGTCGAGGCGCTCACGCCCTACAAGGGACCGGTCGAACCGCTCGTCGAGGAGTTCCTCGGTGGGATTCGCTCCGGCGTGAGCTACTGCGGCGGCCACACGCTCGCGGACGCCCGCGAGAAGGCCTCGTTCGTCCGCGTCGCGGCGAGCGCGAAGGAGCGCGAGGGCGCACACGGCGTCGTCTTCGCCGAGGGACCCGTCGAGGTCGACGAGGAGGCCGAACGCGAGTTACAGGCCCCGATGGCCGACTGACGCTGGGCGTCGGGAACCGACCCGCGCCGCGGTACGCTTCGATGCGCCTCGGTACCTCGATGCGGTGCGCCGCGAGACACGGTGAATCACGACGCGACATGACGCGGCCCGCAGCGACGCGTTCGCTCCGGCGTGACCGCGCTGTCGCCTAGCGGCATCGCCGACCCTGCCGCCGCCGGCGGCGATGTCGCGTCCTAACTATTTCAGATTCGAAACTATATCTCCAACAATTTCTCCCTCTGGTAGTTGTGTGGAGTCTACGTACTGCTCCGAACTGAAGCGAACCGTTCCGCGGTCAGACTCGTCACACGCCGAATACTCAGTCTCTCACGTCGCAGCAGGCGTCTGCATTTCGTCCGAACTACCGCGTTAATAGCGCGGAAACTCCCGTTCGAAATGTCGAATCCACACCGGCCGACGCAAGTTCCGACCCGTCGATATCCGACCCCCGAACGCGACTCGCGCCGCCGTTTGCGTTTTAGGATGGGCATACTTATCAGGTTACTTAATGTATACGAATTTGTGACATGTTCGTCGGCAAACCTCCTTCGGAACCGACCGTCTCGCGGGGACGACCGCCCCGGCGTCGCGGGTCGCATGGTTCGGTCCGCTTTCTCGTTACAATCATAATTTTGTAATTCCAGTGCGGCGTTTTTCGGCTCGGATTCGAACGGCTTCGGGGGACGGACCGCGGGCCGACAATTATCGCCCGAAATACACCTGTGACGAACGTTCGTTCCGTATCGATGGATACCTACGAGTAGGTCGCGCGGATGCCGATGACGCGGGCGGCCTGCGTCACCATCTCGGGGACCTCCGTGTGGTACCACTCGCCTTTCATCCGGGTCGTCGGCCCGGAGACGCTGATTGCGCCGAGGATGGTCTCGTCGTCGGAGAGAATCGGCGCGCCGACCGCCCGCATACCGGTGATGCGCTCTTCGTCGTTGAAGGCGTAGCCGCGCTCGCGAATCGTCGCCAACTCGGCTTCGAGGGCGTCGCGGTCGCCTATCGTCTTCGTCGTCAGGCGCGTCAGTTCGCCGTCGAGAATCTCCTTTCGGCGCTTTTCGTCGCAGAAGGCGAGATAGGACTTGCCGACCGACGTGGCGTGGAGGTCGACGGTCGTGCCGATGTGCGAGTCGGTCTGGAGGCCCTGTTCGGACTTCACCTGATAGATGTAGACGCCCCGGCCGTTCTCCTCGACCATCACCTGTCCGCGCTCGCCGACGGCCTCGACGAGGTCGTCCATCTCGCCGATGGACGCGTGATACAGCGCGTGTCGCGTCCGGGCGTGGTCGCCGAGGTCGAGGAACTTCAGACCCAGCGCGTACTCGTCGCCCTGCCTGACGACGTAGCCGAGTCCCGCGAGCGTCTTGAGGTGGTTGTGGGCCGTGCTCTTCGAGATACCGAGGTCGTTCGCTATCTCCGACACCCCGCTCGCGTCGTGGTCTCTGATGTGTTCGACGATGCCGAACGAGGTTTTCGTAGCGCCGATTGACCCCGCGGCATCGCGTCCGTCCGTGTCCATAGTTATCACTGAGAGAGTGAGGTAATAATTGTTGCCGTCTCGTTCGGACGGGCCGAACGAGTGTTCGGATTACTCTCGCGTCAGCGCCGCGACGGTTTCTCGAACCGGCGTCGAACCGACCGACGAGAGCGCGTCGAGCGCCGCGTCCGCGGCGTCGTCGCCGAGGCCGAACGCGAGCAGGTCGCGGTTGCGCGCGTCGAGGTCAGTCGCCGAAAGCGGGTCGCGGTAGTCGCCGCGTGGGTACTCGCGCTCGCCGACGTAGCGGCTTCCGTCGCGGGCGGTCACCTCGACGCGCGCGCCCCAGTCGTCGGGGAACGCCCGCTCGAACGCCTCGTCCGCGTGGAGATGGACGCGCTCCGTGAGCGCTTGGACGGCCTCGTCACCGAGCGCGTCGTCGAGGAAGTCGTCGAGTTCGACGCTCCCGTCGGCGACCCAGCGGGCGAGGACGTACGGCGTCGAGAACTTCGCCGCGGTGAGCGTCTCGGGCCGCGCGTGACTCATATCGACGCCGTTGCGGTAGGTGTACACGTCGATTCGGTCCACGTCGCCGGGCGCGAGGTCGGCCGCGCCGGCGTCCCGAAGCGCGTCGAGCGGGGCGTGGGTGTAGCGACACGACGGGTACGGCTTCTGGTAGGCCTCGGAAATCCACCAGTCGTCGCCGAGCGAGTCGAACAGCGCGGTGAACTCGCCGTCCGCGAGGAGCGTTTCGAACGGGTCGTAGACGCTCTCCATCGCCGCGGGCGACCCGCGGAGGCCGGCGGCGGTCAGCGTCGCGGCGCTCACGCCGGCCTGCGCGGAGAATCCGGCGGTGACGTTCCGCGACGGCGCGCCCTCCGCGAAGGGGTCGTGCATGGAGACGACCGCGAGGTTCAGCGCGGTCCGGACCGTCTCGCGCACCCCGTCGGGCGACTGTCCCGCGCAGACGGCGGCGGTCAGCGCCGGTCCGAGCGTCGTCCACGTCGAGTGCGGGTCGCGGACGAGCCACGGAATCGCCTCGTTCATCCGGGCCTTCATCGCGAAGATGGCGTACTCGAAGCGCGCGCAGAGCTCGTAGGAGCGGACGCAGGCTTCCACGAACGTCTCGCCGTCCACGTCGTGGGCCTCGGCGACGCCGACCGCGCCCGCGACGATGCTCGCGCCCACGTGGCCGCCGCGGTTGTGGCCCTCCTCTATCTCCTGTGTTATCGCGGCCGTCGCGTTCAACAGCGCCGCCTGCGACGGGCCGACGCGGCGGTCGGTCCCGAGGACGGACGCCGGGCCGTCGGCCAGCGCCGCGTCGCGGAAGACGCCCGCGTGTTGCGGGGCGGCCGCCCCCGCGACGGTCGCCGCGAGCACGTCCGCGACGATTCGCTCGCCGTCGGCGCGCACGTCGTCGGGTAGCTCGTCGGTCAGAAAGCCGTGCACCTGTCGTTCCCAGTCTCGGACTGGTTCCTGTGAAATCATGGTCTGAATACGTGGTCGCAGGGCGGCTCAGGCCCGAGTGAGGGCGCAGAGCACGCGGGGGGCGGCGGGTTCGGTCGCCGCGGTCCAGAGGCCGTCGACGCCGCCGTCGCCGATGACGGGCGCGACGAGTCGGTCGAACTTCGCTCGGAGCTCCGATTCGGTGAACGGGTCGCGTTCGCCGCCGCGGGCGGCGCGCACCTCGCGGGCGTACCGTTCGCCATCGACCGTTTCGACGGTGACGCGCGCGCCGCGCTCGTCGGGGGCGCGGGTCGCGAACTCCTCGGTGGCGACCACGTCCACGCGGCGGGCGAACCCGAGCGCGGTCTTCGTCAGCGCCTCGTCGGTGAACGCCTCCTTGCCGGTCTCGCCGGTCGTCAGCGCCGACGCGACGGCGAAGGGAATCGAGAACTTCGCCTGCAGGGCGTTTTCGGGCGCGGGCTCCGACAGCGCGGCCGCGGCGGGGTACGTCTCGACGGTGACCGACTCGACGTCGGCCGCGACGACGCCCGTCTCGTCGACGAGGGGCGCCACGGCGTCGAGGGCGGCGTGGGTGTAGCGGCAGGCCGCGTGGACCTTGAAGTAGCCGCGCTCGATTTCCCAGCGCTCGCCGAGTCCGTCGTCGAGGGCGCTCCGGTCGGGGCCGTCCGCGGCGACGGGTTCGAGGTGTCGGACCACGCCGTCGTCGAGGCCGGTGAACCCGGATTCGGCTTGATCGACCGCGAGCAGCCCCGAGAGGTTGCTCATCCCGACGTAGCCGTTTCTGACGGTCGCGCCCTCGGTGGCCGCCTCGAACCGGGTGTGCTGGGCGTAGTTCGCCGCGATTCGCATCGCGTCGAGCGTCGTCTCGGCGTCGAGGCCGCGGAGTCGGGAGACGGCTGCGGCGGTGCCGACGCCGCCCCACACGCCGTGGGGGTGGAGGCCGTCGGCGAGCGGGACGACCGTCTCGGCGGCGCGGACCGCCGCCTCGTAGCCGGCGACGAACGCCGTCAGGAACTCGTCGCCGCTGCGGTAGGCCGATTCGCCGTCCGCGAGGAGCGCCGGCAGGACGTGAATCGCGGGGTGACCGGCCGCGAAGCGGTGGCCCTCGTCGAGTTCGAGGACGCTCCCGGCGGCCGCGTTGACGAACGCGGCGCGGTACGCGGTGGTCCGCTCGCCCGCGGTCCCCATGATGGTCGATTCGCCGCCGTTCTCGTCGGCCCACCGGCGCGCCAGCGCGGCGACCGCGGGGTCCGACGCGCCGCCCAGCACCGCGCCGATGGTGTCAGCGACGACGAGGGACGCGCGCTCGACGACCGACGCGGGGAGGTCGGTCCGGTCGAGGTCGGCGACGAACGACGCGAGCGATTCGTCCGTCATCTCACACCCCGAGGTACGCCTCGACGACGCCCTCGTCTTCGAGGAGGTCGTCGCCGTCGGCGGTCATGCTGATGCGGCCGTTCTCCATGACGTAGCCCCGGTCGGCCAGCTTGAGCGTCTGCTGGACGTTCTGTTCGACCATGAGCACCGTCATGCCCTGCGCGTGGATGTCCTCGATGACGTCGAACACCTCTTGGACGAGGTGCGGCGCGAGGCCGATGGAGGGCTCGTCGAGGATGAGCAGGTCGGGTTCGCCCATGAGCGCGCGGGCGAGGGTCAGCATCTGCTGTTCCCCGCCGGACATCGTGCCGGCGCGTTGGTTCTTGCGTTCCGCGAGTCGGGGGAACAGCCCCAGCATCTCGTCGAGGTTCTCCTCGCGGTTCGCCTTCGCCTCCTCGGTCTGCGCGCCGAGAAGCAGGTTGTCGATGACGGTCATGTTGGTGAACAGGTCGCGGTTCTCGGGGACCTGCACGATGCCGCGCTCGACGATTTCGTGGGACGCCTTCGAGTGAATCGCCTCGTCGCGGTAGGTTATCTCGCCGCGGCTCGGCGAGAGGATGCCGCAGATGGTTCGCATCGTCGTGGTCTTGCCCGCGCCGTTCGAGCCGATGAGTGCGACGATTTCGCCCTCGTCGACGCGCATGTCGACGCCGTGGAGCACCTCGATGTCG
Source organism: Haloferax sp. S2CR25 (assembly GCF_031624535.1). Classification (NCBI taxonomy): domain Archaea; kingdom Methanobacteriati; phylum Methanobacteriota; class Halobacteria; order Halobacteriales; family Haloferacaceae; genus Haloferax; species Haloferax sp. S2CR25. Next base: position 226,755 of record NZ_JAMQOO010000005.1, read on the forward strand.
TCGTAGCCGGCGCGGACGCCGCGCAGTTCAAGCATCGACGTCGAACCCCCCGATGTAGGCCTCGATGACGCGGTCGTCTTCGACCACCGTCTCCGGCGCGCCGAAGGCGATGCCCTTCCCCTGGTCCAGCACTTTCACGTAGTCCGAGATGTTCATGATGGCTTTCATGTCGTGTTCGATGATGAGGAGGCTCGTCCCGCGCTCGCGCAGTTGGCGGAACAGGTCGAGCATCTGCTTCGACTCCGACGGGGTGAGCCCCGCCATAATCTCGTCGAGGAGCAGAATCTCCGGGCGCGTCGAGACGGCGCGGGCGAGTTCGAGGCGCTTCTGTGCGCCCACGGTGAGTTCGCCCGCCTCCTCGTCGGCCTTGTCCGCGAGCCCGACGAATTCGAGGTTCTCCATGGCGATTTCGCGCGCCTCGCTCCGGCGGCGCGTGTGTATGTGCGCGCCGACCATCGCGTTCTCGACGACGGTCAGCTCCTCCAGCGGGCGCGTGATTTGGAACGTCCGCGCCAGCCCCGCCCGCGCGACTTTGTGCGCCGGGAGGCCGGAGATGACCTCGCCGTCGAGTCTGACGGTCCCGCTCGTCGGCGGGAACGCCCCGCTGATGCAGTTGAACAGCGTGGTCTTGCCCGCGCCGTTCGGCCCGATGAGGCCGATAATCTCGCCGCGGTTGACGGTCATGTCCACGTCGTCGAGCGCCTGCAGGCCGGAGAAGCGCTTGCCGACGCCCTCGACCGACAGAATCCGCTCGCCCTCGCGCTCGATGTCTGCATCCGGGTCGTCGACGCTCTGCGCGGTCGTCTCGTCCGCCGACATCACTCGCTCACCTCCTCGTCGTCGCGGACGCGCTCCCAGAGGGCGCGCGCCTGACTCGGCCAACTCACGACGCCGCGCGGCGAGTAGATGACGATGGCCACGAGGAACGCGCCGTAGATGATGCGGTCGAGGCCGTTGATGTCGGAGAACGTCGTCCGCGCCACCTCGCTGACCGGCGTGACGATGAACGAGCCGACGATGGGGCCCAGAAGCGTCCCCGGGCCGCCGACGACCGCGGGGAGGAGCAGTTCGACGTTCTTGAACAGCGCGAACACGGTGTCGGGGCGGATGGTGTTGAAGTACATCGACCAGTAGGCACCGCCGAGGGCGGTGAAGAAGGCGCTGACGGCGACGCCGATGAGCTTGTACCGGAAGCTCGGCACGCCGACGCTGGCGGCGGCCCGCTCGTCCTCGCGGATGGCGAAGAAGTACAGCCCGACCCACGAGTTCTTGATGAGCCACGAGACGAGCGTCACGACCAGCAGGAAGCCGACGATGAGGTAGTAGTACGGCAGGTCGCTCTGGAACTGGAAGGCCGCGAGGCCGTACTCGGCGCCGTAGTCGCGCGGGAACGGCTTGAAGTAGCCGTTGGCCCCGTGGAGTTCGGACATGTTGGTGACGACGAAGCGGAGCAGCTCCGCGAACGCCAGCGTCGCCAGCGCGAAGTAGTGGCCCTGCAGGTTGAAGCGGAACGACAGCGCGCCGATGACGAGGCCGTACCCCGCCGCGAGCACGCCGCCGACGAGCATTCCGACCCACGGGTTCACCGCGAAGTCGACGACGAGCGCCTGCGTGGCGTACGCGCCGACGCCGAAGAACGCCGCGTGCCCGAACGAGAACTGCCCGGTGTAGCCGGACATGATGTTCCACGCCTGCGCCGTGTAGGCGTAGATGACCGTGAGGATGAGCATTCGGAGGCTCAGCGTCGCCGCGAGCTCCATCCCGGCGACGTCGATTTCGATGAGCGTCGGGAGCGCCGCGAGCAGGCCGAACAGCGCGACGCCCTTCACGAGCGGGGCGTACCGCCCGTCGTCGAACGTCCGGTAGCGGTCGCGGACCGTCTCGATTGCGCTCACGCCTCAGCACCTCCGAACAGGCCCTCGGGCTTGACGAGGAGCGTCCCGATGAAAAGCAGGAAGATGAGCACCTGCGCGGTGGTCCCGGGGAGGTAGTAGCCGCCGAACACCTGAATCAGCCCGACGATGAGGCCGCCGACGAACGCGCCGGGGAACGAGCCGAGGCCGCCGAGGATGACGATGACGAAGGCGTTGATGAGGTACGTCTCGCCGGTGAAGGGGTCGAACCGCTGGAACAGCGCGATGGAGCCGCCGGCCACGCCGGCCAGCGCCGCGCCGATGCCGAAGGTGAGGTAGTTGATGCGGCGGACGTTGATGCCGACGTAGCGCGCGCCGTCGCGGTTGTCGGCCGTGCCGCGAATCTTCCGGCCGAGGTCGGTCCGGTTCAGGAACGCCCGCACGGCGAGCATCGTCCCGAGCGCGATGACGAGCGCGTAGAACTGCCCGAGCGGGATGAACACGCCGCCGACCTGTATCGACCCGAGCGAGAGTTCGACCTGCTGGGGGTCGGGCGTGAACACGATTTCGATGGCCGACTGGACGATAAAGAGGACGCCCAGCGTGGCGATGAGCTGGTTCTGCTGCGGTGCCTCGATGATGGGTTCGACCGTGAGAATATGGACCACCACCCCGAGGACGAACAGCACGGCGGCGGCGATGGGGATACCGATGAACGGGCTGATACCCGCCGTCTCGGAGACTAACCACACCGAGTACATCCCGACGACGAGGAAGACGCCGTGGGCGAAGTTGATGACGTCCATCACGCCGAATATCATCGTCAGCCCGAGCGCCGTCAGCGCGTAGACGCCCCCGAGCAGGAGGCCGAACGCGAGCAGCTGCAGAAGGACGGGCTCCAGATTGGTGATGTCTGTCAGGAACTGTGCGAACGGGTCGATGAATCGGCCGAGGCCCCCGCCCTGCAGCGGCAGCGGCGCGACCGATGTGACTAGGTGTCCCATGCGGTTTCTACGCTCGGGAATTGTTGGCATCCCCCATAAAAGGTGCTATCGTTCGGGACGGTTCGTTGACGTGACGGCGCGCGCGGGTAGCGGTTAGACCTGCGGTTCGGCCTCCGCGTACTCCTCGGGGTAGACGACTCTGACCGAGAGGTCCTGGACCTGGTTCACCGGGCCGAGCGCGTTGACGTTCTCACCCTGGTCGTCGAACTCGATAGCGCCCATCGCCGAGATGTGGTCCTCGTAGCTGAGGCCCTTGAGCGCCTCGTTGATGTCGTCGGGGTCGACGCTGCCGGCCTCCTCGACCGCCTGGATGACGACCTCCGCCGCGGTGTAGGACATCCCGACCGACGCGGAGAACTCCTGGTCGTAGTTGTCGAGGAACTGCGAGCGCACCTCGGCGGTCTTGTCGACCGTCGGGTTCAGCGCGTAGTTGTTGTCCAGCACGCCGTTTGCGAACTCGCCGATGTCGCTGACGGCGTCGTCGTCGGTGAACGTCGCGGACGCGGACGCGGTCAGGTACGGCGGCCGGTAGTCCTGGTCCTGCAACGCCTGTGCGAGCAGGACGCCGCCGGCGACGTACGTCGTGGCGATGATGGTGTCGGGGTCGGCGCTCCGGAGCCGCGACACCTGCGTGTTGGCGTTCGACGCGCCGAACTCGATGGCCGTCTCCTCGACGATTTCGACGTTCTGCTCGGGGAGGAACTCCCGGAGGCTGTCGCGAATCGCCTGCCCGTAGCTGTTGTTGATGTAGAACAGCCCCGCCGTGTCGATGGTGCCGCCGCCGTCGCGGATGACCGATGGCACGAGGTCCGCGTAGTCGCTCGCCAGCCGGCGCGCCGGGGGCTGGGGCCGGTAGACGTAGTTGAAGTCGCGGCCCTGCAGGATGTTGTCCGCCGCCGCGATGGAGATGACGAAGGGGACGCCCTGTCGCTCCGCGACCTGCGTCGCCGCCGTCGTCACCGGCGAGGAGTAACAGCCGGTGAGCACGTGCGCGCCCTCGCTCAGCAGCTCCTCGCTGACCTGTCCGCCGAGCTCCTGTGCGCCCTGGTTGTCGCCCTCGATGACGGTCACTTCAGCGCCGCCGAGCGACTCGATGCCGCCCTCCTCGTTTTTCCGCATCGCGGCGAGTTTGATGGCGTTGCTCATCCCGACGCCCGTCGCGGCGAGACTGCCCGAAAGCGGGTGGTTCGAACCGATGATGACCTCGTCGACGGACTGCTCGGGCGTCCCCGTCGTGGTGCCCGTCTCGCCGCCGGACCCGCCCGAGTCACCGCCGGAGTCGCCCGACCCACCCGAGTCGCCGCCGTTTCCGGCGTCGTCGCTCGCACAGCCGGCCAGTGTCAGTGCCGCGACGCTCGCGCCCGTTGCTTTGAGGAAGCGCCGCCTGTTGCTCGTCGAAGACTTGAGAGTCTTACCCATGGCAATCGGTATCGAGGTTGGTGCCTACTGTAATAAATGCTATCGTACTCGTGTTGTCACGTTCTGTGGATGTTCCGGTGACGAATCAGTTCCGGACGGCAGTCCGACCCCGGAAACGTGAACTTCGGGCCGTCTCAGAACTCGGAACGCAAAACTCGGGTCGGTGCCCTCGACGCGGCGTCAGTCGAGCGATTCGCGGGCGTGGATACCGGCGAGGCGGCCGTAGCCGAGCGCGGTCGTCAGCCCGTTGCCGGAGAGGTAGCCGCCCGCGCCGTGGCCGCTGATGCCGCAGGCGGTGCCGCCGCCGGCGTAGAGGTTCTCGACGGTGCTTCCGTCGGTCCGGAGGACGCGCCCGTGTTCGTCGACGACGAGGCCGCCCTGCGTGTGGAAGAGCGCGCCGGTGACCTTGGTCCCGTAGAAGGGCGCTTCCAGCGGGGTCGCGCCGTCGACCCGACCGACTTCGTCCGGCTCGCCCGCCGCGGCCGCCTCGTTGTAGTCGGTGACCGTCTCCGCGGCGCGCTCGCCGTCTGCACCGAGTCGCTCCGCGAGGGCCGCGACCGAGTCGGCGGTGTGGTAGGTCCCCCGCTCGATGGCCTCGTCGAAGTCCTCGAACTGCCCGCGGAGCTTCTCGAAGATGCGCTCGTCGAACAGCTGAATCGCCTGTTCGCCGGGCTGTTTCAGCACCGAGATGGCGAACTCGCTGTAGCCGGCGGACTCGTCGCCGAACCGCTCGCCGTCCCGATTCACGAGGATGCCCCCGTTCATCGTGACCGCGTAGGTCGAGAGTACGCCCGTCTGACTCGCCACCGTCGCGTGGCCCTGATAGGCGTCCATGCAGGCGAGTTCGCCGCCGAGTTCCGCGCCGAAGCGGACGCCGTCGCCGGTGTTGCCGTCAGCGCCGAAGTACAGCGCCCGCTCGACGTCTTCCTCGCAGTAGTCGGTGACCATCCCGCGGTTGCCGGCGAAGCCGTCGGTGGCGAGGATGACCCGCTCGGCCTCGATGGCCTCGTCGTGGCCGAGGCCGGCGACGACGCCCCGGACCGCGCCGTCGTCGGCGACGAGCCTCTTCACGGGCGCGTTCGTCAGGAGTTCGATGTTCGGCGTCGACTCGACGCGCTCGACCAGTTCGGCGACGAGGTTCTCGCCGTTTCGACCCTCCGGCGCGTGCATCCGGTACTCGGAGTGTTTGGGGTACTTGAAGTCGTCCACGATGTGGAGCGTGACGTCCCAGTCGTCGACGAGCCAGTGGATGAGGTTCGCGCTCTCCTCGCAGAGGTACCGGACGCGCTCCTCGTCGGCCTCGTAGTCGTTTTTCTCCAGGATGTCGCGCGCCATGTCCGCGGGCGTCTCCTCGATGCCGGCCTCGCGCTGGAGGCGCGTCCCCGCCGCGGGGACCATCCCGGTCGAAAGCGACGTGTTGCCGCCGCACTCGGGCGCTTTCTCCAGCACCGTCACGCGAACGTCGGGGTTCTCGCTGGCCGCGAGCGCGGCGACGAGGCCGGTGCCGCCGCCGCCCGCGACGAGCACGTCCGTGTCGATGTCCCACTCGATGTCGTCGACCGAGACGACTTCGGCGACGCCGTCGCTCGGCGTCCGCCGGGCTAGTTCGTCCATGCACTCTGCTAGGTAGACTCTATCGTAAAACTACCGCCTCCGGCGGCGTCGGCGTCGCCGCGGCCCTCTCGCGTCGTCGCCGTGTCCGTCGGTTTCGTGGGCGCACGTGAGAACAATCCCCCCGTCGCTCCTGCGGCCGCGTCCGCCGTCGCGCCGACTCGAACGTTCAGGAACGACAGATTGTCGGGAACGACGGAGTGAAAAACTATGTGTGTCGAGAACACCCATACCGCATGGACTCGCCACGAGATATCGTCGAGGAGTTCTTCGACCGCATGGAAGACGACCGCAGGAACACCGTCGGCGACCTGTTCGCCGAGGACGCCGTCATCTCCCTGCCGGGGGCGACCTTCGAGGGACCGACCGCGGCCTACGACTTCCTCGCGCACCTCGAACCGCGGTACGAGTGGGCGGCAAAGGAGTTCGACCGCTGGATGGAGGCGGGCGACACCGTCGTGAGCGTCGGGTCGCTCTACGGCGTCGACAACGACGGCGCGGAGTTCTCGGACGTTCGCTACGTCGATATCTACGTCGTCCGCCGGGGGCTCATCGAGCGCCTCGACATCTGGAACGACCTCGCCGTCGACGGCGTCGTCCCGGTCCCGGCCGACGATGCGCCCGCGGTTCCGGCGGAGGAATGAGCGAGCGAACCGGTGTCCTGTTCGCGCTCCGCGACGACCCCTCGCTCGTCGTCCGCGCCGAGGAACTCGGCTACGAGTCGGCGTGGGCCGCCGAGGGACAGGGCAAGACCGCCTTCGGAAAGCTCGAACGCTGGGCCGTCCACACCGACGAAATCGGCCTCGCGACCGGTATCGTCAACGTGTTCTCGCGGACGCCGGCGGCGCTCGCGGCGGCCGCGGCGACCCTCGACGACCACTCCGACGGGCGCGCGATTCTCGGCCTCGGCGTCGCCCACCCCGGCGTCGTCGAGGCGTTCCACGGCGTCCCCTTCGACCGCCCGCTGTCGCGGCTCCACGAGTACGTCGACCTCGTGCGGCGCTACCTCCGGGGCGACGCCGACTCGTTCGACGGGGAGTTCTTCTCGCCCGAGCGCACGAGCTTCTGGGACGCCTTCGAACCCGTCCGCGAGGAGATACCAATCTACAACGGCGCGCTCGGCCCCGCGAACGTCCGGCTGACCGGGCAGGTCGCCGACGGCTGGCTTCCGAACCTGTATCCGCGCCCGCAGTTCGAGGAGGCGCTGGGGTGGCTCGACACCGGCACCGCCCGAAGCGGGCGCGACCGAAGCGACGTGGACGTGGCGATGTACGTCCTCACGGCCGTCCACGACGACCCCGACGAGGCGCGGCGGGCGGCGGCCGAACACGTCGCCTACTACCTGCGGGACGTGCCGGGCTACTACGACCGCGCGGCCGAGCAGGCCGGCTTCGCCGGCGAGGTCGAGGCGGTCCGGGCCGCGCCGACGACCGAGGCCGGAGCGCGCGAACTCTCGGCCGACTTCCTCGACCTCGTGGCCCTGGTCGGCGCGCCCGACGACGTGCGGGGACGGCTCGGCGAACTCCGGGAGATGGGCGTCGACCTCCCGGTCGTCCGCGCGCCCGCCGGCGTCGACCGCGAGTGGGTCGCCCGAACGCTGGAGGTGTTCGCCCCGTAACATGACGCCGGCGGACCGTGCCGTACTTTTATGCTGGATGCCACCGCATCTCAGGCGAAGCGAGTCATGACAGACCGTATCTGGGAGGACCTGCTATCCGAACAGGATAAACAGGTCATCACGAAGGCTGGTTACGACAGGGAGGGCGCCTCGTCGTGGGAGTCCCGCGGCATGGGCGAGAACCCGATGGTTCTCGTCATCGACATGCAGCGGCTCATCGTCGGCGAGAACGTTCCCATCCTCGACGCCATCGAGGAGTACCGCACCGCGATGGGCGACGTCGCGTGGGACGCCATCGAACACATCGACCCGTTCCTCGACTTCGCGCGAGAACAGGGGCTTCCGGTGACGTACACGCGGGTCGTCCCGTCGAGCTACGACGACCCCGACCACCCCGACCTCGACATCGTCGACCCGGTCGCGCCCGAGGCGGGCGACACCGTCGTCGACAAGTCCTACGCGTCGGCGTTCTACGGGACCGACCTGCTCTCGCGGCTCGTCCGCGGGGGCCACGACTCGGTCGTCATCGTCGGCAACTCCACGAGCGGGTGCGTCCGAGCCACCGCGGTCGACGCCAAGCAGAACGGCTTCAGCGTCGTCCTGCCGCAGGAGTGCATCTTCGACCGCATCGAGGCGTCCCACAAAATCGGCCTCCTCGACCTGTGGATGAAGTACGCCGAGGTGCTGGAGACCGAGGCGGTCAAGGAGTGGGTCGAGACGCTATGACTCACGACCTCGTCATCTCGAACGGCACCGTCGTCACGCCCGAACACGGCACCTTCGAAGCCGACGTCGCGGCCGACGGCGAGACCATCTCCGCCGTCGCCGCCCCCGGCACGCTCTCCGGCGAGACGGAAATCGACGCGACGGGCAAGCACGTGCTCCCGGGCGCAATCGACCCGCACACCCACCACGGCATCTACCGCGGGCTGGAGGCGGACGCCGAGTCCGAGTCCAAGTCCGACCTCGTCGGCGGCGTGACCACCATCGGGAACTACTTCCGCCGGGCCGGGGCCTACGAGGACATCATGCCGGGCTACTTCGACGAGGCGGAGCCGAACTACTACCACGATTACTTCTTCTCGCTGGGCCTGCTCTCGATGGAGCACATAGAGGAGATTCCGACTATCATCGACGAGTTCGGCATCACGACGTTCAAGTGGTACATGAACTACAAGGACGCCGCCCGCGAGAAGTTCGGCGTCGACTGCGATATGCACGACGACTTCGGCGATGCGTTCGTCCGGAAACTCGCCGAACAGGACGTGCCGACGACGCTCGGCTACCACTCCGAGAACGTCGAAATCACGAACGCGCTCGCCGGCGGCAACGTCTACGTCACCTCGGAGTCCGACGACACCGACGCCGACGCCGACGAGGGCTACGAGGTGATGGTCGAGGAGTTCCCCGGCTACGCCGAGACCCAGAGCATGGTCGCCGGGGCCGCGCTCGCCAAGGTCCACGGCTACGACGACCGCTTCTACGCGGTCCACATCTCCGCCGGGGGGACCGCAGACGAACTCGCCGCGCTCCACGACGCGGGCTACCGGGCGTGGGGCGAGACGTGTATCCACTACCTCGCGCTCACAACCGAGGAGTGCGACGAGCGCATGAAAGTCAACCCCCCAGTTCGGTCGAAAGCCGACCAAGAGACGCTCTGGGAGCGCCTCGCCGACGGCACCATCTCGACTATCGGGACCGACCACTGCGCCAACCTCGCGGAGAACAAGTTCGGCGAGGGCATCCGCGACAGCCTGCTCGGCTTCCCCTCGACGCCCGTGATGCTCCCGCTCATCCTCTCGGAGGGCGTCAACGAGGGCCGCATCTCGCTGGAGCGCGCCGTCGAGGTGACGAGCACCAACGCGGCGAAGGCGTTCAATCTCTACCCCAAGAAGGGGACAGTCCGGGTCGGAAGCGACGCCGACCTCGCCGTCGTCGACCTCGACGAGACGAAGACGGTCACGCCGGAACTGTTACACAGCGTCAGCGGCTACTCCCCCTACGAGGGCCGAGAGGTCACCGGCTGGCCGACTCAGACCGTCGTGAAGGGCGAACTCGCCTACGACGACGGCGAAATCGTCGGCACGAAAGGGCACGGAACCCACATCGACCGCCCGGTGTGAGCCGGCGGCGACCGACCCGAGCCACGAACGCGGACTGACCGGCCACGCGGAACCGGGCACACGTCCCGACGGGCACGCGGACGCGCACACGCACCACCACACGACCACCACACGCGACACAGAACGAGAAGACACACACGACATGACGAACGACACGAACGGACCACTCGACGGCCTCGTCGTCCTCGAAGCCGGGTCGATGATATCCGGCCCGACCGTCGGCCGCTTCCTGGCCGACTTCGGGGCGACGGTCATCAAAATCGAACACCCGGCGTTCGGCGACCACATCCGCCGCTTCGGTCCACAGAAAGACGGCGTCGGCCTCTGGCACAAGTACCTCTCGCGGAACAAGCAGTCTATCACCCTGAACATCTCCACCGACGAGGGCGCGGCGGTGTTCGAGGACCTCGTGGGCGAGGCCGACCTCCTCATCGAGAACTTCCGGCCCGGCACGCTCGAACGCTGGAATGTCGGCTGGGAGCGCCTCTCCGAGGTCAACGACGACCTCGTGATGCTTCGGATGTCCGGCTTCGGTCAGACCGGCCCGTACGCCGAGCGCCCCGGCTTCGGGACGCTCGCGGAGGCGATGTCCGGCTTCGCCTACCTCAACGGCTTCCCCGACTCGCCTCCGTTGCTCCCGCCGACCGGCCTCGCCGACAACATCGCGGCGCTGTTTTCGACGTTCGCGGTGATGTTCGCGCTCTACCACCGCGACGTCCACGGCGGCGGCGGCCAGTACATCGACACGAGCCTCATCGAACCCATCTTCGGCCTGCTCGGCCCGCAACCGCTCCGCTACGACCAACTCGGCGAAATCGAGTCGCGGTCGGGCAACCGCTCGACCTCGTCGGCCCCGCGGAACGTCTACCGGACGGGCGACGACCGCTGGGTCGCCATCTCCGCGAGCGCCCAACCGCTCGCCGAGCGCACGTTCGACGCCATCGACCGCCCCGACCTGAAAGACGACCCGCGGTTCGAGACCAACGAGGACCGACTGGAACACGTCGACGAACTCGACGCCATCATCCAAGACTGGATGGACGACCACAGCCGCGAGGAGGTTCTCGACGCGTTCGAGGCGGCCGACGCGACGCTCGCGCCCGTCTACAACGTCGAGGACATCCTCAACGACGAGCACTACGCGGCGCGCGAGGCGTTCCTGACGGTCGACGACCCCGACCTCGGCGAGGCGGTCGTCCAGAACGCCTTCCCGAAGTTCTCGGAGACGCCGGGGCGGGTCGACCACCTCGGTCCGTCGCTCGGTGAACACAACGACGCGGTCTACCGCGACCGACTCGGCTACGACGAGTCGGTGCTTTCGGACCTCGAAGCGGAGGACGTGATATGAGCCTCCTCGACTCGCTTCCCGAGCGCGTCCACGTCGTCGAGATGCTCCCCCGCGACGGGTTCCAGCGCCTCGACGAGTTCGTCCCGACCGACGAGAAAGTCGAGATAATCGACGCCCTCTCGGACACCGGCGTCGACGAAATCGAACTCTCCTCTTTCACCCACCCGAAGGCCGTCCCGACCCTGCGGGACGCCGACGAGGTGGCGACGCGAATCACCCGCCGCGACGGCGTGACCTACCGGGCGCTCGTCCCCAACCTCCGGGGCATGGAGCGCGCCGTCGAGGCCGAGGTTGACAAGGTGAACGCGCTCGTCACGGTGAGCGAGACGTACACCGCGAAAAACCAGAACCGCACCCGCGAGGAGGTGCTCGCGGAGATGGACGACATCGTCGACCTCGCCCACGACCACGGCATCGAGGTCGAAGCCGGGATGGGCACGAGCTTCTACTGCCCCTACGAGGGCGCAATCGACCCGGCGGAGACGCTCGCGGTCGTCGACAGCGTCGTCGACTCCGGCGTCGACGAGGTGACGCTGGCGACGACGATGGGCCTCGCGAACCCGGTCGAAATCACGGAGCGCTTCACCGCCGCGTTCGAGGCGCACCCCGGCCTCGACATGGGCCTGCACCTCCACGACACGAACGGGATGAGCCTCGCCAACACGCTGGCCGCGATGGCGGTCGGCGTCGACCGCTTCGACGCCTCGGTCTGCGGCCTCGGCGGCGGCGTCGTCCTCCCGGGCGACATGTCCGGCGTCGGCAACACGCCGACCGAGGACCTCGTCCAGATGCTCGAACGCATGGGCGTCGGCCACGGCGTCGACTTCGGCCGCATCGAGGCGGCCGCTCACGACGTGTCCGACCGACTGGGCCTCGGCCTGACGAGCCACGTCCTCGCGGGCGGCACCGTCGAGGGCGTCCTCGACACCGTCGCCGCCGACGGGGAGGAGAACTGACATGTCCGGCAAGACCCTCGCGGAGAAGTTGCTCTCGGAGAAATCGGGAACCGACGCCCGCGCCGGCGACTACGTCGAAGCCGACGTGGACGTGGCGATGGCCCACGACATCACCGGCCCGCTCGCGTTCCAGACGTTCGACGAGGTGACGGGCGACGACGGCGAGCTGTTCGCGCCCGACCGGACCGTCTTCACCATCGACCACCACGCCCCCGCCGACGGGGTGCAGGCCGCGAACAACCACAACGCGGTCCGCGAGTTCGCGGCGAAACACGGCGCGCACCAGTTCGACGTGGGCGACGGCATCTGCCACGCCGTCCTCGTCGAGGAGGGCTTCGTCGGCCCCGGCGACCTCGTCATCGGCGCGGACTCCCACTCGACGACCTACGGCGGCATCGGCGCGTTCGGGACCGGCGTCGGCTCGACCGACCTCGGAACCGCGCTCGCGACGGGCGAACTCTGGTTCCGCGTCCCGAAGACGCTCCGCTTCGAGGTCGACGGCGAGCTTCAAGACGGCGTCTACGCGAAGGACCTCATCCTCCGCTTTATCGGCGACGTGGGCTTCGACGGCTGTACCTACATGGCAGCCGAGTACGCCGGGAGCGCCGTCGAGTCGCTCCCGATTCACGAGCGCCTCGTCCTCTCGAACATGGCCATCGAGATGGGCGGCAAGGCCGGCCTCGTCGCGCCCGACGAGCGGACCGAGTCGTACCTCGAACGCCAGACCGGGAACGAAATCGACCTCGGCGACGCGTTCGTCTCCGACGACGACGCCGACTACGAGGCGGTCCACACCTACGACGCGGCCGCCCTCGCCCCGCAGGTTTCGAAGCCGTCGAACCCCGAGAACGCGGTGGACGTGACCGAGGTCGCGGGCACCGAGGTCGACCAGCTGTTCGTCGGCACCTGCACGAACGGCCGGTACGAGGACATCAAAATCGTCGCGGACATCCTCGCGGGCGAGACCATCGCCCCGAACGTCCGGATGGTCGTCGTCCCCGCCTCGAAGTCCGTCTACCAGCACATGCTCGGGACGGGCGTCTTCCAGACGCTCACCGACGCCGGCGCGGTCATCCAGAGCGCCGGCTGCGGCCCCTGCGCGGGCTACCATCAGGGCGTCCTCGGCGACGGCGACGTCTGTCTCGCCACGGCGAACCGGAACTTCCCCGGCCGCGAGGGGTCGATGGAGTCGTCGGTCTACCTGTCGAGTCCGGCGACCGTCGGCGCGAGCGCGCTGTACGGCGAAATCACCGACCCCCGCGAGGTCGAGACGAACCGCTACGACGACACGGTGTTCGCGGAGGTGCTGCCATGACGGGAGCCGCCGGCGGTTCCGGCGACGGCCGCCCCGACCCCGCCGAACCCGGTCGCGCGTGGGTCTTCGGCGACAACATCGACACCGACCAGATAACGCCGTCGCGCTTTATCGTCTCGTCGGACCCCGACGAACTCGCCAGCCACGCCTTCGAGGACCTCAGACCCGAGTTCTCGGCGTCGGTCGAGACCGGCGACTTCGTCGTCGCCGGCGAGAACTTCGGGAGCGGGTCGTCGCGGGAGCACTCGCCGCTGTCGCTCGTCGGCGCGGGCGTCTCGGCGGTCGTCGCGCAGTCGTTCGCGCGCATCTTCTTCCGCAACGCCATCAACCTCGGCCTGCCGGTGCTCATCTGCTCCGGCGCGGACGCCATCGAGGACGGCGACGAGATTCACGTCGACCTCGACGCGGGCGTCGTGACGAACCACACGCGAGACGAGACGTACGAGGCGGAGGCGCTCCCCGAGTTCCTCCAGTCGCTCGTCGAACAGGGAGGACTGAAAGCCTACACGAAGGCGAAACTCGACGGCTGAGCGGGCACTCGACTCACGTCATCCGTTCCGCCGCACCGACCGCCGACCGCCGACGCCGACCGAACAGAGGCACCCCCGAACGCCATTCCCAGACGGCTGTTTTCCACGATTTTACGCTCCGAACGACCAGTTACCGCTTCCGCGCGTCCCAGTAGAGGAGTCCGGCGGCGACGACGAGACAGACCGCGAGCCCCGCGAACGCGGCGACGTAGCTCGCGTAGGTGGCGACGATGCCGACGTACGCCGGGCCGACCGCGTTCGCGCCGAGGAACAGCGCCCGCGCGGCCCCGAGGTCGGCCCCGCGGTCGGCGTCGGGCGCGTTGTCCATGATGATGGCGTCCGCGAGGGGGAACTCCGTCTTGTAGCCGGCCGCGAGCGCGACGACGGAGACGTAGATGAGCGGGCGCGCCGCCACGGCCGAGAGGACGGCGAGCGCGCCGGCGGCCACGAGCATCCCGACGACGGCGATTGACTCGCGGCGGAACCGGTCGCTCAGGCCGCCGGCGACGGGTTTGATGGTGATGCCGACGGCGAAGACGATGGCGAACGTCGCGCTCGCCAACTGCTGGTCGAAGCCCTTCGCCTCGATGAGGTAGGTCGGAAAGAAGTTGATGAAGCCGCCGACCATGAAGTAAAACAGCCCGAACGCGAGGAGCGTCCGGCGCTGTTCCGCGCTGGCGAAGAGGCGTCTGAGCGTCCCCGAGACGTGGAGTTCGGGCGACCCCACGGCGTAGCCGTCTCGCGACCAGAGCGCGTAGAGCACCGTGAGTCCCGCGAGGACGACGGCCACCGGGAGGAACGGCGTCCGCCACGTCGCGTAGGTCAGCGCGAGGATGGCGAGCCCCGAGGAGACGAGGCCGCCGAGGTCGGTGCCGGCGGCGTAGACTCCGAGCGCTCGGCCGCGGCGTTCGACGAACAGGTCCGACAGGAGCGCCCGCGAGGGGATGGCGAAAAGCCCCTTCCCGAGTCCCGTGACGACCGCGGCGGCGACGAAGCCCGCGAGACCGCCCGCGAGGCCGAACGTGGCAAAACCGAGGACGAGGATGCCCAGTCCGGGGACGATGAGCGTCGTCCGCGTCCAGCGGTCGGAGTACTCGCCGCCGGGGTACTGGGTGACGGCGTAGACGCCCTGAAACAGCGCCAGCGCGATGCCGGCGGTCGCCTCCGTTATCTGTAACTCCTCGATGATGGTCGGCAACAGCGGCGACAGGAGGAACCGCCCCGTCTGAAGGACCGCCCACGCCAGCGACACGGTGACTAACATCCGACCCGGGTAGCCCGCAAGCAAGCGCTCGTCGGATGTCGGCTGTTGGTTCACACCCTCCGTTCACCCACCTGCTACCAATGGGTTACGATTGCGGAACGTCGGTTCCGGTTGTCGGCGTCGCGGTCTCCCGAGGCGATGAAGTATTAGTAAATAATTAGAAGTTTATATTAGACAAACTCAGAAAAGCCATCGAGAGAATAACTCGTTGAAACGTCTCTATTACTGTACAATTTTTACAAATTCTACAATTTCTAAAAATTGTAGACTTTTAAACTCAATTCAGTTTATCTATGCCCCATTTCAGCGCCCCCCGTCCTCGATAGCCGCCGCACGAATTTTTACCATCTTCCCCCGCGACGGTGCGGGCATGGACGCGACGGCAATCGACCACGTGAACCTCCGCATCCCCGCCGACGGCCTCGACGCCGCGGTCGGGTTCTACCGCGACGCGCTCGGCTTCGACATCGAGAACCGCGAGTTGTTCGAATCGGGCGAAAAGCCCTTCTTCTCCGTCCGATTGACCCCGGTGAGCGTCATCCACCTCCGGCCGGCCGAGAACTTCGAACCGCCGACCGAGACCGCCTTCGACCACGTCGCCATCGAGTTCGCCCACGACATCGACGAACTCCGCGACCATCTCGACGCCGGCGGCGTCGAAATCGACCGCCAACTCGAACCGCTCGGGGCGACGGGCGTCGCGCCCGCGGTGTACGTCACCGACCCGTTCGGCTACACGCTGGAGCTGAAAGCCGCGCCCGACGACGGCTGAGCCTTACAGCACGTACTGCGCGACCGAGTCCATCACTTTTCGCTCCGCCCGGCGCAGGTGTTCCTCGGCGGTGCGCCGCGAGACGCCCATCTCGTCGGCGATGGTCGCGGTCTCGATACCGCGCGGGAGGTCGTAGTAGCCGCCGGCGCGGGCCAGTCGGAGCGCCTCGCGCTGGCGGCCGGTGAGTTCGGGCATCGCGTCGGCGGGTGCTAAAAGCGGGCCGCTCCCGCTGGCGAACGACACCGCGCGCTTGGACTCGACGCTCACGTCGAAGCCGCTGTCCACGAGGTCGCGGAAGCACGCCGTCAGGTCGTCGGCGGAGACGGCGAGCAGGCGACAGACCTTCGCGCCGTCGCGGTAGCGAAGCGGCGGCACGAGCAGTAGCCCGTGTTTCTGCACGTAGCCCTCGATGTGGTCTATCTCGTGGTCCCGGAGGCAGTCGGCGGTGACGACGACCAACTCGTCGCCGCGCTCGACCGACGCCGCCACGCCGACGGTGTCGCCGACGCGGTCGAGCACGTCGCTTCCGACCTCGCCGCTCACGTGGAGCATGTCGCAGTGCTCGTTGCACCACAGTTCGACGCTCGCGGCGTTGCCCGCCGTCGCCGCCGCGTAGGCGCTGTCGTCCCGGATTCGGAGGCTCGCCTCGTACATACTCGGACCGTGGGGCCAGCAGTACATATAAACACCACGCCGCACGGTGGGGGAATCGCTACCCGTCTCGCGCCCGATGTGTGAGGTATGCACGACCAGCAATCGTCGGCGCGCCGGGACCGCCTCGGCGACCCGAGCGACGAGTGGCGCGCGTATCAGGGCGCGCCCACCGGGACGGACATCGAGTGCAAGGGGTGGCGACAGGAGGCGGCGCTCCGGATGCTCAACAACAACCTCGACCCCGAGGTGGCCGAGCGCCCCGAGGACCTCGTCGTCTACGGCGGGACCGGTCGCGCCGCCCGCTCGTGGGACGCCTACGACGCCATCCTCGCCGAACTCCGCGACCTCGACGACGACGAGACGCTCCTCGTCCAGTCGGGCAAGCCGGTCGGGCGCTTTCCGACCCACGAACGCGCCCCGCGCGTCCTCATCGCCAACTCCAACCTCGTCGGCCGCTGGGACGACTGGGAGCACTTCCACGAACTGGAGGCCGAGGGGAAGATCATGTACGGCCAGATGACCGCCGGGTCGTGGGCGTACATCGGCACGCAGGGCATCATTCAGGGCACCTACGAGACGCTGGCCGAACTCGCCCGCCAGCACTACGACGCCGACCTGCGGGGCAAACTCGTCGTCACCGGCGGCCTCGGCGGGATGAGCGGCGCACAGCCCCTCGCGGTGACGATGAACCGCGGGGTCTGTATCGCCGCCGAGGTGCAGGCCGACCGCATCGAGCGCCGGGTCGAGACGGACTACCTGATGGAGTTCGCCGACTCGCTGGACGAGGCGCTCGAAAACGCGAAGGCGGCCATCGACGCGGGCGAACCCTACAGCGTGGGCGTCCAGATGAACGCCGCGGACATGCTCGAAGAACTGCTCGCGCGCGACGAGATTCCCGACGTGGTCACAGACCAGACCAGCGCCCACGACGAACTCGAAGGCTACTACCCGAGCGGCTACACCGCCGACGAGGCCGACCGACTCCGCGAGGACGACCCCGAGAAGTACGTCGAAGCGAGCCTCGACACGATGGAGCGCCACGTCCAGGCCATCCTCGACTTACAGGACGCGGGCGCAATCGCCTTCGAGTACGGCAACAACATCCGCGGGCAGGTCCAAGACCACCGCGGGATGACCACCGCCTTCGACTTCCCCGGCTTCGTCCCGGCGTACATCCGCCCGATGTTCTGCCGCGGGCGCGGGCCGTTCCGGTGGGCCGCGCTCTCCGGCGACTCCGCCGACATCCACCGCACCGACGAGGCGATTCGAGCGCTGTTCCCCGAAAACGAGTCGCTCATGCGCTGGATAGACCTCGCACAGGAGCAGGTGTCGTTCCAGGGGCTCCCCTCGC
The DNA here is from genome assembly GCF_031624535.1 of Haloferax sp. S2CR25. NCBI lineage: Archaea > Methanobacteriati > Methanobacteriota > Halobacteria > Halobacteriales > Haloferacaceae > Haloferax > Haloferax sp. S2CR25. Next base: position 244,573 of record NZ_JAMQOO010000005.1, read on the forward strand.
GCGTCTGCTGGCTCGGCTACGCCACCGACGACGAGGGACTCACGGAGCGCGCCCGGTTCGCGCTGAAGATCAACGACCTCGTCGCCTCGGGCGAGGTCTCCGCGCCGGTCGTCGTCACCCGCGACCACCTCGACGCCGGGTCGGTCGCCAGCCCGTACCGCGAGACCGAGGCGATGCGCGACGGCACCGACGCGGTCGCCGACTGGCCCATCCTGAACGCGCTTCTCAACACGGCCGCGGGCGCGGACATCGTGAGCGTCCACGACGGCGGCGGCGTCGGCATCGGCAACTCGCTGCACGCGAACAACCACGTCGTCCTCGACGGCTCCGACCTCGCGGCTGAGAAGGCCCGCGCCGTCTTCACGACCGACCCCGGCATGGGCGTCGTCCGCCACGCCGACGCCGGCTACGAGGACGCGCTGGACGAGGCGACCCGGTCGAACGTCCGAATCCCGATGCGGGACCACGACGCGGACGACGAACCCGCCGCCCGAGGTGACGAATGAGCCTCACCGACCCGCCCGCGTGGGAAGGGACCTCGTCGGACCCGAACGACGAGCAGTTCGGCCGCGTCGTCTCCCCGGCCGAAATCGAGGACGCGGGCGACTTCCGAGCCGTCCTCGTGGGCGAACCCTACGACGGGGCCGTCATCGGCCGGCGCGGTGCCCGCGAGGCCCCGGCCGCGATTCGGCGCGCCCTCGCCGGCGTCAAGACCCACCACTTCGACGAGGGGCCGGTCGCCGGCGTCGCCGACCTCGGCGACCTCCCGGTCGAGGCGTACAACGACGCGGACGACCCCGAGAACCACGTCGCCGACGTGCAGGCCGTCGTCGCCGACGAGGCCGCGGCCGTCTACGAGCGCGGCGCGCTCCCGGTCTTCCTCGGCGGCGACAACTCCCTGACGGTCGGGAACGTCACGCCGCTTCTCGCCGGCGACGACTCGGTCGGCGTCGTGAGCTTCGACGCCCACCTCGACTGCCGCGAACCCGCCGACGGCCCGACGAGCGGGACGCCCTACCGCCAACTGTTCGACGCCGGCCTCGACCGCCTCGCCGTGGTCGGCGCGCGCCACTTCGAGACCTCGACCGCCTACGCCGACTTCCTGCGCGACTCGGGCGGGACCATCCTCACCGCCGACGAGGTCGGCCGCGGCCCCGTCGAGACGGCCGACTTCGCCCTCGATGCGCTGGCCGCCTGCGACCGCGTCTTCGTCAGCCTCGACGTGGACGTGCTGGACCAGACGGCCGCGCCGGGCGCGAGCGCGCCGACCCCCGGCGGCGTCACCACCCGCGAACTGTTCTCCATGCTCCGCCGCGTCGCGGCCGACCCCCGCGTCGTCGGCTTCGAGGTCGTGGAGTGCGCGCCGCCGCTGGACGACGAGGACGGCCGAACCGTCGGCGCGGCCGCCCGCGCGGTCGCCCACTTCCTCGCGGGGGTGGTGTCCCGTGACTGACGCGGGTTCCGCGGCCGGCCTCACGGTCGTCCACGGCGCGGCCGAACTGGTCGTCGGCCCCGACGAGGGAACCGGCGTCGTCGTCCTCGAAGACGCCGCGTTCGCCGCGCTCGACGGCGAGGTCGTCGCCGTTGGACCCACGGCCGAAGTGCTCGCGGACTACCCCGTCGCGGACGCCGAGACGGCCATCGACGCGACCGGCAAGACGGTCTTGCCGGGCTTCGTCGACCCTCACACCCACGCGCTCTTTGCGGGCGACCGCTCCGACGAGTTCGTGGCGAAGCTCCGCGGCGCGACCTACGAGGAGATTCTCGCCGACGGCGGCGGCATCCTCCGCACCGTCGACGCGGTCCGCGAGGCCACAGACGACGAGTTGGTGGCGAACCTCACCGAGCACCTCGACGCGATGCTCGCCCACGGGACGACGACGGTCGAGGTGAAGACCGGCTACGGCCTCGACACCGAGACCGAACTACGGATGCTCTCGGCCGTCGACGCGGCCGGGTCGGACCACCCGGTGGACGTGATTCCGACGTTCATGGGCGCACACGCCGTCCCCCGCGGCGTGGACGCCGAGGAGTACGCCGAGTCGGTCGTCGCCGACCAACTCCCCGCGGTCGCCGAACAGGGCATCGCCGAGTTCTGCGACGTGTTCTGCGAGCGCGGCGTGTTCACCGCCGAGCAGTCCCGTCGGATTCTCGAAGCGGGCCGCGACCACGGCCTCGCGCCGAAGATTCACGCCGACGAGTTCGCCGCCATCGGCGGCACCGACGTCGCGGCCGCGGTCGGCGCGGCCAGCGCGGACCACCTGCTTCACACCGACGAGGCGGGCCGCGAGACGCTCGTCGACGCCGGCGTCACGCCGGTCATGCTTCCCGGCACGGCGTTCGGCCTCGGAGCCGACTACGCCGACGCCCGCGCCTTCCTCGACGCGGGCCACGAGGTCGCGCTCGCCACCGATTTCAACCCGAACTGCTTCTCCCGAAGCATGAGCTTCGTCGCTACTCTCGCCAGCGTCGGGATGCGAATGACGCCCCACGAGGCGATTCGGGGCGTCACGAGCGCCGCCGCGGGCGCGCTCGACCGCGACGACGGCACGGGCACGCTCCGCGCGGGAGCCCCTGCCGACGCCGTCGTGCTCGACGTGCCGACCGCGTCGCACCTCTCGTACCGGTTCGACACGAACCCCGTTTCGACCGTGCTGAAATCGGGGGTGGTCGCCCGTGAGTGACGCCGCGTCGCTCCCCGAGTCGGTCACGCTCGACGGCGCGTCGCTGGCGCCGGAAGACGTGGCGGCCGTCGCCCGCCACGACGCCCCGGTCGAGCTCGCCGCCGAGTCGCGCGAGCGGATGCGCGAGTCGCGCGAGCGCGTCGAGTCCGTCCTCGACTCCGGCGAACCGGTGTACGGCGTCAACACCGGCTTCGGACACCTCGTGGAGACCCACATCGACCGCGAGGACATCGAGCGCCTCCAGACCAACCTCGTCCGCAGTCACGCCGCCGGCGCGGGCCGCGAACTCGCCCGCGAGGAGGTCAGGTCGATGATGGTCAGCCGGGCCAACACGCTCGCCAAGGGCTTTTCGGGCATTCGGCCCTCGGTGGTCGACCTGCTCGTCTCGATGCTCAACGAGGGGGTTCAGCCGGTCGTCCGCTCCCGCGGGAGCCTCGGCGCGAGCGGCGACCTCGCGCCCCTCGCGCACATGGCGCTCGTCCTCATCGGCGAGGGCGAGGCCCGCGTCGACGGCGAGCGACTCCCGGGCGACGAAGCCCTGCGAGCGGTCGGCTTGGAACCGGTGACGCTCGCCTCCAAGGAGGGCCTCGCGCTCATCAACGGGACGCAACTGACGGTCGGCCTCGCCTCGCTGTTCGTCGTCGACGCCGAGCGAACCGTCGAGGCCGCCGACGCCGCCGGCGCGCTCGCGACCGAGGTCACGATGGGGACGACGGCGAACTGCGACCCCGCAATCCACGAGGTTCGCCCCCACCCCGGTCAGAAAGAGAGCGCGGCCGCGATTCGCCGCCTCACCGCCGGGTCGACCGTCCTCGAATCGCACAAGGACTGCGAGCGCGTGCAGGACGCCTACTCGATTCGCTGTCTCCCGCAGGTCCACGGCGCGGTCAGAGACGCCGTCTCGCACCTCCGCGAGGCCGTCGAGGTCGAACTCAACAGCGTCACCGACAACCCGCTCGTCTTCCCGGCCGGCGCGGTGGACGAGCGCGCGCCCGGCACCGACGCGGCCGCCGTCGTCTCCGCCGGCAACTTCCACGGCGAACCGCTGGCGCTCCGACTCGACTACGCCGCCGGCGCGCTGACAGAACTCGCGGCCATCTCCGAGCGCCGGACCGACCGGATGCTCAATCCCGACGTGCAGGAGTCGTACCTCCCGCCGTTCCTGACCGAACGCAGCGGCCTCCGCTCCGGGTACATGATTGCGCAGTACACCGCCGCGGCGCTCCTCAACGAGTGCCGGTCGCTCGGTCGCCCCTCCATCGACTCGACGCCCGTCAGCGGCGGGCAGGAAGACCACGTGAGCATGAGCGGCCAGAGCGCCCTCAACGCCCGCACGGTCGCCGAGAACGTCGCGACCATCGTCGGCGTCGAACTCCTCTGTGGGTCGCAGGCCGCGGAGTTCCTCGGCGACGGCCTCGAACTCGGCACCGGCACGGGAGCCGTCCGCGACGCGATTCGGTCCGTGGTTCCGCCGCTGGACGAGGACCGCCGCCTCGACGGCGAACTGGAGACCGCGGCCGACCTCGTCCGGTTCGGCGCGATTCGCGCGGCTATCGCGGACGCCGGGCTCTCCGACTGACCGCCGGGCGCGTCGCCGTCGACGCCGTTCGCGCCGCCGCCGACGAGGCCACGAGGTCGCCCCGACGAGATGTCCGCGGTCGCCGACTCAGAGATTGCCGTTGATGATGTCGGCGACGCGCTGTCGGTCGAATAGCTGTTCTTCTTCGGGAATATCGGGATACGGCCCCTCGCTGTACTGGGGCCACGCGCCGAACTGGTCCGGATAGAGCTGTTTGGCGGTCATCTCCAACTGGAACAGATTGAGTATCGGCCCCTGATAGCGGCCGGCCTGCGCGTAGACGCGGTCGTTCCGCACGGCCGAAATCTCGGCACCGACGGGGTCGTCGCGGAGGCCCGCGCGGATGTCGGGCATGCTCGTGTTCGGATGCATCCCGCCGAGCGTGAGAATCACGTCGGGGTCGGCTTCGAGGAGCGTCTCGAAGTCGACGGTCGAGCCGGACTCCACGTCGTCGCCGAACGCGCTGACCGGCTTCAGCGGGCGGGTGTGAGCGGTCAGGAACCCCGGCGTGCTCAGGTTGTACGCGTAGATGGACTCCAGGTCGCTCGGGCCGAGGAGCACGGCGGTCGGGCGGTCGGCCTCCGCGGGGAGGTCCGCCGAAATCGCCGCGAGCAGTTCCTCGCGGACCGCCGCGAGCGCCTCGTACTTCGCCTCCTCCTTGAGCACCTGCGCGACCTTGGCGAATATCTCCCAGAGGCCGTAGTACTCGTAGGCGTCGGCCCACTCGGTCGGCGGCGCTTGGTGGCGCGCGCTGAAACTGTTGCCGAACCACGGGCCGACGTTCTCCTCGATTTCGTCGAGGTCGGCCTGACTCCAACTGCCGAGCGCGGAGACGCTGGCGGGGTCGGCGAGGTGCACGTCGCTGTCGAGTTCGTAGAGCCGCTCTTTCGACGGCTCCCACGACGAGTACAGGCCGGTCCAGTCGAGTTCGACGCCGGGGAGTCGCGGCGTGAACTGGTTCCACAGCGCGTCGTAGTAGTCGGGGGCGTGCATCGAGTTGACGGCGTCGCCGTGGCCGAGCGCGAACGCCATCCCCGCGTGGTGGGTCAGCCGCGTGAAGATGCTCTCGGGGACGCCCTCGAACGTCACGTCGCCCATCGGTGCCATCGACACCGTGTACGAACTGCCGTCGGCCGTCGACTCCGCGGTCGACTCGCTCGTCGCCGTCGATTCGGCGGTCGCGGCGGTGTCCGCCGCGGCCGCGTCCGTCGCCGTCGCGTCCGACTCGGACGAACCGGTACAGCCGGCGAGCAGTCCGCCGGCGGCGACCGAACCGCCGTAGGTCAAGAACTTCCTGCGCGTTGGTCCGTCGCTGTCTGCCATCGTATTTTTAGGCCCGCCTAATACATATAGGCGTACCGATTTAGGCTCGCCAAAACTCCGAAACGGATTTATCCGTTTAGGGTTGCCTAAAACCATGGGCGAAGACTTCACCGACCGGGCGACACCCACGCGGCGCGCGTATCTCAAAAGTGGCGGCGCGCTGCTCGCCGGCGGCCTGCTGGCTGGCTGCGCCGGGGGGAACGACGCGAGCTCGCCGACGGACGCGACAGAGACGGCCGCGACGACGACCGCGACCGAAGCGGCTTCCGACGCGGAGACTGCGGCCGACGGCGACTCCGCCGGGTACGCGGTGTCGATGTCGCCGGCCGGCGACGTGACGTTCGAATCGGTCCCGGAGCGCGTGATGGTGTACAACCTCGTCTACGCCGACGCCGCGGTCGCCTTCGGCCACGGCGACGCGGTGAACTCCCTCGGCTTCGACAGCGACGCCGGCGGCCGGACGCTCGACGCCTACTACGAGCGCCTCGACGGCGTCTCGTTCGACCGGAGCGACCTCGCGCAACTCAACTCGGGGTCGGGGAGCGTCAACATCGACAAGGAGCTCGTCTACGAACTGGACTCCGACCTGCACCTCGTCGACCCGGCGCTCGTGGCCGGATTCGACGGCTGGGACCAGTCGGACGTCGAGGAGATTCGCGAGCGGGTCGGCCCGTGGTTCGGCAACGCTTACAGCCGCACGCACGCCCAGCCGCCCGAGCCGTACGCCGCCGACTACGAGTACTACACGCTCTGGGAAATCGTCGAGAAAGTCGGGCAGGTGTTTCAGGAGGAAGACCGCTTCGCGGCGCTCGAAGCGGTCCACGGCGACCTCCTCGGCACCATTCAGTCGGACCTCCCGCCCGAGTCGGAGCGGCCGACCGTCGGCGTCGTCATCTACATGGACGAGACGTTCTACCCGACGAAAATCGACGCACCCGGCTTCGCGACCTCGCACATCCGCCCGCTCGGGGTCACCGACGCCTTCGCGGCCGGCGACGTGACGTTCGAGACGTCCTACGACTTCGAGACGATGCTCGAAATCGACCCCGACGTACTGCTCCACAGCTACGGTATCGACTCGTACTACGACGTGGCGTCGATTCGCCAGCGCCTCGAAGACCACCCCGTCGGGAGCGAACTCAGCGCGGTCCGGAACGACCGCGTCTATCCCTCGGGGACGCCGGTGCAGGGGCCGATTATGAACCTGTTCCAGCTGGAGATGACGGCGAAACAGCTCTACCCCGACCGGTTCGGCGCGTGGCCGGCGTACACCGGTGGTGCGTATCCCGAGATTCCCGAGGACGAACAGCTGTTCGACCGCGACCGCGTCGCCGACATCGTCACCGGCGACTGAGGCGACCGGCGCTTCGGCGGCCCCCTTACCAGAGTTGGACCGCGGGCGTCCCGCAGTCGTCACAGACGATGGCGTCGTTGTCTTTGTAGCTCCCCGCCACGAGGTCGCCGTCGCAGTAGGTGCAGTCCTCTTCGTCGAACGAATCGAGCAGGTACGCAGATTCGGGCATATCTGACGATTTGGCTCCAGTGGTAAGAACATTTCTACGGTTCGATATATCGCCCGCCGTGACACTCCGGCGGGCGACCGGGTTCGCGGCGTCGACTCGTCGGCGACAGTCGTGACTCGCGGCACGAGACACGCAAAACGGGGGATTGGGGAATGGTGGTGGGTCCCCGGGGAAGCGGTGGTGATGGATTGTCCGGGCGCAGGAAGCTTCCCCGGCCGAGCGTGGGGACGCGTCGAGGGGAACGACGAGTCGGACTTAGTAGCCCAGTTGCTCGCGGATGAGGACGACGGTGGTGCGGCCCTCCTCGACTTCCTGCCGGAAGATGAGTTGCTTCGCAATCATGGACTCGACGCCGTAGGCCTCCTTCGCGCGCTCGTTTTCGAGCGGGTACGCGACGGATTCGAGGCGGTCGAGCGCGTCGTCGAGCGTCGGGACGATTTTGTTGATGCCGCTGACGATGACGACGTTGCTGGCGGCGAAGGGGTACGCGCCGATGCGACTGCCCGAGAGGTCCGCGGCGACGAGGTCGCCCGTCTGCGAGATGGCGTTGATGCCGCCGAGGAAGTAGTCGGCGGTCTGGGAGTCGCGGCGGGCGGCCTGTCGCTCCGCGTCGTCGTCGATGCTCCAAATCTGGTCCGGCAGACTCTCCCAGTCGTGGTCGCCCTCGCTGAGGTAGTCGTCGAACCCGATCTCTTCGAGGGTGGTCGAGTGGCCGTTCATCACGGAGACGCCGGCGGGGATGTGCGACCGCAGGGTTTCGAGCGCCTCGTCGGCCGTGTCGACGACGACGACGTCGAACCCGCTCGCTTCGAGGTTCTCGACGGTCACTTCGATGGCCTCGTCCTCGGGGAGTCGGTCGAGGTCGGCGTCGATGTCGGCGTCGTCTGCGTAGTCGGATTTCTGTTGAGACATGTGTGAGTGTGGTGGTGGAGTTCGGTGGGTGCTCCGACGAACGTGTGTAGCGCCTATTAGGTGTTAAACGCTCGCTGACGGCGGTGTCAGGTGGTTACGGGCGTGTTACCGGCCTCGTCGGAGACGGGTTTACGCGTCGCCGCGTTGGCGACTCCGCCACTCCAGTCCGAGCGCGTCACGGAGCGCCGCCACGTCGAGGTTGTCGGCGACGAGCGCGGCGGCGCGGTCGTAGGGGTCGCCCGACGCGCCGGCGTCCGCGTCGGCTCCGAGCGGGTCCGTCGCCGGCCGGTCGCGCCCGGCCGACTCGTACACGGCGTCCACGAACGCGTTCCGCGGCGAGTCGTTGGCGAACAGGTCGTGGATGTACGTCCCCGCGACCCGCCCGAGCGCCGCGCCGTCGCCCGAAACGGGGCTCGCGTCGCCGACGATGCGGCTGTCGCCCATGTGTATCTCGTAGCCGTCCACGGTCCCCGTCGCGCCGGCCAGCGGTCCCGCGCCGTCGAACTCGACGGCGACGGGTTCGACTCGCTTGTCGTGGGAGAACCGCGTGACCACCGGCAGGAGGCCGAGCCCGTCGACCGTCTCGTCGTCTCCCGAACCCTCGATATCGGCGTTCTCGATGGTCTCGCCGAGCAGTTGGTAGCCGCCGCAGATGCCGACGACCGGGCCGTCGAACGCGGCGAGTTCGTCGCCGAAGCCGGCGTCGCGGAGCGCGAGCAGGTCGTCGACCGTGTTCTTGCTTCCGGGGAGGACCACTCCGTCGATTCCGTCGAGCGTCGCGTCGAGCGGGAGGTAGGCGACCCGGACGCCCGGCGTCTCGGAAAGCGGGCCGAAGTCCGTCGCGTTCGAGATGCGCGGGAGTCGCGGCACGCCGATTGTGACCGCGTTCTCGGCCGCGACGCCGTCGTCGTCGCCGACGGTGGCGCGCTCGCCTTCCGCGGGGAGCGCGAGGCTGTCCTCCTCCGGGAGGCCGGGGTCGTCGTAGGGGAGGACGCCGAGGACGGGCACGCCGGTCCGCTCCTCGATTTCGTCGAGCCCCGGTTCGAGGAGGCTCGGGTCGCCGCGGAACTTCGTGATGACCGCGCCGACGACGCGGTCGCGCACGTCCTCGGGGAGGAGTTCGAGCGTCCCCAGCAGGCTGGCGAAGACGCCGCCGCGCTCGATGTCGGCCGCGAGGAGGATGTCGGCGTCGGCGAAGCGGGCGGTCTCGACGTTCGCCAAATCGCGGTCGTGGAGGTTTATCTCGGCGATGGAGCCGGCCCCCTCGGCGACGACCACGTCCGCCTCGCTCGCCAGCCGACGGTGTGATTCGACCGCCGCCTTGCGGGCGTCCTCCCAGTGGGTCGCGTAGTAGTCGCCGGCGGCGTTGAGCCCGACCGCCCGGCCGTGGACGACCAGTTGCGAGGTGCCGTCGCCGTGGGGCTTGAGCAGGACCGGGTTGTGGTCGGTCGTCGGCGCGACCCGCGCGGCGCGAGCCTGTACGTACTGCGAGACGCCGATTTCGCCGAAATCGTCGCCGGCGGCGGTCGCCACCGCGCGGGCGTTGTTGCTCATGTTCTGGGCCTTGAACGGCGCGACTGAGAGGCCGCGGTCGGCGAACAGGCGACAGAGCCCGGCCGCGACGGTGCTCTTGCCAACGTGGCTCGCGGTCCCCGCGACGAGGAGGGTCGGCGTCGTCATCTGCCGGGAGTCAGGGCCGCGCGGTTCAAAGGTGTTCGTTTCGGCGTCGGGCGGGCGCGGCCCCGTCGCGTCCGGCGGCGCGTTCGACTCCCTCCACGACCTCCCCGTCATACTGTGGTGGTCACGTCGGCTCTGTGAAATGTTGCCGGAAGTGGTGCGTTTAGTTCGCTCGCCCGCCCGGTCTATCATGAATGAAGAAACAGTTACTCGTGACGGACTTCCTCGACCGGGCCCGGACGTACTACGGCGATTACGAGGCCGTCGTCGGCGTCGACGGCGAGCGCTTCACCTACGCGGAGTTCGGCGAGCGGGTGGACAGGTTTTCGGCGGCGCTACAATCCCGCGGCGTCGAGAAGGGCGACCGGGTCGCGGTGCTCGACCCCAACACGCACTGCCACCTCGAAGCGGCCTTCGGCGCGATGCAGTGCGGCGCGCTTCACGTCCCGCTGAACTACCGGCTCACGACGGAGGACTACGAGTACCTGCTTTCGGACTCCGGCGCGAGCGTGGTCTACGCAGACTACCAGTACGCGGGGAAAATCGAGGCCGTCCGCGACGACGTGCCCGCCGAGGTGTTCGTGACGAACGACCCCGCCGCCGTCGACGGCGACTGGCTCGACTTCGAGGCGTTCCTCGACGAGGCCGACGCCGACGACTACGAGCGCCCCGAGATGTCCGAGGACGAACTCATCACCATCAACTACACCTCGGGGACGACCGGCGACCCGAAGGGCGTCTGCCGGACCCACCGCACCGAGTCGCTCCACGCCCAACTGGTGACGATTCACCACCACATCGCCGACGACGACGTGTATCTGTGGACGCTCCCGATGTTCCACGTCAACGGCTGGGGCCACATCTACGCCGTCACCGGCCGCGGGGCGAAACACGTCTGCACCCGCGGGGTCGACGCCGAGCGGGTGTTCGACGCCATCGCCAACGAGGACGTGTCGTTCTTCTGCTGCGCGCCCACCGTGCTGTCCATCCTGCGCGAGTACGCCGAGGAGCACGACCCGGCGTACGCCGGCGACAACCCGGTCCGCGTGACCGCCGCCGGCAGCGCCGCCCCGAGCGCGACGATTCGCCACACCGAATCGGAGTTCGGCTGGGAGTTCACGCAGCTGTACGGTGCGACCGAAACCGGCCCGCTCATCGCCACCTCGGACGCGAACCGGCTCATCCCCGACGAGGGCGGCCTTCGCTTCTCGCTCAAACAGCGGCAGGGCGTCGCGCCGCTCGGGACCGACCTGCGCGTCGTCGACGACGATGGCGAACAGGTCCCGCGCGACGACGCCAGCATCGGCGAGGTGGTCGTCCGCGGCAACCAGGTGATGGAGCAGTACTGGAACAAACCCGACGAGACCCACGACGCGTTCAACGACCGCCTCGAAGGCTGGTACCACACCGGCGACCTCGCGGTCGTCAACGAGGACGGGATGATAGCGATTCAGGACCGCAAGAAGGACATCATCATCTCCGGCGGCGAGAACATCTCCTCGGTCGAACTGGAGGACGCGCTGTTCGACCACGACGCCGTCGGCGACGTGGCGGTCATCCCCGCGCCGTCCGACAAGTGGGGCGAGACGCCCAAGGCGTTCGTCGTCCCCGCGAACGGCGACGTGGAGAACCCCGGCGTCACCGCCGAGGAACTGACCGAGTACACCCGCGACCGCCTCGCCGGCTACAAGGCCATCCGCGAGTTCGAGTTCGTCGAGGAGATTCCCAAGACCGCGACCGGCAAGATTCAGAAGTACGAACTCCGCAAGCGCGAGTGGGACGACGAAGAGCGGATGGTCGGACAGGGGTAGGCCGCGACGGCGCGTCGACCACTCGCTCGCCCGGCCGTCTTCGACTCCCGTCCCTCGAAACTCCGACCGTTCGCCCGCAAGATATTATTGGCTCTCTGAATATCTCCCATTTAACATGTCTCCCCCGAGTTCAGGGGGCACCGCCGCCGGCGCGATTCTCTACGTCGCGGCCGACGGCGTTGTCTCCGATTCGGTCGTCTCGGCGCTCCGGGACGCCTTCGAGCGTCCGGTCGAGCGCGCCGAGAGCGCCGCCGCCGCGCGCGCGGCGCTCGCCGACCGGTCCGTCTCCTGTCTCGTCGCCGCCGCGGACCTCCCCGACGGTCTCGAACTCGATGCGCTCGCCTCGCCGGACGACTCCCCCGCCGGGTTCCCGGTGGTCGTCTACGCCGCCGCCGGAAACGAGGCGTTCGCCGCCCGTGCGGCCTCGGTCGGCGTCGACGACTATCTGGTCCGCGACGACGCCGACGACTCCCACGCGGCGCTCGTCGAGTCGGTCCGGTCGCTCTCCGACCGGGACGAAGCCGGCCGCCGCCCCGAGACCAAAAGCTACCGCGTCATCGTCGAGGCGATGGAAGACGGCGCGTTCGTCCTCGACGAGGACCGCCGCGTCGAGTACGTGAACCCCCGAATCGAGGAGATAACGGGGCACGCCTCCGAGGCGCTCCGCGGCGAGCAGTTCGAGTCGCTCGTCGACGCCGGGCTGTTCCCCGCCGACGAGTACGAGCGCTACCGCGACGCCGTCTCGCGTGTGCTCTCGGAGGGCGTCACCGAGCGCCTCGACGTTCGGTTCGTCGACGCCGACGGCGACCCGCGGCTGTTCGAACTCTCGTTGTCTCCGGCCGGCGACGGCGAGCGAGTGACCGGCGTCGTCGGCATCCCGCGGGACGTGACCGACCGAGAGGTCGCCACCACCCAGCGCGGCGAACTGCTCGAACGCATGACGGACGCCTTCTTCGCCCTCGACGCCGACTGGCGGTTCGTCTACCTCAACGACCGCGCGAGAGACGTCTTCGGCGAGGTCCGAGAGCCCGACCTCGGCGAGTGCATCTGGGACCTGCTCCCCTCGCCCGCCGCCGACACCGAACTGTACGAGAAGTACCACGAGGCGATGCGGACCCAGGAGCCGGTGACGTTCGAGACCTTCTCCGAGCCGTACGACGGCTGGTTCGAGATTCGGGCGTACCCCTCGCCGTCGGGGCTGTCGGTCTACTTCCGCGACGTGACGACGCGGAAGCGCTACCTTCAGGCGCTCGAATCGACCAACCAGCGCCTCGAAACGGTGTTGCAGAACCTGCCGGTCATCCTCTCGGCGTTCGACGCCGAGGGCGTGTTCACCATGTCCGAAGGGGCCGGACTGGAGTCGCTCGGCCGCGAACCCGGCGAGGTGGTCGGTCGCTCCGCGTTCGACCTGTACGACGACACGCCCGCGGCCACCGACGCCATCGCCCGCGGCCTGTCGGGCGAGGCGGTCGACACCAGAATCGAGTACCGCGGCTCGATTTACGACGCCTGGTACCGCCCCGTCTTCGACGACGACGGCGAGGTGTCGGAACTCCTCGGCGTCGCCATCGACGTCACCAACCGCGCGCGGCTCGAAGACGGTCTCCGGTCCCTGCAAGCGGTCACGCAGGACTTCATCCTCACCGAGAGCGTCGAGGAGGTCGCGGCGCTCGCGGCCGACGCCGTCCCCGAACTCGTGACCGACGCCGAGGCCGCCGTCTGGCTCGCCGACGACCACGGTTCCCTGTCGCCGGCCGCCTCGACCGCGGGCCAGTTCGACTCGGAGGCGCGAACCGAGACGTCTCCGGGCGGCTTCGAGTCCGAGACCGTCACCCGGGTCGACGCGGTGGCGTTCGACGACCGGCTTCTTCCCCCCGAATCCGACGCGGCGTCGGTCCTGCGCGTCCCGCTCGGGAGCCACGGCCTCCTCGTCGTCTCGACCGCCGACGCGTTCCTCGACGCCGACGAGGACCTGCTCGAACTCCTCGGGTCGACGGTCACCTCCGCGCTCTCGGGAACCGTCCGCGAACAGGAGCTTCGCAACCGCGAGGCGGACCTCGCGGCGGCCAACGAGCGGCTCGACGACTTCGTCTCCATCGTCGCCCACGACCTCCGTAACCCGCTCGCTGTCGCCACCGGCTACCTCGACCTCGGGATGGAGTCGGGCGAACGGGAACACCTCGAACGCGCCGCCAACGCCGTCGACCGGATGTCCAAGCTGGTCGATGACCTCCTCGACCTCGCCCGCCAGCGGACGCCCGTGCTCGACGCCACGCCCGTCGACCTCGCGCGCGTCGTCGACCACGCGTGGCGCTTCGTCGACACCGGGGACGCGACGCTCGTCCGCGAGGAACTGTTCGTCGTCGACGGCGACGACGGCCGCCTGCTCAGGCTCTTCGAGAACCTGTTTCGGAACTCGGTCGAGCACGGCTCGACGGGCAGTCGGGACTCTCCCGACGACGCCGTAGAACACGGCACGCCCCCCGACGAACCGCTCACCGTCCGCGTCGGCTCGCTCGACGACCGCACCGGCTTCTACGTCGCGGACAACGGCGCCGGAATCCCCGAGAACATCCGCGAGCGGGTGTTCGACCACGGCTACACCACGACGCCGCGGGGAACCGGCTACGGCCTCGCAATCGTCGACGACATCGCCGACGCCCACGGCTGGTCCGTCTCGCTCGGCGAGTCGGCCGAGGGCGGCGCGCGGTTCGAGTTCGTGACCCAACCCGTGCGGGCGGCGACCGGGTCGGCGGAGACCGACGAGTGACACACACGATATCTGTCGCCGAGGGCGCGTCCTCGATACCGGCCGTGCCGAGCCACGGCGCTCTCGACTCGGCCGGAAAGTGACGACTCGGCTTCACGATGCCGCGCTTGGTTCGCTTTCCGCACCAATCACCATTTGAGCACCCCCCGACTAGCTTGGCGTATGTGCCACGACTGCGACCGAACCGTCGCTCGTCGGACCGTGTTGTCCGCTGTCGGTGCCGCGGGCGTCGCCGCTACGGCGGGGTGTCTGGGCGGCAGCGGAACCGACGGCGGCGGCGACGCTCCCGAGGCAATCGCGTTGACCGGCGGCGAACAGTGCGACGCCTGCGGGATGGTCATCGACCAACACCCCGGCCCCGCCGGGCAACTGTTCTACGCCGACCACAGCCCCGAGGGCCACGACAATCCGGCGCGGTTCGGTAGCGCTTGGGAGACGCTTTCCTACGCGCTGGACCGCGAGGACGACGGGTGGAATCGCGCCGGCGGCTACCTCACCGACTACAGTTCCGTCGACTACGACCTGTTCGACGACGGCGGGAAGACGTTCATCTCCGCGCACCTCGACCCCGACGCGTTCGCGCCGATGGACGACCTCGTCTACGTCGTCGGCACCGAGGTCAACGGGTCGATGGGCCGCGATTTCGTCCCGTTTTCCGACGACGGCGACGCCGAGGCCTTCGCCGACGCGCACGACGGAACTGTCTACGAGCGCGACGAGATATCTCGCGACCTCATCGCCCGGCGCTGAGGGCTCAGACTCTCTTTTTCGGTCGTTCTCGATTCCTTAGATTCGGAAATCACGCTCCATTTATATACCCTCAACGGTCGTTCGTTCATTTGTTAGGTGAAAGACAATGGCCGCTAACTCACAAATCGAGATGCTGGGGAACAGAATGGACTTCGACTACTCGCAGGGCGCGACGGGCTACGTCCTCGTGCTGACTCGCCTCATCACCGGCTACTGGTTCCTCCACGCCGGCGTGACGAAGATCGTCGGCGAGCCGTTCAGCGCCGCGGGCTACCTCGCGAACGCCCCCGCCGCGTCGCCCCTCCAGGGCTTCTTCGCGTGGGCCGCCGCGACCCCGTGGCTCCTCGACTTCACGAACTTCATGGTTCCGTGGGGTGAGGCCCTCATCGGTCTCGGACTCCTCGTGGGTGCACTCGTCCGGCTCGCCGCCTTCTTCGGCGGCGTCCTGATGGTGTTCTTCTACCTCGGGAACGCCGACTGGGCCCACGGCGTGGTCAACGGCGACCTGTTCGGCCTCATGATGTTCGTCATCGTCGGGACGCTCGCGGCGGGCCGCATCCTCGGCCTCGACGCCATCATCGAGAAGATGGAGTTCGTCCGACAGCGCCCCGCGCTCAAGTACCTCCTCGGCTGAGCGGGACATCTTTCCCCGCGCGGCCCTGTCGGTGCGCCGCGGTGACCCACCAACGCCACCGCACCCGGCGCGCTTCGACAAGAACTGCGAGACGAGACTGATTTTCGTGGTGTTACTGCTTTTCGCTGAGCCGATGGCGTTTGCCGGGACGACCGCTCGGACTTCTACTTATAGCTGTCGCCGAGTTGCGGCCGCCCGCACTCGATAGCTCGGTTATATGCTCCTGTCGGGTGACCGCTACGTTGCCGCATGTCCCCTGACGACTCTCGGCCCTCCACAGGCTCGACGCGACGACAGTTCCTCGCCACGGGAACCGCCGCGGCGGCCGCGTCGCTCTCCGCGCTGACTGCCGGTTGCCTCTCGGACCTTCCCCCGCTCGGCGGTGCCCAGCGCTACGGTCGCCTTGAGATCCCCTCGACGCCTGCCCCGGCGTATCGGCGCTGGCTCCCCGCACCGTCGAGCGTCGAGCGCCCGCCCGACAGATACTATTTCAGTTCGTCTCGGAAGCCGAGGATGCGGCCCGAAGCTCCGCCGCTCTTCGTCACCCGGCAGGCGCACGACAAGGCGGCGCTGGACTACTTCGGCATCGGTTTCGACCGATACGACCATCTCGTGGACTCGGTCTTCGGGAGCGTAATCGAGGCATCTTTCGAGCGCTCGTCCGTCGGTCAGACGCTCACCGAAAGCGGATACGACCGGTCCGGTGCGTACCGCGGCTACGACGTGTTCGACCGCGACGACGGTCCCCGCCGGGTCGCCGTCGGCGACGATACCATCGTGTTCACGAGCGCGAACCTCCACGACGAACCGAATCTGGAAGCCCTCGTCGATACTGGCGCAGGCGAGCGACCCCGGTACCACGAGATCGACTCCGACTTCGAGCAGTTGACCGCGGCGGCCGGCGGGCCATCTCACGTCGGCGTCAACACGACGATTCACGGCCCTACGGGACGACCAGCGATGCTCGCCGACGGCTTTCGGTTCGACCGCGAGAACGTCTATCAGGTCGTCCACTACCAGTACACGACCGACCGCGTTCCCACGAAAGAGGCGATCGAATCGGAGTTCAGGCGAGAGCACTATCGCTTCGCCGACGCCGCCGAGACCTTCGACGTGTACATCGACGGCCGGCTCGCCACGGTCGAGACGCGCGTGCCGCTCCGGCCCGACGGCGAAATCGACCCGCGGTACCGGCTTCCGCAGGTGACGTGGGGGTTGGCCTACGACGAGGCGACCGACTGCGTTACGGTACGCCACGAGGCAGGCGAGACCGTCCCCGCTGACCGACTCTTCTACGACCTCTCTCTTCCCGAAGCTCCCGGGCGCGTCGAGAAAAAGCCGCTCTGGCCGGGAGCCGAGACGGTCGCGCCCGGCGCGGAGGCAACTATCGACCTCAGCGACTCTCCCGGTGCCGACCGAGCAAGCGTCGTGTACTCGATAGGCGGCACGCACTTCACCGTCCTCTTCGGCCGCGAACTCGGCGGTGAGACCGATGCGTGACGCTGTCTCGTGCGCCCGGGTCGGCCGCTTTCGACACCGCTGTTCTCCCCCGTGCCAGCCTTCCGTTCCCCCTCACCGGCCTCACCTCCCGCCGCGCCCACCGTTTTCTCCGAGCGGCGGTACGACTGGCTTCGATTTCCACACCAGCGATGAGACACAGCACCTATGGACGAGTCGGATGACCCGTAGAGACGAGATGGCAGACGTCGACCTGGCGACCGTCGTCGCGCTCCTCGACGACGAGCACGTACGGTCGATTCTGGTGGCGACAAGCGAGTCGCCGCGGTCGGCGAAGGAACTCAGCGAGCGGTGCGGGCTTTCGACCTCGTCTATCTACCGCCGTCTCGACCGGCTCGTCGACGCGGATCTCGTCGCCGAGCGGACGCGACCCCGGGCCGACGGTCACCACGAAACGGCGTACGTCTCCCAACTGGACCGGTTCGAGGTGACGGTCCGCGGCGGCGACCTCTCGTGGGAACTCGACCGCCGGAGCGACGACGTGGCCGACCAACTGACGCGCATGTGGGGGAAGTTCTGATGGCGCTCCCCGGCTTCGGCACTCCCATCGGACTCCTCGCCGGCGGCGCGGCGACGCTCTCCGCACTCGTCGGCCTCTACATCGGCTATCAGGCCTACCGCGGCCTCCGACGGAACGACGAGCGGTCGATGCGGTGGCTCTCGGTCGGCATGATTCTCCTGTTCGGCGTCACCTACACGCTCGCGGTCGCGGGACAGGGTCTCGTCGCGTTCCGCCTCGTTCCCATCCACTTTCAGGGGGTCTTCCGGCTGCTCGTCAGACTGACGCAACTCGCTGGATTGGGCTGTATCGCCTACTCACTCCGTATCGCGACGGGCCGGTAGGCGTCAGTTTCCACCCGGGTCTCGGAATTGACTACTTCCTGTCGAGCCTGCTGAGGCCCTGCCAAATCGCCTCGATGAGCCGCGCTTCTCCGTCGGGTTCGCCCGTCGGGTCGCCCGCTCCCGCCGTCTCGCTCTCGCCCGCCGTCTCCCCGCCATCAACGTCGTCCCAGCCGCGGGCGATGGCGTCTTCGAGGACGGAAAGCGAGTGGTTCTCGAAGTTGTTCATGCCTCTGAACGATTCGAGCGCCTCCGCGGCCTCGTCGTCGAACTCGTCGCTCGGCGTCCCGTCGTAGAAGCCGAGTTCGGAGAGCGTTTCGAGCACCGCCTCGGCCGTCTCGCCGGACAGCGACCGAGTTTCTGCGGGCGATTCGCGCTCCAAGAGCGTGATGTCGTACAGCTTGAACACGCGTTCGAGCTCGTCTATCGGGCGGTCGTGGTCGTCGACGCGCACGTCGACCCAGCGGTCGTTGCCGCCGTCGTAGCCCCCCTCGGGCTTGGCGATGTACATCGCCGCGGACTGCTCGCCGCGCTTGTCGCCGCCGGCGTCGTTGCCGGCGTGGAGCGCCGCGAGCAGGCGTTCCGGGAGCCCGCCGTCGGTCGTCTCGAACGCCTCGGCCATCGCGTCGAGCGTCGCCTCGTTTTCGAGGATGTTCCCCTGGACGGTGTAGTGCTCTCCTTGGATGTCGCCGGCCACGTCGAAGCACTCGTCGCCGGTGAAGGCCGCGACGCTCCCGTCGGCCCCCACGACGCCGACCTGTCTGCTCGGGGCCTCGTCGTCGGCGTCGGTCAGTTCGGCGACGACTTCCTCGGCCGAGCGCCCCTCACGCAGGAGGTCCAATCCGTCGGGACCGTAGGCGACGTTCGCGAAGCTCTGGGTGGCGATTGCGCCGGCGTCCGCGCTGACGAACGGGACGACGGAGCCGACGCTCACGAACTTCGATTGGACGGCCACGCCGACGGCGTCCTGTTCGGGGTCGCGGGCGACGATGGAGAAGGTCGACGGTCGCGGTGTCATGGTCGGAACCGACGGACGCCGGGCGAATAAGGGTTCAGGTGACCGGGCGGAGCGCCCGCTCGGTCACGCCGAGATACGGTCGATGTGCGAGTCGATTGCCGCCCGGAGCGACTCGATTGACTCGTCGGGCTCGAACACCGTCACCCGGCGGGCGCGCGTCCCGGTCAGAATCGAGAGGAACAGTTCGGCCTCGGCGTCGGGGTCGATGGCCTCGAACTCGCCGGCCTCGATTCCGCGGACGAGGATGTCCCGTAGGTGCGCCGTCAGTTCGTCGTCGATGTGGCGGTACTCCGCTCGATAGGCCTCGTCGTGCCGGGCGTTCATCCGGAGTTCGAACATCGACAGTTGGAGCCGATAGGCCTCCTCGGAGAGCGTCTCGGGCAGGAGCGCGTCGACCAGCGTTTCGAGTTCCTCCCTCGGTGTGCGGTCCCCCCGCGGGAGGCCGTCGAGGAACTCCGCCAGGACGTAGTCGAGGAAGTCGACCAGTAGCTCGTCTTTCCCGTCGTAGTGATAGTACAGGAGCGCCTTGCTGTTCTCGAACTCGTCGGCGATGTCCTGCGTCGTCAGGTTGCCGTAGCCGCGTTTCTGTAGCGCCCTGTACGTCGCCTCCATGATTCGCCGCTTCGCCGGCTCCAACTCCTCGGCGCGCCCGTCCTGCGTCATGCTCCGGCCGTTCGCGTTCGACGGACGTGTCGCTTTCGGGTCGTCGCGGGGAGTTCCGACGGCCGGAGGTCCGAAGGAACTTTGTGCTTTTAGGCCAGCCTAAAATCATGACAGGCGACGACAGTCACGGACCCGAACCGACGCGGCGGCGGTATCTCAAGTACGGTGGCGCGGTCGCCGCCGGCGGATTACTCGCCGGTTGTGCGGGCGGTTCGACGGAGTCGCTAACCACTGGGTCTGCGGACACAGACGCGTCGGGGGACCGGACCGCGACCACGACGACGACTTCCACCGAGACGGAGACGACGACCGACGACGAGGCGGACGGCGGTTCGTACTCGGTGTCGATGGCCCCCGTCGGTGAGGTCGAGTTCGACGCCGTACCGGAACGCGCCCTGACCTACTACCCGGTGTCGGCCGACGCGACGGTCGCCTTCGGCCACGGCGATGCCATCACCGGTATCGGCTACGATAAGGAACTGTTCGGCAACACGGTCGATTACTACTACGACGCGCTCGACGGCGTGGACTTCGAGTGGGAGGACCTCGGCCGCGTCACGCCGGCGTCGAACCCGAACGCCCTCGACAGGGAACTGTTCTACGAACTGGATAGCGACGTTCACTTCCTCGACCCGGCGCTCCTCCGGAGTTCCTCCTTCGACTGGACCGAAGACGAGGTCGCGTCAATCGCGTCCGACGTGGGTCCGTGGTTCGGCAACTACTACAGTCGGACGAACGCCGAACCGCCGGAACCCTACCGCGACCGCTACGAGTACTACACGCTGTGGGAGTACCTCGGTCACATCGCGGCGGTGTTCCGGGAGGAGGCGCGCTACCGGGCGTTTAAGTCGATCCGGGACGACCTCGTCGCCCGAATACAGGCCGACCTCCCACCGGCGTCCGAGCGGCCGTCGCTCGCCGTCGTCGCCTACACCGGCGGGACGTTCTGGCCGTACGACTTCACGCAGGACGGTTACCTCTGGGCGCACCTTCGACCGTTCGGGATGCCGAACGCCTTCGCGGCCACCGACGCCGAGACCGGGTCGGGCGGGTCGTACGACTACGAGGCGATGGTCGAGACCGCGCCCGACGTCGTCCTCCGGTACTGGGGGACCGCGCTCGGCGACTCGTTCCGCTCGAACCGCGAGGAGGTGCTTTCCGACCCGCTCGCGGACGAGGTCCCCGCGTTCCGCGACGGCCGGTACTTCCCGTCCGGAAACGGGATGCAGGGGCCGATTATGAACCTGTTCCAGTTGGAGATGACCGCCAAGCAGCTCTTTCCCGACCGCTTCGGCGCGTGGCCCGGCTACGGCGACGGAGAGTCGTACCCCGAGATTCCGGCGGGCGAACGGCTGTTCAACCGCGGCCGCGTCGCCGACGTCGTCACCGGCGAGTTCTGACGGCCGCCCGAGTGACTGCCGGTCGAACCAGTTCGAAATCGGGATACGGACCGCCGATGGCGAGGCGGTGCCGTGCCGCGACCACGTGGGCCATCTGCCCTACGAGAGCGAGGAGTTCCGCGGTTCGGCCGGCATCCTCCGGGACCTCTCCGGCGAGCGGGTCCGCCGGGACGAACTCGCGCGCGACGAGCTCTTCACCGAGTCGGCGACGGTCGCGGGTTTGTCCGCCCGGCGACGGCGAAGCGACGACTGACGCCCGCGTCGCCGCTTACAATTTCTAAAATTTTCACACTTTTCGGACGGCTACGTTCGGTTCGTCAGCCGTTTTCGGCTCACGGCGGGCGTCTGCACATCGCTTAAGAACCCCTCCGAGAGTTAGACACTCATGGTCACGAATCGCATCACCGTGTCGCTGGACGAGGACGCCCAGTCGGCGCTCGACGGCCTCGCCGGTCGGACCGACAAGGCGCAGAGCGAACTCGTCCGCGAGGCGCTCGTCTTCTACGCGGCCAACTTCGAGGCGGCGACAACCGACGCCGGCCCGAACCTCGAAGCCTACCACCAGATGCTGTCGAGCGGCGAGCACGTCCTCCTCGACGTGGACTTCCTGCACACGTTTCTCGACTACGTCGAGGACGCCGACGGCGACCCGGACCCGGAGTTCCTCGACGCCGTCGACCGGGTCGCGGCGTTCCACGCCCACGAGTACCGCGACCGGTTCGAGTCGCTGGGCGAACTCCTCGACTGGCTGTCGTTCTGCGGCTTTCTCACGGTCCGCGCCTCCGAGGGAGACACCTTCCACGTCGTCTTCCCCACCGAGTCGGTCAAGTGGTTCATGTCGCGGTTCATCGCGCTCAGCACCGAGCAGTCGCCGTTCGACATCGAGGTCGAAGCGGGCGTCTCGAAGGTGCTTCTCACCGAGGTCCGGTGAGGGTCGCGTCCGGCGCGGACCCGAACCGGACGCCGGTCCCCCGAACCAGTCGCCGGTCCGGACCCGCCGCTGACTTCATACTCGTTCATACTCGTTCACACGCACTCTCCCCGCCGTACACGCCGTTCTCAACCGGGATTTATCAACCAGAGTTTGATACGTCAATCCACCTCACAGGGAGAACCATGAACTTCATCGAACGTCTGAAATCTATCGGCCCGGGCGCGATGGTCGCCGCCGCGTTCATCGGCCCCGGCACGGTCACGACCGCGAGCGTGACGGGCGCTCGATTCGGCTACGCGCTCGTCTGGACCATCGCCTTCTCGATAGTCGCCACTATCGTCTTACAGGAGATGAGCGCCCGACTCGGCCTCGTCTCCCGCGAGGGGCTCGGCGAGGCGCTCCGCGAGCAGTTCGACAGCCCCGCGCTGTCGGGGCTGAGCATCGCCCTCGTCGTGAGCGCCATCGGCATCGGCACGGCCGCCTACGAGACCGGGAACATCCTCGGCGGCGCGGCCGGGTTGGAGGGCCTGACCGGAATCAGCGCCAACCTCTGGGGGCCCGCGATGGGCCTCGTCGCCGGCGTCCTCCTGTGGTCCGGCAAGTACAAACTCATCGAGAAAGCGCTCGTCGGCCTCGTCTCCGTCATGGCCGTCTCCTTCCTCATCGACGCCATCCTCATCGGCCCCGACCTCGGCGCGCTCGCCCGCGGGTTCGTCCCGAGCGTTCCGCAGGGGTCGGCGTTCCTCATCACCGGCCTCATCGGGACGACCGTCGTCGGCTACAACCTCTTTCTCCACGCCGGGAGCGTCCAAGAGCGGTGGGCCGGCCCCGAGGAGTTGAACGAGTCGCGGGCCGACACGGTCCTGTCTATCGTCCTCGGCGGCTTCATCACCATCTCGATTCTCGTCACCGCCGCGGCGGCGTTCCCCGTCGGGACGAACATCCAGAACGTGAGCACGATGGCCGAACAGCTCGAACCCCTCGTCGGCACGCAGGCGAAGGTGTTCTTCGGCATCGGGCTGTTCGCCGCGGGCTTCACCAGCGCGACGACCGCTCCGCTGGCCGGCGCGTACGCGACTGCGGGGGCGCTCGGCTGGGACACCGACCTCAAGTCCACGAAGTTCCGCGCCGTCTGGGGCTCGATTCTGCTCGTCGGCATCGTCTTCTCCGCGGTCGGCTACAGCCCCGTGCAGGCCATCGTCTTCGCGCAGGTCGCAAACGGCGTCCTGCTTCCCATCGTCGCCGTCTTCCTCATCTACGTGATGAACGACCGCGACATCCTCGGGTCGTACGCCAACTCCACGCTCCAGAACGTCGTCGGCGGGCTGGTGACGCTCGTCGTCGTCTGGCTCGGTCTCCGAACGCTCTATACGGTCGCCGCCGATATGGGGGTGTTCTGATGGACGCAGAGACGCGAATCGGCGTCGACGTCGGCGGCACCTTCACCGACGTGGCGCTGTTGACTCCCGAGGGACGGCTCGTCACCGCGAAGGTCCCGAGCACGGACGACCAGAGCGTCGGCGTCGTCCGCGGCATCGAGAAGGCCTGCGACGACGCCGGCATCGACCCCGCCGAGGTGGACGCGTTCACCCACGCGATGACCGTCTCGGTCAACGCGCTCCTCGAAGACGACGGCGCGACGACCGCGCTCGTCACCACCGAGGGTTTCCGCGACGTGCTCGAAATCGGCCGGCAGGCCCGCCCCGACCTCTACGACGTGACCGCCGACAAGCCCGACCCGCTCGTCCCGCGCCGCCGCCGGTTCGAGGTGACGGAGCGCGCGACGGTCGATGGCATTCAGACCGAAGTCGACGAGTCGGAGGTCCGCGCGCTCGCCGACGACATCCGCGACGCCGGCGCAGAGAGCGTCGCCGTCTCGCTCCTGCACGCCTACCAGCACCCCGAAAACGAGCGCGTCGTCGCCGACGTGCTCCGCGAGGAACTCGACGCGCCGGTGTCGGCGTCCCACGAGGTGCTCGCCGAGTTCCGCGAGTTCGAGCGCACCTCGACCACCGCGGTCGACGCCTACGTGACGCCCGCAATCGACAGCTACCTCGGTCGCCTCGAATCCCGCGCGGCCGACCTCGGCGTCCCGGTTCCCGAAATCATGCAGGCCAACGGCGGCATCGCCCCGGCCTCGACGGTGCGCGAACACGCCGTGACGACCACGATGTCCGGGCCGGCCGCGGGCGTCGTCGGCGCGGCGGAGACTGCGACCGGGTCCGGCGACGACCTCGCCGGCCTCGTCACCTTCGACATGGGCGGCACCTCCAGCGACGTGAGCCTCGTCCGCGACGGCGAGGTCGAGCGGACCACCGACGCCGAAATCAACGGCCGACCCATCAAGACGCCGATGGTTGACGTGAACACCGTCGGCGCGGGCGGCGGCTCTATCGCGTGGGTCGACTCGGGCGACGCACTCCGGGTCGGGCCGCGCTCGTCGGGCGCGAACCCCGGCCCGGCCTGCTACGGCCGCGGCGGCACCGACCCGACCGTGACTGACGCGAACGTCGTCCTCGGCTACATCGGCGGCAGTTCCGCTCTCGGCGGCGAACTCTCCCTCGACGTGGACGCCGCCCGCGACGCGCTCGCCGGACTCGCCGACGGGGCCGGACTGGACGACGCGCTCGCGGCCGCCCGCGGCATCTACCGCGTCGCCAACGCCAACATGACGCGGGCGATTCGCGCCGTGACCGTCGAGCGCGGCCACGACCCGCGGCAGTTCGGCCTCGTCGCCTTCGGCGGTGCCGGCCCGATGCACGCCGCCGCCCTCGCCGACAGCCTCGACATCGAGACCGTGGTGGTCCCGCGGGCCTGCGGCGTCCTCTCGGCGTACGGCCTGCTCGCGGCCGACCAGAAACACGACTCGGTGCGGACGCTCCGCCGCCCGCTTTCCGACCTCGACGGGGAGGCGGTCGACGCCGCCTACGCCGACCTCGAAGCCGACACGCTCGACGACGTGGCCGACCCCGACGAGGCGACGGTCCGGCGCGCCGCCGACCTCCGGTACGTCGGCCAGAGCTTCGAACTGACCGTCCCCGTCGGCGAGGCGTTCGACGCCGAGGCGGTCGAGGCGCGGTTCCACGAGGCACACGAGAGCGCCTACGGCTACCGCCTCGACGACCCGGTCGAACTCGTCAACGTCCGGGCGACCGCCGTGGTCGAGCGCGACCCGCTCGACGTGACCTACCGCGGCGGCGGCGACGCCCGCAAGGACACCCGCGAGGCGTTCTTCGACGGCGTGTTCCGCGAGACGCCCGTCTACGACCGCGACGGCCTCGGTGCGGGGGCGACCGTCGAGGGACCGGCCATCCTCGAACAGCACGAGAGCACCGTCGTCGTGCCCCCGGCGTGGGGCGGGACGGTCGGGGCCGACGGGACGCTCGTCCTGACCAGCGGGGGTGACGGCGAATGAGCGACCGCGAGGTCGACCCCGTGACGCTCGAAATCATGCGCAACCAGTTCGAGAGCGTCGCCGAGGAGATGGGGCAGGTGCTCATCACCTCGTCGTACTCGCCGAACATCAAGGAGCGCCGCGACTGCTCGACGGCGCTGTTCGACGCCGACGGCCGCCTCGTCGCGCAGGCCGAACACATCCCGGTCCACCTCGGCGCGATGCCCGAGGCCGTGGAGACGGTCCTCGACTACGACCCGGAACCCGGCGACGTGTTCGTCCTCAACGACCCCTTCGAGGGCGGGACGCACCTCCCCGACGTGACGATGGTGTCGCCGCTCGCGGTCGACGGCGAGGTGCTCGGCTACGCCGTCTCGCGGGCGCACCACGCCGACGTGGGCGGGATGACGCCCGGCAGCATGCCCGCCGGCGCGCGCGAAATCTATCAGGAGGGGCTTCGACTCCCGCCGGTCAGACTCGTCGCCGGCGGCGAGACCAACGACGACGTGCTGTCGCTCCTCCTCGCCAACGTCCGCAACCCCGGCGAGCGCCGCGCCGACATCCGCGCGCAACTCGCGGCGAACGAGCGCGCCGAGGAGCGACTGGCCGACCTCGTCGCGGAACACGGTCGAGCCCGCGTCCTCGCGGCGTTCGACGCCGTGATGGACTACTCCCGGAACCGCGTCACCGCGGAACTGCGCGACCTGCCCGACGGCGAGTACCGCGCCAGCGACGTGCTCGAAGGCGACGGCGTGACCGACGAGGACATCCCCATCGAGGTGACCGCGACGGTCGACGGCGACGCCGTCGCGTTCGACTTCGACGGCACGGCCGACCAGGTCGCCGGCAACGTCAACGCGCCGCTCGCGGTCGCCAAGAGCGCGGTGTACTTCGTCGTTCGCTGCGTCACAGACCCCGAAATCCCGCCGAATCAGGGCTGTTACGACCCCATCTCGGTCGAGGTTCCCGATGGCTCGCTCCTCAACCCCGACGCGCCCGCGGCGGTCGTCGGCGGCAACGTCGAGACGAGTCAGCGCGTGACCGACGTGGTCTTCTCGGCGCTCGCCGACGCGGCCCCCGAGCGCGTCCCCGCGCAGGGACAGGGGACGATGAACAACCTGACCATCGGCAGTCGCGCCGGCGGGTCGGACGGCTTCACGTACTACGAGACCATCGGCGGCGGCTTCGGCGGCCGCGCCGGCGGCGACGGCATGGACGGCGTGCAGGTCGGGATGACGAACACGCTCAACACGCCGGTCGAGGCGCTGGAAGCCGAGTACCCGCTTTTCGTCGAGGCGTACGGCCTCCGCGAGGGAAGCGGCGGTCGCGGCGAGTTCCGCGGCGGCCTCGGCATCGTCCGGTCGGTCACCGTCGAGGCCGACGCGACCGTCTCGCTTCTCACCGAGCGCCGGCGGGTCGCCCCTCGCGGCAT
This sequence comes from Haloferax sp. S2CR25, assembly GCF_031624535.1. Classification (NCBI taxonomy): domain Archaea; kingdom Methanobacteriati; phylum Methanobacteriota; class Halobacteria; order Halobacteriales; family Haloferacaceae; genus Haloferax; species Haloferax sp. S2CR25. The sequence goes on from NZ_JAMQOO010000005.1 coordinate 271,435, forward strand.
CGCCGGCGGCGAGGACGGAGCGACCGGACAGAACCTCGTCGACGGCGAGACGGTTCCGTCGAAGACGACCCGCGACGTGCCCGCCGGCACGACGGTCACGGTTCGGACGCCGGGCGGCGGCGGCTACGGCGACCCCGACGACCGCGATGCCGACGCGCGCCGCCGGGACCGCGAGGACGGCAAGGCGGAGTAGCAACCGAAGGTGGTTGTGGCGGTCTCTGACCGCCTTTACACGCGAGAATTAGTTATTCTGGCACTGTTGACGCCTGCAGTCGCTGAGTGTTTGTCGAGTTCATGCTGAATAGAGCGCGCAGCATCCAGCGTACGAGATGAAACGTGAAAAGGACAATTTCTAAACACGCTCGCCCCTCTTTTTCAGTATGCCCTCCGAAACGGCCGAAAAACTCCAGTCAATCCGTACCCAAACGGACCTCCAGACGTTGATTCATGCCCTCGCACTGATTGTACTTGCTGATATTGGGTACTTCGTTTCCGATGGTAACGAACACTTCTTCCTGTTTGCCACAGTTGGAATTGTTGGTGGTATCATCGCCGTTAGTGCCGCCATCTCTGTCATACGCCGATTCTGATTCCGCCGGCCGTCGTTTGCAATGCTACGCGGACGCGTCCGTCGGGTTGGATTGACGTCCTTTGGTGATGCTGAACGCGCCCTCTCTGTGTCACCCGTATTCTGTTAGATTCTGGTGTGGTTAACAGAGCCGGATGACATTATAGACAACTGATTGGTCTGGTGTTTGATATTGGCGAAACGCTGATTTTGGAGTGCCTTTGGGTACTATCTGAATATAGTACGAGAAGATGAGGGCAACTAGGAGACAAATTTCATAATTTGTAAAATTTGTAGAAATCCCACAAACACATATCAACGTTCAGTAATCGATAACCGTTATCTCCTCGACGGGCCACTGGCTGAGCAGTTCGACGCCGTCGTCGCGGACGACGACCATCTCCTCGACGCGGACGCCCTGTCTCCCCGCCGGTTCCTGTGTCTCGACGGCCATCGTCATCCCCGCCTCGATTTCGATGGGGTGGTCCGGCGAGAGGCCGCGCCAGATGAGCGGTACTTCGTACAGTTGGAGGCCGAGGCCGTGGGCCCAGTGGTTGGTCGTCAACTGCCAGTGGTCGTCCGCGCCGTACCAGTCGGCGTGTTCGCCCGCCATGTCCGGGAACGCCGCCGCGATTTCGTCGGTGGTCTTCCCCGGCTCGATTTCGTCGAGGACGGCGTAGAGGTTGTCGCGGGCCGTCTCGTAGGCGTCGCGCTGTTCGTCGGTCGGTTCGCCCATCGAGAAGGTCCGGTAGTAACACGACCGGTAGCCGAGGTAGCCGACGTTGTAGAAGTCGGCGTAGACGAGGTCGCCGGGGCGAATCAGTCGGTCCGTCGTGTTCGCTTGGTGCTTCGGCCACGTGTTCGGCCCCGACGTGAGATAGCCGCCCTGCGCCATCGCGCCGTGCCGCCAGAGTTCGCGGACGGCGTCGCCCCACACCTCCGACTCCCGCGCGCCCGGCTTCGCGTTCTCGACGATGGCCTGGAAGCCCGCCTCGCAGATGGCCGCGACCTGTCGCAGACATTCGATTTCGTCTTCGGTCTTGGTCTTTCGGGCGTCCTCCATCACCGCCGCGCACTCGGCCGGCCGGGCGTCGATGCCCTTCGATTCGAAGGCGTCGAGCAGTCCCGCGTGGCCGGTGTCGATGCCCATCGCCTCGTTCGCGAGGCCGTACTCATCGAGGGCGTCGACGACGGTCTGGGCCATCTTGTCGAGGAGGAACGACCGGGCCGAGTCGCGGCCGGAGGCCCGCGGGACGTTCCCCAGTCCGGGACAGGCGTAGCGAACGTCGGTCAGCCACGGGCAGTTGTACCGCTGGTTGCTCGCGTGGTCGGCGGTGTCCCAGTGGACGACCGTGCCGTCTTCCAGAAGCAGCGAGTAGTGGTCCGCGCCCGACCCGCCGGTCATCGCCAACCCGGTCACGTACCGGATGTTCGGGTCGTCGATGAGGAGCATGCTCCCGAGGCCCGCCTCGCGCATCCGCGAGAGGGCGCGGTCCTTCCGCTCCTCGCGCATCCGCTTTACGTCGATGCGCTGTTCCCAGTCGACGGCCATCGTCCCGCGGGTCCCGCTCATGAACCCCCGCTCGTGGAAAGGCATACGCCCACCACTCGTGACTATCACATTAATTTGTTGTAGATGGGCGTTGCGAACACACCTCATGATTTATTGTCTCATACGTGAATCGACAGGTGTACGCATGTACAAGCACGTAGCCCTGCTTGTCCGCAAGGCGGGGATGAGTCACGACGAGTTCGTCACGTACTGGCAGGACAACCACACGCCCATCGCCCGCGACATCGAGGGCGTCGTCCGCTACCAGACGGTCCTCCCCGTCGACCCCGAGGCCTCCGAGTTCGACGGTCTCGCGGAACTCTACTTCGACGACCTCGACGCCCTCCACGACGCGCTCGGCAGCGAGGGGTCTCGCGACTACGACCCGGCCAAAGGGAAGGCAAGGGAGGCGAGAGCCGACGTGGACAACTTCCTCGACGTCGAGCGACGCCCCCGAATCATCGGCGAAGAGGTCGTCGAGAAAGACGAGACCGGCGGCGACACGACGGACCTCTACAAGCACTCGGCGTTTCTCGTCCGCAAAGCCGGGATGAGCCACGACGAGTTCCTCGACCACTGGGCGAACACCCACGTCCCTCTCGCCCGCGAGATTCCCGGCGTGGTCCGGTACGCCCGCGTCGTCCCGACCGACCCCGAACGCGCCGAGTTCGACGGCGTCGCAGAACTCTACTTCGAGAGCCTCGACGCGCTCCGCGCGGGCCTCGGCCACGAGTCCTCGCGCGACTACGACCCCGACCACCCGAAGGCGAAAGCGCCCCGCGAAGACGTTGACAACTTCCTCTCCATCGGGGACCGCCCGCGGTTCGTCGGCCGCGAGACGGTTCAGAAAGACGCGAGTGGGGGCCGCTGAGCGATGTCGCACGACTACCGCGCGCAGGTCGAGGCCGCCTTCCCCGAACTCGACGACATCGAGGACGACGGCCTCCGCGACCGGGTCAGAGAGGCCTGGTGTCTCGGTCTCGCCCGCGGCGGTTGGCGCGACATCGAAGACATCCCCTACGCGTGGAACATCCACGAGGTGACGAACGTCGAGCACGTCCGCGGCGTGACGCGAATCGCCGTCCGCGCCGCCGAGGAACAGCGGGATTTCCACGGCGCGGACCCGGAGTTCGACGTGGTCCGCGCGGCCTGCCTCCTCCACGACGTGGGCAAGTGCTACGAGTACGTCGATTTCGTCGACGACGACGTGCTCGACGACCCCAACCCGGAGTACGCCAGCGGGGAGATTCCGCACTCGCTTTCGGGCTACGCCCTCGCCCACGAGGTCGGCTGTCCGCTCGCGGTCCAGCGGGCCATCCCCCACTTCATCGGCGAGATTCCGACCCGGACGCTCGAAGCCGAACTCGTCAAGAGCGCGAACTCGGCGTCCTCGAACGCCATCACGCAGGCCGCGATGGGAATCAGCTTACAGGAGTGGGTCGAAGAGTACTCCCAGACGCAGTAGTGCGACAGCAGTTCCCGCGGCAATCGTCACCACAGCTATTATCCCGTCCTTCGTAGCTCGCGCCGATGTACGAACACGTCAACCTCGCGGACTATCTCACGCCCGCCGAGCGCGAGCGCTACGACTCGGGCGAGAGCCTCGTCGACCTGCTGTCGCCCGACGACATCCGCGACCTGCTGGACGGTCCCGAGACCGAGGGTGCCGGCGACGTTCGGCGGCCGTGACCGGCTCCGCGGCGACGTTTCGGCCGGTCGGACCTTGGCCCGTCGGGTCTCGGCTCAGACCGGCTCCAACCCGTTTTCCTTCCGAAGCACGTTGAGGTAGTCGCGGAACCCGGCTTCGAGGTCGTACTCCGGGTCGTAGCCGAGGTCGGCTTGCGCCTTCGTCATGTCGAGTTCCTGGGTCCACGGGAGTTCGCCCTCGTCGGAGACCGTGAGGTCGGCGTCGGGGAGGAGCCGCCGGACCGTCTCCGCGGCCTCGCGAATCGTCGCCAACTCCCCGCGGACGTTGTAGACGCGTTGGGTGAGGTCGTCTTCGGGCGCGAACGTCGCCTTGCGGAACGCCTGCGCGATGTCGCGGACGTGTTGCCAGTCGATGACCTGGTCGCCGTAGTCGACGCTGAAGGGCTCGCCGAGCGCCGGTTTTTCGACGATGTTCGCGAGGAACGCGGACCCACCGGTCTCGCGGTACGGGCCGTAGGCGACCGTCGGTCGGAGCGCGACGTGCGAGACGCCGAAGTCCTCGTAGTACACTCGGGCCTGATGCTCGTTGTACTCCTTGGTCGCCCCGTAGAGCGTATCGGGGTAGACGAGGTCGGACTCGGTCACGAAGTCGCCGCCGTAGTTCGCGGGCGGGGCGTACACCGCCGCCGACGACGCCCACGCGACGCGCTCGACCTGCTCGGGGAGGGCGCGCGCCGCCTCGAAGACGTTGTTCGTCCCTTGGACGTTCACGTCGAGCGCGGCCCGCGGGTTATCCCGCGCCGTCGTCGTCAGGAGCGCCGCGAGGTGGACGATGTGCGTCGCGCCGGTCTCTCGCACCGCCCGGAACACGTCAGTCGGGTCGGTCACGTCGCCGCGGCGTATCGTCACGTCGTCGGCGACGCCGAGTCTGTCGAGGATGTGCGGGTCGGTCGAGCGGTCGTAGGCGACCACGTCGTGGTCGGCCGCGGCGAGGTCCGACGCGACGTACGAGCCGATGAAACCGGTCCCGCCCGTAACCATCACGGTCGATGATGACATGCCCTCGTAGTTCTACCTGCGCGCGAGAAAAGTGTTTCCCGAGCGCGGCCGACGACGGCCGACTCGTCACCGCGCGCTATTCGTGGAGCCCCCCGACCGACGCGTAGAACGACGACTGGAGCGTCGCGGCCATGTCCTGACTGCGGTCGATGCGGGCGTCGATGACCGTCGGGAGGCTGTGCGTCTTCGCGTCGGCCAGTGCGTCACCGAGTTCGTCCGGCGTCTCGACGCGGGCGCCCGTCGCGCCGAACGCCTCCGCGACTCGCGCGAAGTCCGTGTCGTGGAACTCGACGCCCGCGATGTCGTCGGGGCCGCGTTGCATCTGTCGGACCATCCCGAGGCTGGTGTCGTTGAGGACGACGAACGTCGGCGCGACGCCGTGTTCGACCGCCGTCTCGACGCTCGTCATCGTCATGGCGAAGCCGCCGTCGCCCGCGACGCCGACGACGCGCTTGTCGGTCGCCAGCGCGGCCGAGACCGCGGCGGGGGTCGCCCAGCCCATGCCGCCGACGCCGCCGGAGCCGAAGTAGGTCCGAACCGCCGGCGTCTGGAGGTAGTTGAGTAACCAAAAGCGGTTGTTACCGGAGTCGGCGGTGACGATGGTGTCCTCGTCGACGACGTTCTCGATTTCCTTGACGGCCCGCTGGGGTAGGATTGGCGCGGCGTCCGACTCGCACTCGGGCGCGTGGAACGACTCGCGGGCCTCGCGCGCCCGGTCTTCGGCCCAGTCGTTGTCGGCTCCCCCGGCGGCCGCGAGTTCGCGCAGCGATTCGGACGCGTCGCCGACGAGTCCCACGTCGGCGGGGTAGACCCAGCCGGCGTTCCGCGGGTCGATATCGGCGTGGATAATCGTCTGCTCGTCGGGGCGGATGAAGTCGGGGGCCTGCCAGTTCGTGTCCATCGGGTTCATGCGACAGCCGACGACGAGGAGCGCGTCGGCCTCGCTGACGAGTCGGTTCGCGCCCTCGTGACCGAACGAGCCGATGACGCCGCCGGCGAGACGGTGCGTCTCGGGGAACGTCGATTTCCCGAGGTAGGAGGTGACGACCGCGGCTTCGTAGGCCTCGGCGACCGCCGCGAGTTCGTCGTACGCGCCGGACGCGTGGACGCCGTTGCCTGAGACGATGACCGGTCGCTCGGCCGCGTCGAGCGCCTCGGCGGCGGCGGCGAGGTCGCGCGCCGTCGGCGCGGCGGTCCACGTTCTGGTCTGTGCCTCGTCGTCCCAGACCGGCGGTACGGACTCGTCCGGGTACGGTTTGGTGACGGCGTCGCCGTCGAGGATGACCGCCGTCGGGCCGGGGCGACCCGCGACGGCGTGTTTGAACGCGAGTTGGAGGCTCCGAACCGTCTCGGTCGAGGTCCGCGGGAACCAGTGTTCCTTCGTCACGGCGTCGAGAATCTTCGGGAGTTCGAGGCCGCCGTAGTCGCCGCGGGACTGCTGGTAAGGCGCGAGCGTCGAGTAGTTCCCGCGCTCGGAGGCCTCGGTGATGACGACCATCGGCGACGAGGCGAGGCGCGCCTCCATCTGCCCGATGAGGCCGAGGCTTCCTATCCACGGTCCCTGTCCGGCGAGGACGCCCGGTTCGCCCGTCAACCGACCGTGCATCTCGGCCATGACGCTCGCCTCGCGCTCGTCGCGGGGGCGCACGAGGTCGATGTCCGACTCGGGAAGCAGGTCGAACAGTTCGATGACGCGGCCGCCGGGATAGCCGAAGATTCGCTCGACGCCGAGCCGTTCGAGGCTCTCGACGAGCCGTTCGCTCGTGTTCATGGATTCAGGACCTGTCGAGGTGGACCGTCTCCTCGACGTAGAGCGTCGGTCCCCGTTCCACGTCGGCGAACGAAGACGCGTCGGCGTTCACGCGCTGGCCGACCTCGGAGTCGAACGCCGCCTTCAGAGCGGCCATGTCCTCGAAGTAGAGTTCGACGATGCCGTCGTACTCGGACCGCTCGGGGTCGGTCGGGACGCTCGTCGCGTACTTCACGAGCCCCGGAAGCTCCCTCGCGAGGTCCGCGTGGCTCCCACGCCACCGCTCGACGAACTCCTCGTGCGTGTAGTCGTCGTCCCGGACGAGCATATTCACCAATTTAATCATGCACGTTCGCTATCCAATCGGACGCTACTTTGCTCTATCGCCGACTCGCGGTTCGAGCGGCCGTCAAGGGCGTTCGAGTGAATGGAACTGACGTTCGAAACATTCGAACAGATTTATCACGAATGAACACCAAAGATGGGTGATGACAGACGACGAACAGCGCCGACCGGTGACGACCGCCGCCACGTCGCTCGGTATCCTCGAACAGCTCAAATCGGGGGGACCGATGGGGCCGACGGGGATCGCCTCGGAGCTCGGATTGGCCAAGAGCACAGTCCACCGGCACCTGAAGACGCTCGAACGCGAGGGGTTCGTCGTCCCCGACGACGACGGCTACCGGGTCGGCCTTCGGCTCCTCGACTTCGGCATCTACGCGCGCGACCAGCACCAACTGTACGAGGTGGCCAAGCCGAAACTGGACGAACTCGCCGAGCAGACCGGCGAGAAAGTGTGGTGCGTCACGGAAGAGCAGGGCCGCGGGTTCCACCTCTACGGCGCGGCCGGCGCGCACTCGGTGCGGACGCCAGCGCGGGAGGGGACGCGCTCGTACCTCCACCAACTCGCCGCGGGCAAGGCCATCCTGTCGGCGTTCTCGGACGAGCGCGTCCGCGACATCGTCGACCGACACGGCCTCCCGGCGAAGACGCCGCAGACGATAACCGACTCGGACGCGCTCTTCGAGGAACTGGCGACGATTCGCGAGCGCGGATTCGCGCTCAATCGCGAGGAAATCGTCCCGAAACTCCACGCTGTCGGCGTCGCCGTCACCGACAACGAGGGCCACCCAGTCGGGGCGATAAGCATCTCGGGGCCCTCGAACCGGCTTCGAGGTGACCGACTGACCGGCGACCTCGCGGACCTCCTCCTCGGCGCGGCCAACGAGGTCGAGATCAACCTCAACTTCTCCTGACCCGGTGTCTCGTCCCGCCGGCGAACCGAGTATGCGGAACGTTCGTTCGAACCGTTCGAACTCACTCAGCGGACGTTCTCTCGTTCGAAGTCCGAGATTCACGCTTTCGAGGCGCTGAGACGACGATTCAATCCGACAATTGCTGTTCGAACTGCTCGAACATATTGTGGTTATACACTTATTATCCTATCGTAGACTGTCGCGGTGGGAACGCGAGCAATTACAAAATTAAACCTGTCACGGACTGTGGCGTGGGAGACGAACCATCCGTCTGCTGTCCTGTGGACCGGACACGTCGTCGCTGGGCCTCGCTCGTCTCGAAACCGCCGTTCATCCGTAATTCGAGACTCGGTGTTCGTTCGAGCGCGAGACGGTCTCGATAGCGACTGCCGACACGGCGGCGTAACTCGATTACTGACTCGCGTTCGAGAGGACGGAACGCTCGGTCCACCACCGCTGCGTCCCCCGATTCGGCCTCGCTCGCGGGTGGGTCGCTCTCAGAGACGTGTTCGCGTCGTGAAACTAGCTCTCGTGCCTGCGCTGTGAGTTCTCGTCTGACGGTCGCGGCGGTTCCGAAGCCGTTCGAGCAGTTCGAACGACGCGGTCGAGGAGTCTATCGCTCGCGCTCGTGCCATTCGGGTTCGCGGTCCTCGAAGAACGCGTCGATACCCTCGTCCTTGTCTGGCGAGCCGAACAGCTGGGCGAACAGTTCTGCCTCGTACTCGATGCCCTGTTCGAGGTCCGTCCGCGACGCGGCCTTGACGGCCTTCTTGGCGAACTCCAGGGCCACGGGGCTCTTCGTCGCCATCAGCTCTGCGAGTTCGTACACTCGGTCGTCGAAGGTATCGTCGCCGTGGACCTCCTCCACGAGGCCGATGTCCGCGGCCTCCTCGGCGGAGATGAGCTCGCCCGTCAGGATGAGTCGCATGGCGTGTCCCTCGCCGACGAGACGCGCGAGTCGCTGGGTGCCGCCCCCGCCGGGCATGATGCCGAGGTTGATTTCGGGTTGGCCGAGTTTCGTCCGCTCGTGGGCGATGCGCACGTCGCAGGCCTGCATCAGTTCGCAGCCGCCGCCGAGGGCGTGGCCGTTCACGCGGGCGATGACCGGCTGTCGGAGGTCGTCGACGCGCTCGTACACTCGCGGTCGCTTGCTCGCCTCGCGCTGTTCGAGCATATCGCGCTCTCGGAGCTCTTTCACGTCCGCGCCGGCGACGAACGCCTTCGCCTCGTCGGACCCGGTGAGGACGACGACGCGGGCGTCGCTGTCCTCGATGGCGTCGAGGACGCGCTTGAGTTCTGCCCGGAGCGTCGCGTTGAGCGCGTTCCGCGCGTCGGGGCGGTTCAGCGTCACGGTGACGACGCCCTCGACGCGGTCGCCGACGACGGCGTCGACCGTCTCGCACTCGGCGGCGACCGACTCGACGGTCGACGGTCCGCCGTCAGCTCGGGGGCCACCCGTCTCTCGGTCGTCGACACTCGGCTCGTCACCACTCATCGGTCCATCACGTCCTCGGACGCGCCGACGATTTCGCCGTCCTCCCAGACGTAGAAGCCCTCACCGGTCTTCTTGCCGAGCTTGCCGGCGCGGACCTTTCGCTTGAGAATCTGCGGCGGGCGGAAGCGCTCGCCCAGTTCCTCGCGCAGGTATTCGAGGATGCCGAGGCGAACGTCGAGGCCGACCACGTCGCCGAGTTCGAGCGGCCCCATCGGGTGGTTGTACCCGAGCTCCATCGCGGTGTCGATGTCCGCGGGCGACGCGACGCCCTCCTGCACCATGCGCATGGCTTCGACGCCGAGGGCGACACCGAGCCGCGAGGAGGCGAAGCCGGGCGAGTCACCGACCTCGACGGCCGTCTTGTCGATGCCCTCGACGAACTCGGTGGCGAACGCCAGCGTCGATTCGCTCGTCTGTTCCGCGACGACGACCTCGACGAGCCCCATGATGTGAACCGGGTTGAAGAAGTGGAGCCCGAGGCCGCGTTCGGGACGTTCGAGGGCGCTCAGTATCTCGGTCACGGAGAGCGACGACGTGTTCGACGCGATGACGGCGTCGTCGTCGACGAGGGACTCGACCTCCGCGACCGTCTCGCGCTTGAGTTCCATATCCTCGGGAACCGCCTCGACGACGAGGTCGGCGTCGGTGACGGCCGCCTCCAGCGAGGTCGTCCCCGAAAGCCGGTCGAGCGTCGCCGCCATCTCGTCGGGCGTCACCTTGTCTCGGTCGACCCCGCCCCGGAGATTCGACTCGATGGCGTCCAGTCCGTCGTCGACGTACGCCGCTTCGATGTCGCGCATCGTCACCTCGTGACCGGCCATCGCGGCCACCTGCGCGATGCCGTGACCCATGGTTCCCGCGCCGAGTACACTCACTTGCATCACCGAAAGGGGTTCGGGAACCATCATAATCGTTTGCCCTCGTTTCGGTGTCGGTGACCCGGTTCTGCTCCCGCGGCCCCGGCCGATTACTCCCGCCGCGCCTCGGTCGGGACGACCTTGAAGCCGTACCTGACGACGCCCTCCTGCTCGTAGATGCGGCGCGGGACGGCCTCGACGCGGTCGCCGATCGCGGGCGTTCCGGCGGGCGAGTGGACGACCTGTGCGGGTGCGCTCACGACTCGGCCGGCGGTCTCGCCGCCCTCGCCGCCCGGCCCGTCGAAGGCGACGACGGCGACCGGGAACGATCCGGCCCGCTGCTGTTGCTCGACGAACTCCGGCGGCGCGCCCCCCTGTCCGATGGCGGTCGCGGCCTCGACGACCCCCGTTCCGGGGAGCGTCACGTCGTCGTAGCCCGCGAGCGACCCGCAGTCGACACACGCCCCTTCCGGCGGGAACGAGAGCGCCCCGCACTCGGCGCACTCGCCGGCGACGAGGCGGTGGCGCTGCGGAATCGTCCGCTTCCACGTCGGCACGCTGACGTACGCGCCCCCACCCGCCGGCTCCCCGCCGGTGATAGTCCCGCGCCGCCGGAGCGCCTCCGCGTAGGTGAGCTCCACGTCGCCGTCGAGGGCGGCCTCGACCGGGACGACGGAACTGGCGGCGGCGTTGGTGTCTGTCGTTTCCGTGCTGAGCGCGAGCGCGGTCGCTCCCGCGCCGCCGCCGTAGCCGACGAGGAGTACCGAGGTCGCGGGGGACCGACTGTCCGACTTGTCGGCTCCCGCGTCGCCCGCGGAGTCGAGCGCCGACGCGAGTCCGAGAACCGGCCCCGCGACGCCGGCGTCACCGGTTCGCGAGACGACGGTCCCGGCCGCGATTCGCGCCGGTTCGACGTCGAGCGCGTTGGCCGCGCGGTACGGGAGTTTCCCGTTCGGCGCGGTGAGCGCCACGGCGTCGGGGTCCAGTTCGGCGACGTCGATACCGAGGGCCTCGACCGCCCCGCCGACCGCCCGCGTGTAGGCGTCGCGTTCGTACTGCGTGACGCCGATGGACTCCGTCTCGGCGCTCCCGAACCCTCGGAACCGCGTACCGGGTGCGGGGTCACCGAACTCGCCCACGGCGTCGATGACGAGCGGTCCGTCTTCGGCGAGGACGAGCGCGGCCGCCCCCGCCCCGGCACCGGCCGCCTCGTCGCTTTCGGGCGCCCCTCGCGGGCTGTCGGCGACGATGACGAGCCTCGGGCCAACCGTCCCCGTCCCCGTCCCCGTTCCCGAACCCGAACCTGCGCCCGAGCCTCGGGTCGCCTCGACCGTCGCCGATAGCGCCACCGCGCCGGCGCGGGTGCTCCCGCCGAACTGCCGGGTCGGAACCGACGGGTCGACGCCGAGGAGCGAGGCCAGCCGGACCGCGCTTTCTTCCTCGTCGTTCGGCGGCGTCGTGGTCGCAAGGGCGAGATGGTCGATGTCGCCGGCGTCCACCCCGGCCGCGGCGAGTGCGCGCCCGCCCGCCTCGGTCGCCATCGTCAGTGTGTCTTCGTCGGCGTCGGCGACGGCGACCCGGTCGACGCCCGGTGCGCCGCCTTTGTCCCACGCCTCGCGGTAGGCCGACGCGGGGAGATAGAATCTGGGGACGTACGCGCCGACGCCGGCGATTCCGAGGGTCGCTCGGGCCGAGCCGTCGGCGCTCATAGCGCACCTCCTTCGAGGACGTGGACGACGGCGGCACCGCCGGACCCGCCGACGTTGTGGGTGAGGCCGACGCTCGCGCCCGCGACTTGCCGGTCACCGGCCCGCCCGGTGAGTTGTTTGAACGCCTCCACGACCTGCCCCGCGCCCGTCGCGCCGATGGGGTGACCCTTCGATTTCAGGCCGCCGGAGGGATTGACGGGCAGGTCGCCGCCGAGTTCGGTCGCCCCGGAGTCGACCAGTTCGGGCGCGTGTCCACGCTCGCAGAAGCCGAGGTCCTCGTACGCCAGCAGTTCGGCGATGGCGAAGCAGTCGTGGACCTCCGCGAAGTCCACGTCGTCGGGGCCGAGACCGGCCATCTCGTAGGCGGCCGCGGCGGCCCGCTCGGACGATTCGACGGCGGTGTAGCTGTCGCGCTGGAACAGGCCGACGCGCTCGGAGGCGGCACCCACGCCCGCGACGCGGACCGCGTCGTCGCACGCGCTGGCAACGTCCTCGCTGGCGACGAGAACCGCGGCCGCGCCGTCGGAGGTCGGACAGCAGTGATAGAGGTTCAGCGGGTCGGCCACGACGGGCGCGTTCCGCGCGTCGTCCAGCGAGCACTCGAAGCCGAGATGCGCCTTCGGATTCTTCGCGCCGTTCGCGTGGTTCTTCACCGCGACCTTCGAGAAGTGGTCCGGCGAGGCGTCGTAGGCGTCGAGGTACGCCGAGGCCATCTGGGCGTAGACGCCCGCGAACGTCGTCCCGGTGAGCCGCTCCCACTCCGTCTCGCCGCTGACGCCGAGCCAGTACTTCGCCACGTCGCCGCTCATGTCGGTCATGACCTCGTAGCCGCCCGCGAGGGCCACGTCCGCCATCCCGCTTTTGACCGCCTGCACCGCCTGTCTGACCGCGTAGCCGCTCGCGGCGCAGGCGTTTTCGATTCGGGAACAGGGGACGCCGTGGAGGCCGACGTGCTCCGTCACGGCCGGCCCCGATAAGCCGAGTTGCCGCCCGCCGACGCCGAGCGACCCGACGACGGCCTCGTCGATATCGGCCGCCTCGACGCCGCCGGCGCTCCCCAGCGCCTCCTCGAACGCGGTCGCGAACAGCGACCGATAGCTCTCGTCCGGAAACGCGCCGTACTTCGATTGGCCCGCTCCGACGATGTATACGTCTCGCATGATAGTCGATTACGTATCCCTCGCGAAATAGGTTCGCCCCACAGTGCGGTCGGGCGACCGCACCATTTTTATCATATTCTATCATCGACTTCAAACGTATATGGTATTCGATAGCATGGAGACCGCCTCGCGGGAGGAACTCCGCGAGGTGCAGGACGGTCGCCTGCGGGAGACGGTTCGGAACGCGTACGAGAACGTCGAGTTCTACCGCGAGACGTTCGACGAGGCCGGACTCTCGCCCGCGGACATCGAGAGCGTCGAAGACCTGTCGAAACTGCCGTTCACGACGAAAGAGGACTTCCGCGACCACTACCCCACGGGGATGTTCGCGGTCGACATGGACGACGTGATTCGCGTCCACGCGTCGTCGGGCACGACCGGCAAGCCCAAAATCGTCGGCTACACCCGCGAGGACCTCGATGTGTGGAGCAAGGCCGTCGCGCGGTGTCTCGTCGCGGCCGGCGTCGGCCCGGGCGACGTGGTGCAGAACGCCTACGGCTACGGCCTGTTCACCGGCGGCCTCGGCCTCCACCAGGGCGTCGAAGCGCTCGGCGCGACGGTCATCCCCATCGGCGGCGGCAACACCCAAAGACAGGTGGAACTGCTCTCCGACCTCGGAAGCGACGTCATCGCGTGTACCCCGTCGTACGCGCTCTATCTCGCCGAGGTCGCAGACGACATGGGCATCGACGTCCGCGACCTGCCGCTTCGGACGGTTATCTTCGGCGCGGAGCCCTGCACCGAACCGATGCGAAACGAAATCGAAGAGCGACTCGGCGTGACCGGCATCGACATCTACGGCCTCTCGGAAATCGTCGGCCCCGGCGTCTCCGTCGAGTGCGAAGCGCAGGACGGCCTGCACATCTGGGAGGACTACTTCTACCCCGAGGTGGTCGACCCGAACACGGGCGACCCCGTCGAGGAAGGCGAGGAGGGAGAGCTCGTGTTGACGACTCTCGCGAAGGACGCGCTGCCGGTTCTCCGATATCGCACGGGCGACCTGACTACGCTGGACTACGGCACCTGCGAGTGCGGCCGAACCTGCGTCCGCATGGACAACATCACGGGCCGGTCGGACGACCTGATAATCGTCCGCGGCGTGAACTTCTACCCGAGCGAGGTCGAGTCGGTCGTCCTCGAATTCGACCAAATCGCGCCGCACTACCGCATCGACCTCCGCCGCGAGGGGAGCCTCGACCGGGTCGAAATCACGGTCGAACTGGTCGAGGAGTTCGACGGGTCGCTGTCGGACCTCGAAGGGCGGATTCGAAAGCGGCTCTCGAACGTGCTCTCGTTTACGCCCGATGAACTGAACCTCGTCGAGTACGGCGACATCGCGCGCACCGAGGTCGGAAAGGTCCAGCGCGTCTACGACCACCGCGGCCAGTAACGCGCGTCGTCACCGACCGCCGGGCTTGTAGACGCGCCCCCGAAAGGTCGCGATTCGCTCGCCGTCCCCGCCGGAGACGACGACCTCGTACTCCGCGGTCCGTCCCCCGAGATGCGTCTCCTCGGCGACCGCGCGGAGCGTTTCGCCCACCTCGGCGGCCGCGAGGTACGAGATGTTCGTCTCCAGCGCGAACGCGGCGTCGCCGTGGCTGTTCGAGGCGGCCGCGAAGGCCGCGTCCGCGAGGCTGTACACCGCGCCCCCGTGGGGCGTCCCGTGGAAGTTCAGGTGGTCTTCGGCCACGGTCAGCGTCGTCTCCGCGTATCCGTCGCCGACCTCGGCGAGGTCGATGCCGACGCGCCCGCAGTAGGGGTCGTTCGAGGCGCGTTCCCGTATCTCCGCGTAGTCGTCTTGCTCCGACATGCGACCACACGTCGTCCTGCGCTCCCCAAGTAGGCATCGACTGTCAGGAAAGATAGGTATGTAAACTACTTTATCTGATGGCGGTGACGGTGAGGTATGGCATACAGCTACGAACCGCACTACTTCGAGGACTTCGAGGAGGGCAAAGAGTTCCAGAGCGTCGGTCGCACCGTCACCGAGGCGGACTTCATGATGCACTCCGCGCTCTCGGGCGACTGGACCGAACTCCACACGAACAGCGAGTACGCGGAAGACACCCAGTTCGGCCAGCGAATCGCCCACGGGCCGATGACGTTCGTCCAGTCGACCGGCTTCGTGTACCGGTCGGGCATCGTCGAGCGCACCGCCATCGCCTTCCTCGGGATGAACTACATGGACCTGCCGAACCCGGTGTTCATCGGTGACACGCTCTCGCAGACGATGGTCGTCTCGGAGCGGAAGAACCTCGGGAGCCGGGACGACGCCGGCTTGGTCGTCCTCGAAATCGAGATGACGAAGCAGGACGACACGGTCGTTCTCGAAGGCGACATGAAGTTCCTCATCAAGACGAAGTCGGCCGCGGAGTAAGGCGGCTTCCCGACCCGGAGACTCACGAATCTAACCGCTCGCCGCGCACGAACAACGCGTCGTCGGCCCCCTTCTCGCCGTAGTCGTCGTGGTACTCCATCAACTGAAAGAGCGCGCCGGTCGGGTTTCGCGGCGAGACGAACGCCTCGGTCCAGCCGTCTTCCACCGCGTCCCCCACGACACGCTCGCCCGCGGCGTCGAGGGCGGCGACCATCGCGTCGATGTCCGACACCTCCAGCGTGACGTGGTGGAGACCGGGGCCGTGCTCGTCGAGGAAGGTCGTCAGAAACGACTCCCCGTCGACGCGCGCGGCCGGCGGTGCTGGCTCCGTCGCGGTCGCAGTCGTCGAATCCGAGGCTGCCGAGTCCTCGGGACTCATCTCCGACGAACCCCGTGTTCCTAACTATTAATAGCTAAGGTGCGAACTCAGAGTCATGAAACTCGGGACGGGGCTGTTCACCTGCCAGCGGCGGCCGGACGACGACCGGCCGATGGCCGACCTGTACGACGAGATGCTGACGCTCGGGCGGGAGATAGACGACGCGGGCCTCGACAGCGCCTGGGTGTCCGAACACCACTTCATGCCGGACGGCTACCTCTCGGGGACGATGCCCGCGCTCGGGGCGCTCGCGGCGTCGACCGAGTCGGTCGAACTCGGGACGTGTATCGCGCTCGCGCCGCTGTACGACCCGATTCGGCTCGCAGAGGACGCGGCGACGGTCGACCTCATCTCGGGCGGACGAACGACGCTCGGCCTCGCAATCGGTTCGAACCCCCGCGAGTTCGACGCCTTCGGCGTTCCGCGAGACGAGCGCGTCGACCGTCTCGCCGACGCCGTCTCCCTCCTCCGCGACGCGTGGTCAGACGGTCCGATAACGCACGAGTCGCCGTTTCACGAGGGTGCGATCGGTGTCGACGTGACGCCCAAACCGGCACACGACGTACCCCTCATGCTCGGTGGCGCGGCCAAGCCCGCGGTTCGCCGGGCGGCCCGGACGGCGGACGCGTGGTGTGCGCCGTCGTCGCTCTCCCTCGACGGCGTGCGCAAGCGCGTCGAGGACGTCTGGAGCGTCCGGGAGGCCGAGGGACTCGACGGTGAGTTCACGATATACGTCCTCCAACACGGTTTCGTCGGCGACTCGAAGACCGAGGCGTGGGACGCGATGAGAGACGGCTACCTCTACCTCCAGCGCCGGTACGCCGAGATATTCTCCGGCGACGAGGTCGCCGAACTGTCCGACGAGCGCCGGGCGGAGCTCAAAGCACAGGCCATCTTCGGCACGCCCGACGACGTGGTCGCGGAGCTCGACCGCTACCGCGACGCGCTCGGCGACGACATCCACTTCATCTTCCGCACCTACCACCCCGGCATCGGCACCGACCGGATGGTCGAGTGCGTCCGCCGACTCGGCGACGAGGTCCGTCCGCGACTCGTCTGACCGACGAAACGAACTTAACGCACCTGTGCGAACTGGTGGCATGGACATCGAGGAGTTCTTCGAGAGCATGCCGTTCGCGCGGCTCTTGGGCGTCGAAGTCACCGAGGCCGCAGACGGGCACGCGGAGGGCCGCATCGAGATGCGCGAGGAACTGTCGTGGAACGCCGACCGGGTGATGGCCCACGGCGGCGTGACGTTCACCCTCGCGGACACGGTCGGCGGTGCGGCGCTCGTCAGCGAGGTCGACCAGCCCGTCCCGACTATCGACATGCGAATCGACTATCTCAACGCGGGGACCGGTGACCTCCGCGCCGAGGCTGACGTGGTTCGACTCGGCGGCGACGTGGGAACCGTGGATGTGGACGTGTACGCGACGGACGGGAATCACGTGGCGACCGCGAGGGGAGTCTACAAAACCGGTTGAGTTCTCCGCCCGTCGCAGAGTCAGTAATCAAAAATAGTTAATATCTCGCGCGAAAAGGGGTATTTCGTAATGGAATACAGTGGCCCGACCAGTCTCTACATCGACGGAGACTGGGTAGCCGCGGCATCGGACGAGACCATCGAGACGCGCGACCCGGCGACCGAAGCGCC
This sequence comes from Haloferax sp. S2CR25, assembly GCF_031624535.1. Classification (NCBI taxonomy): domain Archaea; kingdom Methanobacteriati; phylum Methanobacteriota; class Halobacteria; order Halobacteriales; family Haloferacaceae; genus Haloferax; species Haloferax sp. S2CR25. Next base: position 288,898 of record NZ_JAMQOO010000005.1, read on the forward strand.
GTACGCCGAAGTCGCCCGCGCGGGCGAGGCGGACATCGACGCCGCGGTGCGGGCGGCGAACTCGGCGGGCGCTCGCGGCGGCGAGTGGGAGACCACGAGCGCGGCCGAGCGCGGCGAGAAACTGCGCGCGATGGCCGACTTCATCGAGGCGCAGAAAGACGAGATAGCGCTCGTCGAGTCCCACGATAACGGCAAGACGCCGTTCGAGGCCGGTATGGAGGTCCAGATGGTTATTGACACCTTCCGCTACTACGCCGGATGGACCGACAAGGTGACCGGCGAGTACAACCCCGTCCCCGGCCAGCGCGTCAACTACACGACCCGCGAACCGCTCGGCGTCACCGGACACATCGTCCCGTGGAACTACCCGTTCCAACTCGCGGGGCGCAGTCTCGCGCCGGCGCTCGCCTGCGGCAACACGGCGGTGGTAAAGCCCTCCAGTCAGACGCCGCTTTCGGCGCTCTACTACGGCCTCGCGGCCGAGGAAGCCGGCCTCCCCGACGGCGTGGTGAACGTGGTTCCCGGACGCGGGTCCGAGGCGGGGTCGGCGCTCGCGTCGCACCCCGACGTGGCGCACGTCACCTTCACCGGCAGCACCGAAATCGGCACGGACGTCATGGCCGACGCCGCGGCCAACGTGTCCGGGGTCACGCTCGAACTCGGCGGGAAGGGCCCCAACGTCGTCTTCCCCGACGCCGACCTCGACGCCGCCGCCAAGGGCGTCCACTACGGTATCTTCATGAACGCCGGCCAGATGTGCTGGGCCGGGTCGCGCCTGCTCGTCCACGAGGACGTGGCCGACGACCTCGTCGAGCGAATCGTCGCGCGCGCCGAGTCGACCCCGCTCGGCTCCGGCATCGACGACGACGGCCGGATGGGGCCGGTCGTCAGCGAGTCCCACTGCGAGGACGTGTTGGAGTACATCTCCCTCGGCGTCGAGGAGGGCGCGACCGTCGCCTGCGGCGGGGGCGTCCCCGAGGACAAAGACACCGGCTACTTCGTGGAGCCGACGGTTCTCACCGACGTGACGAACGACATGACCGTGGCCCGCGAGGAGATATTCGGCCCGGTCCTCGTCGTCACCGAGTTCTCGGACCGAACGGAGGCAATCGAACTCGCCAACGACTCGCCGTACGGGCTTCTCGCCGGCATCTGGACCGAGGGGCTCTCTCGCGCCCACCGCGTCGCCGACGCGCTCGACTACGGAATGGTCAGCGTCAACGAGTACCCGGTGACGTTCCCGCAGACGCCCTTCGGCGGCACGAAACAGAGCGGTCACGGCCGCGAGCAGGGAGCGGAGGCCGTCCGCGAGTTCACGCAGGCGAAGAACGTGAACCTCAACCTCGGCTGATTCGCCCGAGACTTCGGCCCGCAACTCGCTGAACGGTTCGGTGCTTATCCCGCCTCCCCTGCACGCTCCTGCCCTCGACCCGCCGTCCCCGGAGTGACCGCCTCGGCGCTCCGCGGACGCCGTTCCAAAAAACCGCTCTTCTCCGGTCTCTCTACCGACGTTATTCGAACCGTTGGAACGGCTCTTGACAGTCGTTACAGAAGTGCATCGACCGGCACAGTCCCGGCCCTTTCGGATGCTCGCGGACGGTGTTCGTGCCGTCGCAGTACGGGCACTCCGCGCCCGATGCCTCGCCCGTCGTCTCGGTGCTGGGGTCGAAACGTCGCATCGCTCACACCCCCAGCCCGAACTCGCGGAGGGCCTCGCGGCCCGCCTCGGTCACCATGTCGACGGTCCACTCCGGCGTGAACCGGAGCCGCACGGACGCCTCGTCGACGCCGGCCGCCAGAGTCGCGCACTGCACGTCGTTTTCGAGGTAGTCGCGCGCCGGACAGCCGGTGTACGTCAGCGTCATCTCGACGATACCGAGCGTCTTCGCCTCGCCGTCTTCGCCCTCTCGCTCGACGACGCGAACGTCGTAGATGAGGCCGAGATCGACGATGCTCACCGGCATCTCTGGGTCCTCGATTTCGTAGAGGGCGTCCCAGATGTCGGCTTCGACGCCCGCGGCTCCGACGCCCGTCTTCGGGAAGCCCTCGGGCACCTCGCCGTCGACGTACTCCGTGTAGCCGCAGGCGGTCGCGTCGGGGGTGTCGTCGGCGCTCACGTCAGACACGCTCCCTACCGATTCGCGCCGGTTCGGGGGCTTCGAGCTCCTCGTACGTCCGCCGGAGCTCCGCGGCCAGTTCGTCCCAGTGGTCGGTGTGGGTGCCGTCGCGGCCGCGGGCGCTCGGGCGCTCGATTTCGTCGGGTTCGGGCACGTCGAGCCCGAGCGATTCGAGGTACGGGATGACCGTCTCCAGCCACTCGATGCGGAGGTCGGCGGTGGACATCGTCCGGAAGCCGTTGTCGACGATTGCGTCCTCGTGGTCGGGCTCGGCGAAAAGCGAGAGCGCGTGGGGGAACAGCCGGTCGAGCGCGTCCTGCACGCGGTCGCGGCTGTCGCCCTCGGCGAGGCGGTCGAGCCAGCTCTGGGCGTTTTCGAGGTGGTAGCGCTCCTCGCTCAGCACCTTGCCGACGCGGTCGGCGAGCGGCGCGTAGCTGGTGTCGACGAGCGCGTCAAGGCGCAGGCGCTCGGCGGCGTCGTAGAGGTAGCTCCGCAGGACCACGTCGGCCCAGTCGCCCTCCGCGAACGGGAGTTCGACCAGCGTAGCGTGTCTGAACTCGTCGGCGGGGCGCTCCCAGATAAGTTCCGCCTCGGTGTGGCCGAGTTCTTCGAGCAGGTCGTACCACAGCCGAGCGTGGCCGAACTCGTCCTGTGCGACGTTCGCCAAGGCGAGGTCGGACTCCAACGTCGGCGCGTAAATCTGCCACTCGATGAGGCGCTCGCCGTGGACGTACTCGTCGTCCGCGAGGCGGAACAGCAGTTCTTCGAGCGCGGCGCGCTGTTCGGCGTCGAGATCTTCGGGATTGAGAGCGTCGGGCATGGTTAGCTGTCCGCCTCAAGCGATTTCTCCACGTCGGCCTGCTCGGCCTCGCTTTCGGCGACTTCCGGCGCGGCCGGTTCGATGTCCGTGTACGAGGTGGCCCACCGGTAGGCCTTGTCGGTCGTCCCGCCGAAGCTCGTCTCGTCGGCGTCGATTTCGCCGATTTCGTCGTGCGGAACGACCCACAGGCTGTGGGTCTTCATCCGTCGGCCGTGCTGGACGGCCGCGAACTGGAGTGCCAACTCGCGGTCCGGCGCGTGGACGTTGCCGCAGTGTTTGTGGTACGCTCCCGGTTTGTCCTGTCTGAACACTTCCCAAATCATGGTTCTTAGTCCGCCGCCTGCGGGGTTTCGGCCCCCGACGCGCCCTCCCAGCCGTGCATCGATTCGCGCACCCACCCGACCGCCTCCTGCGCCTTCGCGCGGGAGTTAATCTGCTCGTGACTCCCGTCCGAGGCGTTCTTGGCGATGGTCCAGAACTCGTCCCAGTTCAGGTCGTCCTCGTTGACGTGGTAGGTGTCGAGTTCCTCGTCGTACTCGATGCGTGGGTACTCGGGGACGACGAGGCCGTACTTCTTCGCTTTCGGGACGTAGGTGTCGAGGAACGTGTCGCGCAGTTCGTCGTTGGACTTCGTCTTCAGGCCGACCTCCTGTGCGAAGTCGTTGTGGACGGACTTGTCGTTGGTCGGGCCGAAGAACTGGATGATTCGCGGCCACCACGTCTCGAAGGCGGCCTGCGTCTTCTCTTGGGTCGCCTTCGACCCGTTCATCAACTCGGAGAGGATGGACTCGCCGTGTTTGACGTGGAATCCCTCCTCGAAGCACACCTTGTCCATCGCGTGGGCGTACGGCGTCCACGACGTGTTCTTGAGCGTCGCCTGCCGGTGCATGGCCGCACCGTCGACGAAGAAGGCTATCATCGGCACCTCGTGCCACGACTCCATCGGGTAGTGGAAGCAGTTGAGGAACTTGCCGTCGCCGCGGGCGAGTTCGTCCAGCATCTCGTCGCGCGTCTTGACGCCGAGGGATTCGGCCGCTCGGTAGAGCAGTTGCGCGTGGCCGATTTCGTCCTGCACCTTCGCCGAGAACGCCAACTTTCGGTCGATGCTCGGCGCTTGCCGGATGAACGGCTTTTCGAGGTACCCGCCCATCACCTCGCTGTTCGCGTGGAACTGAATCATCCGCGTCGCGGCCTTGCGGTACTCCTCGGGCATGTCGTCTTTCGGAGCGAACTGCCGCGGGCCCGCTCGTTCTTTGACGGTTTCGAGGTCCATTGGTCTATCAGGAACTATCATCTATAACTACTTACGGATTGACCCGTCCATAGCCTGCCTTTTTATATCACTGTCGCGTACACACACGCCGATGATAGCGGAGTGCTTGGTGGCCGAGTTTCGCATCGACGGCGACGACTGCCCGCTGGCGCGGGCGACCGACGCGGTCCCCGTCGCGGTCGACGCGAACGCGCCGCAACTCCGCGCCGACGGCAATGTCTTGCTACATTTTTCGGCTCCCGCGGACGACCGACTCCCCGAGGCCCTCGACGATGACGACGCCATCCGCTACCTCCACGTCACCCGCGGCGACGACACGTACACCTTCCGTTGTCTCTCGAAACACCCCTGCGTCGTCCACGAGCTCGTCGACGCCGGCTTCCTCGTCGAGTCGATGCGGTACGACGAGGGCGGCGCGACGATGCGCGGGGCGGTCGTCGGCTACGACGTGCTCCGTGGCGTGATGGAGACGGCCGGCGGCACCGTCGGTATCCAACTCCAGCGCGTCTCCCTCCTCCGGGCGGACGAGGAATCGCCCATCGGTCGAGCGTGGGACCTCACGCCCGCGCAGGAGGCCGCCCTCCGGGCGGCCGTCGAGATGGGGTACTTCGACCTCCCCCGGAGTATCACGGCTCAGGACGTGGCGGACGAACTCGGAATCAGCAAGTCGGCGTTCCTCGAACGGCTCCGCCGGGCGCAACAGTCGGTGTTTGGGGCGCTGCTCGCGTGAGCCGGAACCGCGGGCGACTCGCTCGACTCGCCCGGCGGTCCGCCGGCGAGGCTATTTACCCCGCGTCCCCGTAGCGCGGGTATGCGAGTCGACGACGCCGACGGCGTCCGGACCGTGACGTTCGACAGACCCGAGGCGAAAAACGCGTTCACCGCCGACGTGGCCCGAGAGCTCTCGGCGGCGCTCGAAGCACTCTCTCCTGAGGCGTTCGACGCCGCGGTGATAACGGGCGACGGCGACGCCTTCAGCGCCGGCGGCGATATTCAGGCAATGGCCGAGCGCGACGAGACCGCCCGCGAGGCCTACGAGCGCGTCCGCGGCACCCTCGGCCGCGCCGCCGAGGCGATTCTCACCGCCCCGGTGCCGGTCGTCGCCCGCGTCAACGGCGACGCCGTGGGCGCGGGGACCTCCGTCGTCGCCGCCTGCGACTTCGCCTACGCCGCCCGCGACGCCCGCTTCGGCGCGTCGTTCGTCAACGTCGGACTCGTCCCCGACGCGGGCGCGACGGTGACGCTCCCCCGGTTGGTCGGCCTCCGCGCCGCGAAGGAACTCGCGTTCACCGGGAAACTCATCTCTGCCGACCGTGCCGCCGAACTCGACCTCGTGAACGAGGCAGTCGACGCCGCCGACCTCGACGCCGTCGTGGACGAGTTGGTTGCGACCCTCGCGGCGCAGCCCACGGAGACGCTCGCGCTGGCGAAGGAAGCGATACACGCGAACCTCGGCCGGTCGTGGGCGGACGGCCTCGAACGCGAGGCGCACGCCCAGACGCTCGCCTACGACACCGACGCCCACGAGGAGGGCGTTTCCGCGTTCTTGGAGAAGCGACGGCCGGAGTTCGAGTAGCTTAGGCGCGCTTCACAACGTAGTACAGTGATGCAACAACTGGTACGAGAAATGACGCTATTGGCCACACGACTCTGTTTGGCCGGTCGGACACCTGCTCGGCATGTTGTAACTGAGCATCAGCGAAGATTAAGACAGGCGTGACTATCCAGGCGCAGAGAAACACGAGTAACGCTTGGTCTCCACTTACTGCGCCGCTATTTGGGCCGCCAAACGCATACAATATGCCCCAAAACTGGACACATAGGCTCGCGATTACCCATTTCAACCTGCCGCCCGCAGACCTCTTTTCTGATTCGACGGCTACCGCAATTGTTCCATCGTCGTTGAGCTTGTCTGGGTCGTAATTTCGCAACGTCTCTGATACGTGTGAATCAGAGCAACCGACGGCGGTTGCTATGCGCGTGTTGGACCAGTCCGGGTTGTCTCTCTTTTTATAGAGAATTGCCTGTTGCTTCGCAGTAAGCTGTCTATCCTCGTACTTCATCGCCCGCCCCAACTATGCTGCATCTGAACGTTAACTATCCCAATCCCCATACGAAAACGCATTCAGAACACATATTGAATGTTACTGAACTAGAGCATCCGATATATCTATACATCGAGGAACCGCTCCGCGTTCTCCCAGAGGAGCTTTCGCTTCACCTCCTCGGAGGCGTCGAAGTGCTCCTCGAACGACTCGAACCACCGCCCCGGTCGAATCATCGGGTAGTCGGTGCCGAACATCACCTTGTCCTGCAAGACGGTCTTGGCGTAGTGAAGCACCTGCTCATCGATGTACTTCGGCAGCCACCCCGAGAGGTCCATGTAGACGTTGCCCTTCTGCTGGCAGATGGCGAGTTGCTCTCTTTCCCACGGGTACGCCGGGTGAGCGATGAGAATCTGGAGGTCCGGGTGTTCCGCGGCCACGTCGTCGATGAGCATCGGGTTGCCGTACTTGATTTTCAGACCGCGGCCGCCGGGCGAGCACGCCCCGAGCGTGGAGTTCCCGCCGTGGAAGACGACCGGCACGCCGAGGTCCTCGATGGTGTCGAACAGCGCCCTGTGTTCGTCGTCGCTCGGGTCGAACCCCTGTGCGATTTGCTGGAACTTGAACCCCGAGAGGTCGAGGTCTTCGACGCATCGGACCGCCTCCTCGACGCAGTCGTCTTTCAGGGGGTCCACGCTCCCGAACCCGACGAAGAAATCGGGGTGCGCGTCTCTGACTTCGGCCACGTAGTCGTTCGGAACCGGCGGATTTCCGGTGTTCGTCTCGGCGTCCCACCCGAGGAGCACCGCCCGCCCGATGTTGTGCTCGCGGTACTCGGCTATCATCTCCTCGTAGCTCCACGTCTCCATCTCCGCGCCGAACCTGTTCGCCGCGTCCCGCATCATCTCGCCGCCGGCGTCTTCGAGGAACTCCGCGGTCGGCTGGTGGGCGTGCGTGTCGATGATGCGCGGCTCGTCGGGCCAATCTAACACGGTCATTCGTGTATGACCGTCGCGGAGCGATAAAAATCGAACGGACGGAGCCAACCGAATGATGGCGCGGCGGCGTTGGCGTACCGCCACGGGAGGTGATTCGACGCGCAACCCAATCAGTCATTGGCCAATCCCGTTAGGGTCGCCGGTCAGTCGTCGTCTCGGTTCGAACTTTCTCCTTCGTCCTCGTCGAGGGCGCGCGTTCGCGGGTCGATGGCGGGGTCGCGCTGCTGCTTTCGAGCGCGACGCTTCGCTGCCCCGACGAGCGAGTCGTCGCCCGATTGCGTCTCGACGAACGTCTCGTCGCCGATGGCGCTCTCTGCGATGTCTCGAAGACTTCCGAGTTTCTCGCGGTCGCCCGGTGACCGACCCCGGGCCCGCCCGCCGCCGCGTCCCGACCCGTGGACGCCTTCATCCGACGACGCGAGCTGAGTGAACTGCGTCGCGTCCGTTATCAGCAGCTGTACTTGGTCTTTCGCGCGGTAGTGGTGGTCCTTCGCACCGGCGAACTCGAACCGCGCGCCCTCGCCGAGGTACGGGTGGCTCACGCCCTCGGGGACGACGAACACGACGCCTTCGGGTGCGCTCTCGTCGGTGAGGTAGCCGAGGATGTCCGGCGTCTCGGGGTCGTTCTTGTTGACCCACGCGACCTCGTCGACGGTCGCCTCCACCGTCACGTACGCCCCGCTCCCGGTGAGTTCCGAGAGCGTTCGGGTCGGATTCCGAGTCCCGGTGTCGCCTGAATCTGTGTTCGAGGCCGCAACTCCGTCCCGATTCGCCGACGGTTCCGTGGCCTTGGAACTCGAGCTCGATGGGTCGTCTCCGATTGAGGCGAAAAGGTAGTTCACCTCGTTGCCGCGCCCTCTCATGTAATTCGAGACGATGATACTGACTCGTTGGGGGCCCGACGAAGCCGAGAGCGAGCTGTCGTCCTCAAAGATACATTTCACGTCAGATTCGGACTCGGCTGATTGTAGAAACCACGCACCGTCGCGCTCTTCGATGGTCACCTCTCCCGTCGAACCCGATTCAGCGAACCAGTCCGTTGACATACCATCGGTTCGAACCCGAAAGAACATATGTGTTTCTCAGATTAGAGAACCGAATCCGGGCGGGCCGGTAGTCCGACTTCGTGTCCGGGACATCGTTCGGACCCTATCTGCTCTCGCCGACCGACCGGTCCGGGGGGAGCGTTGAAAAACAATATTATTCGAACACTTTCTCAAAAGAAGACAGCGCGTCGCCGGGCAGTCTCGCAACGGATATTTAGATAAACTACCTTTCAAATCCATATTACGTTTCTAACTCTACCGTCGGTGCCCTGAAAAAGCGGTCTAATATCGGGTGTGAGCGCAATTCAACTCGGAATAAAAAGACGAGTGTTTCAGAAACTCTCTATGATTTATTTTACTTCGGTCGTTATAACGCGCATCAGGAATCCTATGCCACTCCCGATTTGGTGTGTCGGTTTTGTTATTTTTCTATTCCTCTCTCCGCGGATACGACTGCGCCCCGCCCCGCGTGTTCCGCGCGATAATCGTCGCCGTCGCGGACTGTCGGTCGTCGCGCGATTCGGTCGATTCGTCGTAGTAGAGCACCGTGAGGTCGAGACAGGCGCGGAGCAGTTCGTTCGAGTCGAAGCGGTATCTGTCGGTGCTCGGCCCCACCGTCGCCGGCGGGTCGGCCCGCAGGTGGTGTTGGTAGAACAGGACGCCGCCGGGCTTCAGCGCCGCCTTGATGTCGGCGAGGCGGTCCAGCGTCCGGAAGTAGCTGATTGTGACGAGGTCGTACGTCGACTCGGGGAAGTCGTGGGTCGTCGCGTCGGCCCGAATCGTCTCCACGCGGTCGGCGAACCCGCGGGACTGCGCGCGCTCGTCGACGATGCTCAGCCCCTCGCTCGACTGGTCGAGCGCGTCCACCCGGTAGCCGTTCGCGGCGAGAAACAGCGCGTTGCGGCCGTTGCCGGCCGCCACGTCGAGCGCGCGGCCGTCGGGCAGTTCGTCGAGGTACGCCCGGAGCACCGGCGACGGCTCCGGGTCGGTCGGGTACGTTCCGGTCCGGTAGCGTTCGTCCCACTCCATACGGGCGCTACGCGGACCGCCGTGTTCAAGCTACGGCGTCGCTCCCGGCGGGCGGGACGCGGAAGCGCCAGCGCTTTCCGCGGCAGCGACGTGGTGGTATCCGTGCCCTCGATTCGCCCCGACGAGCTCGACGCCCGCCTCGCCGACGGGAACGGCCCGTTCGTCCTCGACGTCCGTCCGGAGTCGAACTACCGACGCGGCGCAATCGACGGGAGCCGAAACGTCCCCGTCTACGACGATCTCCGGTCGGGCGACGACGCCTCGCTTCGGAGTCAACTGGACGAGATACCGCGGGACCGCGACGTGGTCGTCGTCTGTAAGATGGGTATCGTCGCAAAGCGGGCGACGGGGCTCCTCCGCGAGGAGGGGTACGACGCGGCGACGCTCGCGGGCGGCATGAGCGGGTGGAACGGCTACCAGCGCGGGTCGCTTGGCTACAGACTCCGGTCACTCATCTGGCGACTGTTCTGAGGCCGTCGAGGAACTCCCGGAGGGCGTCCTCGAAGAACGCGGGGTTGTCGAGGTTCGACGCGTGGCCCGCGTCGGGAACCGCGCGGACCGTGACGGTCGGAATCCCATCGCCGAACGTCGCGGCGTGCCTGCGCACGAACGGGAGTTCGTTCTCGCCGTACAGGACCAGCGTCGGCACGTCGATGTCGCCGAGGACGACCGACGAGTCGGTGAACCGACTGACCGCCCGAATCACTTTCGCGAACTCGTCGGTCGCCATCGGCGGGCCGTCCTCCCGAAGACGCTCGACGTTTCCGTAGTCGCCGCCCGCGGTCGTTCCCGACAGCCGCTCTTGGAACCAGACCATGATTCTCTCGACGCGCTCGTAGCCGACGAGTCGAACGAACGGAATCGCCAACCGGGGGACGACGAGTCGCTGGAACCGTTCGAGGCGGTCGAAGACGACCGGGGAGAACGTGTCCGCGAGGACGAGCCCCGAGAGCCCGTCGGGGTACCGCATCGCGTACGCTTGCGCGATACAGCCGCCGGTCGAGAGCCCGCAGACCACGGGTCTGTCGAGACCCAACTCCGAGACGAGCGCGGCGAGGTCGTCGGCGAACAGCTCCATCGAGTACGTCGCCAAGTCGGACCCGCCGGTTCGGCCGTGTCCTCGAACGTCGTACGAGACGGTGGTGTAGCCGTCGCACAGCACCTCAGTCTGGCGGTCCCACTGACCGTGGTCGAGAACCGCCCCGTGGACGAAGACCACCGGCGTCCCCTCGCCTCGCCGCTCGTAGTAGGTGTCGATACCGTTCGTTCGGGCGAACGCCACGCGACCTAGTGGCGCGCCGAGAGCATGAGCGCGCGCCTCGATGTGACAGTTCACTCACACTCTCGGCGATAGTACGGCCACTTATCCGTCTCCGGCAGAGAGTACGCGGTATGACGATTGAAACCGGCGACTCCGTTTCGCTCGAATACGTCGGACAGCTCCCGGACGGCACGATTTTCGATACGTCGCGTCAGGACGTGGCCGAGGCCGAGGGTCTCGCGGAGGCCCAGCCCGACCGCGACTACGAACCGCTCGCGGTCGAGGTCGGCGCGGGAACCGTCATCGAGGGGCTCGACGAGGCGCTCGTCGGCATGTCCGTCGGCGACGAGGAGAGCATCGAAATCCCGCCGGAGAAGGCCTACGGCGAGTACGACGAGGACCTCGTCCGCGAGCACGAGACCGAACAGCTCCGCGAGGTGCTCGGCGACGAGCCCGAGGAGGGCCTGTACGTCCAGACCCAGCAGGGCGGCCTCGGCGAAATCGTCCACGCCGACGACGACGTGGTCCGCATCGACTTCAACCACGAACTCGCGGGCGAGACGCTCGTCTTCGACGTCGAAATCCTCGACGCCAACTGAACTGCTGAACCGAACTGAGCCGCAATCTCGCGGCTCGGTGCGTTTTTTCTCTCGCTACTCGCGCCACCACGCGACGGCGTACAGCGCGCCCCCGACGAGAATCAGGACCGCGCCGACCCCGGCGACCCCGAGGCCGACGACGAGCTCGATTCCGAAGCCGAAGTCGTCGACGTGGCCGTAGACGGTGATGCTGTGGAGCGTTCCATCCTTCTCGACGAGCGCCGGGAGGCGGTCCACGAAGGCGTCGTTCACCCGCGGTCGGTAGCCGAAGTCCTCATCTGAGGAGTTCCGAAGGATTCTATCGACCGTCTCTCTCGCCCCCGGCGAGAGGTTCTCGTAGCGATACGCCCCTCGCTCGACGGTGGCGTTTGCGACGCGCTGGAGCGTGGCGTTTCGCGCGGTGACGAGCGAGCCGTTTTCTTCCACGCTGAACCGGTAGTACTGGTCGCGCTCGCCGTAGGCGTCGTGGACGTACGTGTTGTTCCGCGCTATGGCTTGGAGGTCGGCTCTCGCGCCCGCCGCCGCGGTCCGGGCGGTGCCGCTCCGCATCGCCGCCGCCAGCGTCTCGCGGGTCTCGTTCGGCGCGCGGTACTCGCCGGCCGAGTACCGGTGGCTGACCTGGTGCACCGAAATCGAGACCGTCCGCCCGTGGCGACTCACGATAGTCTCGACGTCGGATTCGTTCGCGAGCGACACGGTCTCGGCTCGGTACGACTGCGAGGTTTGCGGCGGCGGCGACGTCGCGTCCGCCAGCGCGGGCAGGTACACCGGCGCGGGGAGGCAGACGAGACCGACCACCGCGAGAAGGAGGGCGAGTTTCCGGAGACGCATTACCGGGAGTTCCGCCGAGTCGGGTAAGTGCTTTTTGTCGCCGTCCGGCTGCCCGGTCTCGCCGCCGCGGTCGCCGGGCGACGCTCAGTCGTCCAGCGGCGGGTTCGCGTCGAGGCAGTCTTCGACCCGCTCGCGCTCCTCGCGGGCGTCGGCCAACTCCTCTTCGACGACGCCCCGCTGGAGCCGCTCACGCTGGTCTTCGGTGAGTTCGGCGCGGGCGACCGCGGCGTCGCGGAGGCGGTCGTACGACTCCCCGTACGTCAGTTCGTGGACCTCTCGGGCGCGGGCGACCGTCTCGTCGTCGGCGAACCGACTCACGACGGCGACGAGTTCCTTCGTCCGCCAGCGGAGTTCCGAGGCGGGTTCCGGGGGCCACGACACGGTCAGCGGGTCGGCGTCGAGCGTCTCCAGAAACCGTTTGTTCGTCCCGACGGCCGCGGAGAACCGCTTCGGGTCGTCGACGTAGTGGTCGAGTTTCGACCGCGAGTAGCCGGCGTACTCGACGAGCGTGGGAATCGGCTCGTCGCCGATGGCGGCGGTTTCGAGGTACTCGCGCAGTCGCTCGGGCGGACTGGGCGTCCCGACCAGCGGGTACGACTCGGCGGCCGCCAGCCACGAGAGCACGTCGCCGGCCGACGACTCGGCGCGGAACCGCTCGAACGCCTCGGTGACGGCGTCGTCGTATCGCTCGATGGGGTCGCGGAGTTCGTCTACCGGCGCGTCGATGTCGGCCTCGCCGAGTTCCCGCACGCGTTCGAGGCGGTCGATTCGCGCGTCGAGTTCGTCCGCGCGCTCCCGCAGCCGCCGGCGGGCGCTCCGGTAGTCCTCTCTCGCCTCGTCCAGTTCGTCGAGGAGCGCCGCCTCCTCGCGGGCGGGGGCCAACTCGCGTCTGGCCTGCTCGAAGTCGGACGCCGACAGCGACGAGGTGATGCCGGTCGTGAGCGACTCGTTGGCGTCGATGAAGGCGTCGCTGTGGCGCACGTCGGCGGGGACCTCCTCCAGCCGGTTCGACAGCGCCTCGCGGAACGCGACGTAGCCTTCGAGGTCGTCGGTCGCCTGCTCCTCGTGTCGGTCGAGAATCCCCGTCACGTCGCGGACGGCCGACGCGAGCGTTCGAAGCTCCTCGCGGCCGACGTCGTCGACCGCCTCGCGCCGGTCGCGGAGGGTGTCGGCCGCCGTGCGGAGCGCCGTCACGGGGTCGTCGGCGAGCGCGGCGTCAGCCACGCCGCGGCACCTCGGGCGGGCGTCCCGGTCGCGGAATCGGTGTCATGCCCGACGAGTCGGTGCGCGAGGGTTGAAAACTTGATGCCCGCGGACGGCGGCGGGACGGCCGCGGAGCTGAGAGGCCGTCAGCGACGGTCTCGCCCGCTCATCACGTCGAACGCGGCGGCAACCGCGACCGCGAGCACGCAGAGCGCGACCGACGGCGCGAGGGAAAACAGGTCGACCGTGCCCGGGAACGCGGCGACGACGAGGAGCGAAACGGCGTAGTAAGCTCCGGCGGCCGCGGCCGACGTGCGGGCCGGCGCGGCGCGCAGTCGTGGGAGCGCGAGCATCGCACAGAGCGCGACGCCGCCGGCGACGACGACAGAGCCGACGAGTCCCGCGCCGGCGAGGTCGGCGCGCGCGCCGAGGAACGTCCCGAGGCCGAGCGTCGCGTTCAGGTAGGCCGCTCGGCGGAGGAGAAAGCCGTAGCCTGCGTCGGGCCCGAGACCGAGTTCGCTGTCCTCGATGCGGTGCCACGGCGCGCCGACGGAGACGGCGTTCATGCGGAGCGCGCCGATGGCGAGGCAGGCGACCGCCAGCGAGACGACGGCCGCGGTCGTGACCGCCACGGGCGTCGAGACGGTCATGAAGGCGACCCAGAGCATCGGCAGCGCGAGGAGCAGGTGCTGTCCGAGCCCGAAGTACACCGTCGCGTCGAGCCACGCGTCGATGCCGGTCTCGTCGTCGTCGCGTCGCTGGCGTCGCTGTCGTCGGTTGCGTCGCGGCCGCGTACCGCTTTCGTGCGGAGACTCGTCCGTCGGTGCCATGGCCGTTCGATTGTGACTGTCCGATGATAACTGTGTGGCCCGGTTGGGGTCAGCGACGCCGGGGACGAGGGTCTGCGGACGCCGTCCGGCGAAAGGACTTACCGGCGACCGGGTGTATGACAAGCCATGTACGAGCGCATCCTCCTGCCGGTCGACGAGAGCACGTCGTCGAGCGCGGTCCTCCACCACGCCAGCGAACTCGCCCACTGGGACGACGCGGAGATTCGACTGCTCTTCGTCGCCGACACGACCCGCGACAGCGTCACCGTGGTCGGGAACGACGTGGTCGACGCGCTCGAACGCGAGGGCGAGAGCGTCGTCGAGGAGGCGTCGCAGACGCTCCAGAACCTCGGCGTCGACTACTCGACGGACGTGGTGCAGGGCAACCCCGCGCCCACCATCGTCGAGTACGCCGATGAGTACGACTACGACCTCATCGTGATGCCGACCCACGGACGGGAGGGCATCTCCCGACAGCTCCGCGGGAGCGTCACGGAGAAGGTCGTCCGCCTGTCGGACCGACCGGTCCTCACCGCCCGCATGAAGCCCGACGAGGAGCTGACGTTCCCCTACGAGCGCATCCTCATCCCGACCGACGGCAGTCGCTCCGCGAAGCGGGCGACGAGCCACGGCCTCGCGCTCGCCGCCGAACTCGACGCGACGGTCCACGTCCTCTCGGTGGTCGACGACTCCGCGCTCGGGTTCGACGTGCGGTCGATGCTCTCCGGCGAGGAGAGCGAACGCGGCGCGAACGAGGCGATTTCGCAGGTCGTCGAGGAGGCGAACGAACACGGCGTCACGAAGCTCGCCGAGACCATCGAACACGGCTCGCCGAGCGAGGCGATTCGGGAGTACGTCGCGGACAACGACATCCACGCCGTCGTCATGGGGACGACCGGGCGGAGCGGCGTCGACCGCATCCTCCTCGGGAGCGTCGCCGAGGAGACGGTCCGGAGCGTTCCGGTTCCCGTCATCACGGTGTCGCCGGCGGAGGAGTAACCCCACCGGGTCGCTGACGGCGGGTCGTCCGACTCGGGATACAGCTATTACCCGCGGGCGACGTATCGGCGCAGTAACCGTGGTCGAACAGGACCGTCTCGGACGCCCGTCTATCCCCGACAGCCGGAGGTCTCGATAGCGATGCTCCGCGCGACCATCCTCCTCGAACTGAACGAGGACTACGTGCTGTCGCACGTGAGCGACCTCGTCGACGGCCCGGTCGTCGTGACGAACTGCGAGGTGCTCGGCGAGACGGACATCCGCTTCGTCGTCGACGCCGGCGAGCACCGCGACGAGATGGCCGAGCGGCTCGCCGCCAGCGAGGTCGTCAGCGACCTCGAACTCGTCGGCGACGACCAACTGCTCATCACGAAGCGGTCGTCCGGCGCGCTCCCGATCATCCGCGAGAACCACGGGATGCTCCAGCGGATGAGCCAGTTCTACGGGCGCTCGCGCGTCTTCGACGTGGTCGTGTTCCGGCGGGCCGACCTCAAGGCAATCATCTCGGGACTCCGGTCGCTCGGGACCGTCGAACTCCGGCGGCTGAAACCCTTCGTCGGCCCCTCCACGCGGCTCTCGAAGCGGCAGGCCGAGGTCGTCGGCTACGCGCTCGAACGCGGCTACTACGACTGGCCGCGGGGCGTCACGGTCGAGGAAATCGCGGCGGCGTTCGAGGTGAGCAGGCCGACCGTGTTGGAACACCTCCGCCGGGCCGAAAAGAAACTCCTCAGCGACGCGCTCGCCGACGCGACGACGCCCGCGAACCCCGACAGCACCTGACCTCCGACTCCTCCCGGCTCCTCTCGACTCCTTCCGGTTCCTCTGGACTCCTTCCGGTTCCTCTGGACTCCTCCCGGTTCCTCCCCGACTCCCACCGGTTCCTCCCCGACTCCCACCGGTTCGGCCCCCAGCGCGCCGCGAGCCGGCTTTTAAGCGCCTAGTACACCTGAAATACGTCACCATATCTTCGAAAACCAATATAAAGAGCCAACAGGGGTAGGCACTACTCCCGTGCCCTCTTCCGGTGTACGTATTGTTTGCAATTACCATGATAAATGGGAATCACTCACGCGGTGGCGACGGGCGGAAAACGCGCGGGTCGTCGCGCCGGACGTTCCTCGCGGCGGTCGGGAGCGCGGCGGCGGTGACGACGGCTGGCTGTCTGGGCGGCGGCGGTGGCGGTGGCGGCGGTTCCAACGAGCCGATTCGATACCTCTCGGACCGGGGCGACTCGAAGGACGTGATGGACGAAATCATCGCCGAGTTCGAGGAGGAGACAGACCACACGGTCGAGATGATTTACACGGCGAAGGGGACATCTTCGGACGCCGAGATGCAGAAGATGGTCGCCGCGGGCAACCCGCCGGACCTGCTTTTCGACACCTCGACGGACGCGTATCGGCTCCAGCGCGACGGCGTCCTCGCGCCGGTCACGGGGGCCGTCCAAGATAACGACCTCCCCGACCCGGTCACCGTCGGCGGCGAGTCGTACTTCGCGGCCGCGATGGTCGAACCGCTCATGGGCTGGTACCGAAACGACGTCTACTCGGAGATGCCCGCGTCGTGGAGCGAGTGGGTCGAGGCCGCCGGCGAGGTGTCGGACAACGGGTCGATGGAGGGCTACGTCGTCCAGTCGGGCCAGACGAACAACGCCGACACCCAGATGACGCAGTACCTCTGGCAGAACGACGTTGAGATTTACGGCGGCCCCTCCGACGGCATCGAGGTCAGACTCGACGACGGCGACAACCGACAGGCGGCCGTCGAGACGTTCGAGTGGGTCCAGTCGATGGCCGAGCACTCGCCGAACGGGTCGGGGTGGGCGTGGGGCGACGCCATCGGCGCGCTCCAACAGGAGAACGCCGCGGCCATCGCCAGCGTCGGCGGCCTCCCCATCCTCACGATTCAGGCCAACCGCCCCGACCTCGTCGAGAACCTCAGTCCGATGCCCTTCCCCGTGCCGAGCGGGGCGGCACAGGACAAGTGGTGGTCGTACATGGAGGGCCACCTCGTCCGCAACGACGGCCAGAACACCGAGGGCGCGCAGGCGTTCGTCGACTTCTTCACGAGTTCGTCGCGCTTCTTCGACTTCGTGCTCTCCGCGCCGCTGTTCCAGTTCCCGCCGACGCGGGAGCAACTCGACGCGCCCGAGGTGACCGAAAACGAGGTCATCCAACAGCACCCCGACGTGATGAACCTCGTCCGCGACAACTGGGACGCCTTCACGAGCGTCCTCGCGACGGGCGACGACGGCGCGCCGAACATCGTCGCGGCCGACGCCTACAGCGAACAGCTCTTCGGACAGGCGGCTGACCAGCTCCTCGTCGGCGGGCTCACGCCCGACGAGACGGCCGACTGGCTGGCCGACCAGCTCCGCGGATTGCAATGAGTACGGCCCTCAAATCGCGGTTGGCGGCCGCCGGGTCGGCCCTCCGGGAGCGCGACGTGGACGGCACGACGCTCCTGTTGGCGGCGTGTTTCGTGCCGATGCTCGCGTTCTTCGTCGTGGTCTGGGTCATCCCCATCGTCTACGCGCTCGGGATGAGCCTGTTCGCGTCGCCCGTGCGGAACCCCGAGTTCGTCGGCCTCGGCAACTACGCCGAACTGCTGGGCAACGGCGCGTTCTGGGGCTTCCTCTGGAACAGCGTCGTCTACGCGGTGGCGACGACGGGGCTGAGCCTCGTCATCGGGCTGGGGCTCGCGCTCGTCATCAACCAGCGCATCCGCGGCGGCGACGCCCTGCGGACGCTGATGATTTTCCCGTACCTCCTGCCGACGCTCGTTGTCATCTTCATGTGGAAGTTCATCCTCGACCCCAACATCGGGATTCTGAACCAGTTCCTCGTCGATGCCGGGCTCATCGACAAGCCGATAGCCTTCTTCTCGACGCTGGAGTTCGCCATGCCGGCGGTCGTCGTCACGAGCGTCTGGAAGTTCGCCAGTTTCGCCTTCTTCATCCTGCTCGCCCGCCTGCAGGCCATCGACCCCGACCTCTACGAGCGGGCGCGGGTCGAGGGCGCGACGACGTGGCAGGCGTTCCGCGACATCACCTTCCCGCACCTCCGCGGCGCGATTCTCATCATCCTCCTCGTCAGGGGCATCTGGATGTTCAACAAGTTCGACATCATCTACCTCTCGACCCGGGGCGGCCCGCTCCAGCAGACGACGACGCTCCCGATTCGCGTCTACCAACTCGCGTTCAGCGAGGTGAACTTCGGCATGGCGACGGCGCTCGCCGGCGTCATGTTCTTCCTCCTCGCCGGCGTCGCGGTGGTCTACTTCCGGGCGTTCGCCCCCGAACAGGAGGTGGCGTGAGATGGCGACCTCCACCGGTCGGGGCCTCGTCTCCCACGACACCCAGAAGCGCCTCCAGCGAATCGCCGTCTACCTGACGGCGCTTCTCATCTCGGTGTTCACCGTCATCCCGGTGTACGTGATGGTGGTCATCGCCATCCAGTCGCCGGCGACGACGTTCGCCGGCGGGCGGGTGAACCTGCTTCCCACCGAGCCGTCGCTCCGGAACTTCCTCGTGCTCCTCGGGTCGACCGACACGGTCCGGTACTTCGTCAACAGCCTCGTGGTCACCCTCGGTTCGACCGTGCTCTCGACGACCATCGCGGTCGCGGCGGGCTACGGCCTGACGCGCTTCGAGTTCACCGGGAAGTCGCTGGCGGCGCGGGCGGTGCTGTTCTCGTACATGTTCAGCCCCATCGTCCTCGCCATCCCGCTGTACGTCGTCTTCTCGACGCTCGGCCTGCTCAACAGCCACTTCGCGCTCACCCTCGCGCTGACGGCCATCTCCGCGCCGTTCTGCATCTGGCTGATGTGGCAGTACTTCCAGACCGTTCCCATCGCGCTCGAAGAGTCCGCGTGGGTCCGCGGCGCGAGTCGCTGGCGCACCGTCAGAGACGTGGTCCTGCCGGTCGCCCGGCCCGGCTACATCTCCGCGGCCATCTTCGCGTTCGCCGTCGCGTGGAACGACTTCACCATGGCGCGCGTCGTGATGAGCCGCGACGAGATGTACACCATCACCGTCGGCGCGTCGCTGTTCTTGGACCGCGTCAGCATCGGCTGGGGCGAGACGATGGCCGTCTCGCTTCTCATCTCGATTCCGCCGTTCCTCATCGCACTGTTCCTGCAACGATACCTCCTCCAGGGCTTCAGCGTTGGAGGCCTCGAATAATGGCAACCAGCATCCACCTCGACACCGTCAGAAAGGAGTTTCGCACCCTCGGAAACACGCACGTCGCTGTCGACGACCTCAGCCTCGACATCCCCGAAGGCTCGTTTACGACCTTCGTCGGCCCCTCCGGCTGCGGGAAGACGACGACCCTGCGCATGTTGGCCGGGTTGGAGACGCCCACCTCGGGCACCGTCTCGTTCGGCGACGAGGACGTGACCGACCTCCCGCCGCAGGAGCGCAACGTCTCGATGGTGTTCCAGTCCATCGCGCTCTACCCGCACATGTCGGTCCGCGAGAACATCGGCTACGGGCTGAAGATTCACGGCGTTCCGAAGGCGGAACGCGACGAGCGCATCGACGAGGCCGCCGAAGTCCTCCAAATCGAGGCGCAGTTGGAGAAGATGCCCGCCGAACTCTCCGGCGGCCAACAACAGCGCGTCGCCCTCGGCGGCGCGTTCGTACAGGACCCCGACGTGCTGCTTCTGGACGAGCCGATGTCCGACCTCGACGCGAAGCTCAAATCCGACCTCCGCGTCGAGATTCAGCGGCTCCACCAGGAACTCGACACGACCGTCGTCTACGTCACCCACGACCAGACCGAGGCGATGACGATGAGCGACCAAGTGGTCCTCCTGCGCGACGGCGAACTCGCGCAGGTCGACCCGCCGAAACGGCTGTTCGATTACCCGAACTCGGAGTACGTCGCGCAGTTCATCGGCATGCCCTCGACCAACGTCGTCGACTGCACGGTCGAGGCGAACGACGGCGGGACCGCGCTCGTCGGCCCCGGATTCGAGCTTTCGCTTCCGGCCGGCGTCGACGCCCCGACCGCTGGTCGCGTCAGACTCGGAATCAGGCCGCAGTACCTCGACGTGGGCTCCGAGGGGGCGTGTCGGCTCTCGGTCGACGTGGAGGTCGTCGAGACGCTCGGGACCGAGTCCGTGGTCCACGGCCGCCTCGAAGACGGCACCTCCTTCGACGTGGTGAGCGACGCCGTCGACGACGCGGTCGCGGGCGACCGACTCGACGTGTCGTTCGACCTCGCCGACGCGTTCGTCTTCGGCGAGGACGGCGAGACGATACTCTTCGGCTCCGAGCGCGCCGGCGAGCGCTCGTCGTCGCCGGCGGGGACGGGGGGCGTCACTCCATGAGCGGCGACAGCGCCGAGCGCGCCAAGAGCGCCAGCGCCGAGACTGCCGCGGACGCGACCGGCTCTGCGACCGCGTCGGCGACGTCCGGGCTTCCGCTCGACGGCGTGCGCGTCCTCGAACTCGGCCACATCATCGCCGGGCCGTTCTGCTCGATGCTCCTCGCCGACCTCGGCGCGGACGTCATCAAGGTCGAACACCCGAAGGGCGGCGACCTCATCCGCGGGTCGTCGCCGGTCGGAAACAGCTCGTTCAACTACGTCAACCGGGACAAGCGGAGCCTTACGCTCGACCTCAAGTCCGACGCGGCGCTCGACGCGTTCTTCGACCTGCTCGACGAGACCGACGTGGTCGTCGAGAACTACGCGCCGGGAACCGCCGAGCGACTCGGCATCGGCTACGAGCAGTTGCGAGAGACGCATCCGGGGCTCGTCTACTGCTCCATCAAGGGGTTCAACCCCGGCCCCTACGAGTCGTACCCCGCGCTCGACCCCATCGCCGAGGCGCTGTCCGGGCTGATGAGCGTCACCGGCCACGAGGGGATGCCCCCGGTCCGGTCGGGCACGAGCATCGCCGACATGGCCGCGTCGTTCTACGGCGCGATAGCGGTCCTCGGGGCGCTCTACCGCCGCGACCGGACCGGCGAGGGGTCGAAGGTGACCGCGCCGCTGTTCGAGTCCACCGTCTCGATGATGGGCTACTGGCTCGCGTACACCGAGGCCTACGACGATGTGCCGGGGCCGATGGGCGCGTCGCACCCCAACTGGGCACCCTACGACGTGTTCGAGACGGCCGACGACGAGTGGGTGTTCATCGGTCCCTCCGGCGAGCGCCAGTGGGCGGCGCTCTGTGAGGCGCTCGGGCTCGACCTCCACGAGGACGACCGGTTCGACACGCTCCCGGACCGCCGGGAGAACCTCGACGAACTCATGGACCTGCTCCGCGCCGAGTGCGAGACGCTCCCCGCGGCCGACCTCGTCGCCGGCCTGCGGGAGGTCGGCGTCCCCGTCGCCAAGGTGAACTCGATGGACGAGGTCGCCGCCGACCCACACCTGCGGGCGACCGACTTCTTCACCGAGGTCGAGACTGCCGAGGGAACGTCGCGGTCGGTCAGCGTCCCGCGGTTCCCCGTCGTCGCAAGCGGCTTCGACCGCCCCGAATCGACCGACCCGCCGAAGCTCGGCGAGCACACCGAGGCCATCCTCTCGTCGCTCGGCTACGACGACGCCGACATCGACGCGCTCCGGCGCGCGGGAGGTGTCTGAATGGCCGCCGCGGAGCCGGTCCTCCTCGACGTGACCTGCCGCGAGGGCGAACAGCGACCCGGCGCGTCCTACACGACGGAGCAGAAAGTCGCGGCCGTCCGCGCCCTCGACGACCTCGGCGTCGACTACGTGCAGGTCGGCTTCCCGATTGCGGGCGCACAGACCGGAGCGGTCTGCGACGCCGTCGACGTGGAGACGAAACTGACGGGTATCGCCCGCGCCGTCCCGAAGGACGTCGAGGCCGCGGTCGACGCCGGCGTCGACGTCATCGACGTGTTCGCGCCGACCAGCGAGCGACAGCGGACCGAACTGCTCGGCAAGAGCGAGGACGAACTGCGCTCGCTCGTCGGCGAGACAGTCGATTCCGCGGCCGAGACCGGGCTGGAAGTCCACTTCACCGCGATGGACGGCTTCCGGACCGACCCCGCGTTCCTCGCTGGCCTGTTCGACTCGATAGACGCGACGTACCTCACTATCGCGGACACCGTGGGCTCGAAGACGCCGTTCGAGGTGTCGTCGTTCCTCCACGACCTCGACGCCGACCCGACTCGCCTCGGCGTCCACTTCCACGACGACCTCGGCGTCGCCACGGCCAACGCGCTCACCGCGGTCGCCCACGACGTGCAGAAGGTGGACGTGTCGGTCGCCGGCATCGGCGAGCGCGCCGGCAACGTCCCCGTCGAGGAGTTCGTCGTCGCGGCCGAGACGAGCCGCGCCGTGAACCGCCCCGCGCTCGACCCCGCGACGCTCATCCCCCGGGCAAACGACGTGTTGACGGCGCTCGGCGAGTCGGTGTCGGCGGAGAAATCGGTGCTCGGCGCGGACGTGTTCTCCCACGAGTCCGGGCTTCACACCGCGGCGATGCTCGATGACCCGGCGACGTTCGAGCCGTTCGACCCGGCCGTCTTCGGCGGGTCGCGGACGCTCTACTTCGGCCCGCAGAGCGGGACCGGCGCGGCCCGACGGCTCTTGGAGCGCGTCGGCGACGACCCCGACGAATCGCGGGTCGCGGCGCTCGTCGAGACGTTACGGGCGCTGGACGAACCTGTTCCGACCGACGAGGCGCTGGACATCGCCCGACGGCTCTGAGTCGGCGCTGTTTCGGCGCTGTTTCGGCGCTAAATTCGACGCTACGTCGGACCGGCCGACGCTCTCAGTACTCGGTCCCCTTTCTCGCGCGCTGGCCGGCGTCGATGGGGTGTTTCCCCTTTCGGACGTTGGTCACGAGGTCCGCGGCGTCTTCGAGGTAGGTCGGCTCCTCGTGGCTTCCGGTCAACACGAGTTCGAGGGTTTCCGGTTTCCGCTCCACGAGGTCGAGCACGTCGGCCTCGTCGAGCAGTCCCATCGCGACGGCGTAGAGGACCTCGTCGATGATGAGGAGATGAACGCCCGCTTCCGGCGGGCCGTCGAGGTCGAGCGGTTCCGAGAGGTCGGCGTCGGCCGCGGCGTCGACGACTTCGCGCGCCCGGTCGAGGCCGGCGGCGACCTGCGCCTCGTGGTCGTCGTCGTCGCTCCCGTCGGCCATGCCGGCCCAGCCGTAGTGGCCGAGGTTCTCGAAGGAGAAACCGGGCATCGCGTCGATGGCGTTGTACTCGCCGCGGACGGCCTCGACGGAGTCCGCGCCGCCCTTCAGGAACTGGAGCATGTGGACGCGGTAGCCGTGGCCGGCGGCGCGAAAGCCCATGCCCATCGCGGCCGTGGTCTTGCCCTTGCCGTCGCCCCACCACACCTGCACGAGGCCGAAGTCGTCGGGCGCGGCGGGTTCGATGGCGGCCGCCTCGGGGCGGACGCCGCGGCCGGGCGTGTTCGCCCGGACCGCGTCAGGGGTGGTCTCGTCGTCTGTTTCGGGGGTTTCGTCGGGTGTGTCGGTCATCGTTGGGTTCGAAGTCGGTGTCGCAGTCGGTCGTCGGTTGTCGGTCGGTGCTTGTCGCAGTCAGTCCGTCAGCCGCGAGACGAAGCGGTCGAACGCCCCGCTCTCGGGGTGGACGTGCGCGTACGTACCGAGAGTTCGGTACTCGGTGAGTCCCTCGCGGCCGTCGATGCCGGTCCCGCGCTCCACGTCGAAGGCGAACCGGGCGTCCGTCGCCGGGTCCGCCGACGAGTAGTGGAACTCGTGGCCGCGGAGCGTCTCGCCCGCGTCGGCGGTCAGCGTCCCGTCGGTCGCGCGGAGTTCCACGTGGTCGAGCGCCTGATAGCGCTCCCGCATCGTCACGTCGGCGGGGAGGATTCCGGCCATCTCGTGGGTGTCGCCGTCGGTCGTCGTCAGCGACTCGGAAAGCGCCATCAGCCCGCCGCACTCGCCGAACACCGGCAGGCCGTCGGCGGCGCGGTCGGCGAGCGCCGGGAGCGTCGGCGACGACGCGAGGTCCGCGGCGAACCGCTCGGGGTAGCCGCCGGGGAGGTAGACGCCGTCGCAGTCGGGGAGGTCGTCGCCGGCGACCGGCGAGAAGTACGAGACTGCGCCGAGCGATTCCAGTCTGTCGAGGGTCGAGGGGTAGACGAAACAGAACGCCTCGTCGCGGGCGACGGCGACCGTCGGGCCGTCGGAATCCGTCGCTCGGGCCGCCTCGGCCCGAACGCCAACTTCGAACTCCTCGGTGTCCCAGCCGGGTTCCCGAGCCACCGCCGCGAGCGCGTCGGCGCGAATCCCGTCGGCCGCGGCGTCGAGCGCCTCGTCGGACAGCGGGGCCTCGTCGCCGAGGTGGAGGCCGAGGTGGCGCTCCGGGATTTCGAGGTCGTCGCTCGGCGGGATTCGGCCGAGATACGGCAGTTCCTCGGGGAGCGCGTCGCGGATGCCCTCGGCGTGGCGGCCGCCGTGGGCCCGAGAGGCGATGACGCCGGCCACGTCGGCGTCGATGCCCATGCGGTCCGCGTAGGTTCGGAAGCCGTAGGCCGTCGCCGCGACGCTCTGCATCCCGGCTCTCGCGTCCGCGACGAGGACCACGGGGAGGTCGAGGAGGGCGGCGACTCGGGCGGTCGACGTGTCGCCGTCGTACAGGCCCATCATGCCCTCGACGACGCAGATATCGCCCTCGCCGCGGGCGTAGGTCCGGCGCATGCCGTCGTCGCCTTCGAGCCACGGGTCGAGACTCCGCGAGGGCTTCCCGACGACGGCGGCGTGATGCGAGGGGTCGATGAAGTCGGGCCCGGCCTTGGCCGGTTGGACCTCGTAACCCTCCCGTTCGAGCGCGCGGCACACCGCGAGCGTCGTGACCGTCTTCCCGACGCCGGAGGCCGTGCCGGCGACGACGACGCCTCTCATCTGGTCACCGCGGTCCGTGCCGCGGACGGGACTTCCGGCGGGTCGCTCGCGAGTCGAGACGGGCGTTCGGCAGTCATATCACCAAGTGGAATTTCAGTAGTCAAAGTTGTGTTGGGTTCTCCCGGCGTCGCCGGGTCGGTCAGGCGACTCGCGTTCGGCTCAGTTCCAGAGGTCGTACATGTCGTCTTCGACGCCGTCGGCGTGGTGAACCCCGTCGTAGACGACGCCCGCGGCCGATGCGGTCGAGTCCGCACCGTCGTCCGCGTTCGTGCCGTCGCCCGCCGCTTCGACGGTTCCGACGACCGTCGCCTCGATTCCCTCGGCGTCGAGGGCGGCGAGAACGCCGTCGGCCTCGTCTTCGGGGACCGCCGCGAGGAGCGCGCCGGAGCCGAGAATCCGCATCGGGTCGACGCCCATCGCGTCGCAGAGCGCCCGCGTCTCGGGGCGGACGGGCACGTCGTCGCCGTCGACCTCGATTCGGACGCCGGAGGCGCAGGCGAGTTCGACCAGTCCGTTGAGGACGCCGCCCTCGGTCGGGTCGTGCATCGCGGTCGCGGCGGGCGCGAGCACGGCGGATTCGGGGAGGACGCTGATGTCGTCGAAGAAGTCCGCGGCGCGGTCGACCGTCTCGGAATCGACGCCGGCGGCATCGAGGTCGGCGCGGAAGTCGGTGGCGAGGACGGCGGTGCCCTCGATTCCGGCCCCTTTGGTGAGAATCACCGCGTCGCCGGGGTCCGCGCCGCTCGTCGGGACGTAGCGGTCGGTCGGCCCCATGCAGGTAAGCGAGAGGAGCGGCCGCGAGAGCCCGGCGACCGTCTCGGTGTGGCCGCCGACGATGCTGATGCCGAGTCGTCGGGCCTCCGCGTCGAGTTGGGCGGTGATGTCGTCGAGGAGGTCCACGTCCGGTTCGGGGAGGAGAACGGTGCTCACGAGCCACTCGGGGACGCCCCCGCAGGCGGCCACGTCGTTGCTGGCGATGGCGACGCCGAGGGTGCCGATGCGCTCGGCGGCGAGCGAGATGGGGTCGGTGCTGACGACCATCGTTCCCTCGCCGGTGGCGACGGCGGCGGCGTCCTCGCCGTAGCCGGCCCCGACGAGCAGGTCGTCGTTGGGGGCCCCCGTCCGCGAGAAGACGTAGCGGTCGAGGTCCGCAGGTGAGAGCTTGCTCATACACGTGGCTGACGGCGAGGGCGCTTTTGTGCCTTCCCGTCCGTCGTCGGTGCGGACGGCCGCGTTCGACGCCCGCCGGTCGTCCGCATCGACCGCGACCGGTCGGCGTCGCCGAGGCGGTCGAGCGCCCGCCGCCGATGCCGTACTGCTAAGACGCTCTGTTCGCTACGGGGAGGCATGCTGATGACACCCGGCCCCACGGCCGTCCCGCCGCGGGTCCGCGACCGACTGAGCGAGCCGATGCCGAACCCCGACATCGAGCAGTCCTTCTTCGACACCTACGACGGCGTCTGCGAGAAGCTCGGGCGCGTCTACGGCACCGACGACGACGTGGTCGTCATGGGCGGCGAGGGCATCCTCGGCCTCGAAGCCGCCATCGCCTCCACGGTCGCCCCCGGCGACGACGTGCTCTGCGTCTCGAACGGCCTCTACGGCGACGGCTTCGCCGACTTCGTCGAGAGCTACGGCGGCGAACCGACCATCGTCGGTGCCGACTACACCGACCCGCTCGACGTGGCGGGCGTCGAAGCCGCGCTCGACGAGGGCGAGTTCGAGGTCGCCACCATGGTCCACTGCGAGACGCCGACGGGGACGCTCAACGACATCGCGCCGGTCCTCGAACGCCTCCACGACCACGGCGTGTTGACCGTCGTCGACGCCGTCTCCTCGCTCGGCGGGACGCCCGTCCCGAGCGAGCACATCGACATCAACCTCGGCGCGTCGCAGAAGGCGTTTAGCTCGCCGCCGGGACTGACGACGGCCGCCGTCAGCGACCGCGCGTGGGAGGTCATCGAGGAACGCGACCCCGATTCGCTCTACACGAACCTCCTCCCGTGGCGCGACACGAGCGAGGGCTTCCCGTACACCCACCTCGGCGCGAACGTCGCCGCCCTCGACGAGTCGCTGTCGATGCTCCTCGAAGAAGGGCTCGACGCGGTCTACGAGCGCCACGAGGAAGCCGCCGCGCACTGCCGCGAGCGCGGGGCCGACCTCGGCCTCGACCTCTACCCCGACGCAGAGCGGAGCGCCCCGACGGTGACGGCGTTCCACCTCCCCGGCGAGGCGAAGCGCGTCCGAGCGGAACTCGAAGCCGAACACGACATCGTCCTCGCAACCGGGCTTGCCGACCTCGCCGACGACATTCTCCGGGTCGGTCACATGGGCTACAACGCCGACGTGGAGAAGGTCGACCGCGTGATGGACGCGCTCTCTTCCGTCGTCTGAGACCGCCGTCCCGTCTGCGACCGACCGCCGTCCGGCTGTCAACGTTTTTACCCGACGCCGACGACAGTCCCGATGAGAACGACCGTGACCGAGACGAGCGATTCGACGGGGCGGCGGCGGCGACCGGACGACGGAATCAGATACGCAATCGTCGTCGTGTTTCTGACCGGGCTCCGCCGTCGCAACCCGGCCGCGATGGTGAACGCCGCGTTCGCGCTCGCGGGCACGTACCTCCCCGACGCCTTCGAGCGACTGGTCGGCGTCGAGTTCCGCCCGTGGCAGCGCCTCTACGTCGAGTCGGCCATGCTGACTCACTCGGTCGGGATGCTCGGCCCCTACGACGACGTGTGGTGGTGGGACCACCTGACTCACGCCCACTCGGCGACGATTCTCGGCGGGGTCGTCCACGTGCTCTCGCGCCGCCGCGGCCGCGACCCCTCGACCCGCGTGCTCGCGGTCGTCGTCTGCGCCGGCGTGCTCTGGGAACTCGCGGAGTACGCCATCCATCGCGGGGCCGACGCGCTCGGCATCGACCCCGTGCTCGTCTCCTACGGCCGAACCGATACCGCGCTCGACCTCCTGTTTAACCTCGTCGGCGCGGCGCTCGTCGTCCTGTTCGGCGACCGCGCCCTGACGAATCTCGTTCCGCTGCGGGAGGACTCGGTGGCCGAGTAGGTCCCGTTCCGGTCCCGCGCGTTCGATAGCGGCACTGGGCGAATCACGCTCGACGCGCTCGAAGCGAAAGCGGCGACGCCGGACGCGCGGCCGCGGATTCGACCGCGCCTAGTTTCCTGCGCCACCCCTGTCGTTGCCGTCATCACCGTTAGCGCCCGAACCGTTCCCGCTGCGACCGTTACTCGCACTGTTCGCGACGTCGGGCCTGTCGATCACGTTCAGCGTGACGGTTTGGCGGATATCTCGCGACGAGTGGCCGACGAGCAGTTCGAACCGCCCGGGTTCGGTGACCCACGCCTCGTCGTCGGGGTGGAAAAACGCGAGGTCGTCGGGCGTCACTTCGAGCGAGACGGTGGTCCGCTCGCCGGGGTCGAGCGAGACCGTCTGGAAGGCGACGAGTTCCTTCGGCGGACGGTCGACGCTGGCCTGCACGTCTCTGGCGTACACTTGGACCGTCTCCGTCCCGGCGACGTCTCCCGTGTTGGCGACGTCGACGGAGAGCGAGGCGGTCTGGCCGTCCCCGACCGCTCCGGGGCTGAGCGTGGCCCTCCGGTACGCGAACGACGTGTACGACTCGCCGGCGCCGAAGGGGAACAGGGGTTCGATGGCCTCGTCGTCGAAGTGTCGGTACCCGACGTAAATCCCCTCGTCGTAGTAGACGTGGTTGTTCTCCCCGGGGAAGCGCCGGTCGGAATCCGGCTCGTTCGCGGGGTAGTCGTAGAGGTCAGCGCCGAACGTGACCGGCAACCTGCCGGCGGGGTTCGCGTCGCCGAAGAGGAGATTCGCGAGTGCCCCACCGCCCTCTTGGCCGGGGAACCACATCTGGAGAACCGTCGGGACGGCGTCGACCCAGGGCATCACCACGGGACCCCCGGTGTTGAGAACGACGGCGGTCGCGTCGTTGGCCTCGGCGACGGCCTCCACGAGTTCGTTCTGATTCCCGCCGAGACGCAAGTCCTCGCGGTCTTCGCCCTCCTCTGAAGACCCCTTCGCGATCACCACCGCACCGTCGGCGCTCGCCGCGGCCTCCGTCGCGAGGTCGAGGGGGTTTTCGTCCGGTCGGGCGATGCGGACGCGGAGATACGGTTCGTCGGTGTACTGGGTGCCCGCGACTTCGATAGTGACGTCGTACGCCTCGCCGTCTTCGACCGAGACGTCCCCGGTCGTCGATGCGCTCCCTCCGAGCGTACCGCCCTGATTTTCGACCACCTGCTCGCCGTCAATCAGGAGCCTGCTCGCGCTCGAACTGGCGACTTCGAACGAGACCGTACCGGACACCGGGGCGGTCCATTCGCCGGTCAACCGCGCGGAGAACTCGCTCGGCTCGACGCCGCTGACGGCCTCGATATCCTCGGAAAACAGGGAGTTCGACCGCATCGACCGCGTCGTGACCGGCTCACCGTCGAACGACGTGTTATCGAAGTACGCCGCTCGGAAGCCCGAGTCCCCCGTCTCCGGGTGTGCGACCGTCGAGACGTCGAGTGGCTGGTGTTCGGACGCTTCGACCGGCGTGACGGTGACGTCGTCGCCGACGAACGACTCGATACCTTCGAGCGGGCCGACGCGGCGTTCCGGCACCACGTCGGAACTCCCGCCACCGCCGATTCGGAAGCGGGACGGCGTTTGTCCGATGACCGCGAGTTCGTCTAGCTCGTCCGTCTCGAACGGGAGCACGTCGCCCTCGTTTTTGAGGAGGACCGCCCCGCGTTCCGCCACGTCCCGCGCGACTCGGCGCTGTGCCCGCCTGTCCACCGAGACGTCGGGCGCATCCCGTGTCTCCAAGCGGCCGAACCGCGCCAACTGCCCGAGCAGCCGTCGTACTTTGTCGTCGATTTCCGCCTCGTTGACGTAGCCGTCGTTGACGGCCTCCAGCAGGTCGTCGCCCCAGTAGGCCGGCCAGTTGAGGTCGAACGCGGGGTTCTCTCCCGGCGTCTCGACGTCGAGGCCGTTGTTCGCCGAGGCGACCGTCGAATGGACCGCCCCCCAGTCGGACATGACGAGGCCGTCGAAGCCCCATTCCTCTTTGAGAATCTCGTCAAGCAGTTTCGCGTGTTCGGTGGCGTACGTCCCGTTGATACGGTTGTACGCCGCCATGATTGCGCCGACGTCGCCGTCTTCGACGGCCTGCCGGAAACCGGGCAGGTATATCTCGCGAAGCGCGCGCTCGCTCACCTCCGCGCTCACACCGGGCAGGTCCTGCGACGGCCCACCGCGGTTCGTCTCCTGATTGTTGGCGACGTAGTGTTTCGCCGTCGCGATGATTCCCTCGGATTGAATGCCGTCGATGAACGCCGTCGCCAGTTCGCCGGTCACCGCCGGGTCCTCACCGAAGTACTCGAAGGCTCGCCCCAGTTGCGGCACCCGAACGATGTTCAGCGCCGGTGCGAGGTGGACGTCCTGATTGTTGGCGACGGCTTCGCGAGCGATGGCCGTCCCCTCCGTCTCGACGAGGCGCTGGTCGAACGTCGACGCCGCCGAAATCGTCGCCGGGAACGCCGTCTGCTGTCCCCGTCGAAGCCCCAGCGGACCGTCGCTCATCCGGACTTCGTCGATTCCGAGACGCTCGTTCGGCGGGAGATAGCCGGTGTCTTCGAGGAACGCGTCCTGTCCGGTGACCTGTGCCACCTTCTCTTCGAGTGTCATCTCGTCGATGAGCGATTCGACGCGGTCCGACGTCTGTGCGGCGCCGGTCTCCGTCGCCGACAACCCGAACGTGAGCGCCGCGGCACTCGCCGCACTCCCCCGCAGGAAACTCCGTCTGTCTAACTCCGTTTCGTCTGCCGTGTCTGTGTTCTCCTCTGACATCGCAAACGGGCAGATTAACCACATTAAAATAAATGTACATGATATATGAGGTAGTACTCGTTGAGAGTTTTATTTTGATATCGGATAGCTATTTTTTATTCTCAGTGAACGGCGATGAATGAACGGACGCCCCCGGATATAGTTTCAGAGAAACTGCGACAGACGCGATACACGTGCCGAATATCGGATTATTCCGATATCGGAACACCGCTTAGGATAACATTTATCCTCCGACGAGTAAACTATCGATGCCTAACTTGGTACAGATGTCTAATCCCGACGCGCTCCGCGACGACTTACGGCGGTTCGGCTTCTCCGAGAAAGAAATCGACGTGTATCTCTCGCTCGTAGAGCGAGGCAGCGCCGAACCGAAGACGCTCGCATCGGACGCCGGCGTTTCGACGAGCTACATTTACGAGGTCGTGACCCAGCTCGATTCGAGAAATCTCGTTCGAATCGAGGAGCATCAGTCGCCGGCGGTCGTCCACGCTCGACGACCCTCTGAGGCGTTTCAGACGTTATCTGCGAGACTCGACCGAATCGAGGACGCCGTCGAAGAGCGGTATCAGCAGCCACGAGCGGAGCCGATGTCGCTCGGCGTCATTCAGTCCCGACCGACGTTTGCGAGTCGACTCCGCGAGCTGATCTCACAGGCGGACTCGGAGATCCGACTCTCTCTGCCCTTTGCGTTTCTCTCCGAAGTCGAAGCGTCGCTCAAGTCCGCAGTCGAAGACGGCGTCTTCGTCGTCCTCCTGCTCAGTGAATCCGACTACGAGGCCCGGTCGGGAGCCGTTGAAGACGTCGCAACCGTCGTCAACCGAATCGATGCACAGTTACCCGCTTACGTCGCAATCGACGATGCTCGCGGACTCATCGCACCGCTGTCAGTCCTCGCGTGGGAACACGGTCCAGAGGAAGCGATCGAATTCACCAACCCGACCGTGACGGGCGTCGTCTCCGTCGCGTTCTTCGGTCTGTATCAGTCCTCGACGACGGTCATGCTTCGCCGCCCGAACACGCTTCCCCGGCGATACTCCGGTATTCGGCCGGCCGTCTACGACGCGGAGCTGGCGCGACGCCGCGGGCGGTCACTCCACGTGCGTGCGACGGTCCGCCCAACGGGAGCCGACGACGAGACCGAGACGATAGAGGGGCCGATAACCGAGATTCGGCAGAGCTTGATCGCTCCCACGAACAGCGAGCTGCTATTCGAAAACGCCTTCGAGGTCGACGTCGGGAATCGACGCGTGAGTATCGGCGGTGTCGGCGCGTTCATGGAGGATTACGAGGCCACGAGTCTGCTTCTGTACGCCGACACGTAATCGTCGGTCCCAACCGCCCCGTATTCGACAGCGTTCTCGCAAAGCTCGCAGTCACTGCTCACTTCGGGAGCGCACCTCCACGGCCGGTTCAGGCGCTCTAGAGTCGTTCGGACGTTCTGGAGTCGTTCAGGCGCTCTGGGTGTGTTCCGCTGACTCGCGGCCGCCCTCGCCGACGGGCCGCTCGTCCATGTTGCGAGTTCGGACCGCCGTTCTGAGTCCGACCTCGGCGACGTTGCCGACGTGTTCGGCCGTCCGTTCGAGCGCGTGGAGGGCGTGCGCGAACCGGTAGTCGACCTCGGCGTCGCGCTCCTCGAACAGCCGCCGTTCGACGTCTTCGACGCCCGCGCGGACCCGGTCGCGCGCCGAAAGCGCCTCCCGCGCCGCGTCGGGGTTCTCGCCGTCGAACGCGACCTGTACCGCGGCTTCGAGCGCCTCGGGGACGAGCTCGGCGAGTTCGGACACCTCGTCGGCGACCCCCTGGGGTAGGGAGGCGGGAACCGCCGACGCGACGGCCGCGATTCGCTCGGCGTGGTCGGCGACGCGCTCTAACTCGCGGGCCGCGGTGTGGAGGCGGAACAGCTCCGGGCGCGTCTCGCCGAGGGCGTCTATCTCGTCGAGGCGGTCGAGCCCGCGGGTGAAGTGCCGGTCGACCATCGCAAACAGCCGGTCGGCGCGGTCGTCGCGCTCCGCGAAGCCGTCGAGCGGGGCGGCACCCGTGAGCGCGGCGGTCGCGTCGCGGTGCATCGAGACGGCGACGAACTGGAGCTGTCGGACCGACTGGCGGATGGAGACCTCGTTCGCGTCGAGGACGTTCCGCACCGTGACGGCCGCGTCCGACTCCTCCGTGATGGTCACGCCGACGAGGTTGCGGGCGACCCGCCTGACGGCCTGTCGCTGTGCGGCGTCGAACGTCCCGTCGGCCTCGACGACGACCTGCTTCGACCCGGCGGCGTAGGCCGCCCGGAGCGTCTGTTCGAGGAAGTCGCCGGCGGCGGAGTCGCGCCCGCCGCCCGCGTCACCCCCGCCGACGGTCACCGTGAACTGCATCGACGCGTCGTCCTCGCGCTCGGGTGCCTGTACGACCAGCACCCCGTCGATGTGCGTGTGGAGGTTGACGACGGTGCCGGCGGTGATGCCCTCGCCGTCCGCCCACTCTCGGGGGAGCGAGACGGTGAACGTCCCGTTGCTGACCTGCTGTATCTTGCGTGTCTCCATTGTGTTGGCGTGTCTGAAACCGTGTTGTCTGCGTGCCAGTTCCGCGGTGACGCCGACCCCGCCGCAGGGAGTGACTCGACTGACGAAAAGCGAGCGTCGCCGCCGACTGTCCGGCTTCGACGGCCGCAGGTCGTCGAGAACCGTCGTCACGTCGGGAAGTCGAAGTCGGCGTCGTCAGCGCGGGGACGCTCGGCGCGGGTCGGCGTCGGGTCGGGCCGGGGTCAACCCCGAACGTCACCCGAACTTGCCGCTGATGTAGTCCTCGACGCGCTGGCTCTGGGGGTCCTCGAACACCTGGTCGGTGTCGCCGTACTCGACGAGCTCGCCGCCGGTGAGGAACACCGCCGTCTGGTCCGAGATGCGCGCGGCCTGCTGCATGTTGTGGGTGACGATGACGACCGTGTACTCCTCCGCGAGGTCGTGGACGAGGTCCTCGATTTTCGAGGTCGCGATGGGGTCGAGCGCCGACGCCGGCTCGTCCATGAGGAGCACCTCGGGGTCGGTCGCCAGCGCGCGGGCGATGCAGAGCCGCTGTTGCTGGCCGCCGGAGAGCCCGAGGGCGTTGTCGTCGAGTCGGTCCCGCACCTCGTCCCACAGCGCCGCCTGCCGAAGCGAGCGCTCGACGAGTTCGTCGACCGCGTCGTCGTCGCTCCGGCCGAGTAAGTTGGCGAGCAGGCCGGTGTCGAGGTCGCCGTGCTTCCGCGGTCCGTAGGAGATGTTGTCCGCGATGCTCTTCGGGAACGGGTTCGGCGACTGGAACACCATGCCGACGCGTTTGCGGAGTTCCACGAGGTTGACGCCCTCCTGGTAGATTTCCTCGCCTTCGAGCCGGACCGAGCCGTCGATGCGCGCGGCCTTGATGCGGTCGTTCATCCGGTTGAGACACCGGAGGAACGTCGATTTCCCACAGCCCGAGGGGCCGATGAGCGCCGTGACGCTGTTCTCGGGAATCTCCATCGAGACGCCTTTCAGCGCGTGGTCGTCGCCGTAGTACACGTCGAGGTCGGAGACCGAGAGCTTCGCGTCGCCCTCGAACTCGTGTTCGACCCACTCCTCGCGGGTCCGCTCGCGCGTCTCGCCGCTCGTGACTTCGAGCGGCTGGTCGGTGCCGGGGCTCGCGCCGCCGGCGAGTTCGCCGTCCGCGGTCTGTGCGTCGTCCGTCGTCGCCTGTGCGTCGTCCGTCGTCTGTCTGGTTTCGCTCATGGTTAGTCGTGCTGAAGTTTACTCCGGAAGTAGTACCGCGTCGCGATGCCGACCGCGTAGAAGCCCAAGACGACCACGAGCAGGATGAGCGCCGTCGCCCACCGGAACTCGTCGATGGCGCTGATGTTCGACGACTCCCCGACGCCCGCGGTGATAAGCGAGTAGAGCTGATACGGGAGCGCCGAGGTCGCCCGCATCAGTTCGGGGTTGGTCACGAACGGCGGCGAAAGCGAGAACTGGAAGCCGCCGACTACGTCGACCGTCTGGCTCCCCGGCGGAGCGACGCTCCCCGACATGGTCAGGAGAATCGGGGCGGTCTCGCCCGCGATGCGGCCGACGCCGAGGATGATGCCCGTGACGATGCCCGGAAGCGCCGCCGGGAGGACGATGCTCCGAACCGTCTGCCACTTCGTGACGCCGAGGGCCGCGCTCGCGTCGCGGTACTCGTCGGGGACCGCCAGCATCGACTCCCGACTCGTGATGACGACGAGCGGGAGGAGCATGAAGCCGAGCGTGAGCATCCCCGCGAGAAGCGACTTCTGGTTGCCGAGCCGGGGGACGAGAAACGCCAGCCCGAACAGCCCGAAGACGATGCTGGGCGTACTCCACAGCCCGTTGGTGGCGACTTCGACGACCTGCGTGAAGCGCCCGCGGTCGGCGTACTCGGTGATGAAGACGGCCGCGCCGACGCCCAGCGGGACGGCGAACAGCACCGCGCCGACGACGAGCCAAACCGTCCCCGCGATGGCCGGGAGGACGCCGTTCACGTCGTTGAGGAGCGCGACGCCGTTCATGACGAACGGCCACGAGACGGGCAGCGAGAACGTCACGCCGACGAGCGTCACTTCGGGGCCCGCACCCGCGCCGAGCGCGAGGCCCTTGAACAGCCCCGGCAGGCCCTTCAGGACCGTGAACGCGACGAGGAGGAACAACAGCGCGATGATGGAGATGGCGTTCAGGTAGACGAGGACGTACGCGCCGACGTGGCGGCCGCGCGCGCCGAACCCGCCGTAGGCCTTCGCGGCGGCCCAGCCGACGAGCAGGGAACAGAACGCCGTCACGACCGGAATCGTGAACTCGGCGTTGAACGACGCCTGCTGTTCCCACCCGAGGTCCCACGCCCACGACGGGCCGATGACGCCGGTGAGGAAGACGACGCCGGCGAACGCGGCGAGCGCGCCGGCGGGGAGCGTCGAGCCGATGTCCTCGCGGGGGAGCGCGCTCACCGCGAACGCGACCCCGCCGCTGAGGAGCGACGCGGCGACCCACCCGGCCGTCCCGAGCCCGAGCGTCTGCGAGGCGACGAGGCCGCCGACGACGAACCAGATGAGCGCGAACGCGCCCGAGGCGACCAGTCCGGCGGTCGGTCTGGGGTTGGTGGCGACGTAGCCGAGTCGGGAGCCGACGCCGAAGCCGACGACGGCGAGCCCGAGGAGGACCAACAGCCCGCCGAGGAGCGCGACCATCGGCACGCCCGCGACGGGGTCGGTGATGGTCACGAGTTCGAACACCGACGCGAGCGAGAGGGCGAACAGCACCGCCGCCAGTCCCACCGCGCCGGCGGCGACCGCTTCTGTCTCGGAGGTGTCCTCGCTGACGAGCGCGGTGTCGGTCGCGCCCGCCATCAGTCGGCACCTCCGAGCTTCCGGCGCATGCGCGCCTCGATGTACTGCGACCCGATGCTGAGGAACAGCACCGTGACGAACAGGATGACGCCCGCGACGAACAGCGCCGAGAGCTGGAGGCCGTCGGCGTCGCCGTAGTTCGCCGCGATGAGCGACGTGAGCGTGTCGTTACCGTAGAAGACGTTGTACAGCGGCTTCGTGAGCTTCGGACTGCCGCGGAGCATCACGGTCGCGGCCATCGTCTCGCCGATGGCGCGCCCCACGCCGAGGAGGACCGCGGCCGAGACGCCCGAAAAGGCCGCCGGCAGGGTGATGGAGGTCATCGTCTGCCAGTCGGTCGTGCCGAGCGCGAGCGACCCGCTTTTCATCGATTCGGGGACGCTGTTGAGCGCGTCTTCGGCGACCGAGACGACCGTCGGGAGCGCCATCAGGCCGACGACGATACCGACGAACAGGTACGTGCCCTGCCCGAGGATGTCGAACTGGTCGGCCGCCCACGGGCTGAGGATGGTGAAGCCGATGAAGCCGTAGACGATGGAGGGGATGCCCGCCAGAATCTCGACGCCCGGCTTGACGACCTCGCGGACGGTCCGCGGCGCGATTTCGCTGAGGAAGAGCGCCGCGGCCACGCCCAGCGGGGCGGCGACCGCCGTCGCGATGATGGTGACGAGCACCGTCCCGTGAATCATCGGGACGAGCGAGTACCGAATCGGCGGCGTCACCGGGCTCCAGCGCGTCTCGATGAAGAGCCGCAGGCCCGGAATCGGCACGCCGAAGACGTTCACGGTCGCGTACTGCACGGTCGGCCACGCCTCCGCGAAGATGAAGACGAGGATGAGCCCGAGGACGAGGATGGTCGAGACCGTCGTCGTCAGCGTGAGCACGCGCGCTGTCAATTCTTGGTGTCTGAGCCAGCCGTAGCCCGTCGCGACGAGGAACACCGCGAACGGGACGGCCGTCAGCGACGAGACGGCCAGAAAGCCCGCGAACGCCGCGAGGAGCGACACCGCCGCGACCGCGACCGTGACGAGTGCGCCCGGCGGCGTCTCGTCGACGAAGTCGCGACCGCGCCGGAGCCCTCGCCGAGCCGCCGCTCGGAGGCCGGCACCGTCGGAGTCTGGAAGTACGTTCATGATTGGAGCGTCGATGAATGGAAAGAACGAGGTTCAGGAACCGCGACCGCGTCCGAGCCGCGTTACGCTTGGCTCGGAAGCTTGTCCTTCTCGGACTGGAGGTCCTTGTCAGGCAGCGGGATGTAGTTGTTGTCCTCGACGAACAGCTTCTGACCGAACGTGGTCAGGAACATGTTCATGAACGCGGCTTCGCGCATGTCCGTCCCGCTCGGGGTGTCCTCCGTGATGGTCGTGTACTGGTGGAGGTCCCGGTTCAGCGGGTAGTCGCTGTCGAAGATGGTGTGCTCCGCGCTCTTGTCCGGCGCGTAGAGCGTGCCCTCGAAGTCGATTCCGACAGGGATGACCTCCGGGCCGGTGAACGCGAGTGCCATGTACGCGATGGCACCGTCGTTCTGCTGGACGACGGTCGCGACCTGCTGGTTCTGGCCCTTCCGGGTGTCGACGCCCTCCATCGAGGCGTCGGCGCTCCCGAGCATGTTGAGGCGGAACGAGGTGTCCGTCCCGGAGCCCTCCGCGCGGCCGACCACGTAGATTTCCTGGTCGTGACCGCCGACTTCGCTCCAGTTGGTAATCTCGTTCTGGTAGATCTGGCGG
Organism: Haloferax sp. S2CR25; assembly: GCF_031624535.1. Taxonomy (NCBI): domain Archaea; kingdom Methanobacteriati; phylum Methanobacteriota; class Halobacteria; order Halobacteriales; family Haloferacaceae; genus Haloferax; species Haloferax sp. S2CR25. The sequence continues at coordinate 326,773 of NZ_JAMQOO010000005.1, forward strand.
ACTTCCTCGCCGGTGAGCTCCGTGACACCCGCGTCGTGAACGTCCTTCGAGACGACGACGGGCTGGCCGTCGCGGCCGAGGACGTGGTCCACGTAGTTCGCGTCGCGCTCTTCTTCGCTGATGCCGAGTTCGGCCGTGATGGGGCCCGACGAGTTACCGATGTCGACGAGGCCGTCGCGGACGGACTTACAGCCCGTCCCGGAGTGGCTCAGGCCGATGGACGTTGCGAACGCGGGGTTCGCCTGCGTCTCGGTCGGCTCGAAGCCGTAGAGGGATGCGAAGTAGTCTGCCAGACGCATGTCCGGTGCGCCGAGTTCGTCCCAGCCGGGGACGGTAGATTCGTCGCTCGAACCCCAGTACTCGCCGTCGCTCGGCGGCGCGTTGGAGTTCCAGTAGGAGCTCCCCTTGTTCGCGATGGGGTACACCGTCGAGGAACCCTCGGCGGTGAGCATCTGCGGCGCGCTCGATTCGCTCGTCTCCTCGGGGGTCGAGGTCGTGGTCTCCGGAGCGTCGGTCTCCTCTGCTTCGGTCGCCGGCGCGTCGGTCTCGGGGCTGGACTGCCCCGAACAACCGGCGAGCCCCGCGACGCCCGCCGCGCTCGATGCGACGAGGAACTGCCGACGTGATACGCTGCCTGCCAACTTCTTGGAATCTTGCGCCATCACGTGGTCAGACCCGGTTTTAAATAAAATGCGTTTATAATACCACTTTAGTTCTATCAGAGTCCCACGTAACACTAAGAGACGAAATAGTTCGATATTAGCGCACACATCAGTACGGAGAACTATATACGCGAACGTAATCGAGACGACAGAAAATATAACGGGTGCCGAGATACGTACGCACGATGGCCCAGCAGGACCGAAACATAGGATCCGAACGTATCGTCGGTCTGTCGAAATCCGCGGCGGTCGAGCGCGTCGTGGACGCGGACGAGTCCCGAGACCCCGACACCGTTCGGGCGGTACTCAGTCACGTGACCGAAGACGGCGTGGTGACGGCCGACGGCGTCGATTCGGCGGTCACGGACGCGTCGATGATTCTCTCGACCGCGGAGACCCGCGTCGAACTCGCGTCTATCGACCTCGACGACGCCCGCGAGGCCGCCGGCGACGACGCGGCCATCGGTGCCGTGCGGTCCCGTCTCGACGTGTTCGAGGCGACGGTCGCGAACGCGAACGACCGGGTCGAGTCGCTCGGCGAGGAGCTACGGGGGCTCTCCGACTGGCGCGACGACCCCCGGTCCGTCTACGACGTCGTGCTCGGACTCCGGGAGGTCGCGTCCGAGTCGCAGGCGCTCACCGCGCACGCGGACAACGTACAACTCGACATCGAGGAGTTCGAGCGGTGGCTCTCGAACCGCGACGTTCGCGTGCGCGGGGTCAACGGCGACGTGGCGGCGCTCGAACAGTCGCTCGACGGACTCGAAGACCGGGTCGAGGCCGTCGCCGACGCGGAGAGTTCCGAAGACAGCGCCGACGCCGCCGAGGACGCTAACGACGACCGCGCGACCGAGTGGTGCAACGCCGCGCTCCGCGCCCGCGTCTCCGACCTGTTGGTCGAGGACGTGCGGGCCGAACTCGCCGACCTCCGGAAACTGGCTCCCGAGTCGGACGCGGAGACCGACGGTCTCGACGAGGCCGCCGCCGACCTCGCCGACCTCGACGCCCGCGTACAGCGCCTCCGCGGGCGACTCGACGACCTCGCCCGGTCGCCGTGGACCGACGAGTACGGGGCGCGAATCGAGTCGTTCGAGGCGACGCTGGCGGCGTTCGAACCGCCGGTGTCGTGGGGGGAAGTGCAGGCCGAACTCGACGACGCCAGAGTTGATGACGAGGGGTAAGCGAGCGCCCGAGACCATTTGAAATCACACATATCACATCCACTACGTAAATCGCGTTCAGCGAACGTACATATGTGTTCGGTCCCTCGGTCTAACTGCGAACACCAATGTCAGACTACGAACTCGACCCCCTCCCGTACGAGTACGACGCGCTTGAGCCCCACATCTCCGAGCAGGTGCTGACGTGGCATCACGACACCCACCACCAGGGCTACGTCAACGGCTGGAACGCGGCCGAAGAAACTCTCGCCGACAACCGCGACGCGGGCGAGTTCGGCTCGTCCGCCGGCGCGCTCCGCAACGTCACGCACAACGGCTCCGGTCACATTCTGCACGACCTGTTCTGGCAGAACATGTCGCCGGAAGGCGGCGACGAGCCCTCGGGCGCGCTCGCAGAGCGCATCGCGGAGGACTTCGGCTCCTACGAGGCGTGGAAGGGCGAATTCGAAGCGGCGGCCGGCGCGGCCGGCGGCTGGGCGCTCCTGGTGTACGACTCGTTCTCGAACCAGCTTCGGAACGTCGTCGTCGACAAGCACGACCAGGGCGCGCTCTGGGGTAGTCACCCGATTCTCGCGCTGGACGTCTGGGAGCACTCGTACTACCACGACTACGGCCCGGCCCGCGGTGACTTCGTGAGCGCGTTCTTCGAAGTCGTCGACTGGGACGAACCCGCCGCTCGCTACGAGCAGGCCGTCGAACTCTTCGAGTAACGCCGCATCGCCGACCCGGCGCGCTTCCCGCGCGACCACCACAGGTTACCGTGAAAGGGTGCCTCACCGAGGGCATCCGGCGGGGTGGGTTCACCCCGCCTGACCGGCACCCTTCTGCCGAACGTCCGGCGTATCTCCCGGCAAGCGGCGCGACCGGGCGCGCTCGGAACCCACTTTGTTTCAATCAAAATTCATAACTACGCGGGAGGGGATGTGCGGGTAATGAGCAACCCACCGTGGACCGCCGAATTCGCCGCGCTGAAGTCCGACTGTGCCGCCGAACTCGCCGCGCTACTGGAGGAATACCCGCAGCCGGTCGTCTACGAGGTGATGAGCGAGATGCTTCGCCGCGAGATGCGCGACCAGTTCGCCGTCTCGTTCGCCGAGTCGCAACTGGAGGAGTAGACATCGAAGCGTCACGTCGGTCGGTTCCGGGCTCGGCCGACGCGGCGAATCGCCTCGCCGGTCCGTGTTCACGAGGAGGACGCCGAGGACTGCGCCGAGACGCACGCCCGGGGTAGAACGTAACCGAGAGGAACACAAAATATCCGCTTTACCGAGGTTCTTTATCGAGTGCGCTAGTGCATTGGGCATGGCAGACGTAATCGTCATCGGCGGCGGTCCCGCTGGTCTGACAACCGCTCTCTTCACCGCCAAGAACGGGCTCTCCACGACGGTCTTCGACACCGACGAGACGTGGATGCACAAGGCGCATCTGTTCAACTACCCCGGAATCGGCTCCGTCGACGGTTCGGACTTCATGGAGACGCTCCGCACGCAGGTCGACCACTTCGCCGCGGAACGCCATCAGGGCGAGGAAGTCACCGACGTGAGCGAGAGCGACGACGGGTTCGTGGTCGCGACCGACGACGGCGAGTACGAGGCTGACTACGTCGTGCTCGCCACGGGCGCGAACCGCGACCTCGCCGAGGCGCTCGGCTGCGCGTTCGACGACGGAATCGTCGACGTGGACGTGACGATGGAGACGAGCGTCGAGGGCGCCTACGCCACGGGCGCGATGGTCCGCGCCGAGGAGTGGCAGGCCGTCATCTCCGCCGGCGACGGCGCGGCCGCCGCCCTCAACATCCTCTCGAACGAGAAGGGCGAACACTACCACGACTTCGACGTGCCCGCCGACGCCGAGTCCACCTTCGGCACCCTCGTCGACGAGGTCTAATCCACGCACTCGGTCGCGTCTCGACCGCGGCCACGCACGCTCGTTTTTTCTTCGCCGACCCCCCGAGACCCGTCTGTCCAGTCAGTCGAGTCGCTCGATGAACGAGTTGGTAACCCGGACTTCGTCGTCGTTGATGGCGTGGCCCAGTCCCTCGTACAGCCGACTCGTCGCGTCGGCTCCGCGCCCCGCGAAGATTCGGGCCGACGCCTCGACTCGGTCGGCGTCGACGCGGGGGTCGTCGCGGCCGCTTCCGAAGAAGACGGGCGTGCCGCCGAGGCCGCCGTCGCCGGTTCGACTCCCGAGGTCGGGTCCGAGAAGGCTCCCCGAGAGCGCGACGAGGCCGCCGTACCGGCGGGGGTTCCGAACCGCGAACTCGGCGGCGAGACACGCGCCCTGCGAGAACCCGAAGAAGACGACTCGCTCGGGCGGAACTCCGGCGTCGGCGGCGATGTCGAGCGCGGCCGACACCCGGCCGAGCGCCGAGGAGAGCCACGGTTCGTTTCGCTCGATGGGACCAGCGGCCGGGGCCGGATACCACGAACTTCCGGCGGCCTGCGGCGCGAGATACATCACGCCCCGATGGAGGAACTCGTCGACGAGCGTGAGGGCGTGCCGCGCTTTCGACCCGCGGCCGTGGAGCACGACGACGGCCGCGTCGGCGACCTGCGGCGGCGCACCGGCCGTCGCAATCTCCTGTCCTTCGTGGGGGTCGGTCGCGGACCGAGGCGCGGTCGGTCGGGGTGACATCAGTTCGACCCGCCGTCGCTACTGGGTCCAACGCCCGCGGTGCCCTCGTCCTCACCGTCGTCCCCGTCGTCGCCTCCAACGCCAGTCGGCAGGTCCAGCGGACGCAGTTGGCTCCGTATCATCTCGCGGTCCTCCTCCAGCCACGGCGGGAGGTACAGCGACTGACCGAGCGTTTCCGGGTCGACATCGAACGTGAGCCCGGGGCCGTCGGTCGCGAGCTCGAACAGGATGCCGCCCGGTTCGCGGACGTACAGCGAGTGAAAGACGTGTCTGTCTTTCACCCGCGACACGTCGTAGCCGCGCTCGCGGAACAGGTCGTGCCACTCGTACAGTTGGGCTTCGTCCTCGACGCGGACCGCGACGTGATGGATGCTCCCCGCGCCCTCGCGGCCGAACTCGCCGTCCCGGTCGAGGAGGTCGACGGTGGTCGCCCGGTCGCCCGGCGCTCGGTAGCGGACGCGGTCGCCCTCCTGTGCGACGAGGTCGAACCCGAGCGTGTCGAGGACGCTGGCGGTCACGAAGGGATTCGTCGAGTGGAGCGTGACGCCGTGGATGCCGCGAATCGCGCGCTCCGCGGGGACCGGGCCGTCGGTCCACGGTTCGACCGACGATTCGCCGGTGACGAGTTCGAGGTCGGTCCCGTCGGGGTCGGAAAACCGGATGACCGTCTCGCCGAACCGCTCGAACGGGCCGTCGACTTCGATGCCGCGGTCGGCGAGGCGGTCGGCCCAGTAGTCGACGGCCTCGGGGGGAATCACCAGCGACGCGGTCCGAATCTGCGGCGTCCCGGGGCGTCCCGGCTCCTCGGCGGGGTACGGGAAGAACGTCAGGGCCGTTCCGGGCGACCCGGTCTCGTCGCCGTAAAACAGGTGGCGCGTGAACTTCTCGTTGAAGTTCACCGTCTGCTTGACGAGGCGCAGGCCGAGCGTCGTCGCGTAGAAGTCGACGTTCGCCTGCGCGTCGCGGACGATTCCCGTGACGTGGTGGATTCCGGCGGTGTCTGTGAGCATCGAGTTGGGTGGAGTGTTCTGAGGGACGGCGGGAGCGATGGCGATGGCGCGACGGGGACGGTTCGGCGCGTCGGGACCGCGGTCAGCGACCGATGGTCCCCTGTCGGGTGACGGGCGCGTCGGGGTCGACGAGGAAGGCAACGACGGTGGCGTCCTCGTCGGCGGTGAGCGTCACGCCGGCGTCGTCGACGAGCAGGCCGCTTTCGGTCTTCCCGAAGCGCGTGCCCGCGGCCTCGACCGCGCCGTCGAACACGTAGAAGTACGCGTCCCGGCCCTCGATTTCGGGGAGGTCGGCGCTCGACCCGGCGTCGAGACGGAGGTCGAAGAGGTCGACCTCGTTGCGGACGAAAAGCGGCGCGTCGGAGCCCTCGGGGCCGAACAGGTGCCGCCACTCGCCCTCGACGGGGGCGTCGATGGGTTCGTGTTGGACGTTTGGCTCCAGCCCGAGACTGTGGGGCCGGACGAACATCTGGAGCATCCGCAGCGGCGGGTCGTCCGCGCGGGTGAACTCCTCGTGCCAGAACGTCTCGCCCGCGTTCATCACCATCAGGTGGTCGGCGTCGGTGACGAGGTCGTTGCCGTCTTGGTCGCCGTGGCGCATCACGCCCGCGGGCACCCACGAGATGATTTCCTCGTCGCGGTGGGGGTGCATCGCGATGTGCGTGTCGGGGTCCATGAACGACTCGACGATGGTCGCGAGCGGGCCGTAGCCGTGGTCCGCGTGGTCCGGGAGGGCGCGTCCGGGGAAGTTGAAGTAGGTCCGGAACTTCCCCTGATTCTGGGAGACGTCGGTTCGCTCCGCCTTGTAGAGCTTCGTCTCGGAGCCGACTTTCATTACGTGCGCACCTACGCGTCGACTCTATATACCTTCTCGGCGACGTGACCGAAAGCAGGTGACGTCGGTGTCACCGGCGACGGGTCTCGGAACCACCGACGAGTGACGGTCGCGAGTGGCGGACGGCCACCGGCGTCGACAGTCTGGTTCCGGCTCGACCACCCGGTGGCAAACGTTTTGTTCCGACAGCCGACAGGATAGCTGAATGGAGACGAGTCGATGGACGCCGCGGCAAAGCTGGCTGTTCGTCGTACTGAGCGGCATCGTCGCGACGGGAGTGGTCTCCGTATTCGGCCCGGCCGACGCTGGCGTCCCCGCGTCGGTGGCCGTCGGGGGCGTGGTCAGTCTCATGTTCGCGGTCGGCTACGCGGTCTCCAACGAGCGGGTGAAACAGGTACTCCTCGATTTGCTGTCGCTTCTGCCCTGAGACCGCCCTCCTGAGCGGCCCACGCCGTCACCACCCCTGCCGAAGCACGAAGGCGGCGTGCCCGAACACGGCCAGCAGGAAGGGAACCGAACCGGCGGGCCAGACGACGACCGTGCCGAGCGGAATCGCACCGAAAAAGAGCGCGGTCACGGCGAACCGAACCCACACCCAATCGGCCGATTTCGGCGTCGAATCCGCACGAATCGACACGTCGTGTCGTCGGAGCGTTTCGCGGAACCGGGATTCGACCCCGTCCGGAACGAGAAACATCGAGGGCTTGTTGACGACCGATTTCCCGTAGGACAGTCGGACTGCGGTCCGGTCCCTGAGGGTCACGAACCGAGCGGCTTCGACGTCCGCGAGCGACGTGGTCACGTCCTCGTCGCTCCGAAACAGCGAGGGGTCGCCCATGTGGTAGGTGCTTTCGAGCCCGCCGGCGTCCCCGTCGACCGTGACGCTCATGCGGACGAACCGCTCCGAACTCTGGAGGACTGCCGTCAGTATCACCGCGCAGTACATACTGTACACGAACGGGCCGCTGTCACCGGCCAGCGCCCCGAAAATCAGTAACGCGAGGGGAGCAACGGCGAACACGCCCCACCACAACACGCGGCCGAAGTCGACGCCGTTGAACGCGATTCGCATCGGGAGACCCCGCAGTCCGTTCACGTCCGCGGTCCACGCTATCTCGGGTTCGGTCTCGTTGGAATCGCTCACTCGTCATCGGATTGCGCGCGCTGGTATAATCCCCGCGGTACTCTCGGGGTGCCACTTCCGCGACCGTAGTTCGTCCGGCATTTTGTGCGGTTCTAATACTATTTTTTTCTGATATATCTTACATAATATTGTGTTTTGAATGATTTCTGTGAAACGTCGACTGACTCCTTCACACACGCGAACTGGTGTTCATACTCCGCGATATTTTAGGAAATAAGCCGTCTATCGGTTGAATATCAGCGGATACCATCTGGGTGGAACGCTCTCGACCGCGACGGAGAGCCTCTCGCTGTCATCGACGAGCGACACAATTTCCGACAGACGACAGTTCAAAAATCCAGCGGTAGAACGCTCCTGTCTGGAATTTTCGTATCGGTTGTATATCCGGTTGGAGATAACTCCTCCAGAGATTATTGCACTAACTATAAAATACTGAGTTAACAGTTTAACAACTTTTTTCGGCTTCGACCACCGTGACGTCGTCGCCTCCATTCCGATGTAGTTTCACTCGTAATGCGCCCATTACTAGCGCGATTCATCCTCGGGGGCTTACCTCCCGGGGCACGGACGGTGAAACGTGACAACGGGGGTCGATTCGAGCACGCCCGACTACCGTCCGGCTTGGGACTCGAAACACACTGAATTACAGATGTATCTGTGTCATCTCTCACATGTGTTCAGACCGATACCGACGTTATTACTGGTTTTTGGTAGTCGACGTCCAGTCTCGGTTCCGAAAGTATCACTCCGTTCGTCGAACACGCGGCGTGGTGGGCGCTCTGCGGGCCATTAACGCGGCCGGCCGAACACCGCGTTCGAACCGAACGAAGGCTCTATTTACGGCCAATCAAGGGACGTCCGGGCGTGTCGAGCACCCCCGCAGTGTCGCCGCGCCGTCGAAACGCGGCCCCGGGGGGGAACTGTTCGAAGCCGATTAGGGCTGGACCTGGTCGAGGGGGCGGATGAGAACTTCGTTGATATCGACGCGCGCGGGCTGGGTGACGACGAACGTGATCGTCCGCGCGATGTCCTCGGGCGCGAGCGCGTCCATCGTGCCGACGTAGTCTTTGACGTTCTTTTGGACCTCGTCGTCCGGGATGTGGTCGAGCAGTTCCGTGTCGACCGCGCCGGGTTCAATCGACGAGACGTGGATTCCGGCCTCGGCGACGTCGAGTCGGAGCGAGTCGCTGAACATCTTGACGCCCGCCTTCGCGGCGTTGTAGTGCGAACTGTTCGCCTGCAGGAACCGGCCGACGACCGACGAGAGGTTGACGATGTGGCCGCTTTCCTGTTCCATCATCGTCGGGACGACCGCGTGCGTGAGCGTGATGAGGCCGGTCAGGTTCACGTCGATGGTCGTCTGGAGCGTCTCGCGGTCCGCCTCGCCGATGTGCGCCAGCGGCATCAGACCGGCGTTGTTGACGAGGATGTCGATGCGACCGTACTCGTCGAGGGTCGCCTCGACGAGGTTGTCGATGTCGTCGTCGACCGTGACGTCTGTCGGGACGACGAGAGCGTCTCCGCCGTCGTCTTCGATGGTTGCGGCGAGCTCTTCGAGTTCGCCTTCGCGGCGGGCGGCGACGACGACGCTGGCACCGCGCGAGGCGAGGGATTTGGCGGTCGCGCTGCCGATACCCGACGAGGCGCCGGTGACGATTGCGACCTGCCCGTCCAGTTCCGAACCGAATTCTTCTGACATCACCTGTTAGTAGTCACCTTACTGGCTTCCCGGTTATGCTATCTGGAATGGGTGTTTAAGTAATCCCGTTCCCGAGCGCCTCGTCTCCCGGCGGTACCCGCGGTGGCGGTACGGTGACTCGGACCAGAAAACTCGGCTCCCGCGGTCGGTACGAACCGGGTTGCGGTCGCGTCTCGCAGAAAGGCTAAAACCGACCGCCTTGTGCCGTGCGGCGCTCGTCAGCGGAGCGTCACTGATCAAATCGCAATTGGTCGGACTCATCTCCGTGGTCGTGGTCGGCGTTGTCGACGCGATGCCTCGCTGATTGGGTTCGTCGGAAACTCAAGGTTGCTTCCGATGAGATTCGCCGTGGATGAGTCGGCAGAACGGTACGGCAGTCTTGGTTCCCTGTTTCAGTTGACTGTTCACTTAACCGAACAATTATGTCGGTGATGGGTGAGTGACGAGTACAGATGCGTACGAGGAACGCGTTCACCCGAGGGAAGATACTCGGACTCAAGGGCGTCGGCGTGTTCGCCGACCACCGGCGTTTGCTGTTATTCCCGCTTTTCATCGTCGCAATCGGGTCGGTCATCTTCGGGGGAATCTACGTCGGCTACGAGAGTCGGTGGCTCGGTCGTGTGCTGCCGGGCCTTCCGGCTGGGCTGCAGTTCGCGTTGCTCGTCGTGGGTGGTCTCGACCTCCTTCTCGTTTGTTCGGTCGTCGTCAACGCGTGGCTCGTGGCGTACGTGGCTCCCCTGCTTCAGACTGGCGAGGCGTCGTTCGGTACTTCCCTGTCACGCGTCGGCCGCGCGTGGCAATCGGTCTGCTTTCACGCGGCCGTCGTCGGCGTCATCGGTGGGCTGCTCACCATCCTTGAGCGTGACCGCGGGTCGGTCACGGCGACGCTCACCGCGACGGTGCTGTCTGCCTCGTTTACGACGCTTTCGTTCTTCGCCATCCCGTCGGCCGTGCTCGATGATGCAGGTGTCTTCGAGATGTATCGCCACAGTCTCCGGACCGTTCGGTCGAATCTCGGCGAGACACTCGTCGTCGCACTCGGTGTCAAGACTTTCTTCGCCATCCTCGGACTCGTCCCTCTCATTATCGGGCAACTCGGCGTCGGGATTGTCGTCTACCTCGGCGCGGCGGAGTTCCAGCAAATCGTTGGACCAGTAGTTGGGGCAGTCCCCGCGTCCGACCTCGTTCCCCTTCTGGGTGCGCTCGTGGTGTTCGGCTCGATGTTCCTCACGTGGACCGCAGGGACGGCCGTTTCGAGTGTCGCGAAGACGGGGCTATATCTTACCTACACGACTGACTACGAATTTATCGACATCTCGTCGCTCCCGACGGGGCGGTTCTTCGAGACACAACCGACTCACACGACGCCCATCTCAGACGCCTAAACGGCCATATAGTCTCTCGAATCGCGTTATCTGGACGTGCTGTTCACGATACTCGATTGGAGTCGCGAACGGGTGTCTCGGGTTCACGACTCCCAGTGACGGCATCCCTCTCCTGAGTTCGAGGAGTCGTTCGTGGCGTTGAGCGTCGCATCGTCGTTGTTCACAGCGCCCGGTGACCCGTACACGAAACTGCTCTGTTCGAACGTATTGTTGTGGATGGTGACGATATCAGCACCCTCGGGACCCGGACCACACAGCGGTGGTTCGAGCACTTCGATTCGGTGGCACATAGATACCAACAGGTTCAACTGACCGACTGCGCGCTGTATTCAGCACGGCCTCAGCAAACGATCAGCGGCAGAGGAGTTCAACGAGCTGTTCTCCCTAACAAATGACGGTGTTCCTTCTCCGGTGCTGGCGCATCACTAGACGCCGCGGTTTCGATTGGGTGAACTTGGGAGATGGACGGAGATTGGCAGGCGCTACTGAGAAGTTGATTCTTCCTCACCGATGCTGCAGCTAAGTCACGCATCAAAACCATCCTCCGAAACTGCGGGCCTTCAGCCGCGATATTTGATATAGCGAAATATGATTCATCATTAGAAACCGATGGCTGGCCGATGTTTTACTAAACCTCGTTGTCCAGATGCGACAACGATGCACTAGATAAAGTCAACTAATCAATATCTGTCGCCTACAAGCCGAAACCGAGACGCACAGAATCACCACGGGGCGAGTTCCGCTCTTTCCGCCGGTCGGTCCCCGGTCAGATGCGCCAGTTCAGCGAGTACGAACTGTCGGTCATGGTCTCGTTCGTCTCGGTACCGTTCGTCATGGTCTCGTTCGTCTCGGTACCGTTCGTCATGGTCTCGTTCGTCTCGGTACCGTTCGTCATGGTCTCGTTCGTTCCGGTGCTGTTCGTCGTCTCGTTCGTGGAACTCGAAGCCGACCTCGTCTGTTCGGCCGGTGTGCCCGTACCGGCCGTGACGGTTCCGCTCGTCAGTTCACTCAGCGGGGCCTGAATTGCATAGCTCGGCGTCTCGACCTGAATCGTGCTCTGCGCGTCGACCTGCACGAACTTCAGTTCGAGCGTGTACGTGCCGTCGGATTCGATTTCGGTCGCTTCGACCTGATCGGTCTGCGGATGGAACGCCCATGCCGTCTCGCCGGCGTCGAGTCGGTTGGTCTCGCCTTCGATGGTCCGAACCGTGTAGTCCCGGTTCGTATCGGACCCCGCAAGCGGGTAGTTGCGGTCGAGCCACGACTGGAAGCCTTCGTCGATGGCGTACACGTTCTCGAAGCCGGTCGAGAGCAGCATCGCCGCTCGGAGCGACGACAGGTGGTGCGGACAGTGGCAGTAGGTCACCACGCGGTCCGCCTCGTTCCAGTCGCTCGTGGGGTCGAGCGCACGCCCGTCCGGTGCAGGGCTGAGAACGGACCCGAAGATGTGAGAGACCTCGTATCCGGTCTCGCTGCGGGCGTCGACGAACCGCGCCTCCCCGCGCGCGTACCAGTAGTACGCGTCTTCGATGGGAACGAGCGGGACCTCGACGGTCACGCCTTGAACCTCTCGGGTGAGCGTGTCGTAAGCGCTCGTGTCGATAGACCGCTCTTCCGGCACGGTGTCGAACTCCGGCGGGTAACCGTCCGAGGGCTTGGAGTCGGTCGGCAAGTCGTCGCCCTCGCGTGGCCCACGCATCTGGTTTTCCGGCGCGGCCGTGGTCGTCTGCGTCGTCTGCGTGGAGGCGGAGGTGGTCGTCCGGGTTGTGGTCGTCGTCTCGTCCGAAGACCCGCTCGAACAGCCCGCGAGTCCGGCAATCGTCGCTGCACCGGTCAACTGAAGGAACCGTCTGCGGCTCGACTGTCGTTCTGTCATCACCAGCCACTACTAATCATCAGATGTTTATTATATACAGAATAAGGGTCGAGCGTCCTCGATATCTCTGGTGAGCAGTTCGGAGGCTGCGAACCTATCGGACCACTAAATCACCGCTCACGCGGTCTGCTTGAGAAACCGTTGCTCCCAGCGGCGGCGTTTTTCGACCGCGTCGCGGCCCTTGTCAGTCAGCGAGTACTCGTTGGTCCGTCCGTTCTTGCTCCCCTTGTTGACGAGGTCTTTGTCGACGAGCTCGTTCAGGTTCGTGTACACGCGACCCGTGAGCAGGTCACGCCCCTGTGTCTCTTCGAGTTCGGTCTTTATCGTCTGCCCAGACGAGTCGCTCATTCCTCGCACAACGAACAGTAAATCGCGTTGAATCGCGGTTAATTCGTGTACGCACATAGGAGATGCCACGAGCGCACCCTATATGAACTTCGGAGATAGTTGTGACCCTAAAGAGACCCTAGAACGGATGAAACGGTCGTTTCTCGGATTACACCCACCACAACGGACGTCGACCGTCCGAATAAACACATCATAAGCCGAAGCCGGTTCGGTCTCCCGAAGCGCGGTATCTCGCGGATTCGGGCGACTGCGCCAGCACGCCGCGACTGCCGACCGCCGGACGCCGCGCGATGACGGCCCTCCTCGGCCGCGGCCAGCCGGGAGCCAACTCGCCGTCGAGCGGTTTCTTACTCATCCCATAGTAAGGAACCCCGCAGCCTACTTGCGGAGTATGTTTGGAACGAGCGGCGTTCGAGGCCCCGTCGGCGAAGGCGTTACGGCGGAACTGACGCTCAGTATCGGCCGTGCCCTCGGTAGCGAGGTCTCCGGGCGCGTCGTCGTCGGCCGCGACGCGCGCGAAAGCGGGACGATGCTCGAACACGCATTCGTCGCCGGACTCATGGAGTGCGGAGCCGACGTAATCCGGCTCGGAACCCAACCGACGCCGTCTATCGCGCGCGCCGTCGAGTGGTTCGACGCCGACGCCGGCGCCGTCATCACCGCGTCGCACAACCCGCCGACCGACAACGGCGTGAAGCTCTGGGCCGCGTCCGGCCGGGCGTTCGATGCGGACCGGCGCGCCGCCATCGAGCGACGCATCGAAAACGAGGACTACCAGTTCGCCGCGTGGGACGGCGTGGGGTCCGAACGACGCCGGTGCGTGGAGGACCGCCACCGCGACGCGCTCACATCGAGCGTCGACCTCGACGACACCTGCTCCGTCGTCGTCGACATCGGAAACGGGACGGGACGGCTCACGGCGGACGCGCTCTCCGACCTCGGGTGTACGGTGTCGACGCTCAACGGCCAGCGCGACGGCCGGTTCCCCGCCCGTCCGAGCGAACCGACCGACGAGACGCTTCGGGGGCTCCAAGCCCACGTCGCCGCGACCGACGCGAGCCTCGGTATCGCCCACGACGGGGACGCGGACCGGATGATGGCCGTCGACGGCGACGGGAACTTCGTCGACGGCGACACGCTTCTCGCCCTGTTCGGGCGCGAGGCCGCGTCCGAGGGCGACCGAATCGCGGTTCCGGTGAACACGAGCCTCGCCGTCGACGACGCGGTTGCGACCGTCGGCGCGGACGCGGTCCGAACGCGCGTTGGAGACGTGTTCGTCGCCGAGAAGTGCGCCGAACCCGGCGTCGTCTTCGGCGGCGAGCCCTCCGGCGCGTGGATTTGGGCCGACGAGACGCCGTGTCCAGACGGCCCGCTCGCGGCGTGTAAGCTCGTGGAGTTCGTCTCGCGGCGCGGCCCGCTGGCAGACCTCGTAGACGGTGTCGACAGCTACCCGCTTCGCCGCGAGAGCGTCGAGACGACCGACAAAACGGGCGTCCTCGACCGCGTCGAGAGCGCTGTCCGCGAGGAGTACGACGACGTCGACATCGACGACCGCGACGGCCTTCGCGTCGAGACCGACGAAGGGTGGTTCCTCATCCGGGCGAGCGGAACGCAACCGCTCGTTCGGGTCACCGCCGAGGCGCGAACCGAAACGGCGACCGACCGACTGTTCGACGAGGCGCTGACCCTCGTCGAGTCCTGCGCCGACACCGTCCCCGCTTGAATCGGGGGGTCGGCCCTTGTAGGGGCTGGGCTCCGCGCAGCCGTTCGAAAAGAAACAACTTTGACAGTTCTGGGAGAAGGAGAGCCGTGCCCTCCCCAACCACGACGCGGCGACGACTCCTCGCGACCGGCGGAACACTGCTCACAGCGGCGCTTGGCGGTTGTTCACAGGCCCTCTCGGATTCGGAGACCGGCTCGCGGCAACTCGTCTTTTCGTTGTTCCCGTTCGATGGCTCGCTTCGAGAGCGGTACGTCGTGGACCTGGCCGAGACGCGACCTCCGTGGGACGAAGACGCGTTTAACACCACACTCAACGGCACGGAGTACACGACGCAGTCTCGTAGGCCGTTCCCCGCTCGGGGAGACGATACCCCGACCTACGCGCGGCGCAACGGGACGTACTACCACCTCGATGCGCTCGTCGTCGGTGAGGAGACTGTCACCCATCCGGTTCTCCGGTTGTTCGAAGTCGGCCGCACTGACAAGCTCGAACACGTCCCGGACCACGTCGCACATTCGTCGCTCCCCGAGGTCGACCAACAGGCGGTACAGGTCGCGTTCTTCGCCGCGCGAGCACGAGGCAACACCGGTGGCGTTCCGAACGGACTGGTCCAACGCGACGGTTACGTTTACCGGGACGACGACGCAGCGGGGGCGAGCGACCTCATCGGCGAACGCGGCGCGTCTCACGTCGAATATCGGGACATTATCTACGAAGTCGAACTCACCCGAGAGACGTTTCACGAAGCGGTCTATCGGGCCGACGTCGACCCCGTCGCCGAGTCTGCGGCCGAAATCGAGACGATTCTGCAGGCGGCGGTCCTCGACGCGCGGGTGACGCGAGAGGAACTCTCGCAGGCGGAGCGCGAGGTTCTCCGGCAAGCGACGGCCGAGCCGTACCGTGAGTCACACCCGTACTCGACCGCCTTCGAATCGCTCCTGAAAAAGCTCGGTCACTGGGTGTATCTCGATGGCAACGTCGAGAAAGACGCTGACGTCGACCCAGACCTCGAACGTCGGTTCCTCCGGTACGATGACCGCTACTTCAGTTACACACTCAGGTTCACCACCGAATGATGCGACCGGAGAGCCCGCTCTCACGGCCGAACACACAGTGAGTGGCGGCGCAGGGCGTTCAGTCAATCCCTCCGAGTAGTGCGCGCTTGAACTTCTGGGGGCGCATTCGCCTCGCGAACTGGTAACATACCGTAACGCGGCGAGGTTCGATACGGTCAGTTTTTGCGATAGTATAAAAAAGCTGAATATGTGAAGGCTGTGACTTTCTCGAATCCGTAACGTTCAGTGAAATGAACATAAATGGATACTCAATTCACCCGCCGTAACTTTCTCACCGCCTCCGGCGGACTCGCGCTACTTGGAACTATCGGGACTGGAAACGCGGCCGCGGCGTTCTCGCCGGGCGTCGTCGGGACCGCACCGTATCTCCGCGACAGACTCTACCCGACGATGGGCACCGACGAGGAGAACCCCACCCTCGTCGTCTACGTCAACTTCCTGTCGGACTCCTCGCAGTACTTCGTCCAGCACAACCTCGAAGACGTCGTCCGCGAGTACGTCCTCACCGGCGACCTCAACCTCGAACTCAGATTCCTCTCGTACCGCCCCGACGCTATCGACACCTACCTCGTCGGCGACGACGAGGGCGAAGCCCGCGCCGCCCGCGCGGCTCACGGCGTCTGGGACGTCGAACCCGAGAACTTCTGGCAGTTCTTCGAGTTCATGTTCTGGA
>NZ_JAMQOO010000006.1:0-211011 GCF_031624535.1 Haloferax sp. S2CR25
GTGGGCAGTCACGGAAGCGTCCGCGAGTGGTTCATACAATTTGTGCAATACTACAACTTTCAAAGACCGCATCAAGCGCTCGACGGACGAACACCGGTCGAGGAGGCGACTAACTAGACAGTGCCATACAATACATAATGTTTAATATTCGAACGGGTTCGGCTCGGTTGGATGTCATGAACCGGCCGACTCGGCGGGCGACTTGCCAGTCACCTCCTCGCCCGTCGCAGACTCGAGCCGGACTCGCCGCCGCCGATGGGTACAAACCCGAGACGACCATACGGGGCCGTATGACCGAACTCCTCGACACCCTCCGCGACGACCACGAGACGCCGCTTTCCCGACTCGGCTCCTCGAAGGCGCTGTACGCCGTCACCGGCGGCGAGATGGACGGCGACGCGGTCCGCGCGGCCGCCGCCGCCGAGGCCGCCGCCGCCGCCGACCTGTTCGACTGGTGGGCCGACGACGAACCGAACGACGAGGCCGCCGCGCTCTTTTCGGACCTCGCCGACACCGCCCGCGAGCACGCCGACGCCGTCGGCGCGGAGCCTGACGGGTCGAAGCCGAACGTCTACGACGTGCTCGCCGAGTTCGAGACGACCGACGGCCGCCTCGGCGGCGCGCTCGCCCGCGCGCTCGTGTCGCTGAAGACCGTCGAGCAGATGGTCGGCTTCTTCGTCGGCGACGCGGACCCGATGGCCGCAAACGACTTCCGCACGCTCAAGTCCGACCTCAACGACCAACTCGACGCGCTCGGAGCCGCCGTCTCCGACCTCGTCGAAGACGACGCCGTCGCCCGCGAGGCCGCCGACGCGGTGGTCGAAGCCGCCTACGACGAGTACGTCGAGACGCTGGAAGGCATGGGCGTCAAGCCGAAGAACGTCTGCTGACTCGCTTTTTCATATCCGTGGTCGCGGGGCGACCCGCTCGGCGCGAAATCCGTCTTCGCTCACCGAGTGCCGACAGCGCCGACTGGCGGCGTAACGGGTGAGTTCCAGTAGAAACGAAGGGGTTTGTCAGCCGGTCGTCAGACGCCGGGGACGCCCTTGCGGTATTCGAGGACCTCGCTTCGGGCCTCGCGGACCGTCTCGGCGACGTCGCCGTCGAGGTCCTCGGCGAGGTCGTGGAGGACCGTCATGTGCCGGGCGAGTCGCCCGTGGTCCGGTCCCTGCTCGCGCGTCGCCAGCTTCGCGAGCTGGTCGGACTGTTCGTAGAGTCGCTCCTGTACGTCGCCGTCGGTCGCCTCGGCGGCTTCCTTGAGCAGGTTGCTCGCGCGTTCGAGTTCGGCTCGCGTCATACAGGAACGTTCGACAGCCCGCCCCAAAACCGTTCCTCCGGCGACAAGCACCGCCTCGCTCAAGTACGCCGCGACCCAAGGACCGGCAATGAGCGAGTCCGGTCCCCTGTCCGCCGACAGACCCGACGCAGACCGCGAATTCCGCGTCGACGCCCCCTTCGACCCCGCCGGCGACCAACCCGAGGCCATCGAGGCGCTGGCCCGCGGCTTCCGCGAGGGTGCCGACGTACAGACCCTGCTCGGTGTCACCGGCTCCGGCAAGACCAACACCGTCTCGTGGGTCGTCGAGGAGATTCAGAAGCCGACGCTCGTCCTCGCGCACAACAAGACCCTCGCCGCCCAGTTGTACGAGGAGTTCAAGGGGCTGTTTCCCGACAACGCCGTCGAGTACTTCGTCTCCTACTACGACTACTACCAGCCCGAGGCGTACATCGAACAGACCGACACCTACATCGACAAGGACATGTCGATAAACGAGGAAATAGACCGGCTCCGCCACTCCGCGACCCGGTCGCTTCTCACCCGCGACGACGTCATCGTCGTCGCCTCGGTGTCGGCCATCTACGGCCTCGGCGACCCGAAGAACTACACCGACCTGTCGCTCCGGCTGGAGGTCGGCCAACAGATGGACCGCGACGAACTGCTCCGCGCGCTCGTCGACCTCAACTACGAGCGCAACGACGTGGACTTCCGACAGGGCACGTTCCGCGTCCGCGGCGACACCGTCGAGGTGTTCCCGATGTACGGTCGCTACGCCGTCCGCATCGAGTTCTGGGGCGACGAAATCGACCGGATGCTGAAGCTCGACCCGCTTGCGGGCGAGGTGAAGTCGTCGGAGCCGGCGGTGCTCGTCCACCCGGCGGAACACTACTCCATCCCCGAAGAACAGCTCGAAGGAGCCATCTCGGAAATCGAGGAGTTGATGGAACAGCGGGTGAAGCACTTCCAGCGACAGGGCGACCTCGTGGCCGCCCAGCGCATCGAAGAGCGCACCACCTTCGACATCGAGATGCTCCGCGAGACGGGCCACTGCTCCGGCATCGAGAACTACTCGGTCCACCTCTCGGACCGCGAACCCGGCGACGCCCCCTACACGCTCCTCGACTACTTCCCCGACGACTTCCTCACCGTCATCGACGAGTCGCACGTCACGCTCCCGCAGATTAAGGGCCAGTACGCCGGCGACAAGTCCCGGAAGGACTCGCTGGTCGAAAACGGCTTCCGCCTGCCGACGGCCTACGACAACCGCCCGCTCACCTTCGAGGAGTTCGAAGAGACCGTCGGACAGGCGCTTTTCGTCTCCGCGACGCCCGGCGACTACGAGCGCGAGCACTCCGACCAAATCGTCGAGCAAATCGTCCGCCCGACCCACCTCGTGGATCCGAGGGTCGAGGTGACGGAGGCGACCGGGCAGGTCGACGACCTGATGGCCCGCATCGACGAGCGCATCGACCGCGACGAGCGCGTGCTCGTCACGACGCTCACGAAGCGGATGGCCGAGGACCTCACCGAGTACCTCGAAGAGGCCGGCGTCGACGTGGCCTACATGCACGACGAGACCGACACGCTCGAACGCCACGAACTCATCCGGTCGCTCCGCCTCGGCGACATCGACGTGCTCGTCGGCATCAACCTCCTCCGCGAGGGCCTCGACATCCCCGAAGTCTCCTTGGTCGCCATCCTCGACGCCGACCAGCAGGGCTTCCTGCGCTCGGAGACCACGCTCGTCCAGACGATGGGCCGCGCCGCCCGCAACGTCAACGGCGAGGTCGTGCTCTACGCCGACGAGATGACCGACGCGATGGAGGCCGCCATCTCCGAGACTCAGCGCCGCCGCCGCATCCAACAGGCGTTCAACGAGGAACACGGCTACACCCCGACGACCATCGAAAAGGAGGTCGGCGAGACGAACCTGCCGGGGAGCAAGACCGACACCCGCGGCGTCTCCGGCGACGAACCCGCCGACGCGGACGAGGCGGCGGAACAGATAGCGTTCCTCGAAGACCGGATGCAGGAGGCCGCCGACAACCTCGAATTCGAACTCGCCGCCGACATCCGCGACCGCATCCAGACGCTCCGCCGCGAGTTCGACGTGGACGCGCTCGAAGACGGCGTCGCGCCCGAGTACCCCGACGAACACGACGGCGAGGGCGACGACGGCCTGACGCCGCCGGACGAGTTCTGACCGGCCGTGTCCCAACCGCCAACCCTGACGTTCGCGGCCGGCGGCCTCCTCCGCCGCGACGACGGCCGACTCTGTCTCGTCCACCGACCGCGCTACGACGACTGGTCGCTCCCGAAGGGGAAACTCGAACCCGGCGAGACGCTGGTCGAGACCGCCGTCAGGGAGGTCCGCGAGGAGACGCGCTGCGCGGTCGACTGCGGCCGGTTCGCCGGGCGCTACGAGTACCGCGTCCCCGACGACGCGGGGACGCCGGGCGGGCCGAAGGGCGTGTTCGTCTGGCACATGCGCGTCGCCGACGAGCGCCCGTTCGAACCGGACGGCGAGGTCGACGCGCGCCGGTGGGTCACCCCGGCCGAAGCCCTCGAACGGCTCTCCTACGAGACCGAACGGGCGCTGGTCAGACGGCTGTTCGAACCCAACGAGTGAGCGCAGATTTTGGATAGAAACACATGTTACTGGTTTTTCGACGCGCGTCGGTGTGTGGACCGTACCCAAAATGCCGGGGCGACATTAAGACTTATTAGCCCATCCTCGCTATGCCCGTTCCACCGTGATCCGCACCTCGGCGGACGAGCCTGCAACCCACACCGTTCACCACGCCTACCCCAACGGAGGCATTACCTGAATGGTCCGCGGATTCGAGCACTCCGTGCTCGACAGTTCGGGCGGCCACGGCACGCCGGTCCCCCCGGCGTGCGACGCGGTCGCATCCTCGGGAGACGGTGAACGCGCGCGGGTCGGTGCCGCTGATGACTCGGCAAACGGGCTGTTTTCGACGCGTCACTCCACGCGAGTGCACGCGAACGTTACTGCGTACTGACAACAACGAGAACCATGAGCTCTCAGTCTCTCAGTCACGTCCAGAAGTCGTTCCTGAAGTACCAACACATCCTCGTGTTCATCGCTCCCCTGCTGTTCCTCGTCTCGGTGTTAACCATGGCACCGACGCCGTCGGGTGCAGGCATGGAGTACTGGCTCCAGTACTGGTGGCTGTTCCCGGTGTTCCTCACCGGCGCGACCATCGTGAACACGGTCGGCATCAGCGGGTCGGCGCTCTTCGTCCCGTTTCTCATCTTCATCTTCCCCATCTTCGCGCACCCGCTCGACTCGTCGACGCTGGTGAAGGTGGGCCTCATCAGCGAGGCGTTCGGCCTCTCCAGTTCGGCCGTCGCCTTCATCCAGTACGGGCTCGTCGACCGTCGACTGGCGCTGACGCTCGTCGGCGGGTCGATTCCGTTCGTCGTCGGCGGCGCGCTGCTTTCGTTCGTCATCCCCGACGTGGTGTTCCACGCGCTGCTCGGCATCGCGCTGCTCGCCGCGTCGTACCTGCTTTTCACCGCCGACCTCGGTCACGAGGACCACGGTTCGTCGGGCTCCGACCACGCCGCGGCCACCGACGGCGGCGTCTCCGCGAGCCTCCCCAACGACCCCGGTAAGCTCGGCCCCGCGGGCGTCAACACGGCCGACGACGGGACCGTCACCCGCGTCGACCGCGACGGCGACGACTACACCTACACCCGCGGCGGCTACCTGCGCCGCTTCGCCAACTACAGCGTCGGCGGGATGTTCCAGGGCCTCGCCGGCTTCGGTATCGGCGAACTCGGCATCATCTCGATGCTCGGCACGAAAGTTCCCGTCCGCGTCGCCATCGGTACGAACCACATCGTGGTCGCGCTGACCGCCATCCTGGCGTCGCTGGTCCACGTCTTCGGCGGCGGCCTCGTCGGCGGCCACTCGCTGAGCCTCGCGACGACGCCGTGGAACATGGTCGTCTTCACCGTCCCCGCGACGGTCCTCGGCGGCCAGATCGCGCCCTACGTGTCGAACGCGCTGGAGACGAGCGTCATCAAGAACTTCGTCGGCGTCCTGTTCGCCGTCATCTCGCTGGCGCTGTTCCTGATGGCGCTGGGCATCTGACGACCATCGACCCACTCACACATCCGAATCGCCCCCACCGGCACCACTTTCACAGTCCTCGATTCTGAACCCTCACCCATGTACGACCACATCCTGCTTCCGACCGACGGCAGTGACGCGACCGACGCGACAATCGAACACGCGGCGACCCTCGCCGAGACGTACGGCGCGACGGTCCACGTCCTGTCCGTGGCCGACTCGCGCAACCGCTTCGAGTCTCCCTCGGCCGGCATCGCGCCGGACGTGTGGGAGAAGTCCGAACTCGACCGCGCGGAGTCCGCGGCCGACGCCGCAGTCGAGGCGCTCCCCGAGGGCGTCGAGACCGAACGCATCGTCGTCGAGGGCGTCCCGCACTCGACCATCGTCGACTACGCCGCCGACGGCGACATCGACCTCGTCGTGATGGCGACCCACGGCCGCACCGGTCTCGACCACTACCTCGTCGGTTCCGTCACGGAGCGCGTCGTCCGGCAGTCGGACGCGCCGGTGTTGACCGTCCGCGCGGCGGGCGAAGAGTAAGACCCGGGCCTCTCGCGGTCCGCGCTACTCGAACTCTTCGGCCAGCGCGGCGCGGTGCTCGCGGCGCTTCTGGAGCGCCGCGTCGCGCAGTTCGCGCTCCTCTTGGGAGTCGCAGACGAGGTCCGGGACCGGAATCGGCTTCTCGTCGTCGTCAAGCGCGACGAACGTGAAAAAGGAGGTGATGGTCTCGCGGCGGTCGCCCTCGCTCGGCCGCTCGGCGGTCACGTCCACCTTGATGTCCATGCTGGTGCGGCCGGTGTCGAAGACGTACGCCTCGACGGTCACCACGTCGCCCACGTCGATGGGCGCGAGGAAGTCCACGTGGTCCATCGACGCCGTGACCACCTGCCGCTCGGCGAAGCGACGACCGGCGATGGCCCCGCAGACGTCCATCCACTCCAAAATCCGCCCCCCGAGGGCGCGCCCGAGGTTGTTCGTGTCGTTGGGCATCAGAATCTCGCTCATCTCGGCACGAGACGCCGACAGCGACCGCGTCCCGACCGACGACTGCTGTTGCATACCACACAGTCGGAGTCGGACGTGGTTAAATTATTCTACGTCGTGAAAAATGGAAATAAAGGCGATTAATCGCTCGGGTTGGGGGCGGCCGCCGCACGTCGCGCGACGTTTCAACGACCTAGATGATTAATAGTGTTTGTCACGTATGTGACGGTGTCTGCGCGAACCGCAGACCGGTGGTGGGACGCCGACGCCCGTCTCTCGTCCGCGTTCGGGGGAACGTTCCGACGGCTCAGACTCTCGTTCGGCCGGACGAGCGGGGAATCAGCCACGACCCGAAGTCGACGCACCGAGCGGTCTCCCGTCTCACGTCCGCCTCGCGCCTCGCCGAACCGCGACGGCCGGACGACGGGACTCGCGCCGGTCGCCCCCGCAGACCGGGCACGACGCTGCACCGGACCCTCGGTGCGTCGGGTGGGTTCGCGGCCGATTCGCGTATCGGATTTTTTCGCTCACTCGACGCGCTCAGTCTCGACGCCGCCGTCTTCGATCTCGATGTCGACGGCGTCCGCGGAGATGTCCGCCGTCTCGACGCCGTCCAACTCGCCGAGTATCTCGCCGATGTCGTCGAGGCCGAGGAGTTCGCGGGTCTCCTCGTCGAACGCCTTGCTTTCGAGTCCCGCCGCCTGCTGTACGTCGGAACCGCTCAGACCCTTCCCGTAGCGACCGAGCAGCGACGTGAGTTCCTGCGGCAGGACGTACGTCGCCGACGGCGAGGTGCCGATGTTCGCCAGCGTCTCCATGCCTTTGTCGATGATGGCGCGCTCGCCCATCGACTCCGCCGCGCGGGCCCGAAGCACCGTCGAGATGGCGTCGCCCTGCGCTTCGAGAATCTGCGACTGCTTTTCGCCCTGCGCGCGGATGATGTTCGACTGCTTGTCCCCCTCCGCTTTCTCGACGGCGGAGCGGCGCTCGCCCTGCGCTTCGAGAATCATGGCGCGGCGGCGGCGCTCGGCGGAGGTCTGCTGTTCCATCGCGTTCTCGACGTCCTTCGAGGGCTTCACCTCGCGGACCTCGACGGACTCCACGCGGACGCCCCACTCGTCGGTCGGCTCGTCGAGTTCCCGGCGGATGCGCGCGTTGATGTGGTCGCGTCGCGCCAGCGTGTCGTCGAGTTCCATGTCGCCGAGGGCGGCCCGGAGCGTCGTCTGGGCGAGCAGCGAGACGGCCCGGCGGTAGTTGTCGACCTGGAGGAAGGCGCGCTCGGGGTCCATCACGCGGATGTAGACGACGGCGTCGGCCGTGACCGGCGAGTTGTCCTCCGTGATGGCCTCTTGGGAGGGCACGTCTAACGTCTGGGTCCGCATGTCGAAGCGATAGGTCTTCGAGACGAACGGCGGGACGACGTTCAGCCCCGGTTCGAGGATTCCCTTGTAGTCGCCGAACACCGTCAGCGTCCGCTTTTCGTACGCCTGCACGATTTCGACCGCGTCGTACACCGCGGCGACGGCGAGCGCGATGACGACGTAGCCCGCGAGCGTCAGCGGCGTGACGGGGAAGACGACGACTGCGAGGCCGAAGACGACCACCGCGACCGCGAGGGGACCGAGCCACCGCGGGATTCGGCCGGGGTCGCTGTCGACCCGTTCCGCGCCCGACGACGAGGAACTCGCCGAGAGCCGGCCGAGTTGGTAGAACAGGCTGTCCATGGTGGAGAGTGACACCGAAGCGGAATAAAGCTACCCGGCCACCAACTATTTGGCCCCGAACGCCCCACGGCCCGATATGCGAACCAACCGCGGCCGAATCGACGTGGAGGACCTGCTGAAAATCATCCTCCTGCTCGTCCTCGTCTGGCTCGTCCTCGAAATCATCGGCGAGGTGCTCGGGCTGTTCGGCGCGTTGCTCGGCCCGCTCCAGCCGCTTTTGGGCCTCGTCGTCGCGGTGCTCATCATCCTCTGGCTGCTCGACCGAATCTAACCGTCGCCCGCGGCGACGACGATACGCCTTTGTGTCTCTCCCGTGAGACACGGGCGTGTACAGTCTGAACGTCCCGGTTCCGGGGCGGGTCGCCCGCCTCGCGTCCGACCTGTTTCCGTACCTCGCCCCGTTCGACCGGGCCCGCGACCGGCACACCCTCGTCTGTAAGCGGTTCGAAGACGTCGAGTTCGACCGCCTGCGCGAACAGTTGCGGCGCGCGCTCGCCGGGCAACCGGCGTTCGAAGCCCGCGTGACCGATATCCGGTTCTTCGAGGAGCCGCCCCGCGGAGCCGCGCCGGTCGTCTACCTCGCGGTCGAGAGCCCCGGCCTCCTCGACCTCCACCGCACGCTCGCAGACGAGTTCGGCGCTATCGAGGGGATAGAAGGTGACGACTACGTCCCGCACGTCACGCTCGCCCGCGGTGGCAGCCTCGCCGACGCCCGCGCGGTCGCGAGCCAACCGCTCGACCCCATCGAGTGGACCGTCTCACAGCTCGACGTCTACGACTCGTCGTTCCGCGAGACCGCCGCCTCGATTTCGCTTCCGGCCTGACCGCGAGGCCCTGACGGTCGTTGGAGATTCGACTGTCGTCGTCGCCGGCGGCGGCGCGCAGACCACTGTCCGTCACTCTCGCGCCCGGAGTCGCATCCCCATCGGCTCTTCGGGGTGCATCGTCAGCGACCCGCGGAGCGAGAACGGCTCGTCGCGGACGTAGTCGAGTTCGTATCGCTGGGCGACGGTGCCGAGGATGAGCCGGCCTTCGAGCAGCGAGAGGTGCTTGCCGATGCAGTGACGCGGCCCCCCGCCGAACGGGAAGTACGCGAAGCGCGGGCGGTCGACGGTCCGCTCGGACGCCCAGCGGTCCGGGTCGAACGAAAGCGGCTCGTCCCACCAGCGCTCCGAGCGGTGGACGACCCACTGCGGGAGCATGATGGCCGACCCCGCGGGGACGCGATAGCCGCCGAGGCGAACGTCCACCTTCGGCTCGCGGAACATGACGTACACCGGCGGGTACAGCCGCATCGCCTCGTTCAGCACGCGCTCGGTGTATTCCAGTTTTCGCACGTCCTCGAACGTCGGCGTCCGCCCGCCGAGCACCTCGTCCAGTTCGCGGTGGAGTTTCGCCTCCGCCTCGGGGTGTTGCGAGAGCAGATACCACGCGTACGTCAGCGTCAGCGCCGTCGTGTCGTGGCCCGCGAGGAGCATCGTCATCAGCTCGTCGCGGAGGTTCTGTTCGGTCTGCTCGCCCTCGTCGTAGGCGCGGAGCAGAATCGAAAGCAGGTCCATCGGCCGGTCGTCGCCCGTCGCGCCGGCCGGCACCGACGACGCCGGCGTCTCGCCGTACTCGGTCCCGCGGCGCTCCTCGACGATGTCCCAGACGAGCGATTCGAGCTTCGACAGCGCCTCTTTGTACTGGCGGTTCTCCCGCGTCGGTGCCCAGTCGGGCGTCAGGAACCGAAGCGGGTCGGGTTCGAACCGCGCGCCGAGCGGTTCGAGGTTCTCCTGTACCCGCCGGACGCGCCCCTCGTCGAGGTCGGTGCCGAACATGGCGTCGACGATTATCTCGACGGTCAGCCGCGCCATCTCCAACTGCACGTCGACCACGTCGCCGTCTCCCCACGACGACAGCATCGACTCCGTCCGGTCTGTCATCATGCCGGCCATCGTCGAGACGCGTCGCACGTCGAACGCCGGCTGGGCGAGCCGGCGCTGTTTCTTCCACGTCGCGCCCTCGCTCATGAGCAGGCCGTCGCCCAGCAGGTCGCCGATGGCGCGGTCTTGGAACTGCGGCTTCCTGAACTTCGACGCCTCGCTCACGAGCACCGTCTCGACGTCCGTCGGGTTCGTGAGCATGTACGTGTCGAGCGGGCCGAGGTCGAAGTGGATCACGTCGCCGTAGGCGTCCGCGACGGCCGTCAGGAACGTAAACGGGTCGCGGGCGTACTGCCTGCTCGCGCCGAACAACGGGAGGCCCTTCGGTCCGGGAGGGGTCGCACTCATCACCCTGTGTTGGTTCGAACAGGTAAGAACTGCACGGCGGTCGCGGTCGTCGCTCTCGCTCCGACTGCGAGCGCGACCCGCTCAGGGTCGCGGCGGGTCGCCGTCGTAGGCGTCGCGGTCGGTGTAGAAGTTCAGCATGGCGAACTTGAGTTTGTTCGGCGCGATGTCGACCATCTCGGCGCGCTCTTCGACCGGGAACGACCCGCGGACGCCGTACTTGCCCATCGAGGAGCTCTCGCGGGTGTAGCGCTTGTCGGCCAGCACGCGGACGCCGAAGTCGTCGGGCGCGCGGATGACCCGCCCGAGCGCCTGTCTGGTCTTTCGAATCGTCGGAATCTCGACGGCGTAGCGCCAGCCGGCGTCCTTCTTACCGCGGTAGGCGCGGTCGTAGGCGGCCTGTACCGCCTCCAGACGCTCGGAGAGATGCGGGTAGGGCACGCCGACGACCACGACGGTTCGGGCGTCGTCGCCGTCGAAGCTCACGCCCTCGGCGAGCGTCCCCCACAGCGAGGTGAGAAGCACCGCGCCGTCCTTGCCGACGAACTCCCGGCGCATCTCCTCGGCGCGGACGCCCGGCTCGTCCAAAAACAGCTCCGCGTCGACGTCCGGGTTGGCCCGCAGGCGCTCGTGGTGGCGCTCCGCCTCGGCGTACGACGGGAAGAACACGAGCGTGTTGCCCGGCGTGAAGGCGGCCGCGTCCGCGAGCATCTCCTCGATTGTCTGCTGCGTGCCGGGGTCGTCGCGCTCGGAGGAGAACAGCGCGGGCAGCGAGACGGAGAACGTCCGGCGGTTCTCCTCGGGGTATTCGAGGCCGTAGGCCATCGTCACCGGGTCTTCGAGGCCCAGCGTGCCCTCCGTCACGTCGAACGGGCGGAGCGTCGCCGACATCAGGATGCTCGCGTGGACCTCCTCGAACAGCTCTTTCGTGACCTCTCGCGGGATGCAGGTGTACAGCTCTGCGCGGCCGTAAATCTCGTCTGTGCCGCCGTCGCGGCGGACCGACAGCATCGGGTGGCGGCCGAGTTCGCCGCCCATCTCCGTCCAGTCGGCGATGAAGTTCGCCGCCTGGAGCGTCTGGCACTCCTTGCGCGTCGTCGCCTCGCCGTTCTTGTACGCGTCTTCGTACTGCTCGTCCAACTGCTTGCCCAACTGGAGGGCGAGTTCGACCTCCACGTCGATGCCGCGGCCCTCGTAGGACTGCAGGAACTCCATCGTCAGGTCGTCGCGGCGGCCCTGATTGGCGATAGAGAGGTCGTACCAGTTCTCGCCGACCTGCTCGCGCTCGCCGAAGCCGAACGCCTCCTCGTAGCTGTCGCGAAGCGCGTCGAGGAACGTCCCGATGACGTTGCGGGCGCTCTCGGCCCGCGAGTCGTCTTCGTCTTCCAGCTCGTTCATCGCGCTTTCGAGCGTGTTCTCGGTGAGCGCGCGACTCGCGTGGTCGCGGGCGGCGCTCTCGATGTTGTGCGCCTCGTCGAACACCGTAATCACGTCGTCGGGGTCGCGGTCCAACCACCGGAAGAACTGCTCGCGTATCATCGGGTCGAGCAGGTGGTGGTAGTTGCAGACGACGAGGTCGATGCCCTCCATGCCCTCCTTGAGCAGTTCGTAGCCGCAGAGGTTCTGCTTTCCCGCGTACTCGAAAATCTCGTCGGGCGTCCGCACGTCGTCGAACAGCCACTGGAAGAACTCGTCCGTGTTCCGCGTGAGGTTGTTGTAGTAGTGCTCGCAGTAGTTGCCCTCTTTCAACTCCTCCAGTTCGTCGTCGAGGGCGTCGAGTTCGTCCGTGACGGCGCTCCGCGCGTCGGCCGCTCCGGACTCGCCCTCGCGCATCCCGTCGAGGAGCGACTGCGCCTGCTCGGAGAGTTCGGCCTTGTCTGACTCCTTTTCGACGATGCTCCGGGTCGTATCTCGGAGGGTCTGGCACTCCTGAAAGCCCACGTCGATGTGGCACATCGAGGACTTCCCGCGGAACACCACCGCGCGGATGGCCTCCTCTCTGGTGATGGCGCGGGCGTCCTCGACGAACTGGCGCATCTGCTGGTGGACGTTGGTCGTGATGACGACCGTCTTGTCGTGCTCGCGGGCGTACGAGAGCGCGGGCACGAGCGCGGAGATGGTCTTCCCGGTCCCGGTCGCCCCTTCGAGGAGGACGTTCCGCTCGTCGTCGAGCGCGTCGGCGATGCCGGCCATCGCCGCCTCCTGATTTGGGTACGGCTCGTCGTACGGGAAGAACCGCCACGCGCCGTCCGCGTCGCCGTCGTCGGGTGCGCCGTTGGCGTGGGCCACGGGAGAATCTCGGCCGCCATCCGATTAAAAGGCTCGGAGCACCCACCCCGCCTTTTTCTCGGCGGCGACCGGCCGACAGACAAGACTCACAGAAACAACTGACAAATGTTCTATGCTTCGTCCGGACGTACTCACACCGGGTGAACCGAGATGGACCCGATACCGACAGCCGAGATGAAAGCGACGGTTCGGCACGTCGAAGAGGCGGTGTGGAACGGCCGTGACCCGGCGGCCTTCGACGAACTGGCGACCGACGACTTCGTCATGCACGACCCGATGGGCGACCGCGGCGTCGACGGCGCGCGCGAGATGGTTCAGGCGGTCCTCGACGGGACGCCGGACCTCGAATTCACCGTCGACGACCTGTTCGCCGCCGGCGACCGGGTCGCCGTCCGCTACACGCTCGAAGGGACGAACGAAGCGCCGTCGTACCTCACCGCGGAACCGACCGGGAACCACTGGCAGTCGAGCGGTATCACTATCTACCGCTTCGAGGGCGACAGAATCGCGGAACAGTGGGACGCCTTCGACTACTTCGGGACGATGCGGCAACTCGGGCTGATTCCGTCCGAGGCGGAGGCGGACGCCGAAGGCAGTGCGGGCGCGCCGGCGTAAGCGGCGGACTCGCTTATTCTTCGAGCAGTTCGACGATGAGGCCCTTCTGGGCGTGCAGGCGGTTCTCCGCCTGGTCCCAGACGAGCGAGCGCTCGCCTTCGAGCACGTCGCCGGTAATCTCCTCGCCGCGGTGGGCCGGCAGGCAGTGCATGACCTTCGCGTCGGTCCCCGAGAGCAACTCCTCGTTGAGCTGGAACCCCTCGAACGCCTGCAGTTTCTCGTGGCGCTGGTCCTCTTGACCCATCGAAATCCACACGTCGGTGTAGACCACGTCCGCGTCCGAAACGGCTTCTTCGGGGTCGGTCGTAATCGTCGGTGCCGAGCCGAGTTCGTCCGCCTTTTCGAGCACGTCGTCGTCGACGCCGTACGCCGGCGGCGTCGCCACGGTGAGGTCGATGCCGGCCATCGCACAGCCGAGGACGAACGACTGGCCGACGTTGTTGCCGTCGCCGACCCACGCCGCGGACACCTCGGCGAAGTCGCCGACGTGCTCGCGGATGGTGAGCAGGTCGGCGAGCGTCTGACAGGGGTGGGCGTCGTCGGTCAGGCCGTTGATGACCGGCGCGTCGGAGTGCTCGGCGATTTCGAGCAGGTCCTCGTGGTCGAACAGGCGGACCATGATGGCGTCGCCGTAGCGACCCAGCACGCGCGCGGTGTCCGAAAGCGGCTCGCCGTGGCCGAGCTGGATGTCCTCGGGGCCGAGGAACAGCGCGTGGCCGCCCAGTTCGGTCATCCCCGTCTCGAAGGAGACACGCGTCCGGGTACTCGGCTTCTCGAAGAGCATCGCCAGCGTCGCTCGGGTGAGCTGCGTCTCGTCGTCGCCGGACTTGATGTCGGCGGCGCGGGTGAGGACGCGGTCTAACTCCGATGCGCTGATGTCGTCGATGTCGGTGAAGTGGGTGGTTTCGAGCATTGTGTCGTGTGTCGTGTCTCCGTGTCGGTTCGTCGTCCGGGTTGTTCGGTCGTCGTCGCCGCTCGCCTCGCCTCAGTCGTCGGCGAGGCGCTCGCACACGTCGACGAGCACGTCGATGGCGCTGTCGAACTCGGCGAGGTCGAGGTGTTCGTTCGGGGCGTGGTCGAGGTCGGAGTCGCCGGGACCGTAGGTCGCCATCGGGCAGTCCCACGTGCCGGCGAAGATGTTCATGTCGCTGGTCCCGGTCTTGCGGAGGAGCCGGGGCTTCACGCCGCCGACGTTGCGGATGGCGACGCGGAACGCCCGCGCCACGTCGGTTCGGGGGTTCATCATGACCGGCGGGATGGGCTTGTTCCAGTGGACGCCGCCGCGGGTGAGCTCGCCCTCCGCGACCTCGCGCACGTCGTCGATAGCGAGCCGCGGCGGGACGCGGAACTGCACGTCAACCGTCGCCTCAACCGCGAGGCCGTCGTCGCTCGGGCCGCCGTCGAACGTCACGGGCTTGGTCGTCACCGTGTCGAAGACGCCGTCGCGCTCCTCGTCGAAGAAGTCGGCCACGCGGGACCACCACGCGACCGCGGACTGGATGGCGTTCTCCTCGGGGCGCGAGGAGTGACCGAGTTCGCTCGTCGCGATGTACGTCCCGGAGAGGAAGCCGCGGTAGCCGAGCGTGACGCCGTCCCAACCGGAGGGCTCGCCGTTGACGAGGGCGTCGGGCTCCTCGCGGTCTTCCACGAGGTGCCACGCGCCGCGCGAGGAGGTCTCCTCGCCGACGACGCCGACGAACGAGACGCCCGTCTCGACGGCCGCCGCGGCCATCGAACAGAGCGGTCCGGTCGCGTCGACGCTGCCGCGTCCCCAGAGGACGCCGTCTTCGATTTTCACCGGCACGTCGCCGGGGACGGTGTCGATGTGGGAGGTGAGAAGCACCGCGTCGTCGGCCGGCGCGCGGACGTTGCCGACCTCGTCTATCCACACCTCGCGGTCGTGCGCCTCGAAGAACGCCTTCAGCACCTCGGCGGCCGCCTCCTCCTCACCCGACACCGAGGGCGTCGAGACCATGTCGTAGAGGAGGTGGCGCGCCTCGGCCCACTCGCCTTCGTCGAGGGCGTCGGTCCCGTCGTCGGAGACGGCGCTCGCGTCGGTCTCGGCGTCGGCCGCTCCCGCGTTCTCCACGTCTGCCTCGTCGTCTTCGCGTTCGATTTCGGCGTTCATGATAACACGTTCGTCATGGCGTCGACCGCGCGGTCGGCGTGTTCCTCCTCGATGACCAGCGGCGGCAGGAACCGGACGACTGTCCGGCCCGCCGGGAGCGCGAGCAACTGCTCGGACAGCGCGAGGTGCTTCAGCGTGCGGTTCGCGCCGCGTTTGACCTCGACGCCGACCATGAGGCCGTCGCCGCGGACCTCGCGGACCGGCAGGTCGTGTTCCTCGACGGCGGCTTCGAGTTCCGTCGTGAGGTAGTCGCCCACCGCGGCCGCGTGGCCCGGCAGGTCTTCCTCGACGATTGTGTCGAGGGTGGCGTTCGCCGCCGCACAGACCACGGGACCGCCGGAGAACGTCGAGCCGTGGGAGGCCGCGCCGTCGGCAATCCAGTCGGCACACAGCGTCGCGCCGAGCGGGAGACCGTTGGCGATGCCCTTCGCGCTCGTCAGGACGTCGGGGACGACACCGGCGTTCTCGCAGGCCCACAGCGACCCGGTGCGACCGATGCCGGTCTGAATCTCGTCGAAGACGAGCGCCGCGCCGGCGTCCTCGGTCAGGTCGCGGGCGGTCTGGAGATATTCCGCCGTCGCGGGGTTGATGCCGCCTTCGCCCTGAATCGGTTCGAGGAAGACCGCGGCCGTCTCGTCGTCGACGGCCTCGGCGAGTTCCGCTTCGTCGCCGTAGCTGACGAACTCGACGCCGCCGGCGACCGGCTCGTAGGGCTTTTTGTACTTCTGTTTCCACGTGAGCGCGAGGCTCCCGAGGGTGCGACCGTGGAAGGCGCGCTTCGTGGCGACGATTTTCTGGCGGCCGGTCGCCGAGCGGGCGAACTTCATCGCCGCCTCGTTTGCCTCCGTGCCGGAGTTACAGAGCCAGACGTTCGAGATGTCGCCGGGCGCGAGCGTCGCCAGCTTCTCGTACAGTTCCGTGCGGACCTCGACGGGGTACGACGCCTGCACGTAGGTCAGCTTCGCGGCCTGCTCCTGAATCGCCGAGGTGACCGCGGGGTGGGAGTGGCCGAGCGCCGCGACGGCGTAGCTCGCGCCGAAGTCGAGGTATTCGGTGCCGTCGTCCGAGTAGAGATACGGTCCCTCGCCGGACTCGATGGCGATGGGTTTCTCGTTGAAGACGAAGCCGGACATTACTGCTCAGCCTCCTCAGCCTCGACCAGCGCGCCGGGCGTCACGTGCGTACCGCCGCCGTTGAGCGCCGTCACGATGGGGTCGTTGAGGTTCGCGTCGGAGACGACGACCTCGGCGGCCCCGCCGTCGAGCGCCTCCTTCGCGGCCATGACCTTCTTGGTCATGAACCCCTCAGCGGCCGATTCGAGCGCCGAGAACTCCTCGGGCGTGTCGGCCGTCTCGATGAGCGTCGACTCGTCGTCGGGGTCGGCGTAGACGCCCTTCACGTCGGTGAGGACGACGAGTTTCGCGCCGAGCGCGCCCGCGACAGCGGCCGCGGCGCGGTCGGCGTCGGCGTTAACCGGCACGCCGTCGTCGGCGAGCATCGGCACGGTCACGACGGGCGTGTAGCCGCCGTCGAGGAGGGTTTCGAGGAGCGTCGCGTTCACCGAGGTAATCTTCCCGGAGTGGTCGCCGCGCTTTATCTTCTTCTTGCCGTCTTCGACGACGCGGACGGCCGACTTGCGCGGGCCGGTCAGGAGACCGCCGTCGACGCCCGAGAGGCCGAGCGCGTCGACGCCCGCCTCGCGGAACAGCGCCGTCAGGTCCGTGTTGAGCTTGCCGGGCATCACCATCGAGAAGACCTCCATGGTGCGCTCGTCGGTGAAGCGCCCGGAGACGCCCGAGGGCGACTCGACGTACGTCGGCTCCTCGCCGAGTTCTTCGAGCGTCTCGTCGACGGCGGTCGAGCCGCCGTGGACGACGACGACGTCGGTGCCGTTGGCGACGAGGTGGGCCACGTCGGAGACGGCCCCCTGCGGGTCGACGGCTTTCGCGCCGCCGATTTTGACGACGACCGGCGGCTCGGAACCGCCATCGGTGAGTAGGTTCGCTTCGTTGTCGACGAGCTGTTCGTGTGCCGCGAGCAGTTCCTCGCGTGTGTATCCTGTCATAGTCGAAATGGTGCGTAAATCGTGGGTCGGGGCGAGCGTTCGGGGGCGGTGCGGTCAGGGCGAGCCGACGGGGTGGAAGCCGGTGAAGTCGAGTCCGGCGGTCTCGTCCAGCCCGAGCGCGATGTTGGCGGCGTGGACCGCCTGCCCCGCGGAGCCTTTCATCATGTTGTCGATGGCCGAGAAGACGACGAGTCGTCGGTTTCCGGGGTCGATTTCGAAGCCGACCTCGCCGAAGTTCGTCCCGGCGACCGACTTCGGTTCCGGGTAGCGGTAGACGCCGCCGCCGCCGGCGACGGTGCGCATGAACGGTTCGTCGCCGTAGGAGCCGCGGAACGCTTTCCACATGTCGCCCTTCGAGACGGGGCCGTCGGGGAAGACGTGACAGGTCGCCGCCGCGCCGCGGACCATGTCGACCGCGTGGACGGTAAACGAGACCGAAAGTCCGAGGTACTCCTCGATTTCGGCCTCGTGGCGGTGGCCGGTCGGCGCGTAGGGGCGGACGATGCCCGAGCGCTCGGCGTGCGACGACGCCTTGCTCGCGCCCGCGCCGCCCTCCGACGAGCCGACTTTCACGTCCACGACGACCTGCTCGTCGCCGGAGAGGATGCCGGCGTCGAAAAGCGGCTTGAGGCCGAGAATCGTCGCGGTCGCGTTACAGCCGCCCGCGGCGATGAGGTCCGCGCCGGGGAGGTTCTCGCGGTTCAGTTCGGGGAGCGCGTACTCCGACTGTTCGAGGTATTCGGGGCAGACGTGGCCGTCGTACCACTCGTCGTACTGCGCCGCCTCCGAGAGGCGGAAGTCCGCGGAGAGGTCGACGACGGTGTCCGCCGCGTCCTGAAAGGCGTCGATGTGCTCCATCGAGACGCCGTGGGGCGTCGCCGTGAACAGCACGTCGACGGATTCGAGGTCCTCCGGCGAGGTGAAACGGAGGTCGAGGTGACGAAGGTTCGGGTGGACGTGACCGACGGTTTTGCGCTCGTAGGAGCGGCTCGTCGCCTGTTCGATATCGAAGTTCGGGTGGCCGTCGAGCAGACGGAGCAGTTCGCCGCCGGTGAACCCGGAGCCGCCGACGACGCCCGCGGTGAGCTGGTCGCTCACGCCGAGACCTCCGCCAGCGACTGCTCGCCGTCGGCCTTGGCTTCGAGCCAGTCGACGACCGTCGCGGGAACGTCCGCCTCGACGGCGTCGTTGAGCGCCTTGAACTCGACGGTGTGGTTGACCTCGTGGACGGTGTAACTATCTCCCGTCTCCATGAGGTCGACGCCGAGCAGGCCGCCGCCGACCGCGTCGGACGCCTGCTTCACGAGTTCCTTCGCGCGGTCGTCGAGTTCGAACTCCTCGACGCTCGCGCCCTTCGCGGCGTTCGTGAGCCAGTGGTCCGACGAGCGGACCATCGCGGCGACGGGTTCGCCGTCGACGGCGAGCACGCGGATGTCGCGGCCCGGCTTCTCGACGAACTCCTGGATGTAGAACACCTTGTGCTCGTAGTTGCCGAGCGTCGACTTGTGTTCGAGGATGGCCTCGGCGGCCGACTCGGAGTCGATTTTCGCCATCAGGCGACCCCACGAGCCGACCACCGGCTTGAGGACGCAGGGGTAGCCGAACTCCTCGACGATTTCCATCGCCGATTCGACCGTGAACGCGACTTTCGTGTTCGGCGTGGGAACGCCCGCGTCCGCGAGCGCGAGGCTGTTTTTCGCCTTGTCGGCGCAGATGTCGGCGGTCTCGTGGGAGTTGACGACCGGGATTCCGTACGACTGCAGGAAGCGCGTGATGTAGATGCTCCTGCTCGTCGCCAGACAGCGGTCGACCACCACGTCGAGTCCGTCGAACGATTCCGGCGGCTCAGTGAGGTCGAACTGCTCTTTCCGAACGTCTATCTTCGTCACCTCGTGGCCGCGGTCGCGAAGCTCGTTGAGCAGGAGCTTCTCGTCGCGGCGAATCCGGGAATAGAGCAGTCCAACGTGCAATTTACTCTCCCCAGTCCTCTTCGAGTTCGGGCGCTTCTTCGAGTGTCACGGGGTCGAGGGAGACGACTTCCAGCTCTGCGCCCGTGGCGGGGCTGTCGATGATTTCGCCGACTTCGACGTCGGCCGGCAGCTCGATTTCCTCTCCGCTCAGCGGGTCTTCCGCGGTGATGGTGTCGCTCATTACATCCGTGGCTGGTCGACGGACGGTATTAAAGGCGTCGAAAATTACGCGAGGAAAATAAGCGCAAAGAAGTCTCTAACGGGTGTTATCTGTCGAATCGGCCGAACGTACGGACCGACCGAACGACGCGTCGAGCTTGGGTGCCACGCTCACTCGACGCCGGAGACGGGACCGGTCGTCGGACCGGTCGACCCGTCCCCCGCGTCGGGCGTGGTCGTCGTCGTCGCCGCGGTTCCGGTCGGGGTCGTCGGAGCCCCGCCGGTCGTCGCGGCGCGGCCGCTCGGGGTCGTCGGAGCAGGCCGGCGGGCGTCGCGCGGTCGGACTCAGACATAGCTCGAAACCTCCTCGTCGAGACCCTCGGCGGCCGCCGCGAGCGAGTCGCGGGCGTCGGCGACGGCGGCGGCGTCGTCCGAGAGCTCGTCGCGGGCCGTCGACAGCGTCGCCTCCACGGCGGCGGGCGCGGGCCCGCCGACCGAATCGCGACTCGCCACGCTCTCGGTCGGGTCGAGCGCGGCGTCGACGGCCTCGGCTGTCACGTGCGTAAAGAGTGACTCACCTAATACGTCCGTAGCGACGGCGTCAAGTGTTGCCACGTCGGGCGTTCCCTCGGAGCGGGCGGCCGCCTCCGCGACGACCTCGTGGGCCGTGCGGAACGGCAGGCCGGCCATCGCCAGCAGGTCCGCCACGCCGGTCGCGGTCGAAAAGCCGTCGCCCGCGGCCGCGGCGAGTTCGTCCTCGGGCCACGTCGCCGACCCGACCGCGCCCGCGGCCACCGCGGCCGCCTCGGCCACGTCGTCGACGGTGCGGAACGCGTGTTTGTGGGCGCGCTGGAGGTCGCGGTTGTACGCGCGCGGCAGTCCCTTCAGCGTCGTCAGGAGGCCGGTGAGTTCCCCGACGGCGTCGCCCGCGACGGCGCGGACGAGCTCCACCGTGTCGGGGTTCTTCTTCTGCGGCATGATGGACGACGTCGACGAGTAGTCGTCCGATAGCTCGACGAGCCCCTTGTTCGAGAATATCACGAGGTCCTCGGCGAGGCCGGAGAGCGTGACCGCGTGGGTCGTGAGCGCCGACAGCGTCTCCGCGAGGAAGTCGCGGGTCGCCGAGGCGTCCATCGAGTTCTCCATCACGCGGTCGAAGCCGAGCAGGTCGGACACGAGTTCGCGGTTCACGTCGAATGGCGTGCCCGCGAACGCCGCCGACCCGAGCGGCGACTGGTTGATGCGCTCGTACGCGCACATGAGGCGGGCGCAGTCGCGGGCGACCGCCCGCTCGTACGAGCACAGGAAGTGCGCGACCGTCGTCGGTTGCGCGGGCTGGAGGTGCGTGTAGCCGGGCATCACCGTCTCGGTGTGTTCGGCGGCCGTCTCGATTAACGACTCGCGCAGGGCGAGCGCGGCGTCGAGGGCCGAAAGCACGTCCTCGCGCAGGCGGTAGCGGATGC
Source organism: Haloferax sp. S2CR25 (assembly GCF_031624535.1). Taxonomy (NCBI): domain Archaea; kingdom Methanobacteriati; phylum Methanobacteriota; class Halobacteria; order Halobacteriales; family Haloferacaceae; genus Haloferax; species Haloferax sp. S2CR25. The sequence goes on from NZ_JAMQOO010000006.1 coordinate 21,046, forward strand.
AGGTCGCCACCTCGTCGTTGCGCGAGCGGGCGGTGTGCATCTTCCCGCCGTCGGGGCCGACGATGTCGATGACGGCGGCCTCGATGGCCTCGTGGACGTCTTCGCCGCCCGAAAGCGCGTCGTGGCCCGCGGCCTCGACCTCGTCCAGCGCGGCGAGAATCTCGCTTGCGACCTCGGACTCGATGACGTCCTGTGACGCGAGCATCACGACGTGCGCCCGGTCGACGGCGAGGTCGGCCTCGAAGATGCGCTCGTCGGCCGCGAGGCTCGACATGAACCCGCGGGCGGGGCCGCCGCTGAAGCGGTCCCGGCGGATGACGCCCTCGGAGTCGCCGTCCTCGCCTGCCATCTCAGTCGCTACCGCCGTCGGCGGCGAGCTCGGGCTTCTGCTTTTCGACGCTCTGGTTGGCGAGACGCGCCTGGAAGCCGTGGTACTTGGCGACGCCCGTGGCGTCGGCCTGCTCGATGCCGTCGACCGTCTCCGTGTTGAAGGAGGCGGCCGACTCGGAGTAGGCGGCGTACTCGGACTCGCGGCCGACCGGGCGGGCCTGTCCGCCCTCGAACTTGATGGTCACGGTGCCCGTGACGCGCTGTTGGGTCTTCTCGACGAAGGCGTTCAGCGCGCCCACGAGCGGGGCGTCGATGAGGCCCTCGTAGGCCTTCTGGGACCACTCGTTGTCGACGGTGGCCTTGAAGTCACGCTCTTCTTTCGTGAGGACGAGGCCTTCGAGCGCCTCGTGGGCGTTCAGGAGCGTCGTCGCGGCCGGGTGCTCGTAGTTCTCGCGCACCTTGAGGCCGAGCATGCGGTCTTCCATCATGTCGGTGCGGCCGACGCCGTGCTTGCCGGCCTTCTCGTTGAGAAGCGAGATGAGTTCGAGGGGTTCGAGTTCCTCGTCGTCGACGGCGACCGGGTAGCCGTCTTCGAACGCGATTTCGATGAGCTCCGTCTCGTCCGAGGGCTGGTCGGTCCACTCGTAGATGTCCTCCGGCGGGACGTAGCCGGGGTCTTCGAGGTTGCCGCCCTCGATGGAACGGCTCCAGAGGTTCGTGTCGATGGACCAGACGCCCTCGTTGCCGCCCTGCACCGGGAGGTCCTTCTCGGCGGCGTACTCGATTTCCCACTCGCGGGTCATGCCCATCTCGCGGACGGGCGCGATGACTTCGAGGTCGGAGGCGCGCCAGACCGCCTCGAAGCGGAGCTGGTCGTTACCCTTGCCCGTACAGCCGTGCGCGATGCCGTCACAGTCCTGCTCCTCCGCGAGTCCGAGGATGGCCTTGGCGATGACCGGGCGCGCGAGCGCGGTGCCGAGCGGATAGCCCTGATAGTCCGCGTTGGCGCACACCGAGTCGAGACAGAGCTGTGCGAACTCCTGTTTCGCGTCGACGACGTGGTGCTCCAGTCCGAGGGCCTCGGCCGTCTCGTAGGCCTCCTCGAACTCCTCTTCGGGCTGGCCGACGTCGACGGTGACGCCGACGACTTCGTCGTATCCGTACTCCTCTTCGAGAATCGGGACGCAGACTGTCGTGTCGAGTCCGCCCGAGAACGCGAGTGCGACTTTCTTCATGTACTCGTCTGTGGCGGGGACATACAGATAAATTCTTTGCATTCGTTTTATGAAATTAAGTGGTAGAGATGCCTATGGGCACGAAAACAGGAGATTAGCGATTTCGACGTGTCCCGAAGGAGATGATGATTGTGGCCCTAAAGGGCCCGTCGTCGGGGTCGGACAGCCGCGGCTCGCAGTGGGGCAAAAGTGGCGCAAGTACTGCGAGCCGCCATCGTTGTGAGACGCTACAACGTCGTCCCTATTAAACGCTTGCGGCGACGCAAACGTTTCCTCAGTCGAGCAACTCCCCGGCGAGTTCGACCAGCAGTTCGTTGTCGACGAGCGCGAGGACGAGCGCGATAATCGCGACCACGACGACTGCGATGACGAGCCACTCGATAAGGGTCATAGCACCCGCAACGTGACGACTCCTCCAATAAGTGTTCTGTGGCCGGCCGAGGCGGTCGGCGTCGACGGGGCGCAAACGCCGCGTCGGGACGAATCAGGCGCTCTCGGTCGAGGCCTCTCCGTCCGCCGCGCCGCCGCGGAAGACCAGTCGCTCCACGAGGTCCGACCGCTGCATCAGCACCGTCCCGAGCGCGCTCATGACGAAGACGTAGCCGACGGCGAACGCCGGGATGATTTCGCGCATCACCGGCGTCGTGCCCGCGGCGGCCAGCGCCGCGATGACGAGCGAGAACTCGCCGCGGGGGACCATCCCGACGCCGACCCGGAGCGACCGGTGCGCCGAGAGGTCGTACGCCCGGCCGCCGAGGTAGCCCGAGACGACCTTCGACGGCGTCGAAACGACGACCGCGATGGCCAGCGGGACGGCCGCCGCCGCCAACAGCGTCGGGTCGGTTCCGAGGCCGATCCAGAAGAAGAACACCGCGGCGAACACGTCGCGCACGGAGACGAGCAGGTGTTCGAGCCGCTCTCTGTGGCCGCTCGTCGAAAAGCCCATGCCGACGAAGAACGCCGCGACGGCCTCGCTCACCCCGAGCGCGAGCGCCGCGCCCGAGATGGGGACGACGACCGCGAGCGCCCGCAGGACGAACGCCTCCTGGTTCTCCACGTCGAGGACGCGGGCGAAAAGCGCCGTCCCGTACTGGACGGCCACGAACAGGAGGCCCAGGAAGCCGAAGGCGATGGCGAGCGACCGCCCGATGGCCGCGACGCCGCCGTCGCCGCCGAGCACGAGCGAGGTGACGACCGCGAGGTAGACCGCGATGGCGAGGTCCTCGAAGACGAGCGTGCCCAAAATCGGCTCCGACTCGGGGTCCGCAATCCACCCGAGGTCGATGAGCGTCTTCGTCACGATGGCCGACGACGAGATGTAGACGATGCCGCCGAGCAGGAGCGCCTCGACCGGCGACCACCCGAGGACGAGGCCGATGGCGACGCCGATGGGGAGGTTCACCGCGAGGTCGATGACGCCCGCGCGGCCGATTTTCGCCCCGGACGCCCGGAGCCGGTCGAGGCTGAACTCCAAGCCGAGGAAAAACAGGAGGAGGACGATACCGAGTTCCGCCAGAATCGTCACGACCTCGCCGTTCGGGACGTACGGGAGGCCGAACCGCCCGGCGACGTACGGTCCGGCGACGACGCCGCCGACGACGTAGAGGGGAATCACCGACAGGCCGAGGCGGAGCGCGACCGCTCCGACGACCGCGAGGACGGCGAACAGGTAGCCGAATTCGAGGAGCGCCGCCGCCATCAGGTCCCTTTGACGAGCGCGACGAAGTCTCGGCAGGCCGTCTTGGGACCGATGACGACGAGCGTGTCGCCGGCTTCGACCATCGCGTCGCCGCCGGGCGAGGTGATGACCTCGTCTCCGCGCTCGATGGCGATGACGGACGCGCCGGTCGCCTGTCTGAGGTCGGACTCGCGGAGGTTCTTGCCCGCGATGTCGGAGTCCGCGCCGACTTCGACCCACTCGATGAGCGTGTTGTCGCCCAGAAGCGTCTCGATGGTCTCGGTCTGGACCGGCTGGAAGTACGCGCCTTCGAGGAGCGTCCCCACCTGCCGGGCGAGCTTGTCGGTGAGCTCGAACAGCTTCTCCGAGTCGCTGTCGGCGCTCGCGCGCCGGAACACCTCTCGTTTCCCCGTGTTGTGCGTCACGATGACGAGCCGGGAGCCGTCGCCGAGCTCAACCTCGTGTTTCTTCCCGACGCCCGGAAGGTCGCTCTCGTAGACAGTCATGACTCGACGATTAGCGAGCGGACGAAATAAAGCCGCCTTCCGCTCAGGCGAGAAGCCAGAGCGTCACCGCGATGGCGGTACAGGCGACCGGCGGAATCGAGAGGTTGTCGTCGATGACGTAGCCGGCGACGACCGGCTTCGCGCCGTCGGCCAGCGTCGCGCCGGCGGCTCCGGCGGCCGCGGCGAGGCCGCCCGCGACGACCCCGAAGACGGGAATCACGAACGGCGCGGCGAGGACGAAACAGACCGCGAACATCGCCGCGAGCGTCCGCGCCGACTTCAGTTCGCCCACCGGCGCGGAGCCCATGAGGCCGCTTATCGGGTCGCCGATGGTGAGCATGAGCATCCCCGGCACCGCGATGTGTGGGCCGAACACCAGCGCGACGGCGGTCTGGCTGTAGACGTACAGCGCGTAGCCGGCGACGTTGTCCTGTTCGTACTCGCGGGTGAGCTCGTCGTAGACGACCCATTCGAGGCCGCCGAACAGCCGGAGCAGTTCGAGGACGCTGACGACCGCCGCGAGGAAGACGAACAGATACCCGAGGGTACGCCACTCGACCAGCCCGAGGAGGTACAAAAGCGGCATCCCCGAACCGCTCGCGTGGACCAGTCGCCGCTTCACCTCGGCGGTGCTCGGTCGCCCCACGGCGGGTTACGCCTCGACGACCTCGTTCTCGTCGAGCACGTCGTCGAACGAGGCGGTGCCGGCGCGCAGGCCGACGAGCGTTCCGACGAGGTCGTCGACGGGCAGTCGGACCTGCTTGCCGCTGTCGCGCTCGCGGATGGTGACGGTGTCGCCGCCGTCGCCTTCGAGCCCGTCGCGGTCGATGGTGATGCAGAACGGCGTGCCCACCTCGTCCTGTCGGCGGTAGCGCCGACCGATGCTGCCGGAGTCGTCGTAGACGACCGCGAAGCCGGCCGCGCGGAGTTCTTCGGCCACGTCGTCCGCGAGGTCGACAAGCTCGTCGACGTTGCTCACGAGCGGGAAGACGCCGACGTTCGTCGGCGCGACCGACGGCGAAAGCGAGAGGTAGCTCCGCGCCTCACCGTCGACCTCGTCGGTCTCGTACGCGTGCGCGAGGAGCGTGTACACCGTGCGGTCGATACCGAACGAGGGCTCGACCACGTGCGGCGTGATGTGCTCGCCCGCCTCTGTCTGCGTCTCGACCGAGAAGTTGGCCACGTCGGCGTCGACGGTGATTTCCTCGCCGTCGACGTCGAGGGTCACCTCGTCGGCGTCGAAGGCGTCGGGGTCGCGCTCGGCGAGCGTCTCCAGCGCCTCGGCCACGTCGGCGGCCTGCGCGCCGAACTCGGGGCCGAGCGTCGCCATGTCGGGGTCGACGACGGCGCGCTCGACCGTCTTCGGCTCGTCGTACTGCTGGAAGACGGTGAAGTCGTCGTCGCCGTACTCGCCGTGCTTCGAGAGGTCGTAGTCGCTGCGGTACGAGAACCCCGCGATCTCTATCCAGTCGCCGTCGACCTCGCTCTCGGCGTCCCAGCAGTCCGAGGAGTAGTGGGCGCGCTCGCCCGCGAGGTGCTGGCGGAAGCGGAAGCGGTCCATGTCGACGCCGACCGTCTCGTACCACTCCTGGGCGATGCCGAGGAAGTAGCCGAGCCACGCGTTGCCGATGATACCGTCTTCGACGGCCTCGCCGATGGTCGTCTCGACGTAGTCGCCGCCGTCGGCCTCCTGTTCGGTCGCGGGGTACAGAAGCACCTCGACGTCCTCGACCGCGGAGAGGTCGGCCTCGTCGCGCTCGGGGTCGATGAAGTGCTCCAGTTCGGCCTGCGTGAACTCGCGGGTGCGGACGATGCTCTTCCGCGGCGAAATCTCGTTGCGGTAGGCGCGACCGACCTGCGTCACGCCGAACGGGAGGCTGTTTCGCGCGTACTCCTTGATGCGCGGGAACTCCACGAAGATGCCCTGCGCCGTCTCGGGCCGGAGGTAGCCCGGCGTCGACGAGCCGGGGCCGATGTTCGTCTCGAACATGAGGTTGAAGTCCTCGACCGACTGGCCGGCGAGGTCCGCGCCGCAGGTCGGACAGACGAGGCCGAGGTCGGCGATTTTCTCCGCCGCTTCCTCGGGCGACAGCGTCTCCGCGTCCTCTAGCTCGGAGTTGTCCTCGATGAGGTGGTCCGCGCGGTGGGACTCGCCGCACTCGGCGCACTCGACGAGCATGTCGTCGAAGCCGTCGAGGTGGCCCGACGCCTCGAAGACGGGTTCGGGCATGATGGTCGGCGCTTCGATTTCGAGGTTGCCCTCCTGGACGGCGAAGCGCTCGCGCCACGCCTCCTCGACGTTGGACTTCAGGGCCGCGCCCTGCGGGCCGTAGGTGTAGAACCCGCCGACGCCGCCGTAGGCCTCCGAGGAGCCGAAGAAAAAGCCCCGGCGCTTTGCGAGTTCGGTGAGCGCGGCGGACTCGTCGCCCTCACTCATACAGCGCCTCCAGCAGGTTGACGTCGCGGACGACGCCGATGAGTTCGTCGCCGGACACCAGCGGAATCTGCTCGATGTCCTCGCGAATCATCGTCTGGGCGGCGTCCTTGGCGGTGACGCGCGTCGCGACGCTCACGAGGTCGTCGGTCATGAACTTCGAGACCGGCTCGGCCGGAATCTCGACGTTCCGGGTCGGGATGTAGCGGTTGCCCACCGCCTTGATTCCCTCCCACATCCACTCGTCGTCCTGGTTGGCGACCGAATCGCCGGTGCCGGCCTCGCCTTCGACGACGCGGGCGACCTCGATGATGTCGACTTCGGTCACGATGCCGGCCAGCGAGGCCTCGTCGTCGAGGACGATGGCGTAGGGCACGTTCGCGTAGAAAATCTCCCGCTCGACGATGTGGAGCGGCACGTCGACGTACGTCGTGTTCACGTCGCGGGCGGCGACGTCGCCGACCTCGGTCTCGCCGTCGATGTCGCCGCGGGCGATGGCCCGGACCACGTCGGTGACGGTGAGGATGCCCTCGATGGCGTCGCCGTCGACGACGGGGATTCGGCGCGCGCCCTCCGAGACCATCGTCGCGGCCACCGCTTCGAGCTCGTCGTCGGCGCTCGCGGTCGGCACCTCGCGGACGAGCACCGCCAGTTGGTCCTCGTCGGGGTGCTCGATGAGGTCCTCCCGAGAGATGAGCCCCCGGTACTTCGTCCCCTCGTCGGTCTCTTTCACCACAGGAACAGAAGAGAACCCACGCTCTTGGAGGTATTCCAGAACGTCGTCGCGGGTGCCCGGCAGGGACACCGTCACGACCTCCTCGCCGCGGGTCATCGCGTCGGCTACTTTCATACACCCGCTTTCTTTCCCCCGCCTAATGTACTCTGCGAACGCTTTCGCCTCGTTGGCAGGCGTCCGCCGCCGCTCACGGGCGCGTCCACGACGCGGGCGACGACCCGCGGACGGCGCGGCCTCCGGCTCAGTTCTCGCCGGCCGCGTCGTCGCCGCTGTTCGGCGCGTACCGCCGAATCGCGTCGAGGTTGGGGAAGAACTTCTCGGGGTCGTCGTGTTCGACGACGCCCACGACGGTGCCGTCGAGTTTCTGGAGGTAGGTGTACATCCGCCCCTCCTCGACGGCGACGGTCGCGCACTCAAGCGCCTCGCGGAGGTCCCACGCGCCGGCGATGAACACCGCGGTCTCGGCGTCCGGCGAGAACAGCGCCGTCACCATGTAGACGCGGCCGTCGTTCTCCGCGCGGTACACCTCGTACTCGGGGAACGAGGTCGCCTCGAACAGGTCGGAAACCGTCTCGGCCTTGTCGCCGGGGATGACGTACGCGAGGCCGAACGCCCCCTCGTCGCCCTTCCCGCTGGAGGGACCGAACGGGCCGCTGTCGCCCGCGGCGATGCGGACCGTCGTCCACCCGTCGTCCTCGAACTCGTCGGCCATCGCGGTCATGTCGTCGAGCGTCGCGCCCCACGCCTCGCGGCGACGGTCCGCCTCGCCGGCGATGCGTTCGACCTCGGGCGTCTCGTCGTCTCCGAGTTCGGCCATACCCGTTCTGGACGACGTGTATGGTAAAAGGCATCGAAGGTCGCGGGCGGTCCGGGGCCGGTCAGTAGTTGATTTCGAAGACGACCTCCATCGCGTAGGAGGTCGCGAGGATACAGACCGACGCGAGGAGGAGTTTCACCCCGCTCGACGGCCGCTCGTCGCCCGTCGCCGGTCGCAGTCGCGGCGGCAGTATCGCGTCGAGGGCGTCCCCGACGAGCTTCTCGACGCCGACGGGCTCGTCGCTCCCCGAGAACAGGCCGCCGTCGCTGTCGCCGTTGCCGCCGTTTCCGCCGTTTCCGTCCCCGCGTTTCCACGCCGCCTTCGGGCGGACTTTGAGCGACGCGTAGCCGAACATGGCGAACCCGAGAAAGAACATGAGCCACTTCGCGCCGGGCAGTCCGTTGCCGGCGAGCGTGCTCACGACGGCGGTCACGACGAACACCACGCCGGTGAGCGAGACGGCGTAGACCACGGCGTCGATGGCCTTGACGCCGAGTCGGCGTGGGTCGAACTCCATGGCTATCGGACGAGCGTCTCGAAGACGGTCGCCGGCTCCTCGTACTCGGCGTCGTGGCGGTGACAGAGGCTCAGTCGCCCCCGGTCGCCGACCGCGAGCTGTTCGGGCCGCTCGTGGTCACAGACGCTTCCGAACTCCTCGCGGAGGTAGGTCCGCGCGGCGTCTTCGTCGTCGTTTTCGGCGTAGTCGGCGGCCTCGCGGACGTGGGTCATCACGTCCGACGGCACGTCGAGGTCGCCGAACAGTTCGGGGATGATTTCGTCCATGCCGGCGCGGTGGCTCTCGCGGCCGAGCAGTTCTCGAACGCGGTCGCCGAGCGACGGGTCGGCGCGCGAGCGCTCCCGAAGCACCTCGCGGAAGACCTCGATGCGCTCCCAGACGTCGGGGTCCATGTCCCTGTACGCCGCCGGGCGAATCTTCACCGGACAGCGCGTCGAGAACGGACAGCCCGCCGGCGGGTCCCGCGGGCTCGGCGGCGTCCCGCGAAGGGTGATGCGGTCGCGCTCGACCGTCGGGTCAGGCTCCGGAATCGACGACAACAGCGCGTGGGTGTACGGGTTCGCCGGCTCGTCGAACAGCTCGTCGGCCGGGCCGATTTCCATCATGTTGCCGAGGTACATCACGGCGACGCGGTCGCAGATGTGGCGGACGACCGCGAGGTCGTGGGCGATAAACAGGTACGTCAGCCCGAACTCGTTTTGCAGGTCTTCGAGCAGGTTGAGAATCTTCGCCTGCACGGACACGTCGAGCGCCGACACCGGCTCGTCGAGGATGATGAACTCCGGTTCGAGCGCGAGCGCGCGGGCGATGCCGATGCGCTGGCGCTGGCCGCCGGAGAACTGGTGGGGGTAGCGGTAGTAGTGCTGTTCCTGCAGGCCGACGGTTTCGAGCAGTTCGCGGACGCGCTCGCGGCGTTCGGACGGCGTCTTCCAGTCGTGGACGTCGAGCGGCTCGCGGACGATTTCGCCGACGGTCATCCGCTCGTTGAGGCTCGAATCGGGGTCCTGGAACACCATCTGCACGTCCTTGCGGAACTGCTTGAGGTCGGAGCCGGACAGCGTGGTGATGTCCGTGCCGTTGAGTTTGACCTCGCCCGCGGTGGCCTCTTCGAGGCGCATCAGCGTGCGGCCGAGCGTGGACTTCCCACAGCCGGACTCGCCGACGAGCCCGAGCGTCTCGCCGCGCTGGATGTCGAACGAGACGCCGTCGACCGCCTTCACGGGATTGCTCCCGAGGAGGCCGCCGTCCTCGTAGTAGGTCTTGAGGTCGTTGACTTCGAGAATGGTCTCTCCGCGCGCCGTCGTGGGTCGCTCTTCTTCAGTGGGTGTGGTACTCATCGCGTGTCACCTCCGCGCTGTCCGCCCTCCCGGTGGACGGCGACCGCCTCCTCCGTGGGGAGGTCTTCGGGGTACAGCAGACACGACGCGCGGTGGTCGCCCGCGCCGTCGCCGACGTCGACGGGTTCGGGGTGGACCGTGTCGCACTCGGCGAACGCCTTCGGACACCGGGGGGCGAACCGGCAGTACGTCGGGTCCTCGTTCGGCGTCGGCACGTCGCCCTCGATGGTCGCGAGGCGCTCGTTCTCGTCGAGTCCCTGTCCGGGGATGGAGTTGAGAAGCCCCTGCGTGTAGGGGTGTTTCGGCGATTCGAACAGTTCGACGACGGGGGCGCTCTCGACGATTTCGCCCGCGTACATCACGTTGACGCGGTCGGCGATTTCGGCGATGACGCCCATGTCGTGGGTGATGAACATGATGCCGAGGTCGCGCTCTTCTTGAAGCTCTTCGAGGAGCTCCAGAATCTGCGCCTGGATGGTCACGTCGAGCGCGGTCGTCGGCTCGTCGCAGATGAGCAGTTCGGGGTCGCACGCGAGCGCCATCGCGATGACGGCGCGCTGGCGCATCCCGCCGGAGAACTGGTGGGGGTACTCGCGGACGCGACGGTGGGCGTCCGGAATCCCGACCGCTTCGAGCAGTTCGATTGCCTCCTTCGTTGCCTTCGACCCGCTCAGCCCGCGGTGGAGGCGAAGCGCCTCCTTGATCTGGTTGCCGACGGTGTAAACGGGGTTCAGGCTCGTCAGCGGGTCCTGAAACACCATGGCGATACTGCCGCCGCGGATGGAGCGCATCTGCTTCGGCGACTTGTCGAGGAGGTCCTCGCCGTCGTACATGATGCGGCCGTTCTCGATGCGGCCGGGGTTCTCGACCAGTCGCATGATAGAGCGGGCCGTGACGGACTTGCCGGAGCCGGACTCGCCGACGATGCCCACGGTCTCGCCGCGGAAAATGTCGAACGAGATGCCGTCGACCGCTCGGATGACCTCCTTGTCGGTGTAGAACGACGTCCGGAGGTTCTCGACGGAGAGCAGGGGCTCGCCCCCGGTGCGGGTCGAACGCGCCTGTTCGGTGCTCATGCGCCACCTCCCGTGGCGGCGGCCTCGTCACCGGTGTCCGCCTGCGGGTCGATGGCGTCGCGGATGCCGTCGCCGAAGGCGTTCAGCCCGGTCACGACGAGCGTGATGAGGAGGCCGGGAACCAGCGAGATGTGCCACGAGGGGCTCGCGACGTACTGCTGTCCGTTGGCGATGAGCCGCCCCCACTCGGGGGTCGGCGCGGTGATGCCGAGCCCGAGATACGAGAGCCCGGCGACGCTAATGATGATTCCACCGAGACTGAGCGAGGCGTAGATGAGCATGTAGCTGAACACGTAGGGGGCCATGTGCTTGCGCATGACCTGCGTCGGCGTCTGTCCGAACGACTTCGCGGCGTCGATCCAGTCCTCCTCGGACACCTGGAGCGCCGGGCCACGTATCGACCGCCAGATGAACGGCCAGTAGACGACGCTGAAGATGAGGATGATGAGCACCGCGCCGTCGTACAACTCCCTGACCCAGGTGTTCTGGAAGATGACGAGCATCAAGATGAGGACCATGATGACCGGCAACGCCTGTACCGAGTCGGAGACTAACACCGTCGCCAAGTCCGCCAGCCCCTTGTAGTACGCCGTTATCATGGCCAAGCCGAGTCCGATGAGCCCGGCGATGCCCATGGCGACGACGGCGATGGTCAGGGATATCCTGGCCCCGAACACCACCTGTGTGAACAGGTCCTTCCCGTTCGTCGCCGTGCCGAACGGATGGAACCGCCCGTAGTCGTCGTACGTCAGCGGCGCGACGTTCTCGTCACCCGCGCCCTGCGACCCCGAGCCGAGGTTGGCCTCGCCGACGAGGACCGTCTCGGTGCTCTGGGTGTCTTCGCTCCAGTAGGTGACCTCGTAGTCGTACGGCTGGAGGATGTTCCGCTCCATCGTGGTCGGCCCGAGCGCGGGCGCGAATACCGCCATGACCACAAACGTGATGACGATAACGAGCCCGAACTTGCCCCAGGAGTGACCCCGGAAGCGGTTGACCACGTCGTCCCGCGGCGTCCAGTCGACGCGGCGGTAGTGGCGGCGGAATCGGGTGTAGCCGTTCCACGCCCACGCCAGCACTGCGAAGGCGTACGCGTAGACGAACGCGACCCGGATGAACCACGCGACCGCGGGCGAGAGCCCGAGGAAGGTGTTCTCGTAGCCCGTTCCGTTCCAGTAGCCCTGGTTCGGAATCACGTCGCGGGAGACGAGCGTCGGAACCGCGTTGAACGCCGCCTGCAACGACTGGACGGCGGACGCGCCGGGGTCACCGGGGAGGAGGTTGACGACCACGCCGGCGACGGCGCCGACGACTTGGAGGATAGCGCCCAGCTCGACGCCGATGAGGACGGCACCGACGGCGGCCCAAATCAGCGCTGGCTGGGGGTTCTCAGCGACTCGTTGTCGGAGCGGAATCTCGGTTTCGGTTGTCGTGCTCACTGTGATTCACCCGTCGTACCCGACGCGCGGGTCGATAATCGTGTACAGGAAGTCCTGCAGGATGTTCGTGCCGACCAGGATGAGGATGAAGATGAACATCAGCGTCCCGATGAGCGGCAGGTCCCCGTTGATGGCGGCGTTGAAGAACAGCCACCCGAGGCCGTTGATGGCGAAGACCGTCTCGACGAACACCGACCCGCCGAGAAGCAGGAACGCCTCGCCCGTGATGATGGGCACGAGCGGGATGAGCGCGTTCCGGAAGATGTGCTTCCAGACGAGCGAGCGCCCGGAGACACCCTTCGCGCGGGCGGTCTCGACGTAGTTCGAGTTGATGGTTTCGAGGACGGCGGTGCGGCCGATACGCATCTCGTTACCCATCGACGCCGACCCGAGGACCAGCGCCGCCGGGGCGATCTGCTTCGTCGCCCGGATGAACGACTCGGTCCACCCGCCGGGGTCGGCGAGGAACTGCTCGACCGGCGATTGGAAGAAGCCCAGCGCCGGCGGCGTGACGACGTTCGTCCTGACGATCCACGTCTGCCACGTGAACAGGCCGTTCGTCCACGTCCCGAGCTGTGAGAGGGCCGTGACGAGCATGATTGCCAGCCAGAAGTTCGGCATCGCGCGCCAGACGATTCCGCCGAAGGAGGCGACGTAGTCGGACGGCGTGTTCGGGTTCAATCCGGCGTAGAAGCCGAGCGGAATCCCGACGAACAGCGCGATGAGCACCGACCAGAAGCCGAGCCAAATCGTCCGGGGCGCGTAGATCTCGATGAGTTCGTACGCGGTCGTCCCGGGCGCGATGACCCACGACTGGCCGAGTTGGAAGGTGAACAGCTCGTACATGAAGTCGAGGTACTGACTCCAGAGCGGCTGGTTCAATCCGAGGTTCGTTCGAATCTGTTCTGCCGCCTGCGGGTTGTATTGCGTCCCCAGAATCGCCGACACGGGGTCGAGCGGCCCCAGGCGGATGAGGGCAAACGTAATCGTCGTCCCGAAGATGACGACAGGAATCGACATCAGTACCCTGCGGAGGAAGTACTGCCATCGACTCATGGCATCACCTCGCAGACCGTTCGAGCGGACATTATTGTAAGGGTTTACTGAGTGGTATGGTTATGTCTTGCGCTTCGAAGTCCCAATACTGCTGTTTCAGCAACTCTAACGCCAGATTATGCCACATAGTAGCGACTAACTATACGCTTGTCAAAAATATCCGGGAGTTCGATTCGGACGGGACGCGAGGGCGTGCCCGTGTTCCCCGGCGTTATCGGTTGAGGGTGACGTTGTTGAGCTTCTGACGGCTCGGACCCATCCCACCGAACGGCTCGATTTCGACGGTGTCGTACCAGAACGCCTCCTCTTTCTGGTTGTAGATGGGCAGCATCGCAACGTCCTCCCAGTTGGCCAGCTCGATGTTGACGTAGGCCTCGTCGCGGACCTGCTGGGCCTCGTCGGTCGGAGCCGGGTTGTTGACGACCTGCTGGTAGGCGTCGGTCGCCTGTTGGGCCGCGTCGCCGTTCTCGCTCGTCCAGTTGACGTACGAAATCGGACCCTGCTTGGACGTGTCCGTCTGCGGCGGGTTCATGAGCTGCAGGAAGTTGTCCGGGGCCGGCCAGTCGGCGATCCAGCCGAGGGTGTACGCTTCGAGCTGGCCGTTGCGGCCGCGTTCGAGGAGCGTCGAGAAGTCGGCCTTCTGAATCTGCATGTTGACGTGGGCGGACGCGAGCTGGTCGCGGAGGATGCTCGCCATCTCCTCCCACGCGTTGGAGTTGTACTGGGTCCACTGGACCTCGAACTGGTTGTCCGGGCCGTAGCCGGCCTCCTCCATGACCTGTCGGGCGGCCTCGATGTCCGTCTCGCCCGCGCTGTACGGGTAGTCGGAGCTGACGAGGTCGCTCGCGGCCTGCGCGCCGCCGGGGAAGATGGTCGGGGGCGTAAAGAGTTCCGCCGCGGAGCCGCGGCCCTTGAACACTTCCGAGACCATCTGGTCTTGGTTCAGGACGTAGGCGAACGCCTGACGGACCGCCTTCGGGACCTTGTTCATGTTGAAGCCGACGTAGTAAATCGACAGCGTCGGGACGCCGACGTAGTTGAGCGTCTTCCCGTTGCGGACCGGGCCGTACGTCCCGATTTCGCGGCCGTACTCGTCGGTCGACTCCACCTGGGCCAGTCCGGGGTCGTACTGCGCGGTGGGCAGCGTGAAGTAGTCCGCGTTCTCGTTCATCGCGTAGTTGTAGCGGGCCGTGTCGTCCTCGATGACCTGCCAGCGGACGTTGTCGACCTGCGCGGCCTGCCCGTAGTAGTCGTCGTACTTGGAGACGGCCGCGGCGGTGCCCTGTTCCCAGAAGGCGAACTCGAACGGACCCGCGCCGATGGGGTTGTTCGACGCGAACTCGGTGTACTCCATCTGGCCGTCGTGGCCCTCGATGTCGCCGAGGACGCCCTCGGGGAGGGCGGCGAAGGAGGTGTAGGCGAACATCTCAAGGGTGTCGTGGAACGGCTCCGAGAGGTTGACGACGAGTTCGGTCTCCGTCTCGCCGACTTCGAGGCCGAGCGAACCGGGTTTGTACACCTCGGTCTCCTCGCCGTCCTGCGTGACGGTCTCCGTCTCGTGTTCGACGCCGACGGAGTCGAGGATGAAGTAGGCGCGGCGGCTGTTCTCGGAGGCCGCGAGGCGCTCCCACGAGTAGATGAAGTCGGAGGCGGTGACCTGCTCGCCGTTGTGGTAGGTGGCGTCGGCGAGCTCGAACGTGTAGGTCGTGAAGTCGTCGGAGACCGTGTAGTCCGCGGCGAGTTCGTTTTCGACCGTCGGGAGGGCGTTCTGGTAGGACATCAAGCAGTCGAAGACCTGCTGGATGAGGATGCCCGACGACGTGTCAGTCGCGGCGACGGGGTCCATCGTCGTGATGGTCCCCGAGAGGATGCGGTTGAACACCGAACCGGACAGCTCCGTGCCCGTGTCCTCTTGGGTCGTCGCGGTGGTGGTTCCCTCGCCACCGGATTCGGTCGTCGTCTCTTCACCGTCACCGCCGGTACAACCGGCGAGGGCGGCGGCCGTGGCGGCTCCACCCGTTGCCTTCAGAAAGCGGCGACGCGAGAGTTTGTTAGTGTCTGGCATTCAGACCAAAATTTTCGGGGCGCGTGGATAAACTTACCGTATTCGATTTGTTTGATATAGTGTAGCGTGGAAGGGATGTAGTTCCATACCCAAGCGGCGAAAACTGCCACGAGAATCCCTATAGAACTCGTTTGAGGTTTCACCCTCAGTTTTGGGGCTGAGCCGGCCGTCCCGGTCCGTCTCGCCCCGTCGTTTCGGTCCACTTATATAGGGGTGTCACTATGTATCATACATGACGCCGGATGCGACGGCTTCCGTCGACGACTTGGACGCCGAGGTCATGGCCTCGGTGGATCGCTCTCAGACGGGCCAGCGTCTTATTATCGCGGATATCTCCCGCGACGACGCGTGGCTCGCTTCTGACGTAGCCGACGCGCTCGCGCTCGACGAGTGGCGATAACCGCTCCGGCCCCGCTCGCCTCCCCGGCGAGCAGACCATTCACATTTTAGTCCGACTCGCTCGTGGTACGCTACATGAACGCTCGAGCGGTGACGGTGAGCGAGGAGTACCTCGCCCGCCTCGAACACGGTGCGGACTGGCGCGAGGAGATCGAGGAGTTCTGCGCGCGCAAGGGCATCGAGTCCGCGTGGTTCAACGCCATGGGCGCCGTCCAGGACGCCGAACTCTGGTTCTACGACCAGACGGACCAGGAGTACCAGTCCGTGACGTTCGACGAGCCGCTCGAAGTCGCCGCCTGCGTGGGTAACGTCGCGCTCCTCGACGGCGAGCCCTTCGCACACACGCACGCGATTCTCTCCCGACGCAGCGGACAGGCGCTCGCGGGTCACCTCGACTCGGCGACCGTCTTCGCGGGCGAACTGAACCTCCGCGCCTTCGAGGAACCGCTCGAACGCGACCACGACGCGGTGACCGACCTCGACCTCTGGCTGTAACCGTGCGCGAGGAGGACTCCCGGTACTTCCGTCGCATCGAAGCCCGCCTCGACGAGGCGTTCGACCTCGCGGAGGCCGCGAAGGCGACGGGGTACGACCCGAAGACCGAAGTCGAGATTCCGGTCGCCAAGGACATGGCCGACCGCGTCGAGAACATCCTCGGCATCGACGGCGTCGCAGAGCGCGTCCGCGAACTCGAAGGCGAGATGTCCCGCGAGGAGGCCGCGCTCGAACTCGTGACCGACTTCGTCGACGGCAACGTCGGCGACTACGACTCCCGCGAGGGCAAAGTCGAGGGCGCGGTCCGCACCGCCGTCGCCCTCCTCACCGAGGGGGTCGTCGCCGCGCCCATCGAGGGCATCGACCGCGTCGAAATCCTCGAAAACGACGACGGCACGGAGTTCGTCAACGTCTACTACGCCGGTCCGATTCGCTCGGCGGGCGGCACCGCGCAGGCGCTGTCCGTGCTCGTCGCCGACTACGCCCGCTCGCTTCTCGACATCGACGAGTACAAGGCCCGAACCGACGAGGTCGAGCGCTACGTCGAGGAGATAAACCTCTACGACAAGGAGACCGGCCTCCAGTACTCGCCGAAGGACAAGGAGTCGCGCTTCATCGCCGAGAACATGCCCATCATGCTCGACGGCGAGGCCACGGGCGACGAGGAGGTCTCGGGCTACCGCGACCTCGAACGCGTCGACACCAACTCCGCCCGCGGCGGCATGTGTCTCGTCATGGCCGAGGGCATCGCCCTCAAGGCCCCGAAGATTCAGCGCTACACCCGCCAACTCGACGAGGTCGACTGGCCGTGGCTCCAAGACCTCATCGACGGCACCATCGGCAAGGACGACGGGAAGGCCGCGAAAGCCGACGACGCGGGAGAGGGCGAAGCCGAGGGCGACGAGGCGGACGCCGACCCGGACGCCGACGACGCCGAGAGCGAGGCCCCCGACGGGCCGACTCGCGTCGAACCCGCGACCAAGTTCCTCCGCGACCTCATCGCGGGCCGCCCGGTGTTCGGCCACCCCTCCGCGCCCGGCGGCTTCCGCCTGCGGTACGGCCGCGCCCGCAACCACGGCTTCGCGACCGCGGGCGTCCACCCCGCGACGATGCACATCGTCGACGACTTCATCGCCACCGGCACGCAGATCAAGACCGAGCGCCCCGGCAAGGCCGGCGGCGTCGTCCCCGTCGACTCCATCGAGGGGCCGACGGTCAGACTCGCCAACGGCGACGTGCGCCGCATCGACGACCCCGAGGAGGCCGAGGAGCTACAGAACGGCGTCGAGAAGATTCTCGATCTCGGCGAGTACCTCGTCAACTT
Organism: Haloferax sp. S2CR25; assembly: GCF_031624535.1. Lineage (NCBI taxonomy): Archaea > Methanobacteriati > Methanobacteriota > Halobacteria > Halobacteriales > Haloferacaceae > Haloferax > Haloferax sp. S2CR25. Next base: position 38,487 of record NZ_JAMQOO010000006.1, read on the forward strand.
CGGCGAGTTCGTCGAGAACAACCACCCGCTCGCGCCGGCCTCCTACGTCTACGAGTGGTGGATTCAGGACTTCGAGGCGACCGAGGCCAACGTGCAGGCGCTCCGCGACGACCCCGCCGTCGACCTCGAAGCGCCGTCGGTCGAGCGGGCCCTCTCGTGGGCGACGGAGTTCGATGCCCCGCTCCATCCCACCTACACCTACCTCTGGCACGACATCTCGGTTGACCGGTTCGACGCGCTCGCCGACGCCGTCGCGGCCGGCGAGGTCGTCGCCGCCGAAGCCGACGGGGGCACGGCCGCCGCGCTCGAACACGAAAACGAACCCGAGCGCGGACTGGAGGGCACGCTCGTCCTCGACAACACGCCCGAGATTCGGGAGGCGCTCGAACACCTGCTCGTCGCCCACCGACAGACCGACGAGACGCTTCGCGTCCCCGTCTGGCGACCGCTCGCCCGGAGCCTCGGCCTCACCGACGACCGCGAGCGGACGTGGGAACTCGCCGACCTCTCCGAGCGCGCCCGCACGTGGGACGGCGGCGACAACGCCGTCGAGGCCGTCAACGAGGTCGCGCCCTTCGCCGTCCGCGAGCGCGCGCCGACCCGCATCGGCAACCGCATGGGCCGCCCGGAGAAGTCCGAGCGCCGCGACCTCTCTCCTGCGGTCCACACGCTGTTTCCCATCGGCGAGGCCGGCGGGAGCCAACGCGACGTAGGCGACGCCGCCAGACACCGCGGCGAGTCCGGCAAGCGCGGCCAGATTTCGGTCCGCCTCGGCCGGCGCAAGTGCCCCGACTGCGGCGCGTTCGGCTTCAAGTCGAAGTGCCCCGACTGCGGCGGCCACACCGAACCCCACTACGAGTGCGACGACTGCGGGACCGTCCTCGAACCCGACGAGTCCGGCCGCGTCTACTGCGAGCGCTGCGACTGGGACGTCGAGAGCGCCGAGTGGCAGGACATCGACCTCAACACCGAGTACCGAAACGCTCTCGAACGCGTCGGCGAGCGCGAGTCGTCGTTCCAGATTCTCAAGGGCGTGAAGGGGCTCACCTCCGCGAACAAGACGCCCGAACCCATCGAGAAGGGCGTCCTGCGCGCGAAACACGACGTGTCGTCGTTCAAAGACGGCACCGTCCGCTACGACATGACCGACCTGCCGGTCACCGCGGTCCGCCCCGAGGAACTCGACGTGACGGCCGACCACTTCCGCGAACTCGGCTACGAGACCGACATCGACGGCGAACCCCTCCGGTTCGACGACCAACTGGTCGAACTCAAAGTCCAGGACATCGTCCTCTCGAACGGCGCGGCGCAGCACATGATGCAGACCGCCGACTTCGTCGACGACCTCCTCGAACAGTTCTACGGCCTCGACCGGTTCTACGAAATCGAAGAGCGCGACGACCTCATCGGCGAACTCGTCTTCGGGATGGCCCCTCACACCTCCGCCGCGGTCGTCGGCAGAGTTATCGGATTCACGACAGCAGCGGTTGGATACGCGCATCCGTACTTTCACGCCGCGAAACGCCGGAACTGCTTCCACCCGGAGACGAAGGTCTGGTACCGAGACGAGACCGACCGGTGGCGATACGACGAGATTCGAACGCTCGTCGAGGAACGGCTCGATGACCCGGAGACCGACGATTTCGGGACGCTCGTTCAGGAACTGGACGGGGACGTGTACGTTCCGTCTCTGACCAGAGATGGTCGAGAGACGATTAAACCGGTCGGAGCCGTCTCCAAGCACGTCGCACAGGACCACCTCGTCCGCATCGAGACCCGCGGCGGGAGAGAACTAACGGTCACCCCGGACCATACGGTGATTCGAGCCGACGACGGCGGATTCACGCGCATTCCCGCGCACGAACTCGCCGAAGGCGACGCGCTTCCGTCGCCCAAGCGCGTCGACATCGACGCGGACCCGGCCCAGTTCGACTTGCTCGCGGAGTTCCTGCACGGCGAGTCGATACCGGCCGAAGACCTGATGATTCGGGGGCTCGGCCCGGACCGAATCCGGTCGCTCTTCGACGAGCATACCGAAGCGAGCGGCTACCTGAAACCGGTCGCCGAGCGACTCGGACGGAGCGATTCGACGGTTTACAACTGGGTCTCTCGCGACAGCGTTCCGGCCTCGGTATTCGTGGAGATCCTCGGAAACGTCGAAACGGTCGTCGACGTGCTTCCGCGTGAGCTTTCTCTCGGTGTCCGTCGCGACACCGCGACCGTTTCGAGAGTGCTCGATATCGACGAATCATTCGGAACTGTACTGGGGTACTACGCCGCAGAAGGATTCACGAGGGCATCGCCCGGAAACTTCTACCAGACGACAATCTGTATCCCGGACGAACCCGCCCGCGAACGCATCCTCGATACCGTTAGCGAAGCACTCGGCGTCGACGCGTTCGAGGAAAACGAGTGGAAGGTCACGGTTTCGAGTCGACTCGTCCAGTCGCTGTTTGCGGACGTTATCGGATGCGGGTCGCGTGCCGAGGACAAACGCGTCCCGGACTCGGTACTCACCGGCCCCGAGCCGGTTCTTCGGTCCTTCCTGTCGGCGTACTTCTCCGGCGACGGAAGCGCGTCTTCGGACCGCGTGGAGATTCGCGCGCACACCGTGAGCGATGACCTCAAACGCGACCTCGTTGCCGCGCTCAAACGCTTCGGCATCGCCTCGAAGACCTACTCCGAGCGCCGAACGCCACAGACGGGTGCGGTGGCGGAGTTCTACGACGAAGACGAGGTCCCGACGTTTGACTCGTGGGTCCTCAAACTCACGTCGGAGAACGCGGTTCGATTCGCCGAGGAAGTCGGTTTCCACCTCCCCCGAAAGAGCGAGGCGCTGGCGAGCGCGCTCGACGACACGGACGTCCGAGGCCAGCGCCTCTTCTCGGACGGCGGGGATACGTGGCTCGACGAAGTCGTCTCGGTCGAATACCTCGAAAGTGACGTCGACCACACCTACTCGTTGACCGTCGAAGACACCAACTCTCTCGTCGCCAACGACCTCCACGTCGCGCAGTGCGACGGTGACGAAGACTGCGTCATGCTCCTCATGGACGGTCTTCTCAACTTCTCGAAAGAATATCTCCCCGACAAGCGCGGCGGGCAGATGGACGCGCCGCTCGTCATGTCCTCGCGCATCGACCCCTCGGAAATCGACGACGAGGCGCACAACATGGACATCGTGCGGCAGTACCCCCGCGAGTTCTACGAGGCGACGCTGCGGATGGAAGACCCCGACGACTGGGAGGACGAGGTCACCATCGCCGAGGAGTACCTCGGAACCGACCGCGAGTACACGGGGTTCGACCACACCCACGACACGACGGATATCGCCGCCGGCCCGGACCTCTCTGCGTACAAGACCCTCGGGTCGATGATGGACAAGATGGACGCCCAGCTGTTCCTCGCGCGGAAACTCCGCGCAGTGGACGAAACTGACGTGGCCGAGCGCGTCATCGAGTACCACTTCCTCCCCGACCTCATCGGGAACCTCCGCGCCTTCTCGCGGCAGGAGACGCGGTGTCTCGACTGCGGCGAGAAGTACCGGCGGATGCCGCTTTCGGGCGATTGCCGGGAGTGCGGCGGCCGGGTGAACCTCACGGTCCACCAGGGCTCCGTGAACAAGTACATGGACACCGCGATTCAGGTGGCGGAGGAGTTCGACTGCCGCGACTACACGAAACAGCGGCTCGAAGTGCTCGAAAAGAGCCTCGAATCGGTCTTCGAGAACGACAAAAACAAACAGTCCGGCATCGCGGACTTCATGTGAGTCTACGGTCGGTTTTTCCTCCAGGTTTTGCGAGTCGAGCGGCGTAGTCGCTCGGCGTCTCAGTCCCGAGCAGGTCCCAACCCGTGGAAGCCGTCGGCGGCGACGACGTACACCGCGCCGTCGACGGGGACTGCGGCGGAGACGCCCCGTGAAATCACGTCCGCCACCTGCACTTCCGGGGTCTGATGTGCCCACAATTGACGTTCTTCCCCGGTGTCGTACGCTGCTAGCCGTCCCTGTTCACCGGAGACAACCATTGTTTCTCGTGCGCGCGCGTGCGGAGCGCCGGAGAAGCGCGCCGCCGCCTCGCGTCCGTCGTCGCGCGACAGCGTCGCGGTCTCTCCGTCGACCGCGACGTGGAGCACGTCGTCGGCGACGACCGGCGCGCCGCTTCCCGGCGACCGCCATCGTTCGGTGCCGTCGGTCGGGGCGAGCGCAAGGAGTTCGTCGTCGCGGGTGGTCAGGTACGCCGCCTCTGTCGTCGCGACCGGCGTCGTCCACTCGCTCGTCCGCGCCTCGACGCGGAAGCGCCGCTCGCCGGTCGCGAGGTCGACGGCGTGGACGGCGTCGCCGGTGACGACGAACACCGCCCCGTCGGCGACGGCGGGCGCGCCCTTCGCGTCGCTTTCGAGGTCGTAGCGCCAGCGTTCGCTCCCGTCGGCGAGTTCGAACGCCCGAAGCTGGGTCGGGACGCCGTCGAACCCGCCGCCCGAGACGACGGCGACGCCGTCGCCCACCGCGGGCGGGCCGTGGATACCGTCCATCTCGGGGCCGCGCCACAGCACTTCGTCGCGGTCGGCGGCGAGACAGAACGCCTCGATGAAGGTCGTGACGACGACCCGGTCGCCCGCGACGACGGGCGGCGAGTTCACGCCGTAGCCGACAAGCGGGGTCGCCGCTCGCTCGGCCATGGTCGCCGGGTCGCGTCGGACGAGCGCTCGCCTGTCGCGCCCGCGCCCGTGGAGGTTGTAGAGACGGTCGCCGTCGAGGACGGGCGAGCCACCGGCGTTCAGTCGCCAGTACTCCTCGGCGTCGGCCGGAACCGAGACGTCGGGGTTGTAGCCGGTGTTTCCCGCGTCGAAGCGGTACTGCGGCCACGCCCCCGACGGCGAGAGCGAGGGGTCGCCCGGCGGCGTGGCCGTCACGCGCTCGTCGGGCCCGGACGTCGGACCGTACGTCGTGGTCGGTTCGTCGGTGGTCGTCGCCTCGGTCGTCGGACTGGGTGACCCGCCGTCGCGGCCGAGGCAGCCGGCGACACCGAGCGACGCGCTTCCGAGCAGTTGGAGGTATCGGCGACGGCTCCGAGGACGGGACATACTGCCGAATCTATGACGGGACGGTAAGTGCTTTATCGCATCACGAAATTCTATATCGCGGTATCGGATTTATCATTTATATATACGGGCGTCGTTGCTCCATCCCGTCGACGGACGGTTGGTCGGCGTCGACGCCGATTCGGCCGTTCCTTTTTATTCGCTCGCGCGACGATTAGTCGCACATGGCTGACGAGACAGAGCCGACGGTGGGAATGACGGTGTACGCGGAGGACGGTAGCGAACTCGGGAGCATCCGCGGCTTCGACGACGACGGGTTCTACGTCACGACCCGCGAGGGGCTCGCGGGGATGTCCGTCGAGCACGAACGCGCCGGCGGCGAGTTCGGCGAGGCCGAGTTGATGTGGCGGTGTAGCGACTGCGGCGAGATGGGCGACCTCGACGAACTCCCCGACACCTGTCCGAACTGCGGTGCCGAACGGGAGAAACTCTACTACTGGACCGAGGACTGAGGTCTCGGACCGATTCGACCGCCGCGCCCGCGAAACTCGCCATTTTTGTCGTCCGCCGAGTACGGGTAGCCATGCGTATCCTCGTCTTCGGCGCGGGCAGTCTGGGCACGCTCGTCGGCGGCCTCCTCGCGTCGGTCCACGACGTGACGCTCGTCGCGCGCGACCCGCACGCCGCGCGGGTGTCGGCGGCCGGTCTCGACATCGTCGGTGCCGAGTCGGCGCACGTCTCGCCGGCCGCGACGACGACCGAGACGGGCCACTCGGCGGATCTCGCGCTCGTCACGGTCAAGTCGTTCGACACCGCGGCGGCGGCCGACGCGCTCGCCGACTGCGACGTGGGCGCGGTGCTGTCGCTCCAGAACGGACTCACCGAGGAGACGCTCGTTTCTCGCCTCGACGCGCCGGTTCTCGCGGGGACGGCGACCTACGGGGCGCGGCTCGTCGAACCGGGTCGCGTCGAGTGTACCGGCGTCGGCCGAATCGCCTTGGGCGCGCTCGACGGCGGCCCCGACTCCCTCGCCGAGCGGGTCGGCAAGGCGTTCCGCGACGCGGGGCTCAACACGCTCGTCGCCACCGACATGCCGAGACGCCGCTGGGAGAAACTCGCCGTCAACGCCGGCATCAACGCCGTCACCGCGCTCTCGCGGGTCGAAAACGGCGCGCTCCGGTCGGGCGACGCCAACGACCTCGCGCACCGAGCGGCCCGCGAGACGGCCCGAGTCGCCCGATTAGAGCGCGTGTCGCTCCCGAACCGCGTCGCCCGCGAGGCGGTCGACCGCGTCGTCGAGAAAACCGCCGCGAACCGCTCGTCGATGCTACAGGACGTCGCGGCCGAAAAGCGGACCGAGGTGGACGCCATCAACGGCGCGGTGGTCGATATCGCCGCCGACCACGGCTTCGAGGTTCCGACGAACCGGACGCTCGCGGCGCTCCTCCGGGCGTGGGAGCGGGGTGCAGGGATACGTTAAGCATTAGGACCGGCTCCGGTCGCTATTCGAGGTAGCCGAGGTCGCGCAGTCGGTCCTGCGCCTCGTCGTCCATCTGGTCGACCGAGTCGTCCGACACGTCGGTGTCGAGCGCGTCGGTCCACGCGCCGCCGATGGCGTCTTCGAACTCCGCGAGGGCGGCTTCGGTCTCCGCGATTGCCTCGTCTTCGGCGTCGGCGACGTTCTCGGCCTCCTCGGGGTCGGCGTCGATGCGGTAGGCCTCGTCGGGGATGCGGTCGATTCGAACGTACTTGGCGTCGGTCCGCCGCGCCGCCCGCATTCGGGAGTAGAACCGAGAGTCCTCTGGGAGCGTGATGCCGGCGCTCGACGCCTTCTCCTCTAACTGCTTGAGTTCGACCACGGGACGAGAGTACTCGACGAAGGCGTACTCGCCGTCTCGGAGCTGGCCGGGGTCGTCGTTCGATGCTTGCGCGAACTCCCGGTAGTCGGCCGACAGGAGCGAGCGCGTGCGGTCGAGGCCGACCGCGTCGTCGCCGGGGTTCGCGGGCTCTCCGCCCTCGACGCCGAGCGAGTCGAGCACCGTGTGATAGAGGTCGACCAGTTCGACCTGGTCGTCGCGGCGGTCCGCGTCGAGGTCGGGGTGTTTGACCATGAGCGGGACGTTGATGAGCGGGTCGTACAGGCAGAACTCGTGGCCGTAGAGGCCGTGTTCGCCGTGGAGTTCGCCGTGGTCGGCGCAGACGACGACCATGGTGTCGTCCCAGCGGCCGGTCTCTTTCAGGTGGTCGAACAGCCGGGTGAGCTGGTCGTCGATGTGGGCGATTTCGGCGTCGTAGAGGCCGCGGATGTCACCCCACTCGTCGTCGTCAATCTCGTAGGCTCCGGCGTTGTACTCCTTGGAGTTCTGGCAGACCTCGGTCGAATCGACGCCGGGCGCGAAGCGCTCTTTGTACTCCTCGGGCGGGTGGTACGGCAGGTGCGCGTCCATGAGGTTGACGAACGCGAAGAACTCCTCGGAGTCGTCGACGAAATCGATGGTCTGGTCGATGACCGCGGGCGTCTTCGAGTCCGCGCCCTCGCCGCCGGCGAGGTACTCGTGGGCGGTGTTGCCGAGGCTGACGAGCTTGTCGGCGAGCGTCCGGAGCGCGTCGCTGTCGTTCATCGTCTTCCACGCCTTCGCCAGCGGCCCCGACAGGAACTCGCCGGGCATGACCTCGAAGAAGTTGTCCTGCTCGGAGAAACCGTCGGTCAGGTGCGTGTACGGCGTTATCCACGCGTTAGAGGAGTAACAGGCGGTGTCGTAGCCGGCCGCCGAGAGCGTCTCGGCGAGGGTTGTCGCGCCTTCGAGATAGGGGTTCTCCTGGTCGGCCCCGTGCTGGCTGGGGTACATCCCGGTGAAAAGCGAGGCGTGGACCGGCAACGTCCACGGCGCGGGCGCGACGGCCTGCTCGAAGACGGTCGCCTCGTCGGCGAAGCGGTCGAGCCCCGGCGTCGTCGGGCGGTCGTAGCCGTACGGCGTGAGGTGGTCTTTTCGGACCGTGTCCATGACGACGAAGAGGACGTTCTCGGGCGACTCGGCAGTCATACCCGTGGGTGGGGAGTAGTCGCCGATAAAACTCCTGTTCTCGGCCGCCGCCGCGACGAAAACGCCCGAACCGTCGAGTTAGAACGGAGCCTGCGGGCCCTGGTCGTCCTCGATGTCGGTCGTGTCGTCGCTGGTGTCGCCGGGGAACGACGGACTGCCGCCGCGGCTGTCGCCGCCCATGCCGCCGTCGCCGCCCATGCCGGTGTCGGCGTGGACTTCGTTAATCTCGGGAATCTCCTTGACCATTCGGGTCTTGATGGCCTGGATGGTCATCGGGGAGATACCGCACCCGGAGCAAGCGCCGCCGAGGAGAACGGTGACCTCACCGGTCTCGCGGTCGAGGTCGCGGATGGCCGCGCTGCCGCCGTGCATCTGGATCTGCGGGAAGTTCCGACGGAGGAAGTTCACGACACGCTCTTTGAGGTCGTCCTCGCCGTCCTGCGTCTCCGTGCTCATGCACGCGGCTTCGAGGTGAACGTGCTTAGGCCTTTGGTTCGGGGTTACGCCTCGACGCCGAAGACCCGCCGAAGCTCGCCTTCTATCTCGTCGACGTAGCGGTCGAGGACGGCTTCGAGTTCGTCGTCGTCGATTTCGACCGCCGTCAGTCGCTCCGCGGGGTTTTCGGGGAGCTGCACGGAGAAGTCGCCGTCCTCGTAGAACGGTTCGGACTCGTTGAGAATCTGCTGGTCGACCCCGTGGATGAGCGACGAGTCGAACTCGTCGTTCATCGTCTCGAAGGCGTTCTTGTACGCGCGCTGGAGTTCGGGGAAGTAGTTGGCGTACTTGTCCTCGAACTTCTCGGGGTCGAAGTCGGTCATACTCGGAGCTTTCGCGCTCTGAGCAAAAAATCGGACGATTGGCCGGTGCGCTCCGCGGGTCCGGTCACACCGATGTTACCTGAGACTTTTCTATCTATTAGATAAATATAATAATATATGGAATTAATATGCAATCTAACGTACAAAACAATCGCCCCCGCGGACTTCGGAGTGAGCTAACCGTGTCGCAACAATCCGTCGCTTCGCTCACGCGGTGGAGTCCGGTCCTCGTTCGACTCGCGGTGGGAATTCCGATGGTCGTCTCGGGACTCGGTAAAGTCCTCGCAATCGGGCCGAAAACGTCGGGAATCCCCGGCTTTTCGGGGTTCTTGGTGAGCCTCGGCGTCCCGCTTCCCATCGTCGCCGCGTGGGGTGTCGGCCTGGTCGAACTCGTCGGCGGGTTCCTGTTGCTCGTCGGGTTGTTCGTCCGCGTCACGGGCGCGCTCGTCGCCGTCAACATGCTCGCCGCCACCGCCCTCGTCCACCTTCCGGAGGGCTACCAGTCCAGTGAACTGACCTTCGCGCTCGCGCTGGTCGCCGTCTCGCTCGTCCTGAGCGGCCCGGGGTCGCTCTCGCTCGAACGGGCGCTGTTCGGCGGCGAACTACTCGCAGACGGTGCGAACCCGGCGGCACGGGCGGACTAAACCGAAGACGCACCCGTTTTTTCTGGTACTCCCTGCTTACGTGGACGCCGACTCGGTTGGTCGCGCTCCCACCCCAGATTCTGTATAGCAACTTCTGGTTCATCGTAGACACTCGGCAGAATCGCGATTCTACGGGGAGAGCGGTTCAGATACAGAAATTTGAGTGACGCGGGGCGTCACTCGATGAGCGGACTGTCCACGCGCGCGGCCGAGAGTTCGCTCGCCGCGAAGATGGACGCTAGTTCGGTTATCAGTTCGTCGTACGACTCGTCGTCCTCGCGCAGCGCGTCGAGTCGCTCGACGGTTCGACGGTCCAGTTCGACCGTCTCTGTTTGTACCTCCGGTTCGTAGCCGACCGGGTAGTCGTATTCGGCCTCGTTCGATCTGGCAGTCGCCATCGTTCACTCCGCTCCGGCATGCGTGCCGGTATCATGGCATACACACGCATACGATATGAGGATTTCGCGGATTTCGCGCCCGAGACCGAACGCGAACCCGGTCTGACGCCGATTCAGCTCTCCGTCCCTGCTCCAAAAATAAACTACACTCCGCTATATCGAATTATCACTGCGGCCGAATCAGGCAGTCATCGCCAGTCTACTGGATTGTTTAAGGACAAACGATTTTATGCTCGATAGATTGTCGAATACTGGATACATGAGCGACTATACACTCGAATCTGGGTCAAATTCTCTCGGAAGTAGAAGCAAACACAACTTCGGACTCGCGGCCGGCTCGATTAACCGGGATTGCGGGCCGCACGAACCCGACCGGTCGCGCTCTCCCGAGGTGTCCGCGCCCCCGTGATGTACGACCGTCGCATCCTCATCGACGCGCTCGCGCACCGGCCGTTGCTCCGGCGGATGGTCAGACCGCTCGTCGCCGTCGCGGCGTTCGTCGTCGCCGGCGTCGGCGGATTCAGCGTCCTCGGCGGTGCGGGCCTCGTCGACGCGGCGTTCTGGCTACTCGACCCGACCAGCATCGAACTCCACTACCAGACTCACGAGGGGCCGGCGACGCTCGTCAAGGCGTACGCCATCGTGATTCTCACCGGCCTCATCGGAACCGGACTGTGGGCCGGCGAGACGTTCGTCTCCGCGGCCTTCGGCGGACAGATACGCGAGGAACTCGACCAGATGAAACTCCACCGAGAGATAGCGGAACTCGAATCGCACGTAATCGTCTGCGGCTACGGAACCTTCGGAAAGACGGTGGCGGCGCGGCTCCGCGAGATGGGCCGCGACGTGGTCGTCGTCGAGAGCAAGGAGGCGGGGTACCAGCGCGCCCGTGACGCGGACCTGCTCGCGGTCGAAGGCGACGCCCGCCGCGAGGACCGACTCACCGACGCGGGCGTCGAGCGCGCCGCGACGGTCGTCGGCGCGATAGACGACTCCAAGGTGAACATCCAAATCGCCATCGCGGCGAGTCGGCTGTCCCCCGACGCCAAACTCGTCGTCCGCGCCGGCGACCAGATGGACGAGGCGCTCGCGCGCCGCGCCGGAGCCGACGAGGTCGTCGTCCCGGAAATCGTGAGCGGCGAGCAGGTCTGTTCGGGCCTCTGAGTCGCCGCGCCGCCCCCGCTCTCGTCCCTGTCCCCCGTCTGTTATTTGTTCACAGCGCACTCAGTTCGCCTATGTCCACTGACAACCCTCGCTACAACGACGAGGGCGTCCTGAAGAAGAAACAGTACAAACGCGAGTTGAACCGCCTCCAAGAGGAACTGGTGAAACTCCAGTACTGGATAAAGGAACACGACCTGCGGGTTTGTGTCGTCTTCGAGGGGCGCGACGCCGCGGGGAAAGGCGGCGTCATCAAGCGCATCACCCGCCGGCTCAACCCGCGGGTGGCGCGGGTCGTCGCGCTCGGCAAGCCCACGGAGCGCGAACGGGGGCAGTGGTACTTCCAGCGGTACGTCGAACAGCTTCCGACCGAGGGCGAGATGGTGCTTTTCGACCGGAGTTGGTACAACCGCGCGGGCGTCGAGCGGGTGATGGGATTCTGCACCGCCGAGGAGTACGAGGAGTTCTTACGGACCTGCCCCGAGTTCGAGCGGATGCTCGTCCGCTCGGGCATCGTCCTCGTCAAGTACTGGTTCTCCATCAGCGACGAGGAGCAGGAACGGCGCTTCCAGAAGCGAAACGAGGACCCCAAGCGCCGCTGGAAGCTCAGCCCGATGGACCTCGAAGCGCGCTCGCGGTGGGCCGACTACTCGGAGGCCAAAGACGCGATGTTCGAACACACCGACATCGACGAGGCCCCGTGGCACGTCGTCAACGCCGACGTGAAGCGCCACGCGCGACTCAACTGCATCTCGCACCTGCTGGACCAAATCGACTACGAGGACCTCACGCCGGACCCGATCGAACTGCCGTCCCGACAGGACGACTCCGGGTACGAGCGCCCGCCAATCGACAGCCAAAACTGGGTTCCCGCGCGGTTCGGGTCGAACCCGGTCGACGACTAATCCGGGTTCTTCGCTAACTGCTCGCCGACGATGCGGTCCGCCTCGGCGATGAACGCCTCGACTTCGCCTTTCGGAATCGTCGCGCCCGCGGCGACGTCGTGGCCGCCGCCGTCGCCGCCGACCGACCGCGACGCCTCGCGCATGACCGCCGAGAGGTCCAAGCCCTCTCGGACCATCACGTACGACCCGCGCGAGGAGACTTTCACCTCGCCCTCCTCGGTGTCGGCGAACGCGAGGACCGGAATCCCGTTTCGGGTCGCGTCGGTGCCGACGGCCATCCCGGCGACGATGCCGACGATGGTCTCGCGTATCTCGTCGCCCGCGTCGAACCACTGGAGGTTGTCCTCGACGCGGACGCCGTGTTCTTTCACCCACTGGAGGCCGTTCGAGAGGTTCTTGCGGTGGTTCCGCAGGAGCCTGCGCGCCCGGTCGAGCGCCGCGTCGCGCTCGCCGAGACAGACCGCGAGGCCCACGTCGGCGCGGTCGTAGCGCGCGGTCGCGTTCAGGAGCGTCGAGAACTCGCTCACGTCGCGGAGTTCGGTCCCCTCTCGCTCCCGAGAGAGCACGTAGGTCGTCCCCACGAGGTCGTCGATGCGGGAGGCGGGCACGCCGCTGGCGATGGCGCGGCGCATCAGGGCGCTGGCGAGCGTCTGTCGCTCGTCGCCGGTGAGGTCGACCCACCGCTTCCACTCGCCGTCGTCGCCGCGGCAGGGCACGTCGAGTTCGGTGAGGAATTCGATGGCCCCGGCCTCGTTGTTCGAGATGCCGGGGATGCGAACGTCGGTCGCGTACTGGAGGAGCTTCGGGAGCGCGCGGGTCTGGCGGCCGTAGATGCGGAGGTCGGTTCCCTCCTCGACGACGCCGGCTTCGACGCCCTCGTCGACGATGCCCGCGTTGGCCCCGCGGAGTTCGCCGTTCGTGTCCTGCATGTCGCCGACCGCGCCGACGACGGCGAGGGCGGCGAGGTCGCGGTTATCTCCCCCCTCGGGTTCGAGCGCCCGCGCGAGGACGTAGCTCGCGCCCGCGCCGGAGAGTTCGCTCGCGCCGTTGAGGCCGAACCGAAGCGGGTTGAGGTGGTGGTCGGTCTCGACGCCCTCGGCGGGCTGGTGGTGGTCGGCGATGACGGGGTGGAAGTCGCCCGCCGCCTCGTGGTCGGCGATGATGTCGAGTTGGCCGCTCCCGAAGTCCGTGAACAGCACGGTGTCGTAGTCGGTCGCCGCGATGTCGGCCACGGCGGCCGCGTCGAGTTGGCGGCAGAACACCGTCTCGAAGGGGATTTCGGCGCGTTCGAGCGCGGTCGAGGCGATGCCGGCGCTCGTCAACCCGTCGGCGTCGATGTGCGAGGCGAGGAGCACCCGGTCGGCGTCGCGGAGGCGGGCCGCGCAGGCCGCCGCGTGCTCTGTGAGTTCGGGGACGGGTCCGTCCATTGGTGTGGTACTCACGCCCTCTCCGGCATAAACGCTGGCAGTTCGGGCACGGAACCCCTTCGTTTCCACTCCAGTTCGACGGCGGACATGTGTCGTCGTTGCCGCGGTTCGGTATAAGAAGGCTCGCCCGCGGCCGCGGACCTGACCGAGCGCGACCGCCGGTCAGATTCGCCGCCTGACGACGAACAGGAGAACGGTCGCGAGCACCGTCGAGCCGGCGACGAGCGCCCAGCCGGCCCCGTAGCCCGTCGACTCCACGACGAAGCCGAAAAGCGGTGGGGCGACGAGGCCGCCGACGTTGAGCGCGGTCTGGCCGCCGGCGGTCGCCGCGCCGATGTCGCCGTCGTCGACGACGCCGCTCAGACAGGAGTAGAAGACGCCGGTCGAGCCGTGGATGGTGAGGCCGAGCGCGACGAAGACGGCGACGGTGAGCGCGAACGAGCCGCCGGTCCCGACGAGGAGCGAAAAGAGGGCGACCGCGCCGGCCAGTTGGACGAGCGCGACGGTGGCCGCGCCGCGGGGCCCGCCGAGGCGGTCCGCGAGGCTTCCCGCGCCGATGCGGCCGACGCTTCCGGTCACCTGCGTCGCCGCGAGGACGCCCCCGGCGAGGGCGGGACCGGTCCCGACCACGTCCTGCACGTAGAGGACGGTGTAGCCGAGCATCGAGAAGATGGATGCGCCGATGAACAGCGCGGCGGCGACGAGCGCGACGTAGGCGCGGTTGCCGCCGAGCCCGGCGAGTCGGGGTCGTTCGAGCCGTCCCGTCCCCGGGTTCCCGCGGTAGCGCGTCGCGAAGACGAGCGCGTAGCCGGCGGCGAAGACGGCGATGGCCCAGAACCCCACCTGCCACGCCGCGATGACGGCGACGCCGGTGACGACGAGCGACGACGCCCCGCTACCGAGGGTGACGCCGACCTGTTTCAGCCCCATGGCGAGGTTCTTGCTCCCGGCGGGCGCGGCCGCGACGATGCCGCGGTTTGACGCCGGCATCGCGGTCGAGTAGGCCGCCCCGAGGAGCGCCACCGTCACGAGCAACAGCGCGTACGACGGCGGCGCGAACGTGACGCCGACGAGCGCGACCGACAGCGCCAGCAGGCCGACGACCATCACGGGCTTTTCGCCGTAGCCGTCGACGGCCGCGCCGCTCGGGAAGAGAAACACCGTGTAGCCGAGCAGGCCGGCGGTCAGAAAGAGGCCGACCAGCGACTCGGAGACCGAAAACGCGTCGCGGACGAAGCCGGTCGCCGCGAAGATGGCGTAGTAACAGAGGCTCGCGGCGGTCTGCCAGCCGGCGACCGAGCCGACGGCGCGCCACGAGCCGTCTCCCGTCTCGGCTCCCGTCACGCCGCTCCCTCGCTTCCCGTCACGTCACTCGTGATACGTCGGCGCGGCGGTCTCGACCGCGGCGACCGCGAGCGCTTCGAACGTCGCCTCGTCGGGGACGACGGTCACGTCGATGCCGTGGGATTCCGCGGTGTCGCGGGTCGGCGGCCCGATTGCGCCGACGACGGCGTCGTTCAGGCCGGCGATGGCTTCCTCGCGGATACCCCGCTCCGCGGCGGCGTCGAGGAAGTGTTCGACCGTGAGCGACGAGGTGAACAGGGCGGCTTCGAGGTCCCCGGCGGCGGCCATCTCGGCCGACTTCCCGGCTCCCTCGGGGCGGACGAGTCGGTAGAGAACCGTCTCGTGAACGTCCGCGCCCGCGTCGCGCAGGCCCTCGGTGAGGACCGGACTGCCGTGGTCGCTCCGGGCGACTTCGACCGTCGCGCCGTCCACGTCGGGCGCGAGGTGGTCGACCAGCCCGGCCGAGGTGTACTCGTCGGGGACGCGGTCGACCGTCCAGCCGGCCTCGCGGGCGGCGTCGGCGGTCGCGGGGCCGATACAGCACAGCACCGCGTCGCCGGGCTCCCAGCCGGCCTCGTCGAGGAGTTCGACGCCGGTCTTGCTCGTCAGGACGACGAACGCGCCGGGTTCGGGCGTCGCGCCGGTCGGCTCGATTGCGAGCATCGGGTCGGGCACGGGAGTCGCGCCGAGCGAGTCGAGGAGTTCGACGGCGCGCTCGATGCGGTCGTCGTCGGGGCGGAAGACGGCCGCGCGGACCTGCTGGCTCATTCGTCTCCTCCAGCACCTCCGTCGGTCGCGTCGGCCTCAGCGATGGCGTCCGCGCCGCCGCCCCGCAGGAACTGCTTGACGCGGTCGCGGGTCGCCGCGACCTCGCCGATGACGGTGATTGCGGGCGGTTCGATGTCGGCCTCGTCGCGCACGTCGACGACGGTGTCGAGCGTGCCGGTGGCGACGCGCATGTCGGGCCACGTCGCCCGCTCGATGAGGGCGACGGGCGTGTCGCCGTCCATCCCCGCCTCGCGGAGTTCGGCGGTGTACAGCGGGAGTTTACCGACGCCCATGAGGACGACGAGCGTCCCGCCGGTCGCGGCGAGGGCGTCCCAGTCCACCGCGGACTCGTCTTTCGCCGGGTCCTCGTGGCCGGTGACGAACGACACCGACGAGACGTGGTCGCGGTGGGTGACGGGGATGCCCGCCGAACCGGGGCCGGCGACCGCCGAGGTGATGCCCGGCACGACCTCGAACGGAATCCCGTTGTCGGCGAGGTGCTCCATCTCCTCGCCGCCGCGGCCGAACACGAACGGGTCGCCGCCCTTCAGGCGCACCACGTCGTTGCCCTCGCGGGCGAGTTCGACCAGTCGGTTGTTCGTGTACTCCTGCGGCGTCCACTCGCCGCCGGCGCGCTTGCCCACGTCCTCGCGCTTTTCGGCCGGAATCATCCCGAGAATCTCCGGGCCGGGGAGCTTGTCGTGGAGCACCACGTCCGCCTCGTCGATGAGGCGGGCGGCCTTCATCGTCAGCAGTTCCGGGTCGCCCGGGCCGCTGCCGACGAGGTGGACCGTGCCGACGCCCTCCGCGGACTCCCCCGAGTCCCCGTTCGAGCGGTCGTCCCCCGTCATCTCACTCCTCGGCCTCCTCGCGGGCGGCGTCGACTAACTGGCCGGCACCGCGGTCCCGGAGCGCCGCCGCGAACTCGCTGGCGGCGTTGGCGTGGTTGCCGACGGGGAGGTCCCGAGAGGCCTTGATGGACTCCGAACCGTCGGTCGCGAGCACCTGCACGTCGACGTGGACGTGTTCGCCCTGCAGGAGGGCGTGGACGCCGACCGGGGCGATACAGCCGCCGCCGAGTTCGGCGAGGATGGTCCGCTCGACGGTCGTCTCGACGCGGGTCCGCGGGTGGTCGAGTTTGTCGCGGATGAGGTCGATGACCCCCGAGTCCGCCGCGGTCACGGCGATGGCTCCCTGTCCGGGCGCGGGGACGAACGTCGTCCGCGGCAGGCGCTCGTAGTTCACCTTCTCGGTGAGGCCGCTGCGCTTGAGGCCCGCCTCGGCGAGGACGATGGCGTCGTACTCGGTTTCGACCTTCCGGCCGAGGGCCTGTCGTTCGAGTTCGGTGAGCCCCTCGAACCACTCGTCTGCGGTCTCGTCGAACGTCTCGTCGTGGTCGGTCTTGCCCTTCTTCGCCTGTCGTTCTTTGTCGTTTTCGACGCGGGCCTCGTGTTCGCGCTGGAGGTGCGTCGCCAGCAGTTTCTCGATGCGGGTGTCGACGTTGCCGCGGAGCGGTTCGACTTCGAGGTCCTCGCGGTAGTTCAGCAGTTGGGCCTGTCGGCGGAGCGACGACGTGCCGACGACGGCCCCCTCCGGGAGGTCGTCGATGTCGTGGCCCTCGGCCGTCACGAGCACGTCGCCCGCCGGCGCGCGCTCGGGCACGCCGGCGACGACGAGGTCGGCGGGCTTCTCGGTCGGCATGTCCTTCATCGAGTGGACCGCGGCGTCGACTTCGCCGTCGAGGACGCGCTCGTCGAGCGCGCGGACGAACGCGCCGGTCTTGCCCAGTCGGTGGATGAGTTCGTCCTGAATCCGGTCGCCCGTGGTCTCGACTTCGACGAGTTCGACGTCGAGTCGGCGGCCCGCGAGCGCCCCCTGCACGCTCGCGGCCTGCGCGCGAGCGAGCGCCGACCCTCGCGTCGCCAAGCGAAGTGTTGTAGTCATACGCGTCAGTCCGGCCCCCGCGTTGAAAAGCCCACCAGTTCGCTCCCGCGCGCCGGGTCGAACCCGAACGGAAGACCGATACAGTCCCCGCGCGACGACCCGGACGATGCCCGCCTTCGATTCGGCCGTCCGGCAGGTCGGCGACCTCGTCGTCGTCGCGCTCCTCCTGTTCGGCCTGACCTCGGTCGTCGCGCCCCTCGACGTGTTCCTCTCGTCGGTCGGCGTCGAGCCCCCGTGGTTCGCCGGCCTCGTCTCGGCCGCGCTCGTCGCGCTCGCGCTCCTCCTCGCGCGTCCCCTCCGCCTCCGACTCGTCGCCCGCGTCTGGGGCGTCGGCCTCGTCGTGACCGCCCTCTGGATTCCGCTGTTGATTCTCCTCGAACTCCACGGGAATCCCGTCGGTATCCTCGTCTCGTGGGCGGTCTGTCTCGGCGTCGGCGTCGCCCTGACCTACCCGCCGCTGTGGCGGGCGGCCGAGGCGCGACTGCGGGCCGAGTGAGTCGGGTTCGCGTCGGGTTCGCGTCGGGTTCGCGTCGGGTCCGCGTCGGGCTTGCATTTGCGCGGGCGAACGCCGCTCGCGCCGACCGGCTCGCACCCGTCTCGACGTGCCGAACAGTTATCGGCCTCCGCGGCGACGACTTCGACGTGAACAGGTCCGCTCGTCTCGCCCTCATCTTCGGCGTCGCGTTCGTCGTCGCGCTCCCGCTCGGATTCATCTTCGCGCCGGACCCGACCGGCGTCGTCCCGCTTTTCCTCACCGCCGGACTGGCCGCCGTCATCGGACTCCCGGCGTACCTCGGACTCTCTCGGGCGACCGGACCGGAATCGTGAAAAAAGCGCGCGGCCGGTGAATCGTCGATTCGGGTTATAGCGCCGCTTTGTACGCTTCCAGCGTCTCCTCGATGTCCTCGTCGGTGTGGGCGTAGGAGACGAACTGCGACTCGAACTGGTTCGCCGTGAGGAACACGCCGTGGTCTTTCATCTCCTGCCAGAAGACGCGCTCCCAGCGGTCGGTCTCGGCGTTCGACACGTCCGCGCCGGTCTTCGGACAGGCGTCGTAATTGGGACACGACTCGACCTGCGCACAGCCGTCGGCGCAGGCGTCGGCGCGCTCGGCCGCGCCGTGGCGCGTGAACACCGTCTTGAACATCGAGTCCGTGCCGACGACGGTGTACTCGGGGGCCTGGTCTTCGAGGATGTCGGTGATGCCCGCCCGAAGCTTCTCGCCGAGGCGGTTGACGTGCCCGTACACGTCGTTTTCGGCGGCGTACTTCAGGTACTCGTGGCCCGCGGCCATCGTGACCGGGTGGCCCGAGAAGGTGCCCGACTGGAACACGTCGCCGCCGGGGGTGAACTGCTCGACGAGCTCGGCCTTCCCGCCGACCGCGCCGACGGGGAAGCCGCCGCCGATAATCTTCCCGAACGTCGTGAGGTCGGGCGTGACGCCGAACTTGCCCTGCGCGCACTGGAGGCCGCCGACGCGGAAGCCGGTGATGACCTCGTCGAAGATGAGGAGCGCGCCGTGGTCCTCGGTCACGTCGCGGAGGGCTTCGAGGTAGCCGTCGACCGGGTGGACGATGCCCGTGTTCGCCAGAATCGGCTCGGTCAGCACCGCCGCGATGTCCTCGCCGTGTTCCTCGAACACCTCGCGGACCGTCTCCTCGTCGTTGAAGGGGACGGGGATGGTGTGGTCGGCGAACGACGAGGGGATGCCGGGCGTCGAGGGCTTCGCGCCGCCGGGGCCGCCCTCGACGAGCGTGGACTCCTGTGCGCCGTGGTAGCCGCCCTGCATGACGACGATTTTGTCGCGGCCGGTGACGCCGCGGGCGAGGCGGACCGCCGAGACGGTCGCCTCCGTGCCGGAGTTGACGAACCGGAGCATCTCGACGGAGGGGACGTGCCGCGCGACGAACTCGGCGTGTTCGACCTCGATTTCGGTCGGCGCGCCGTACATCGGCCCGGCGGCGGCGTGCTTCTGGACAGCCGACTGGACGGGCTCGGGCGCGTCGTGGCCGTAGAGGAGCGGCCCGTAGCCCATCACGTAGTCGACGTAGCGGTTCCCGTCGGCGTCGATGACGTGCGCGCCGTCGCCGCGCTCGACGAAGAACGGGTACGGTTGCGTCGCCCGGACCGAGGAGTTCACGCCGCCCGCGAGCACGGACAGCGCGCGGTCGTACAGCGCCCTTGACTCGTCGTGGTTCATGCGCGGCGGTTCGGCCGCTCGCGGGAAAGACCTTACTGGGCCGGCCGCACCTGCCACCGGCGAACCACCGGACGGGGAGACGCCCGCTCGACTGGAACTCGGGACCGTGGCGACCTCTCGGCTCGCTCCGGCGGCGACCTATCGGGCCGTCCCGTCGGCGGCGGCGTCAGCGCCCTCGGCGTCGCCGGCGTCCTCGACCGACCCGGCCAACAGCAGACCGACCGCGTCGTTGAGCGCGTGGATGCAGACGAGCGCCACCACGTCGCGCACGAGGAGGTACATGACCGTCGTCAGGAGCGCGGGGACGGCGATTCTGGCGACCGCGCCGCGCTCCCAGCCGACGGCGTGGCTCGCGGTGAACGCGGCGAACGAGACGCCGCCCGCGAGGAGCGGGCTACCGGTGAGTTCGAGCAGGCGCTCGATAGCGTAGCCGTGGAACAGCACCTCCTCCGTAATCCCGGCGGTCCCGGCCACGAACAGCCGGTGTCTGACCGACAGCGAGGCCAGTCCGGCCATCCCCTCGTCGAGACCGCCCACGCCGAGTCGGTCGAAGACGGGCGTCGTCACCGCGTTCGCGACGAAGAGGACGAAGACGCCGCCGCCGACCACCGCCACGAACGCGAGGGGGGCAAGCGAGCGGCCGGTCATCGACGACAGCGGCCGCCCCTCGACGACGAGGACGTAACCGCACAGGAGGGCGAAGACGGCCCACTTGTTCGCGTCGCTGACGAGGAGGTCGGCGCGGAGGCCGTCGGGTTCGGCGAGGTACCGGTCGGCGAGCAGGCCGACGGCGGCCATCCCGAACAGCGCGACGGCGAGTCCGCCGAGGACCGCGACAGTCACCACGTGGAGCCACCGCTCATCGTCACGACGCTCGGTGCGGAGCGGAAAAACGGTTTCGCGTGGGGTCGGCGCTCGGCCCGCGAGGGGCCGCGGGTATCTTCGACCGAGGGAGGACGCCCGTCGACCGCGACCGACGACGAGAGACCGGGACGACCGCGACCGACGACGAGAGACCGGGACGACCGCGACCGACGACGAGAGAACGGCCGCGAGATTCAGACGGCGTCGCGTCCGGTCTTGCCGGTGCGGACCTGAACCGCGCTCTCGACCGGGAGGGTGAACACCTTTCCGTCGCCTTTCTCGCCCGTCTGGGCGGCGTCGGCGATGGCGTCGACCACGTCGTCTGCGGGGATGTCGGCGACGACGCACTCGATTTTGACCTTCTGGTGGAGGTCGACGGTGTACTCCTCGCCGCGCCACTGGCTCTTCTTCGCGGGCTGGGAGCCGCGGCCGGAGACGTTGGTGACGGTGAGCGACGGCGCGCCGATTTCGGCGAGCGCGGTCTTCACGTCCGAGAGCTTGTCGGGGCGGATGACGGCCATCACGAGTTTGATGTCGCCGTCGTTCGGAAGGTCGGAATCACTCATGGTTAGTCCTCCCGTCCCGTCGTCATGAATCCATCCCCGCTCGGGACGCCGGAGCCGTCGGTGCGGATGCCGGTGTCGGCGTCGGGCGAGCCGAACTCGGGGTAGGTGTCGACGCCGTGTTCGGCCGTGTCGAGGCCCTCGCGCTCGTGGTCCGAGGAGACGCGGACCTGTCCGACGGCGCGGAAGCCGCCGAAGACGACCGCGGTCGCGACGAACGTCCAGATGGCGATGACGCCGACGCCGAGGACCTGCGGGACGGCCAGCGAGACGAACGACGCGCCGTCGTGCCACAGCGGGACGGCGAACACCGGGTAGAGGAGCGTCCCGAGGACGCCCGCGGAGCCGTGGACGGGGAAGACCGCACAGACGTCGTCGATTTGGAGGCGCTTTTCGACGAACTCGAAGACGACCGGGAGCTGCGCGCCGGCGAGGAGGCCGACGACCAGCGCGCCCGGCCAGACGATGTCGTCGGCGATGGCGGTGATGCCGACGAGGCCGGCGAGGACGCCGTTTGCGACGTAGAGCGTGTCGACCTTGCCGGTCTTGTACATGGCGACGCCGCCCGCGCCGATTGCGCCGGCGGCCATGCCGAGGGTGGTCACGAGGGCGACGCGGCCGACGTAGGCGAAGGAGCCGAGCGTGACCCCGACGTCGGCGTACGCGAGGGGCGCGGCGGCGGTGCCGACGTTGAAGCCGTACCAGCCGAACGCGAGGATGAGCGTGCCGAGGACGGCGAACGTGATGGAGTGGCCGGGGATGACGTTCGCGGTGCCGTCGGGCTTGAAGCGGTCCATGCGCGGGCCGATAATCCACGCCGCGGTGAGGCCGGCGATGCCGCCCATCCCGTGGACGATCATGCCGCCGGCGAAGTCGTGGAAGCCGAGCGCGTCGAGGAAGCCGCCGCCCCAGGTGAAGCCGACGACGACGGGGTAGATGACGCCCGCGATGAGGATGGTGTACGTGAGGTACGCGCGGAGCCGGGCGCGGCCCGCCACGGCACCCGAGACGATGGTGGCGGCGGTCATGGCGAAGACGGCCCCGAACAGCCAGTCGACCCACGCCGTCGTCGCCGAGGCGTCGGGCGCGTAGAGGCTCATGAACGCCCCGGTGATGTCGGTGATGTCCAGCGCGGAGCCGCTGGTGAGGGCGGCGACGATGGACGACACGGCCGCGCCGAGCAGGAAGAACACGATGACGCCGATACTCCACGTCAGTAAGTTCTTGGTCAGTTGGTTGGCGACGTTCTTCGCGCGGACCTGCCCGGCTTCGAGCATGGCGAAGCCGGCGTGCATGAAGAAGATGAGGAACGTGACCGTGAGGACCCACACGAGGTTCACGCCCTCGACGACCGTCGCGAGGTCGGTCTGCAAGGGTGTCAACATACGGTGCCTCCGGCGAACGGTTCGAGCTGGGAAGTTGGACAGTCGTTCATATTGGTGCTCGATTCGCGACCGAATGTCTCGCGAACCATGTGAGATGCTATCTACAGACGTTCATATAACGGTTCGCGTTGACAAACGTATAGAAAAAGGAGTTCTGAGAGACGTATGTCCGATATAAGATGATGTATGTGTTGTATAAGGGCGTAAGGTCGCCACTTAGTGTACAAATGTTGCCGAGCAATCCTACGAACGTAGTGTCGGATTAGTAATAGAAACGGCGTGGGGGCGTTCATCGAACCCCGGTCGGATGCGCACTCGCGCGGACCGCGGCGAGGGCGGCGAAAGGAGACGTCAGGTCGGTTTCGGTCGTCCGTGCGCGCTCAGACCGCCGGATTGCCCTCCTTGCCGGTGCGGACCTGGACCGCGCTCTCGACGGGGAGGACGAATATCTTCCCGTCGCCTTTCTCGCCCGTGTGGGCGGCGTCGGCGATGGCGTCGACCACGTCGTCGGCGGGGATGTCGGCGACGACGCACTCGACTTTGACCTTCTGGTGGAGGTCGACGGTGTACTCCTCGCCGCGCCACTGGCCCTTCTTCGCGGGCTGGGAGCCGCGGCCGGAGACGTTGGTGACGGTGAGCGACGGGGCACCCGCCTCGGCGAGCGAGGTCTTCACGTCCGAGAGCTTGTCGGGGCGGATGATGGCCATCACCATCTTGATGCCCTGTTCGTCGGCCTCGTCGCTCATTGGTCGTCACCCCCGTTGGCTTCGACGGTCTCGTCTTGCTCGACGCCGCCGTCGGTGCGGACGCTGCCGCCGTCGGTCGCCGTGGGCGAGCCGAGCGCGCCGTCGGGGCCGGCGTCGCCGACGAATTCGGGGTAGACCGAGACGCCGTGTTCGCCGGCGTCGAGGCCTTCTTCTTCCTCTTCTTCCGAGACGCGGAGACCGAAGATGGCGTCCGTGATGGCGAAGACGATGGCCGAGGCGATGATGGTCCACGCGGCGATGACGACCACGCCGACGACCTGCATCACGAGCTGGGTGCCGGAGAAGCCGCTAACCGCGAAGACCGGGATGAGCGCCGTGCCGACCGCGCCCGCGACGCCGTGGACGGCGAAGACGCCACACACGTCGTCGATTTTGAGCGAGTCGACGGTCCAGCGGTACGCCGGCAGGACGATTGCGCCGCCGAGCGCGCCGAGGATGAGGCCGCCCCACCACGTGACGTGGGGGACCGCGCCGGTGACTGCGACGAGGCCGGCGAGCAGGCCGTTCGCCATCCAGAGGGGGTCGGGCTTGCCCTGGTAGCTCGTCGAGACGATCATCGCGGCGACCGCGCCGGCGCCCATGCCGAGGGTCGTCACGAGGGCGACGCGACCGAGCGCGGCACCCATGAACTCCAGACCGCCGCTTTCGGTGGTCGCGAGGACGGTCGCCTGCGTGCCGACGTTGAAGCCGTACCAGCCGAACGCGAGGATGAGCGTGCCGAGGACGGCGAGCAACATCGAGTGGCCCGGGATGGGCTGGCTGTTGCCGTTCGCGTCGAAGCGGCCCTTACGCGGGCCGACCATCTTCGCGCCGACGAGACCGGCGACGCCGCCGCACATGTGGACGACGGTCGCACCGGCGAAGTCGAGGTAGCCGACGCCGAGGGCGGCACCGATGTAGCCGCTCCCCGAGAGGAGGCCACCGGACCACGTCAGGCCCTGCACGACGGGGTAGATGATACCCGTGATGGTCGCCGCGAAGACGATGTACGCGCGGAAGTCCATGCGCTCTGCGACCGCGCCGGAGACGATGGTGGCGGCGGTCATGGCGAAGACGGCCCCGAAGAGCCAGTCAATCCACGCGCCGGAGTCGCCGATGTACGAGAACGCGGCGGCGACGTCGAAGCCGCCGGGCGACGTGAGGCCGCCGACGATCGTCGCGACCCCCGCGCCGACGAGGAAGTAGACGAGCACGCCGAGCGCCCAGTCGGTCATGTTCTTCATCAGCACGTTGCCCACGTTCTTCGCGCGTACCTGCCCTGCCTCTAAGAGCGCGAAGCCCGGCTGCATGAAGAAGATGAGGAACGAGACGACGAGGATCCAGACGTAGTTGACCCCCTGCGCGACAACGCTCGGGTCGACCTGCAGTGGAATCACGACTGCCCACCCCACGCGGCCTCCGGTGACCGTTCAGTTACTTTTGCTCCGTATCCGTGTGGATTCTGGTGCTTCATCACGGTTCGGCTTCATGGTGAGTTAGTACATAAAGTGTGGGGTTGATTTTGTCAAATTTAGTGAGGCGTAATACCACAACTGCACAAAATGGGCTAGAATATTACGCATATAAGGTTGTATATCGTCCAAGGATTTTGAGATTCTCGGAACTTCTGTGGACGAACGTTCAGGAAAATGTTGCCTGACAAGTGTGTTTTGGCCGTGCGCACCGCGGTATCGTGTCCCGCGGTTCGGCGTTCGAATCGGTCGGTCGTGGGCGGTCGACTCGCCCCGCGACGCCTCAATCGAGGTTCCGTGCCACGTGTTCCGCGAAGTACGTGATGATGAGGTCCGCGCCCGCCCGCTTCATCGAGAGGAGCGACTCGCGGGCGACCTCGTCGAGGTCGAGCCAGCCCTTCTCGGCGGCGGCGTGGAGCATCGCGTACTCGCCGGAGACGTTGTAGGCGGCGACCGGGTGGTCGTAGCCCTCGCGGACGGCGCGGACGATGTCGAGGTACGGCAGGCCCGGCTTGACCATCAGCACGTCCGCGCCCTGCTCGACGTCGAGCGCGACCTCTCGCAGTGCCTCGCGGGCGTTCGCCGGGTCCATCTGGTAGTGCCGCCGGTCGCCGAACGCCGGCGCGCCGTCGGCCGCGTCGCGGAAGGGGCCGTAGAAGGCGCTCTCGTACTTCGCGGCGTAGGACATGATGGGTATCTCGTCGTGGCCGGCGTCGTCGAGAGCCGCGCGAATCGCGCCGACCATGCCGTCCATCGAGGCCGAGGGGGCGACCATGTCCGCGCCCGCCTCGGCGTGGGAGACGGCCGTCTCCGCGAGCAGGTCGAGGGTCGGCCCGTTTTCGACCGTCAGCGTCGGGTCGTCTTCGGCGCGGTCCTCCAGCACGCCGCAGTGGCCGTGGTCGGTGTACTCGCAGAGACAGACGTCGGTGATGACGTAGGCGTCCGTCTCGGCGGTGATGGCGCGGACGGCCTCCTGTACGACCCCGTTTCGCGCGTACGCGCGCGACCCCTCGGGGTCCTTCGACTCGGGGATACCGAAGACGATGACGGCCTCGACGCCGGCCTCGCACACCTCGGCGACGCGGTCGGCCGCCTCGGCGACCGGCACGCGCTCGTGGCCCGGCATGGACTCGATGGGGACGCGCTCGTCGGTCGTCGCGTCGACGAAGACGGGCGCGACGAGGTCGGTCGCGTCGAGCGTCGTCTCCGAGACGAGCGGGCGAATCCCGTCGGTTCGAAGCCTGCGGGGACGGTCGGTGAACTCCATACGCGGGGTTCGGTCGGCGGCGGCAAAATGCCGTCGCTCCCGTCGTGTCGCGCCATGTTATCCAAACCATAATGAACATGATGCCGCTCGAAGCACGCGTAGCCATGAGCGCTTTCACCGCCCAACTCCCCGACTTCCTCCGGGACCTCCTCGCGTCCGACCTCGCCCTCGTCGCCCTCTTTTTGGTGTTCGTACTGGAGGGCGCGATGCTCCTCTACGTCGCGCCGAGCGAACTCCTCGTGCCCGGGGCGCTGGCGCTGGTCGGCGAACGACTGTTGATACCGATTCTCGCCGTCGCCGTGCTCGGCGCGACCGTCGGTCAGGTCGCGCTGTTCCTCGTCGCCAAGCGGGGTGGCCGCGAGTACCTCCTGTCGCGGTCGTGGTTCCGCGTCGGCGAAGACTCCCTCGACCGGTTCGACGGCTGGTTCGACCGCTGGGGCCCCGTCGTCGTTCCGCTGAGCAACGCGATGCTGTTCACGCGCGGGATGCTCACCGTGCCGGCCGGGCTGTCCGGGATGTCGGCGAAGCGGTTCGTCGCGCTCTCGGCGCTCGGGACCGTCGTGTTCGAGAGCGCGCTCGCGGCGCTGTACGTGTTCGGAGGACAGGTGCTCGCGTGAGCGGACGCGGGGCCGCGCGCGGCGACCCGGCGCGGCGGCGGTAGGCGGGCGTTAGTGGAGGGACAGCGGCGGGGCGGCCGTCACTTTGTTCGGTTAATATCGAGTTTTTCCTTCAGAGCGGCGAGTTCCTCGGATTCGGCGAGTTCCTCGACCCGCTTGCGGAAGTGTCGCTCGCAGAGGCCGACCTTAATGTGGTCTTTCTCGGCGGCGTATGCGGCCTCACGGTCGCAGTAGTGACACTGCATACCGCCCCTTCAGTTCCGATGGGATTTAACTCTACGCCCCACGGCACGTTCCGTGTTATTCACGGACTAACACGGTTAGAGACCGTCTACCGCCGCGGCGAACCGGGCGAAGTCGGTCTCCGGCGGCCCGGCGCGACCGAGCGTCTCGTCGTGGGCGTCGCTCCCGCCCGTGGCGAGCAGGTCGTAGCGCGCGATGGCCTCCTCGACGAGGTCGCAGTCGACGTCGAACCCGTAGGGGTAGTAGCGCTCGACGGCGTCGAGGTCGGCACAGAGTTCGAGCGCGCCGGCGGGGTCGCGGTAGCGAAACGGGTGTGCGAGGCCGACCACGTCGCAGGCGTCTCGGAGGGCCGAAACGCCGTCGTCGAACGTCGGGAGTTCGCGCGCGACGTAGCAGGGGCCGTCCGCGCCGATGAGTTCGTCGAACGCGCCCTGGTAGTCGTAGGGCGCGTCGCTGGCGTCGATTGCGCGGGCGACGTGCGGCCGGCCGACCCCGTCGTGGATGTCGATGTCGAGGTCGACCCCGGTTTCCGCTTCGACCGCCGCGACGATTTCCCGCGCCCGCTCGACGCGGTTGCGCTGGAGTCGGTCGACCGTCTCGACGAGAGCGGGCCGCTCCCTGAGGCCGTAGCCGAGGAGGTCGACCCGGCGGTCGCCGGCGTCGACGCGCAGTTCGATGCCGCGGACGACTGTCACGCCGTCGCGTTCGACCACCGGCGCGTCGAGGTCCGGGTGGTAGCGGTCGTGGTCCGTCACGGCCACCACGTCCACCCCGCCCGCGCGGGCGGCGTCGGGGAGCGCGTCGACGGTGAGCCGACCGTCCGAGGCGGTCGTGTGGAGATGAAGGTCCGCGACCGGCGGGCTGTCGTCCATGCATCGTGGTCGGGGCGAGGGGGAGACAAACGTTGCGCCCAGTGTGTCATTAAGGACGATTAAGGACTCCAATGCCACTAATCATATACATGGAAAATCATTAAGAATGTGGGCGGCACAGTCGTGGATGTAATGCGCCTGAACGGACTCGGCGACGCCATCGATCGCCACGAATACCCGATTAGCTCGACCGACTTCGCCCAGCGGTACGGCGACAAAGTAATCGAGCTACAGAACGGCCAGGAGACCGTCGCACAGATTCTGGCCCGTCTCGGCGACGAGACGTACACGTGCCCGCAGGACGTGCGGGACGCCCTCTTCACCGGCGTCGGTCACGAGGCGATCGGTCGTCGGTACTACAGCGACCGCGACCCGTCCCCGCTCGGTGAGAACGGACCAGAGATGGTCTCGTTCTGAGGTCGGTTCTCGTCTCACTCCGATTTTCTTTCTGACCGCGACTCCTGAGCCGTCGGCTCGGCGTCTCGCTCGTCGAGTCGTCGACGACCCGTCAGTCAGAGAGCCACGGCAGGTCGACCGGAACGGACCCTTTCGAGTAGCCTTCGACCTCGCCCGACGGCCGGAGGCGGAAGACGACGGCCGGCCGGTGCCGAACGTCGGGCTTCTCGCCCATGATGGCGGCCCAGTCGTCGTCGGGGAACGACGAGCAGTCGACGAACAGCGTCACGCCGCCGCCGTGTTCGGCGAGTTGACCCTCGCCGTTGGTCTTGGTCTGGGCCGTGTCGCGGATGGCGGCGACGGGGTTGCTCACGGAGCGTCGGTTCGGCGGGAGCGGGCGCGTCACCTCGATGAGCGCGCCGCCCGCGCGGGTGTTCTCGGCGCGGAAGTCGATGGAGTGGCCGGTCGCCACGGCGATTTCGGGCGTGATGTCGTAGCCCGCCTCGTCGAGGAGGTACGCCACGTCGAACTCGCCCATCGCGGCGGCCATCCGTATCGGGTCGAAGTACTCCGAGGTGCCGAGCTTTCCGGCCATGACCTCGCGGTACTCGTCGAGGACGCCCGTGGCGAAGAACGACTCGTAGAACGCAAGCGCCTCCTCGCGGGTCGCGTCGGGAAAGCCCGCCGCGTGGTCGTGGAAGAACTCGCGGGTCGTCTCGCGGCCGTCCTTCGAGAGGAACACCGGGAGGAAGAACCACGAGAGGTGCGGATAGGGCTTCAGCCACGGCGACTGGTCGAACAGCTCGGCGATGAGTTCGCGCTGGGCCCACCGGGAGATTTCGAAGGGAGCCTCGTCGAACCCCTCCTTGTCGGTCCGCCACAGCGAACTCGGGGTCTCGGTGTTGCCTATCCAGTAGGCGTGGTCGTCGGTCCACGCGAACAGCGCGGTGTCGCCGTTGTCCATGTCGAACCGTCGGGCCTCGTAGCCGTCGGGCGGTGCGTACCACGGCGCACCCATCTCTGCGCCGAGGTTGGCGTCGAGCGGCTGGAAGACGTCGCGGGCGATGCGCGACTCGTCCCAGCGTCCGGGGGCGTAACGAAAGCGAAGCGGGCGTGCCACACACGGTGTAGTTCGGCGATTGCTTTTACCCTTTCCCGCCGCGGCCCCTGATTTCGGTTCCGTCCACCCCGCCTCCGAGCTCAGGAACCCCGAACCGCCACGAATATCACGATTGTGAATCGCTCCGATAGTTATATGTGCTACAGTCACACATGGTAAGTCGAACCATGTCAATGGGGGCATACGACGAAGCCGAACACGAACGCCGCGAGCGGATGACGAGTCAGGTCGAACCCGGCACCGACGACGACCGGAAGACCTACCGCGGCAGTGTCGAGTACGACTCCGGCGACTCGACCGACGCGCTGCTCGAACAGTTCAAGCGGATGAAGTCCGACGACTGACCGTTCCCCTCGTCCTGTTCCTGCGTACCCTCACGTCCTCGTCAGCGCCGCCGCCGTCACCGAGACGACGGTCACGGCGACGACGTGTCCGCCGACCGCGAGCAAAAGCACCGGCTGGTCCGCGACGAACGGGAGCAACAGCACCTGCGCGACCGCGAAGCCGACGTTCAGCAGGTTCACTCGCCTGACCGTCCCGGCGGTCGGGCCGTCGAACCGGTAGCGGACGGCTCCCCAGAGACCGACGACCGCCGCCCACCACGACGTGCCGATTCGGTAACAGAGGTCCCAGAGGACGAGCAGCGTCAGGTAGACCACCACGACCGGCGGTTCCGGGCCGAACAGCGTCGTCATGAGCGGCGTCCCCGGCTGTCGCGGGTCGAAGACGAACAGGTGCGTCACGAGCGCGACGAACGCGAGCACGCCCAGCACGACCTCGATGCTCGACCCGAAAAGCAGGCGTCGATAGGGCGCGGGCACCCTCGCGGCGCGGGTCCACTCGCCCATGCGGAGCATCACGACGCTCCCCGCGGCCGCGACGACGATGGCCGCGGTGCCCGCGACCGCCGCGGCCCACAGGTCGTACACCCACGCGAAGACGAGCACCGCGGCCTCGAAGACGGCGATTTGGAGGACGATAGCGCCCGCTTCGCCGATGTTCACGCCCGGGAGCGCGCCGACGATGCTCTCGTACACCCACGTCTCGCCGTACTCCGGGGCGTCGTTCATGTCCCGCTCCTACGGCCCCGCGGTATATCAATCGCCGCTGCGCTGGGGGCGCGCTCGCGGGCGGTTCGCGTCCCGCTCACGTCGGGGTCGTCGGCTCCGGTTCCACGGTGTTCTCGCGCTGTTCGCGCTCCTCGCGGAGCGCCCGCTCGACCGCGGCGTCGAACGGCGTCTCGTCCACCGCGACGATGTCGCGGATGCGGTCGTCGCCGACGACGACGGGGTTTTTCAGCCCCTCGATGAGCGGCCGGGCGACGCCCGTGTCCACGTCGGTCACGAGCCCGATCCAGTACGACGAGAGCCGCGGCGTCAACACGGGGACGGGGACGATTCGGGGCGCGTGGCCCAACTGCGCGCCGACGCGCTGGAGCATCTCCCGGTAGGTGAGCACGTCCGGGCCGCCGATTTCGTAGGTTTCGCCCGCCGTCTCGGGGTGGTCGAGGACGCCCGCGAGGTAGGCGACCACGTCCGCGATGGCGACGGGTTGACACCGCGTCTCGACCCACTGCGGCGTCACCATGATCGGCAGGCGCGTGGCGAGTTGGCGGACCATCTCGAAGCTCGCGCTCCCCGCGCCGACGATGATGGCCGCCCGGAGGGTCGTCAGTTCGGGCGCACCCGACGCGAGGATGTGTTCGACCTCGCGGCGCGACCGCAGGTGCGCCGAGAGTCGGTCGCGGTCCTCGCCGAGGCCGCCGAGGTAGACGATTCGCCCGACGCCGGCGTCCTCCGCGGCGTCGACGAAGTTGCGGGCGGCGAGGCGGTCGCGCGCCTCGAAGTCGCCGCCGGCGTGCATCGAGTGGATGAGGTAGTACGCCGCGTCCACCCCCGCCATCGCGGGGGCGAGCGTCGCCGGTTCGAAGATGTCGCCTTCGACCACCGCCGCGCCGGGCGGACCGTCGTAGCGCGCCGCGTCGCGGACGAAGACGACCACGTCGTGGCCGGCGTCGAGGAGGAGGGGCACGAGGTGCCGGCCGACGAACCCGGTCGCACCGGTCACGAGCACTTTCATGTCGTACGATAGCGCCGCTCACGATGTTAACGTGTCGCCCGTCCGACCGACCGACGACTGCCCGCGACCACTCGTCGGTCCGCCGCCGCCTCCGGTTCAGCCGTCGCCGCGAACCGCGTCCCACCCGGGCGTCTCCGGCGCGCCGCGAGCGACTTCGACCTCGTCGGGGTCGGGTGCCTCGTCGGCCGCGCTCCCGAGGCGACCGGCGACCGCGTCCCACGCGGCGACCGCGTTTCCCGCCCACGACTCGCTTTCGAGCGTCTTCGCACGCGCCCGCGAGGCGCGGTCGCCGTCGACCTCGGTCGAACCGGGGTGGGACCCGACCGCGACGCCGACGAACTCCGCGCGGTCCTCCGGCGTCAGTTCGCGGGTTTTGAGGTGGTCGATAGTCCCCGCCAACCGCTCGGGGTCCGGGTGGACGAACACCTTCGCGCCGAGGGCGTGGGGGCCGAGGAGCAGGCCGTGGAGGTCGTCCGGAGGCGCGTCGTCGAGCAGGCGCTCGCCGCCGTGGTGTCGCTCGACGCGCTCGCACTCGGTCTCCTGTTCGAGGACGAGGTTGTGACCGGGGTACTCGGCGCACTCGTCGGGGTAGAACTCGGTGTCGTGGATGCGGCACTGGAGGGTCTCGGGGTCGAGAAACGCGCAGGCGCGGAGCCACGTCCGCTCCAGTCCGAACGGTCCGACGGGCTTCGGTGGCTTGCGCATGCCGACGAAGAACGCCGGCTTCCCGGCGATTGCGGCGACTTCGACCCCGTCGATTTCGACGCCCTCGCCCGGCGACGCCTCCCACAGCCGCGGGGTGAGAACGTCGCCCAGCCCGGCATCGACGAAATCCCGAACCTCGTCGCGGGTCAGCGGGACGAGGTTGTAGGTGTCGTCGAGCGGCGCGCGCGGCCCGCGGCGCTCGTGGTCGAGCGGGACCGGCGCGACCGGTCGCCAGTCGATACAGCAGCCCGCACAGCCTTCGCAGTCGACGCGCATGCCACGAAAATTATACGCCAACCGACAAGAAGCTCCCGGCGGGTCGGTGGTGTCGGCCGATTCCGTCCCCGGCGACGCGGCGGGGCGCTTTTGCCGCCTCGGGCCCTCGGTTCCCTCATGACTTCCGAACCGTGCGACGCCTGCGGGAAGGGCGTCCGCATCGCCGGCGGTATCGGCGACCTCTGGAACTTCCCCACCTCATCGTCCGGCGGGATGACGCTGGAACTCGTCGACGGCTCCGAGCACTTCCTCTGCTTCGACTGCATGGAGCGACTCCCGGGCGACCGCGAACCGACGGCCGAGGACGTGGCGGCGCTTTAGGCTCGGCTTTCTCGGGTCCGGCGATGCCGCGACCGCACCCCGGAGCGGTGGATTTAGGCCCGTCCGAGGACTCCATCGACCGTGGACCCGTCGCGCATCATCGACTCGTTTCCGGCTCCCAGTTTCCGCGGCGCGCAGGAGCGGGCCCTGCGCGACATCCGCGACGCCTTCGCCGACGGCAACGACGTGGTCTTGGTCCGCGCGCCGACCGGGAGCGGGAAGTCGCTTCTCGCCCGCGCCATCGCGGGGTCGGCGGCGACCGTCGACGAGACCTCGCCCGCGCAGGCGACCGACGCCTACTACACGACCCCGCAGGTGTCGCAACTGGACGACGTGGCCGAGGACGACCTGCTTTCGGACCTCAAGATAATCCGCGGTAAGTCCAACTACAACTGCATCATCCGCGGGGAGGAAGACACCCCCGTCGACCGCGCCCCCTGCGCCCGCAAGCGCGGCTTCGACTGCTCGGTCCGGCACCGCTGTCCGTACTTCTCCGACCGCGCTATCGCGTCGAACCGCCAAATCGCGGCGATGACGCTCGCGTACTTCATGCAGACCGCCGGCTCCGACGTGTTCAGAAAGCGCGACGTGGTCGTCGTCGACGAGG
Source organism: Haloferax sp. S2CR25 (assembly GCF_031624535.1). Classification (NCBI taxonomy): domain Archaea; kingdom Methanobacteriati; phylum Methanobacteriota; class Halobacteria; order Halobacteriales; family Haloferacaceae; genus Haloferax; species Haloferax sp. S2CR25. The sequence goes on from NZ_JAMQOO010000006.1 coordinate 71,716, forward strand.
CCCACGGGCTGGCCGAGTGGGCCGAGATGTACGCGACTATCGACCTGAAGCCCCGGACCGTGCCGGTGTGGGACGACATCGGCGTCCCCGACGTGGCGGCCGCGGGCGACCCCGTCGAGCGCGCCTCGCGCTTCGCGGAGGCGCTCGTCGGCGTCTGCAAGCGCGAGAAAGACGAGTTGCTGACGAAGTCCGAACTGACGCCCGAGGAGGCCGCCCGCCGCGACCGCCTGCAGGAACTCATCGGCGAACTGCAGTGGTTCGTCGAGGACTACCGCGACCCCCAGAGCCCGACGACGTGGGTCGTCGACCAGCACGACGGCGAGGGGTCGCCCATCGCCATCAAGCCGCTCGACCCCGCGAAGTACCTCAAACACACCGTCTGGGACCGCGGGAACAAGTTCGCGCTCCTGTCGGCGACCATCCTCAACAAGGCGGCGTTCTGCCGCTCGGTCGGCCTCGACCCCTCGAAGGTCGCGCTCGTGGACGTCGAACACACCTTCCCCGTCGAGAACCGGCCGCTGTACGACGTGACACAGGGGAAGATGACCTACGAGCACCGGGACGAGACGCTGCCCAAAATCGCCCGGCTCGCCGTTCGCCTGATGGCGAAACACCCCGACGAGAAGGGGCTGATTCACTGCCACTCGTATGCGATTCAGGCTGAGCTTCGCCGCCGCCTCGCCGAGATGGGCCTCGGCAACCGCGTCCGCGGCCACGACCGCGACGACCGAAACGTCGAACTGGAGACGTGGAAGGCGACCGACCGCCCGGAGGTGTTCCTCTCGGTGAAGATGGAGGAGGCGCTGGACCTGAAGGGCGACCTCTGTCGCTGGCAGGTGCTCTGCAAAGCGCCCTATCTCAACACGAACGACTCCAGAGTCGCCCGTCGCCTCGAAGACGGCCAGTGGGCGTGGTACCGCCGCGCCGCCCTCCGGACCGTGATTCAGGCGTGCGGCCGGGTCGTGCGCGCGCCCGACGACTACGGCGACACCTACGTCGCCGACAGCAGCCTGCTCCAACTGTTCGACAAGACGCGGACGGACATGCCCGACTGGTTCGCCGCGCAGGTCGACCGGATGACGAAACCGGACCTCCCCGAGTTCGACCCCGTCGCGGCCGGCGGCCGCGGAGGCAACGCGGGTAACGCGACCGGCGGGACCGCGAACCTCGGCGGCTCGGCGAGTCGGTCGTCCGGTACGTCCGGGTCCGGCTCGGGCTCCGGTTCGCGGCGCGACTCGACTCGCGGTTCGGGGTCCTCGGGAAGTCGTGCGGGCGGCTCCGGCGGCGCGTCGGCCGGCGGTTCCGGTGGCCGTAGCGGTGGCCGCTCGTCCGGCGACTCCGACGACGGCGGCCGGAGCAACCACCCGCTTTCCGACGTGTGGGGCGAGTGACTACAGGACGAACGCGGCCGCGGAGAACAGCGACGACCCGATCATGAGCGCGACGAGCGTCAGCGCGAGGAACTGCTGTCTGTCCATGGGCGTGCGTCGGCCGGCCGGTAATTAACGTTTCTGAACCGATTTCCACGGGTGATAACCGCGTTTCGGTCGGCGGGTCGCCCCGATGGTGTCATGCCATTACGTCCCGTCTGAACGGCAAAAATCGCCACAGTGTCCAAGAGAGTCGCCGCCTCCGATACATTTCCTCAATGATTGTTAATGGTCTTAGCTGTTTGACGAACGAGTCTCGGATATTTGGTGACGCATGTAAAGCTATAGTTCACCTAACTTTGTCTTTGACACGCTTTCTCACGAAATAGTTAACACCAATGCCCCTGAATGATGGAGTATCGGCCATGCACACCAACGCACTCGCCACGGCGATGACACTGTATCGTAGTGGGGCACTCACACTCTCGCAGGCGGCCGCTCGCTCCGGCTACTCCGAAGACGACCTGCTCCTCGCCCTCCAGCGCCACGGCGTGCCCGTGCACGAAGACGACGCGCCGACCGCGTCCCTCTCTGCGGACCGGCCGGCCAGCGCCGACTGATTCTGCTCCGTCGTTCGATTATCTCCCGTTCCTGAGCGACCGCTTTTCGCGTTTCGTTGCCGGACCGCTCACGATTCGTAAAAACGCAAACGCCGTCGCAACCGCGGTCCGTCTCTCCTCCTTGGGCGGCTTACTCCTCGCCTTCGCCCTCGACGACTTCCTCGGGGAGGATGTGCAGTCCCGACCGGCTCTTGAGGACCGGTACCATCGCGGCGTCGGGGTCGAAGTAGTCCGGCCGCGGGATGGTCTTCGCCTCGTACGTCTCGGGGTCGAGCACCTGCACGGCGTGTTCGTCCTCGACGGTGACGACGGTGGTCTCTTCTGCGTCCTCGACGGAGCCGAGGTCCTCGGCCTCGGGGCGCTCGCCCTCCTCGAACTCCGACTCGTAGGGGTCGCCGGAGGTGAGTCGCGTCCCCTTGAGTCGCCCGCGGTTGCTCCGCACCAGCACCGGGCCGTCGCCGTCCTCGGGGTCGATGACGTCGCCGGCGGTGTACCGCGGCAGGCGGGCGACGAAGGTGACGCGGTAGACCTCGTTGCCGTCGCCGTCTTCCGTGACGAGCGTCGGGTGTTCCTCGATGGTGCCGCCGAAGCGCTCGCGAATCTGCTTCGCGACGCCGCTTCCCATCTGGTTGGTCGATATCTTGATGTTCGGGCCGTCCGGCGTCCGGTTCACCTCGGTGATGAAGGCGTTGCGGTCGCCTTTGTCCTCGCGTTCGGCGATGTAGGACTCGGCGATTTCGATGGCCGTCTCGGCCTCCTCCGTCGTCGGCGTTCGGTCGTCGGCGCGGACCTGCACGAGGCTGGCGAAGTAGCCGCCGGCGATGCGGCCGCAGCGCTGGCAGGTCTCGCGGGCGATGCTCACCGGGACGACGACGGACTCTTCCAGCGGCGTGCCGCGGACGACGCCCGAGAAGTGGCAGTGCATCCGGATGTTGTTCTGGTCGACCTGCTCGGGTTCGACGCCCCAGCGGACCTCCTCCGCGTTGAGGTGGACGCCGAGGGAGTTCGAAACCTCCTCGATGGCGATGTCGGTGTAGTCGCGCGCGCCGACGTCGACCCACCGGTTGCCCCGGTGAATCGCGCCGCACTGCGCGCAGACGCGGACCTGCACCTCGTCGGGCGCGTCCACGAGGTCGAAGTCCTCGAAGTAACACGAGTCACAGAGCACGTCGTCTCGCTCGCGCGGCATCCCGGGGAGCGGTTCCGGCCGCTCCGGAACCGGGTCGCCGCACCGAGGGCAGAAGTCGCGGGATTCGCTCATTGGCGGCTCTAGTCCGTTCGACCGCTTAAGTTCGGCGTCACGGCTCGCCGTCGCCCCCGTCGCGCAGGTACGACGCGGCCTCCTCGTCGGACACCTGCGCGAAGTCGCGGTAGAACGCGCCGACGGCCCCGAACGCCTCCGGCGACTCGACCGCGACGACCGCGTCGCACTCGGCTTCGAGGTCCGAGAGGGTGTTCGGCGGCCCGACCGGCACCGCGAGAACGACGCGGTCTGCGCCTCCCGCGACGACCTGCCGCAGGCACGCGCGGGCGGTCGCGCCCGTGGCGACGCCGTCGTCGACGACGACCACGCGCTTTCCGGCCACGTCGGGAAGCGGGTCGCCGCCGCGGTACAGCGACACCTTCTCTCTGGCCGCCTCGGCCTCGCGCTCGCGCTCGCGGTCGAGGTAGTCGTCGCCCACGTCGAGATACGAAAGGAGGTCCTCGTTCCACCAGGCGCTCCCGTCGCCGGCGACCGCCCCCACGGCTAGTTCGGGGTTGCCCGGCGCGCCGACCTTGGACGCGACAACCACGTCGAGCGGGGCTCTGAGGCGGTCCGCGACCTCCCTGCCGACGGGGAGGCCGCCCCGCGGGATGGCCAACACGAGGTCCGCCGTCTCTTCTCTCCCGTCGAGCAGGTCCGCCAGCCGGCGGCCCGCGTCTTCCCTATCGGCGAACATGTCACCCGGAACTACGCGCTCCCGCGGCAAAACGGTGTGTCCCGATTCTTCACGAGTCGGACGGTCGCGTGCGACTCCTTCGCACTCCAACAGCGTTTATTAGCCGGATTACTAATCAGGTGGTATGAACTGGAAACCGGACTGGGGACTTCGCGGGCGGATGGCGCTCACGATGTTCCTCCTGTTCGCCCTCTACATCGTCTTCGCGGGGGTGTTGGCGTGGTACTTCACGAACCTGAGCGTAGTTGTCGGGTTCATGGCCATCTTCCTCTTCGCGCAGTTCTTCTTCAGCGACAAAATCGCGCTGTACAGCATGGGTGCGAGCGTCGTCGACGAGGACGACGGCCCGCAGGCGCGCAAGCTCCACGCGATGGTCGGTCGCCTCTCTCAGCAGGCTGACCTCCCGAAGCCGAAGGTCGCCATCGCCGACACGCGCGTCCCGAACGCCTTCGCGACGGGCCGCTCCCAGAAGAGTTCGGCCGTCTGCGTCACGACCGGCCTGATGGACACTCTCGACGACGACGAGTTGGAGGGCGTCATCGCCCACGAACTCGCGCACGTGAAGAACCGCGACGTGATGGTCATGACCATCGCGTCGTTCCTCTCCAGTATCGCCTTCCTCATCGTCCGCTGGGGCTGGCTCTTCGGCGGCGACGACAACCGACAGAACGTGCCGGTCATCGTCGCCATCATCGCGTCGCTCGTCGTCTGGATCATCTCGTACCTCCTGATTCGGGCGCTCTCGCGGTACCGCGAGTACGCCGCCGACCGCGGGGCCGCCGTCATCACCGGCCGTCCCTCGGCGCTGGCGTCCGCGCTCCTCAAGATTTCGGGCCGGATGGACAACGTCCCGAAGCGCGACATGCGCGACTCCTCGGAGATGAACGCGTTCTTCATCATCCCCATCAAGTCCGACTTCATCGGTCGCCTGTTCAGCACTCACCCCTCCACCGAGAACCGCGTCGAGCGCCTCCGCGACATGGAGCGCGAGATGGAGACCGTCTAAGCGCCGATGGGGCTGTTCGATTCATTCCGCGCCGTGCTCGGCATCAGCGCCGAGTCCGACGCGACCACGAAAGCGGACCCCGAGGACCTCTTCGGGATGAGCACGGCGTACCTCACGATGGAGGCGGACCTCCGATTCGACTCGGCCGACGAGGCGGCGCTGTGTTTCTCCTCCGTCGACAGCACCGACTTCGCCGACACCGTCGACGCCGTGGAGGACATCCTCACCGCCGGAAGCGAGGAGACGGGCACCGAGTTCCGCCGGCACACCGACGGCCACGGCTACAACTGGGTCGTCCTCGCCGACGACGACCCCGAGGACCTCGTGACGAGCGTCCACTTCGCCGCCGACGAGTTCATCGAGCGCGGCTACGGGTCGCGCCTGCTCGCCGCCCTGTTCGGCTTCGAGCGCGACGGCGACCGCGCCTACTGGATTTACTCGTTCCGCCGCGGTGCGTACTACCCCTTCGCCCCGCAGGGCACCTCGTCGCGGAACCAGAGCCTGGAGTTCAAACTCGAATCCGTCCTCGACGGCGAACTGGAGATAGAGGACGACGAGAGCTACTGGTACCCGCTGTGGCCCTCGACGCCGAACGGCCACCCGTGGGAGTGACCGCGCGCCTCCGGCGTTCCTGACTCCCTCGTAGTCGGTCCCCGTTCCCCTCCCGTTCTGTTCGGTTCTACTTTCGCGCCGGCCCGCGCTCTCAGCCGAGTTCGGAACCCGCTCAGTCTCTCCTCCGTCCGTCCCAGTTCCCGCGACATCGCGCTTGAACCTCCGCACCGACCTGATTTCCGACCCCACCGCGTCGCCCGTTTTCACTTTCACTTCGCTGTTAACGAGGGTTTATGAGGGTATAGGCGGAACGACTGGGTATGGCAGAAGACGACCTCGAAAGTCTCCCCGGCGTCGGCCCGGCGACGGCCGACAAGCTCACCGACACCGGCTACGACAGCTATCAGTCCATCGCGGTCGCCAGCCCCGGCGAGCTGTCGAACAAGGCCGACATCGGCTCCAGCACGGCCTCCGACATCATCAACGCGGCCCGCGACGCGGCCGACGTGGGCGGCTTCGAGACCGGCTCGATGGTCCTCGAACGACGCCAGCAGATCGGCAAGCTGAGCTGGCAGATCGACGAAGTGGACGAACTCCTCGGCGGCGGCCTCGAAACGCAGTCCATCACCGAGGTGTACGGCGAGTTCGGTGCCGGGAAGTCCCAGATCACCCACCAGCTCGCGGTCAACGTCCAGCTCCCGCCGGAACTCGGCGGCCTCGGCGGCGGCTGTATCTTCATCGACTCCGAGGACACGTTCCGCCCCGAGCGTATCGACGACATGGTCCGCGGCCTCGAAGACGAGGCGCTCGAAGCGACGCTCGAAGACCGCGACATGGAGGGCTCCATCGACGACGAGGAGACGATGAAGGCGCTCGTCGACGACTTCCTCGACAAGATTCACGTCGCCAAGGCGTTCAACTCCAACCACCAGATTCTCCTCGCCGAGAAGGCCAAGGAGCTCGCCGGCGAACACGAGGACACCGAGTGGCCGGTCCGTCTCCTCTGTGTGGACTCGCTCACCGCCCACTTCCGCGCCGAGTACGTCGGCCGCGGCGAACTCGCGGAGCGCCAGCAGAAGCTCAACAAGCACCTCCACGACCTGATGCGCATCGGCGACCTGTTCAACACGGGCATCCTCGTGACGAATCAGGTCGCGTCGAACCCCGACTCCTACTTCGGCGACCCGACTCAGCCCATCGGCGGTAACATCCTCGGCCACACCTCGACGTTCCGCATCTACCTCCGCAAGTCCAAGGGCGACAAGCGTATCGTCCGCCTCGTTGACGCGCCGAACCTCGCCGACGGCGAGGCCATCATGCGCGTGCAGGACGCCGGTCTCAAGCCCGAGTAAGCCGACGCTCGGTCGGTCGGCCGACTTCACACGACTCCGCGGTCCCCGTTCCCCCACACGCCCTCCGTCTCACCCCACATTCTCCCCTTCCCCCGTCGCCCGAGCGACCGCGCCGTCTCTCGGTTCCCATAATCTTGGAAACGTCTTACAATACTATCCCGTCACCGCCCCACCGTTCAGGTAGGTGAACTCCATGACGAACCGAATCGTAGTCGTTGGCGGTGGTACGGGTGGGACGGTCGTTTCGAACCGTCTCGCGGAGGAACTCGAATCGGAGATTGACGCCGGTGACGTGGAGGTGACGCTGGTTTCGGACGACACGAAGCACGTCTACAAGCCGGTGTTCTTGTACGTCCCGTTCGGGGTCGCGGAGCCGGAGGACGGCGTCCGCGACCTGCGGGACCTCGTCGACGAGCGGGTGACCATCGTCACCAACCGCGTCCGCCGCGTCGACACCGACGAAAAGCGCCTCTACTGTCAGGACGGCCACGAGGTGCTCGACTACGACACGCTCGTCCTCGCGACCGGCGCGAAGCTCGACCCCGACGCGGTCCCCGGCTTCCGGGAGGGCGCACACCACTTCTACAGCGCCGAGGGGGCCGAAGGCTCCGCGACGCGCTCGCGGAGTTCGACGGCGGTCGCCTCGTGTTGAGCGTCGTCGGGACGCCCCACATGTGCCCGGCCGCGCCGCTCGAATTCACGTTCATCGTGGACGACTGGCTCCGGGATCAGGGTCTGCGCGAGGACACCGACCTCGTCTACACGTACCCGATGGAGCGGAGCCACGGGAAGCCCGAAGTCGCCGAGTGGGCCGACCCGATTCTGGCCGACCGCGGCGTCCGCGTCGAGACCGACTTCGTCGTCGACGCCGTCGACCCCGACGAACGGGTCGTCTCGGCGAAAAGCGGCGCGGAGGTGGACTACGACCTGCTGGTCGGCATCCCGCCGCACCGCGGCGACGAACTCATCGTCGACTCCGGGCTCGGCGACGCCGGCTGGGTCGACGTCGACCAGCGGACCCTCCGCGCGACCGCCGCCGAGGACGTGTACGCCATCGGCGACACGGCGGCGCTGCCCATCCCGAAAGCCGGGAGCGCGGCGCACTTCCAGGCCTTCGCGGTCGCGGAGCGAATCGCCGCGGAAGTCCGCGGCCGCACGCCGACGAAGCGGTACGACGGCAAGACCGTCTGTTTCGTCGAGACCGGCCTCAACGAGGCGTCGTTCGTCTCGTTCGACTACGAGACGCCCGCGACGATGCGCCAGCCGTCGAAGCCCATCCACTGGGCGAAACACGCGTACAACGAATCGTACTGGCTGACCGCCAGGGGGATGCTCTGAGGTGAGACAAATGCAGGACCACGAACCTACCACGACGACCGAACAGCAGGTACCCGACGAACTCGTGCGGGCCATCGAGAACAACCCCGAGGAGGTCGCGCTCCTCGTCGAGCGAATGGGTCTCGTCAACGACCTCATCGACGTGCTCGAACTCGGCGTCGGCGCGCTCGACGACGAGATGGTCCGGTCGCTCGCGCGGACCGGGACCTCCCTCGCGGAAGTCGCAGACGACGCCTCCGACCCCGACACCGTCGCCGGGATGAAGCGCCTGCTCCGCGCCGTCGGCGACGCTGAGGAGGCGGAGGCGACGCCCGTGGGCGCGGTCGGCCTCCTGCGGGCCACCCGCGACCCCGAGGTCAAGGCGGGACTCGGCTACCTCGTCGCGCTGGCGGCGGCGCTCGGCGCGGGGACGGCAGAGGAATAGCTCGAACCGCGTTCGGTTCGCCGGGTCACCGCCGCGCCGAAGTCGGCTCAGTCGTCGCCGTCTTCGGTCTTCGTCCGCTCGATTTCTATCTCGCCGTCGTGAATCTTCGCGCCGTCCTGTGCGACCTGTCGCGCGAGCACGGCGCACTTGATGCGCATCGGCGAGATGTCGACGCCGAGCATCTCGGTGATGTCGTCGGTGTCCATCGCTTCCAGCTCCGAGAGCGTCGTGCCCGGCAGTCGCTGGGTGAGCATGCTCGCGGACGCCTGACTGATGGCACAGCCATCGCCGGAGAACGCGACGCGCTCTATGGTCTCGCCGTCGTCGGCGAGCTGCACGTCCATCGTAATCGTATCGCCGCAGGAGGGGTTCTCCCCGGTGTGGGTGAACGTCGGCGACTCCAGCCGACCGTGGTTCCGGGGGTTCTTGTAGTGGTCCATTATCTGCTGACGATACATGTCTGAGCCAATGCCCATTGGTGTTCGTCGGGGCTACGCCCGAGCGCCGTAAAAGGATTCCGGGGCCGGCGATTCGGCCGAATTCGTCGCTTACGTCGCGTCCGACGCCGACGCGTCTTCCGCCGCCGGCGCGTCGTACTTCGTCCACTTCTTTTCGACGTCGCGGTTGGCCACGACGACGGTGTCGCCCTCGTCGTTCTCGAAGCGCGTCTTTCGGAGTTCGATGGAGCTGACCGTCCCCGTCACCGGGTCGGCTTTCACCCGGTCGCCGGGGTTGAAGTCGGGGTCCCGAAGCAGGTCGACGCCCGCCACCGTGTCGGCTATCATGTTCGACAGCGCGTAGGAGACGCCCAGCGCGATGAAGCCGGTCGCGGTGCCGAGGCTCGCCGCGATTTCCGTCATGCCGACGATGTTCAACAGCGCGAGCGCCGCGCCGAACCAGAGGAACACGCCCGCGACGGCGACGCCGAGTTCGACCACGAGGTCCTGTTCTTCGGGGTACAGCCCGTCGAGCACGCCGCGGACGACGAACAGCAACGCCCTGATGCCGACGTAGGCGAGCGCGAGGAAGACGACCGCCGTGAGCACCTTCGGCGCGGCGTCCTGCACCGCGGTCCCGAACTCCGCGACGGTCTCCCGGAGCGTCTCGACGAGAAAACTGGTCAGCGACTGAAGCATACGCTCCGACGACGTGTCAGCGGGACAAAGGCATTGGGGCGACCTCGCCCCAGACGCCGCGAAAAACGGACTACTCAGGCGAACAGCTCGCGAGCCGCGTCGATACCGTCGACCAGCGCGTCGATTTCCGCTCTCGTGTTGTAGATGTAGAACGACGCCCGCGTCGAGGCCGCGACGCCGAGTTTGTCGTGGAGCGGCTGGGTGCAGTGGTCGCCGGCGCGGATGGCGACGCCCTGTTCGTTGAGGATGCTGGAGAGGTCGTGGGCGTGGACGCTGTCGAGGTTGAACGCGACGAGGCCGCCGCGGTCGTCGCCCGGCGGGCCGTAAATCTCGATGTCGTCGAACTCGCTGAGGCGGTCGTAGGCGTACTCCGCGAGCAGTTCCTCGTGGGCCTGGACGTTCTCCATGCCGATGTCGTCGAGGTAGTCCACGGCCGCGGCGAAGCCGACGCCCTGCGCGATGGGCGGCGTGCCGGCCTCGAACTTCCACGGGAGGTCCTCCCACGTGGAGTCCTCGTAGGTGACGCTCCGAATCATCTCGCCGCCGTAGAGGTACGGTTGCATCTCGTCGAGGATGTCGCGTTTGCCGTAGAGCGCGCCGATACCGGTCGGGCCGCACATCTTGTGGCCCGAGAAGGCGAAGAAGTCGGCGTCGATGGCCTCCACGTCGACCGGGCGGGTCGGGACCGACTGCGCGCCGTCGACGAAGGCGTAGGCTCCGACCTCGTGGGCCATCTCGGCGAGTTCGGAGACCGGGTTGACGGTCCCGAGGGTGTTCGAGACGTGGACGACCGACACCATCTTCGTGGAGTCGTCGATGAGCTCCTTCGCGTGCTCCATGTCGAGGCGGCCGTCGTCGTCGACGCGGATGTAGCGCACTTCGGCACCGGTCTTCTTGGCGATCTGTTGCCACGTGACCAGCGAGGCGTGGTGTTCCATCTCGGTCATGACGACCGAGTCGCCCGGCCCGAGTTCGTCGAGACCCCACGCGTAGGCGACGAGGTTCATCGACTCGGTGGTGTTCTTCGTGAAGACGACCTCCTCGCGGCCGCCGGACGCGCCGATGAACTCCGCGACGCGGTCGTGGGCGTTCTCGTAGGCGACGGAGGCCTCCTGGCTCAGATGGTGGATACCGCGGTGGACGTTCGAGTTGTAGCCGTGGTAGTAGTCGACGATGGCGTCGACGACCTGCTCCGGCGTGTGGCTCGTCGCGGCGTTGTCGAGGTAGACGAGCGGCGTGTCGTCGTCGTCGTGTTCACCCGGCGTCGAGATGTCGCCGCCGACCTTCCGCTGGAGGATGGGGAAATCCGCGCGGATGGCGTCGACGTCGACGGGGTACGACTCCTGCACTCTCATTGGGTGTGAGTTACCCCCGTAGGCACAACACGTCTTCGGTCCGCACGCGGCTTCGAAACCGATTTCGGTTTCGCCAGCCGGTAACTGTGGCCGGTGACGGTGACGCGGCGGCGACCGTGACCGCGACGCGGCGGCGACGTGTCGGTCACTCACCCAAACGAATCAAGTAGCCCACGCTCGTTTATCACCTAATGTCGAACGCCACCTCGTCCTCGCTCGCGTTTTCGAGCCTCGACGCGCTCCCGACGCAACTCGCGATTCTGGACGAGGAGGGCGTCATCGTCTACACCAACCGCGCGTGGCGGGAGTTCGGCAACGAAAACGGCTATCAGGGCGACAGCAGTTCCGTCGGCATGAACTACCTCGGCGTCTGCGACCTCAGCGGCGCCACTGACGCGACGACGGCCAGCGAGGGTATCCGCGCCGTCATCGACGGCGACAGGGAGGCGTTCTCCTTCGAATATCCCTGCGAAACGCCCGACGAGCGCCTCTGGTTCACGATGCGAGCGACCCGATTCGTCGACGGCGGCGACACCTACGTCCAGATTGCGCACCTCGATATCACCGACCGAAAGCGCGCGGAACTGGAGGCCGAAGAGAAGGCCGAACGCCTCCAGAACCTCGCCCGGATGCTCTCCCACGACCTCCGAAACCCGCTTTCTGTCGCCGTGGGCTACGTCGACTCGCTCCTCGACGAGGTGGTCGACGCCGACGGGCTCGAACAGGTCGCCGGCGCGCTCGACCGGATGGACGACATCATCACCGACGGGCTCGTGTTGGCCCGCCACGACACGGTCGGGGAGCTGTCGACCGTCGACCTCGAAACGCGAGCGGCGACCGCGTGGGCGCACGTCGACACCGGCTCGGCCGAACTCGTCGTCGCCGATTCGTTCGAGTTCCGCGCGGACCCGAGTCTGCTTGGGCACGTCTTCGAGAACCTGTTTCGGAATTCGGTCGAACACGGCGCGAACGATGGCGGCCTGACCGTCACGGTTGGCGTGCTCGGCGGCGACGGCGACGCTACGGGCTTCTACGTCGAGGACGACGGCGTCGGTATCGCCGCGGAGGCGCGCGACGAGGTGTTCGAGGCCGGCTACACCACGGGCGAGGAGGGGACCGGCCTCGGCCTGTCAATCGTCGCGCAGGCCGTCCGCGCCCACGACTGGGACGTCGCCGTCACCGAGGCCGAACGCGGCGGCGCTCGCTTCGAGATAACGGACGTCGAGCGCCCGGCGTAACGGAACGGCGTGGCGACCCGGAGAAACTGATTTTCGACGGTGGCTCAGCGGAGCCAGAGCAGTTGCGCGTGGAGCGTGCCGCCGACTTCGAGGACGGTCTCCTCGTCCACGAGGCCGGCGTCGATGGCGACCGAGACGGACTCCTCGCCGACGATGTTGGCGACGGTCGCGCGGGTGAGGCTGTCCACGACGGCGTCTTCGTCGGCGGTCTCGGCCTCGTCGCCGCCGTAGAAGTCCTCCGTCACGTCCAGCGAGACGCCGTCGTCGGTGTAGGTCTCGCCGATGCAGTCGGGGTCGCAGACCGAGACGAGGAGCCCCTCGGGGGTCTCCCGCTCGCGGAGGAGCATCTAGTACTCCTCGACGAGTTCCGCTTCGGCCTGCTCGCGGAGGTCGTCGGCCTGCTGTTGGGCCTGCTCTGCTTCCTCGTCGCGGCCGAGTTCTTCGAGCGCGCGCGCCTTCTCCTCGTGGACGCCGGGGGTGCGCATCCCGAGGCGGATGGCGTTGTCGAAGGCGTTGACGGCGTCCTCGTTGAGGCCGCGCTCGTGGAGGAAGAAGCCGCGGTTGTACCACGCCTGCGGGAAGCGCGGGTCGAGTTCGACGGCGCGCTCCGCGTGGTCGAGCGCGTCGGCCGTCTGGCCGGCCTCCCAGAGCGCGTACGCGAGGTTGGTGTGGGCCGTCGCGGCGTGCTCGCTGTCGTCGTCGAGCTTGAGCGCCTCCTGGTAGGAGCCGATGGCCTCGTCCCACTCTTCGAGTTGGCCGTGGGCCGCGCCCTTGTTGACCCACGCCTCCTGGGCGATGTCGTCGTCGTCGCCGGCGAACCGGGCGACGCGCTCGAACGCTCCTGTGGCCTCCTCGAAGCGGTTTATCTGCATGTACGAGAGCGCCACGTCGAGCAGTTTCTCGATGTCGACGTCCTCGGGGTCGATGTTCCGCTGGTCGAGGATGTCGGTCAGGACGCGCGAGTCGACCGGGTCGACCTTCGTCGGGTCCACCGAGAGTTCGGGCGGGTCGAGCGAGAAGTCGGAGTAGTCCTCGTCGAACCCCTGCCCCTCTGAGAAGCGGTGGGGTCGCTTGCCGTCGTCGGTCATATAGCCGCGCTTGGGCGTCACGGCGGTTAAACGCTACGTCAGCGGGACGACACCGACCGCTTTTTGGCCTCCCGCGGGCGAGCGTCTCCGAATGTCCGCGCCCCCGACGACGGTCGTGTCGTTCGTCCGGCACGCCCACGCTCCGTCCGTTCCCGACGCCGAGCGCGCCCGCGGCCTCTCGCGCCGCGGGCGCCGCGACGCGGCGCGCGTCACCGCCCGCCTCGCCGACCTCGCGGACGTGGTCGCCACCAGCCCCGCCGAGCGCGCCCGTGCGACCGTCGAGGGCGTCGCCGACGCGGCGGACGCCCCGCTCATCGTCGACGACGACCTCAGAGAACGCGAACTCGCGGAATCGCCGGTCGAAGAGTTCGACGAGGCCGTCGAACACCTCTGGGCGAACCCGAACGCGTCCCACCCCGGCGGCGAGTCCCACGCCGAGGCGCAGGCCCGCGGCGTCGCCGCCGTCGGCCGCCTCGTCGAGGCGTACCCCGACCGCCACGTCGTCGTCGGCACCCACGCCACGCTCATGGCGCTCGTGTTCAACGCCTACGACCCGCGCTACGGCCGCGAGTTCTGGACGGGGCTGACGACGCCCGACGTGTACGAGGTGACGTTCGTGGACGGCGAGGCGTTCAGCATCGCCCGGACGTGGACGCCCGAGGAGGCCGCCCGCGAGGGCGACGCCGACCGCGACCCGGCGGAACGTTAACGTCCGATTCGGGTCGACTGTCTGCCATGCGTTGTTTTCTCGCCGTCGACCTCCCCGACTCGCTCGCGGCGGGCGTCGCCGCGGTACAGGACCGGCTTTCGGACGCGGACGGGCTTCGGTTCACCGACCCCGAGGGGGCGCACATCACCGTGAAGTTCCTCGGCGAGGTGTCGCCGGACCGAATCGCCGAGGTGGAGGACGCGGTCGAGTCGGCCGTCGAAGACGCGGGGGTCGGCCCCTTCGACGCCTCGGTCGGCGGGCTGGGCGTCTTTCCCTCGCTGGACTACATTCGAGTCGTCTGGGTCGGCGTCGGCGACGGCGCGGCCGAGTTGACGCAGTTACACGAGGCCATCGAGCGCGAGACGACGGCCCTCGGTTTCGACCCCGAGAATCACGATTTCACGCCGCACGTCACGCTCGCCCGCATGGACGACGCCCGCGGGAAGGACCTCGTGCGGCGCGTCGTCGAGGGCGAGTCGCCGACGGTCGGGTCGTTTCGGGTGCGCGAGGTGCGCCTGAAGAAGAGCGAACTCGGACCCGACGGCCCCGAGTACGAGACGGTGACGCGGTTCTCGCTGTGAGGCGCGTCAGTCGTCGGTCGGTCGCCGCCCGCGACGGCGGTCCACGATACGCCGGAGTTCGCCTCGAATCACGTCGCGCTTGAACAGCAGGAAGCCCGCGAAGATGAGCGCGAAGCCGGCGACGGTGGCGCGCGTCGGCACGCGCCCGAGGACGGTCCACTCGGCGAGCGCGGCGAAAAGCGGGATGACGTATTCGAGCAGGCTCACCTCGATCGGGCCGACCCGGTCGAGGAGCCAGAAGTACAGCAGAAAGCCGCCCGCTCCGGCGACGACCGCGAGGTAGCCGGCGGCGACGAGCGTCGTCTGGGTCCACGCCGCGGCGGCGGCGGACTCCCACGGCAGGGCGGCGCTCGTGACGTGGAGCGTGACCGCGCCGACGAGCATCATCCACGCCTGCACGGAGAGCAGCGACATCCCCGTCTCGCTGTCGTGGGTGAGCACCGCGCCGAGGGCGAAGGCGACGGCCGAGCCGAACACGAGAACCGCGCCGACGAGGTTCGACGACAGCAGGTTCCCCGGGTCCGGGTTGGCGATGACGACGAGGCCCAGAAAGCCGAGGACGAGCCCGACGACCCGGTGCGGCGAGAGCCGCTCGCGGGTGGCCGTCAGGCGGGTGAGCGTCGGCGTCGCGAGCGGGATGATACCGAGGAGGACCGACGCCACGGAGCCGGGGACGTACACCTGCCCCGAAAACAGGAGCGCGTGGTGCGCGCCGATACTGAACGCGCCGCCGGCGAGAATCGGTCGCCACTCGTCGCGCGCGGCGGGGAGAATCCGGTCGCCGCGGGCGACGGCGACGGCGAACAACAGGAGCGCCGCCACGTCGAAGCGGACCGCGCCGAGGAACGCCGGCGGGACGGTCCGGAGGGCGATGTCGGTGGCGAGGAAGGCGCTCCCCCAGACGGCGGAGAGCGCGAGGAAGGCGACGGCGGTCTTGACCCGACTCATTCGCGTCGGCTTTCGCGCCGACGGTACTGAATGAGTCGATTCGATCGCCCGCCCGCCCGCCCGCGTCGCCGGCCCGGGAGAATGCCGCGTTTCAGCCGATTCGGGCGTGCGGACGCCCCTCACACGCCTGAAACGCGAAGGAACAAGATTTTATGCGGAGGATGGAAAGTACAGCCCACTATGGGTAAGAAGTCGAAGTCCAAGAAGAAGCGTCTGGCGAAGCTCGAACGCCAGAACAGTCGCGTCCCCGCGTGGGTCATGCTCAAGACGGACATGGAAGTCACGCGAAACCCCAAGCGTCGCAACTGGCGGCGGAGCAACACGGACGAGTAAGCAATGAGCGCAAACGACTTCGAGGAGCGCGTCGTCACCGTCCCGCTCCGAGACGTGAAGGCGGTCCCGGCACACGAACGCGCGGGCCGCTCGATGACGCTCATCCGCGAGCACCTCGCCAAGCACTTCAAGGTCGACGCCGAGAACGTGCGTCTCGACACGCAGATCAACGAGGACATCTGGGCGCACGGTCGGCAGAGCCCGCCGAGCAAGTTCCGCGTCCGCGCCGCGCGGTTCGACGAGGACGGCGAGTCGGTCGTCGAAGCGGAACCGGCCGAGTAAACGGTGCTTCGCGCCTCCTTCGCCGGTTCGTCCTACATCGGCGTCTTCGCTCGCGCGACCGACGACGCGCTGTTGGTCCGCCCGGACGCCGACGACTCGCTCGCCGAGCAGATGGCCGAAGAACTCGACGTGCCGCTGGTCAAGACGACCGTCGGCGGGTCGGGAACGGTCGGTGCGTTAGCGACGGGTAACGAGAACGGACTTCTCGTGTCGAGCCGCGCCACGTCCCGCGAGAAGGAGGCCCTCACCGACGCCGTGGACCTCCCGGTCTACGAGCTTCCCGGTCGCATCAACGCCGCCGGCAACGTCGTTCTCGCGAACGACTACGGCGCGTACGTCCACGCGGAGCTCTCCGACGAGGCCGTTTCGGCCGTCGAGGAGGCGCTGGAGGTCCCCGTCGAACGCGGCGACCTCGCCGACGTTCGGACCGTCGGGACGGCGGCCGTCGCCAACAACCGCGGCGTCCTCTGCCACCCGAAGTCGCGCGAGCCCGAACTCGAAGCGCTCGAAGCGCTGCTCGACGTTCGCGCCGACATCGGCACCATCAACTACGGCGGCCCGCTCGTCGGCTCTGGCCTCGTCGCCAACGACGAGAGCTACATCGTCGGCGAGGACACGACCGGCCCGGAACTGGGTCGCATCGAAGACGCCCTCGATTACATCGACTGAGGGTCTCGCGTCCCCCCGTTTCTCGCTTCAGTTTCGCTCCGAGTAGGAAGACCTTTCCCGCTCGCCACCCGACCGACGTGCATGAGCCAGTTCATTATCACGGGCAGCTTCACGAGCCGTGGCGTCGTCCACGAGTTCACGAAGACTGTCGAAGCGCCGAACGAGAACGTCGCGCAGGAACGCGCCTTTTCGCTCATCGGGAGCGAGCACGGAATCAAGCGCACGAAGGTCGAGCTCAACGAGGTGTCCGCGGCATGATGGGCGGCGGTCAGCAGCAACTTCAGCAGCTCTCTCAGGAGCTTCAGGCGCTCGACGAGGAAATCGAATCCCTCGAAAGCGAGGTCTCGGACCTGAACGACGAGAAAGACGAAATCGACGAGGCCGTCGAGGCCATCGAAACGCTCGAAACGGGCTCGACGGTGCAGGTGCCCCTCGGCGGCGACGCGTATCTCCGCGCCGAAGTCCAGGACATCGACGAGGTCGTCGTCTCCCTCGGCGCGAACTACGCCGCCGAGCAGGAACAGAGCACGGCCATCGAGACCCTGCGACGCAAGCAGGACGCGCTCGACGAGGAGATCGCGAGCGTTCGCGGCCAAATCGAGGAGCTCGAAGAGGAGAGCGACGAGATCGAAGAGCAGGCGATGCAGGCCCAACAGCAGATGCAGCAACAGCAGATGCAGCAGATGCAGCAGATGCAGGGCGAGGGCGGCGACGGCGACGACGAGTAAGGTAACCCCAACCTCCTACTATTCAGATGTTCGACGGACTGAAGAAGAAACTCAACCGCTTCCGTAACGACGTTGAAGAGACCGCCGAAGAGAAGGCCGAGGCCGAAGCCGACGCCGACGCGGAAGCGGAATCAGCACCAGCAGACGCGGCGGTCGAACCCGAGGCGTCCGAACCCGCTGCTGCCGCCCCCGACGCCGACACCGACGCGGTCGGCGACGCGGACGCCGGGTCCGAAGCCGACGCGGTCGACGCGGCCGACGCTCCTGCGGACGCCGAACCGGAGTCCGCACCCGAACGGGACGCGGCGACCGCGGAGGTCGAAGCCGAAGCCGCGGCGGCGACGCCGGCCGGCGAATCGACCGACGCCGACGCGGACACGGTCGACGAGCCGACCGGCGAGCCGGCGGCCGACGAGGCCGAACCGCGCGAGTCGCTCGCCTCCGACGCCGCGAAGGCGGCGCTGTCCGAGGAGGACGGCGACGATTCGTCCGGTCCGGGTCGGCTCCGCCGCGCCGCCGCGTTCGCCACGGGGAAGGTCGTCATCGAGGAGGAAGACCTCGAAGAACCCCTCTGGGAGCTGGAGATGGCGCTCCTCCAGAGCGACGTCGAGATGCAGGTCGCAGAGGAGATTCTCGAAACCATCCGCGAGAAGCTCATCGGCGAGACGCGAAAGCAGGTCCAGAGCACCGGCCAACTCGTCTCCGAGGCGCTCCACGACGCGCTGTACGAGGTCATCAGCGTCGGGCAGTTCGACTTCGACCAGCGCATCGCCGAGGCCGACAAGCCGGTGACGCTCATCTTCACCGGCATCAACGGCGTCGGGAAGACCACGACCATCGCCAAACTCGCGAAGTACTTCGAAAAGCAGGGCTACTCGACGGTGCTCGCCAACGGCGACACCTACCGCGCCGGCGCGAACGAGCAGATCCGCGAGCACGCGGAGGCGCTCGGCAAGAAGCTCATCGCCCACGAGCAGGGCGGCGACCCGGCGGCGGTCATCTACGACGGCGTCGAGTACGCCGAGGCCCACGACATCGACATCGTCCTCGGCGACACGGCCGGTCGGCTCCACACCTCCAACGACCTGATGGCGCAGTTGGAGAAGATAGACCGCGTCGTCGGTCCGGACCTCACCCTGTTCGTCGACGAGGCGGTCGCCGGACAGGACGCGGTCGAACGCGCCCGGCAGTTCAACGACGCGGCCGCCATCGACGGCGCGATTCTGACGAAGGCCGACGCCGACTCCAACGGCGGCGCGGCCATCTCCATCGCGTACGTGACGGGCAAGCCCATCTTGTTCCTCGGCGTGGGGCAGGGCTACGACCACATCGAGAAGTTCGACCCCGAGCGGATGGTCGACCGCCTGCTCGGCGAAGACGAGTAATCGGACCCGCTCCGTCGTTTCTCTTCCCCGTCACTCCAGTACGAGCGCGACCCCGAGCAGCAGCATCGTCCCCGCGCCGACGTAGTTCAGCGCGCTCGCGAGCCGCGTCTCCACGAGCCGCGACCCGAGTCGGTCCGCGCCGAGCGCGACGCCCGAGAGGTACAGCGCCGTGAGGGCGGCGTAGGTCGCGCCCAGACTCGCCATCCGCATCCCGGCTCCCGCGCCCTGTCCGGCGAACCCGGGGAGGAACGCGAGGAAGAACAGCGCGACCTTCGGGTTGAGCGCGTTGACGAGGACGCCGCGCCGAAAGCTCGCCCCGCTTTCGGTCTCGACCGAGGGGTCGAACTCGTCGTTTCGGAGGGCGGCGACGCCGAGGTAGCCCAGATACGCCGCGCCGACGTATCGGAGCGCCGCGGCGGCCTCGGGGACGGTTCGAAAGAGCGCCGCCGCGCCGAGTGCCGCGAGAAGCGTGTGAAAGAGGACGCCCGTGGCGATGCCGAGCGCCGACCGGACCCCCGGCCCGCGACCGTCGAGGCCGCGGGCGAGGACGTACATCGTGTCGGGGCCGGGCGCGAGGACGAGCGCGACCGCCGCCCCGCAGAACGCGAGATAGGTCGCGGCGTCGAGTCCGAACGCGAGCGTCGTCATCGCGCGAGCCTACGATTCGTCGCGGGAAGTAGCTCAGGGGTTCGGACTCGGAACCACCTGATTGCGGAGCGCGGGCACGCCGCCGTCGGACGCCGACGCCAGTCGCTCGACGTTCTCCGCGAGGATGTCGGCGACCCGCGTCCAGTAGTGCGGCGTGTGGCCGGAGACGTGCGGGGTGATGTAGACGTTCTCGAACCCCCAAAGCGGGTGGTCATCGGGAAGCGGTTCGGGGTCCGTCACGTCGAGCGCGGCGGCGCGGAGGCGGTTGTTCCGGAGGTTCGAAACGAGCGCGTCGGTGTCGACGACCCCGCCGCGCGCGACGTTGACGAGGACGGCGTGCGTGGGAAGCGCGTCCAGCGCCCGGCTGTCGATGAGTCCGCGCGTCTCGTCGGTCAGCGGGCACGCGACCACGAGGAAGTCGGTGCGGACGAGCGCCGATTCGAGGTCGTCGAAGCCGAGCACTTCGTCGGTCGGGCCGCCCTTTTCGGGCGTGTAGCGGACGCCGATGGTCTCGACGCCGAACGCGTCGAGTCGCTCGACGACCGCCTGCCCGATGGCACCGAGGCCGACCACGGTGGCCGTCGACCCCTGCAACTCGCCGTACGACTGGAAGCGCCGCCACTCGCGGCGTCGCTGGCGGCGGAGCCCCTCGTCCAGCCGGCGGGTAATCATGAGGAGCCAGCCGAGGACGTGTTCGGCGATGTTGGGGCCGTGGACGCCGGAGGCGTTGGTGACGACGACGCCGCGCTCGCGGAGCGCCGCCAGCGGGAGGTGGTCGTAGCCGGCGGTCGCGCCGGCGAACAGTCGGAGTTCGTCGGCGGCGTCGAGCACGTCGTCGGGGAGCGACGTGCCGGTGATAATGGTCGCGTCGCGGGCGGCGTCGAGCGTTTCGGCGGTCGTCTTCGGGTGGCGAACCGTCGCGTCGGGCAGGCGCTCGCGGAGGGCCGCGGCGTACTCCGACGCCGGCAGTCCGTGCGTGGGGCGGTCGAGGACGAGAATCGTGGTCATCGAGTGCGCTGTCGGGGGCCGAGCCGATAGGTGTTGGCCCCGAACGCGACGGATAAAGCCTTTACCGGCGCGACGGCGTAGGAACGCACAATGGTACTCGACAATCTCGGGAGTTCCCTCCGCGGCAGTCTCGATAAGCTGCGCGGGAAGTCCCGCCTCGACGAGGACGACGTTCAGGAGATCGTCAAGGAGATTCAGCGCTCCCTGCTCTCCGCCGACGTCGACGTCAGCCTCGTCATGGACCTCTCGGACTCTATCAAGACCCGCGCGCTGGAAGAGGAGCCGCCGGGCGGCACGAGCGCGCGCGACCACGTCCTGAAAATCGTCTACGAGGAACTCGTCGACCTCATCGGCGAGTCGACGGAGATTCCGCTCGAATCGCAGACCATCATGCTCGCCGGTCTCCAGGGCTCGGGGAAGACGACCACCTCCGCCAAGATGGCGTGGTGGTTCTCGAAGAAGGGGCTCCGCCCCGCGGTCATCCAGACCGACACCTTCCGCCCCGGCGCGTACGACCAGGCCAAGCAGATGTGCGAGCGCGCCGAGGTGGACTTCTACGGCGACCCCGACTGCGACGACCCGGTCCAAATCGCCCGCGACGGCCTCGAAGCGACCGAGGACGCAGACGTCCACATCGTCGACACGGCCGGTCGTCACGCGCTCGAAGACGACCTCATCGACGAAATCGAGGAGATAGAGGGCGTCGTCCAGCCCGACCTGAACCTGCTCGTCCTCGACGCGGCAATCGGGCAAGGGGCGAAAGAACAGGCCCAGCAGTTCGACGAATCCATCGGCATCGGCGGCGTCGTCATCACCAAACTCGACGGGACGGCGAAGGGCGGCGGCGCGCTGACCGCCGTCAACGAGACCGACTCGTCTATCGCCTTCCTCGGGATGGGCGAGACGGTCCAGGACATCGAGCGCTTCGAGCCGAACGGCTTCATCTCCCGGCTGCTCGGGATGGGCGACCTGAAACAGCTCTCCGAGCGCGTCGAACGCGCCATGTCCGAGACCCAGGCCGAAGACGAGGACTGGGACCCCGAGGAGATGATGAAGGGGAACTTCACCCTCAAGGACATGCAAAAGCAGATGGAGGCGATGGACAAGATGGGGCCGCTCGACCAGGTGCTCGACATGATTCCGGGCTTCGGCGGCGGCATCAAAGACCAGCTTCCGGACGACGCGATGGACGTGACGAAAGACCGGATGCGCGCGTTCGAGGTCATCATGGACTCGATGACCGAAGAGGAACTGGAGAACCCGCGGAAGGTCGGCGCGTCCCGCGTCAAGCGTATCGCGCAGGGGTCGGGACAGGACGAGGAGACGATACAGGAACTGCTCGAACAGCACCGCATGATGGAACAGACCATCAAGCAGTTCCAGAACATGGGCGACGGCGACATGCAGCGCATGATGAAGAAGCTCCAGAACCAGGACGGCGGCGGCGGTATGGGCGGTCTCGGCGGTATGGGTCCGTTCTGAACCACCGCGCGATCTTCTCGCCGCGCTTTCTGCGCTTGCCCGCGCGATTCTCGCCTCGCCGCGATACCGCCGACTTTTAACGCTCGGGTCCGTCGCACCCCACAATGACCGTGCGAGACGTGGCGGTCGAGGCCTACAAGGAAGCCTTGCCCGCGCTCGCGGCCAGCCTCGTCGGCGGCCTCGTCGCCGGCGTCGTCCTCGGGGGCATGCGGGCCGAACTCCGAGCCGTGCCGGGGCTTCTCGTCCTCGTTCCCGCGCTCTTGGCGACCCGGGGCAACGTCTACGGCTCGCTCGGCGCTCGCATCGCCACCGCGCTCCATCAGGGGCTCATCGAACCCCGCGTCACCGGCGGCGACGAACGCCTCCGGGCCGCCGCGACGGCCGCGCTCGCCAACGGCGTGCTCACGAGCACGTTCGCCGCCGTCGTCGCGTTCTTTCTCCTCACGTTCCTCGGCAGTCGGGTCGCGCCGCTCCCGATTCTCGTCGGCGTCGCCATCGTCGCCGGCCTGCTGTCCGGTATCGTCCTGACCGTCGTCGTCGTCAGCGTCGTCTTCGCGGGCTACCGACGGGGGCGCAACCCCGACACCATCGTCGGCCCGGTCGTGACGACCACCGGCGACGTGTTCGGCGTCCTCTTTCTGCTCATCGCGGTCCGAACCGTCCTCGCCGTCGCGGGGGTGTTCTGAGTGCCGACCGAGTGGACCGTCCGCGCCATCACGCGGGCGATGCTCCCGGTGTTGCTCGTGCTCACGCTCGTCGAACTCGGGAGCGGCCTCGTCCTCGGGAGCTTCGAGGCGCAACTGTTCCGCTACCCGTCGCTTCTCGTGCTCGTCCCCGTCACCATCGGGACCGCGGGGAACCTCGGAAGCGTCCTCGCGGCGCGGCTCTCCACGTCGTTCCACCTCGGGACGCTCTCGTTTTCGCCCCGCGACGACGAACTCGCGGGTAACGCCGTCGCCACGGTCGCCCTCGCGGTGACGGTGTTCCCCGTCATCGGCGCGGGCGCGTGGGTCGCCACGCTCCTCGTCTCCGGCGACACGTCGCTGGCCCCGCAGAAAGTCGTCCTCGTCTCCCTGTCGAGCGGGATTACGCTCGCCGTCCTCGCGGTCGTCGTGACGTTCTCTGCGACGTACGTCGCCTACCGGTTCGGTCTCGACCCCGACGACGTGGTCATCCCCGTCGTCACCAACGTCTGCGACGTGCTCGGCGTCGTCGTCCTGTTCGGGGTGGCGCAGGTGCTCGTCTGAGCCCGACGCTCGAACCGTCTCCCGCCGACCGACGCCGATTAGTTCGCTCGGCACCGACCGTCGGTCGTGCAGTCGTCGGCCGTCCTCCCGGTGCTGTTCGAGGTGCTCCCGCGAGTCGCGCGCATCGCCGCCTACATCGCCGCGGGCGTCTTCGCCGCGAACCTCGTCGTCGCCTTCGGCCTCGTCGAGCGCATCGCCGGCCTCTCGCGGTATCTGACGAACCCCGCGAACCTCCCCGACGAGGTGGGGACGGCCATCGTCACCACCGCCGCCTCGACGACGGCGGGCTACGGGATGCTCGCGGAGTTCCGCGAGTCGGGCGTCCTCGACGACCGGGCGACGCTCGTCGCCGTCACCATCAACACGTTCTTCGGCTTCGTCCAGCACATCTTCACGTTCTACTGGCCGGTGCTCATCCCCATCCTCGGCCGCGAAGTCGGCTTCATGTACGTCGGCGCGCGGGCGGCCATCGCGCTCGCCATCACCGCGACCGGCGTCGTCGCCGGCGCGGTGCTTCTCTCTGACCGTAACACGACCCCGGTCGCGGTCGCCGAGACCGACGGCTCGGGCGGCGTGGTCGATGCGGCCGCCGGCGCGGGCGACTCCGCCGGCGCGGGCGACACCGACGGCTCCCTCCGCGAGGCGGTCGAAGACGCCGCCCGGAGCACGTGGACGAAGCTTCGACGCATCGTCCCGCGGCTGGCGGTCGTCTACGTGGTCGTCACGCTCCTCCTGCGGACGACCGACCTCGAATCGTTCGCGGCGCTCGCCAGTCCGCTGACGAACCTCGTCGGTCTGCCGGGCGCGGCCGTCCCCGTCGTCGTCGCCTTCGCGTTCGACACGACGACCGGCGCGGCGACCATCGCGCCGGCCATCGGCGAGACGTTCACGCCGAAGCAGGCCGTGGCGACGATGCTCATCGGCGGCATCATCTCCTTCGCCGTCTCGACGTTCAAGCGGTCGATTCCCTTCCAGTACGGCATCTGGGGCCCCGAGTTCGGGTCGAAGGTCATCGCCGTCAACACGGGGCTGAAAATCGTCTTCATCGCCGTCGCGGTGGCGCTGTTGGTCGCCTGAGTAGCGAGAAAACGGCGTCTCAGTCTCGGTTTCGTCCCCGGTTTAGCGGTCGTTCGGGTCGACCGGTCGCCCGTCTTCGGTCGGCGGCGCGATGTAGTCGATGACCTCGTCGACGGAGGGGTCGCGGACGGTCACGCGGACGTCGATGTCGCCGAGTTCGTCGGGGTTGCCGACGGAGAAGTTGACGACGCCCTTGAACGCGGCCTGCTTTTTCAGCGCGAACGAAAATCCGTCGTCGTCGCGGCGCTTGGCGAACTCGCGGCGGGCGGTGTCGAGGATGGCCTGCTCGTGGAGGCGCTCGGAGAACCGCTCCAGCTCGTGGGTCTCACCGACGAGTTTCCCGGGTTCGTGGTCGAGTTCGACGCCGGGGAAGATGTTCTCGACGGCGTCGCCGACGCGGTCGGTGACCTCGGTGTCGCGGACGGGAACCTCGATGCGGACGTCGACGCTGTAAATCATGCTCACGCGTCGGCCTCTGCGACCGCTTCCGGCCCTTCTTCGAACAGCTTCGCGAT
Source organism: Haloferax sp. S2CR25 (assembly GCF_031624535.1). NCBI lineage: Archaea > Methanobacteriati > Methanobacteriota > Halobacteria > Halobacteriales > Haloferacaceae > Haloferax > Haloferax sp. S2CR25. The sequence continues at coordinate 96,747 of NZ_JAMQOO010000006.1, forward strand.
GGTCTCGCGGTATTCCGCCAGCGTGCCGGTGTTCTGGATGACCACGTCGGCGCGGTCCATCGCGTCGCCCATCCCGAAGTCGAGTTCGCGGCGCTCGCGCTTTTTGAGCGCCTCCACGTCGGTGTCGCTGTCGTCGCGGTCGCGGTCGAGCAGGCGCTCGGCGCGCGTCTCGAACGGCGCTTCGACGCTCACGAGGACGAAGTCGTCGCCGAACGCCTCGCGGAAGCGGTCGAGTTCGACGCCCGACCGAAGCCCGTCGACGACCACCACGTCGTTCGATTCGAGGTGGTCTTCGACCATCGGCAGCGAGCGCGCGGCGATGGCGTCGTCGCCCTCCTCCTCGCGGAGCGCGGTCGCTATCTTCCCGTGGTCCGTCGCGGGGTCGAGGCCGCGCTCGCGACACTCCTCGCGGATGACGTCGCCCATCGTCACGACGGGCACGCCCGCGTTGCGGGCCACCTCGGCGAGTTCGCCCTTGCCGCTTCCCGGCAGGCCGACCGTCCCGATGACTCTCATAGCCGGTGTTACCGCGTTGGCGCTGTTAAAGCCTCCCTTCACGTCGCTCCGGGTGGCGGGTTTTCGCTGTTTTCCTTCACCCCTCCGCCTCGCTTCGACCACCCCGTCGCTTTTCGCCTCGGCCCGCGTATCTACGCCCATGTCTCAGCGCTCGTTCGTCGTCCGCGCCATCTGGTTCGTCTTCGTCGGCTGGTGGGCGACGCCCGCCGTCGTCAACGTCGCGTGGTTCCTGAACGCGACCGTCATCGGCATCCCGCTCGGCGTCGCGCTCATCAACCTCGTCCCGACGGTGCTCTCGTTGAAGGAGCCGAAAACCCGGCTCGACCCCGACTCGTCTCGCGGCCAGCGGTCACTCGTCGTCCGCGCCATCTACTTCGTGTTCGTCGGCTGGTGGCTGAGCTGGGTCTGGGCGAACGTCGCGGTGCTGTTCACCCTCACCATCGTCGGTCTCCCGGTGGGCATCTGGATGCTCAACAGGCTCCCGGCGGTCACGTCGCTGTACCGGTTCGACGGGTAGAACCCGATTCGTTTTTCTTGCAGGGCCGGTTTGTGGGCATCGAGGGCGCGTAGCTCAGTCGGACAGAGCGTCGGACTTCTAATCCGATGGTCGCGGGTTCGAATCCCGTCGCGCTCTTTTCGTTGGTCGTCGCGCTCTTTTGATGTCTGCTCCGTCGCGCTCTGTTGCTGTGACTGTCCGCCGAGCGACAGCGTCGGCGGTCTCGCCTTCTCCAGCCCTAAACTGTCTCTGTTCTCGACGACTATCGGAGCCTGCTCCCGGGTAGTTGTTGGCCAGTCAAGTTAGAAAGACAACATTTTCTTGGTCGGGAGGTACGATACACTTCCTATGGACGTTCTCGGCATCGTCGCCGCGGCGGTCGTCTTCGGCGTCGCCGCCTACAATTTCGTGACGAGTCTCGACGGTCGGTTTGCGAGAGTCCTGTTCGGGAGTCTGGGACTCGTCGCCGCGACGCTCTACATCGTCGAGCAGTTCGGACTCGCGGGGGTGCTCGGAGTGGACGTCGCCCACGGCCTCCAACTCGTCGCGGCTCTGCTCCTCGTCACGGTGCTGGTCGATTTCCTCGCTCGCCGCGCCGATGCAGACGCCTCCGAGTCGTCGTGAACACCGCGACCTTCCACTATTCTCATTACGTGTCGCTCAGCTGTCTCTTATGTGGTCTTCGCGTCCGATTCCCCGTTTAGCGGGCGGTTCGAACAGACGATAGACGACGCCGTCGTCTACGGCGACGCCGAGATGGAGTCCGTGCTGCACGAGGGACCGGTCCGCGTGCTCGCCAACGGCTGGGTCGAGGTTCCGGGTGGCCGGTATCTCTCGCCCCACGCGGTCCACCACATCGACACGCGGGTGTCCGAGTGAGGTCGGTCCTCAGACGAGCGCCAGTTCCCGGCCGCAGTCGGGACACTCCTCGTCGACGATAGTCACCGGCGCGTCGCAGTCCGGACAGAACTCGCGGTAACACGCGTCGTCTCCCATACCCACGGCTACCGCGGGGACCGTGGTGAACCTTGGGGACGGTCGGACCCGAAGCGTCGCGCACCGGGCGACCGACTCATTCGTCTGCGACGTCGTTTCCCGGGTCGGCGAAGTTCGCACCGAGTTCGGAACCGCAGCGTCGAGCGTAGACGCCGGGGACGGCCAGAAGGTCGCTCGGCGCGCCGGACTCGACCACGACGCCCCCGTCGGCGACGTGGACGCGGTCGGCGTCGCGGACGGCGGCCGCGCTGTCGGTCGCCACGACGAGCGGCGCGTCGGGCCGTCGCATCGCGGCGAGGGTGGCGCGGAGGTTCGACGGGGAGGAACTACGAGGTGCGCGGACGACCGGGCCGACGCCGGGGAGGAGCGCCCCCGCGAGCGCCGCCGCCTCGGAGAGACGGGGCGCGACGACGGCCAGAAACGGCGGTCGAGTCGCGGGCGTGGTCGCGTCCGAGTCGGCGTCGGACACCGGGGTCTCGGGTGGGGACATACGATGCGAAGTTGGCTGTCTCGGGAGATAAGTATAGAGCTGGTCACCCGCGTTTCACGAACTCCTCAGAACATTTTATAGCGTTTTGTCAACTTATGCGGCGACTCGGTTGTCGATACGCCCACCGTCTCGGGCGGCAGACGACGGCACGTCGCGGGCGCTTGATTAACGACGTCCCAATCGGCGCGCGGGTAGAGAAAGCGGATGCTAACGGGCGTGAAGCCGCAAAAAACGTCGTGAATTCGGCCGAGCGATTCGAGTCGATGCGAAGTCAGGGTGTGGGTGTATGGTGGCCTACTGGGGCGCTCACATTGCGCCGCCCATGCCGCCCATGCCGCCCATGCCACCCATGCCGCCGCCCATGCCGCCGGGCGCGCCGCCTTCGTCGTCGTCGCCGCCGGTCTGGCCACCGGAGAGGTCGCCAGCCGCGATGACGTCGTCGATGCGGAGAATCATGACAGCGGCTTCGGTCGCGGACTCGATAGCCTGGGTCTTGACGCGGAGGGGCTCCACGACGCCCTCTTCTTCCATGTCGATGACCTCGCCCGTGTAGGCGTCGAGGCCGGCTGCGAACTCGCCGCCGTCGTGGCGCGAGCGCAGGTCGACGAGGGAGTCGATGGGGTCGAGACCGGCGTTCTCGGCGAGGGTGCGCGGGACGATGTCCAGCGCCTCGGCGAACGCCTCGACGGCGAGCTGCTCGCGGCCGCCGACGGAGTCGGCGAACTCGCGAAGCTGCAGGGAGAGCTCCGTCTCGGGAGCGCCGCCGCCGGGGAGGACCTTCCCGTCTTCGAGCGTCGTGCGGACGACGCCGAGGGAGTCCTCGATGGCGCGTTCGAGCTCGTCGACGACGTGCTCGGTGCCGCCGCGGAGGATGAGCGTGACGGACTTCGCGTCCTCGACGTCCTCGACGAAGATGCGCTCGTCGCCGCCGACGTCCTTCTGTCCGACGGAGCCGGCGAAGCCGAGGTCGTCGGCCTCGATGTCGTCGAGGCTGCTGACGACGCGGCCGCCCGTCGCGCGGGCGAGGCGCTTGAGGTCGGAGGACTTGGCGCGGCGAACCGCGAGGATGCCCTCCTTGGCGAGGTAGTGCTGGGCCATGTCGTCGATACCGTCACCGACGAAGACGGCGTCGGCGCCGACCTCGACGAGCTTGTCGACCATCTCTTTCAGCTGCTTTTCTTCCTGGTCGAGGAACTGCTGAAGCTGGTCGGGGTCCGTGACGTTGACTTCCGCGTCGATTTCGGTCTCGCGGACTTCCAGCGCGTCGTCGAGGATGGCGATGTTCGCGTCCTCGACGGCGTAGGGCATGTTCTCGTCGACGCGCTCTTTGTCGACGATGACGCCCTCGACGAGTTCGGAGTTGTCGATGGTGCCGCCGACGACCTTCTCGATGGAGACGTTGTCCGTGTCGATGCCGCCTTCGTCCTTGACGGCCAGCACGGCGTCGACGACGAGCTCGGCGAGCAGGTCCTTCGCGGACTCCGCGCCCTTGCCGGTCATCGCCGTCGCGGCGATCTTCTGGAGGGTCTCGCGGTCGTCCTCCGTGACCTCGATGGCGTTGTCTTCGAGGACTTCCTTGGCCTTCTCGGCGGCCTGGCGGTAGCCCTGCGCGACGGTCGTCGCGTGGACGTCCGATTCGAGGAGCTCCTCGGCCTGGTCGAGGAGTTCGCCGGCGATGATGACGGCCGTCGTCGTGCCGTCTCCGACCTCGTCCTCCTGGGTCTCGGAGACTTCGACGATCATGTTGGCCGCGGGGTGGTCGATGTCCATCTCCTTGAGGATGGTGACGCCGTCGTTCGTGACGACGACCTGCCCGCCGGAGTCGACGAGCATCTTGTCCATCCCCTTGGGGCCGAGCGTCGTGCGTACGGCCTCTGCGACGGCCTTCCCGGCCGTGATGTTCATCGACTGCGCATCCTGTCCGGATGTGCGCTGCGAGTCTTCGCCCAGAATGATCATGGGCTGACCCTGCTGCATTCGCTGGCTCATAGTCATCGCCTGATTGTTTGTGATTCTATAAAAAAGCTTCGCTTATTGGTATGTCAAAACGCAACACGGTGGGGTGGTCGTGTCCCGTCGAGGGCGGTCGATTTTGCGGGTTTATCCCCGGTTTCCGGCGGGTCGCCTCGCCAGTCTCGAAGCCGGTGCGATGAAAAGACGATGCGGGCGAGTGCCGTGTCGGCGGTGGACTCGTCGGCGGTGGCGTCTCAGTTGTTCTGCCGGACGTTGAAGCCCTGGGTCAGTTCGTTGTGCTTCCGTTCGAGGAAGGAGTACACCGCGCCGTGGGGCGCGCCGTCGAGAATCATCTCGACCGCCCGGCGGACGGCCTCGACCTCCTCGGACTGGCCGATGATGCCGAGCGTCGAGCCGTAGATGACCACGTCGGCACCCGTCAGCTCCTCCATGAGTTCGCGGGTGCGGCCGTTCTCGCCGATGAGGCGGCCCTTCTGCCGCCGCATGTCGTTTTTGTTTCGGGTGTGCCGGTCGATATCGATGAGTTCGAACATCATCATGTCGTCGTCGAGGAGCGCCATCGCGTCCTCCGGGGCGAAGCCGCGGCCGACCGCTCGGACCACGTCGGGGGCGACCATGCCGAGCACGGGGTCGCCGACGCTGTCGATGGCGACGCTGCCGTTCTCCGAGTCCACGTCGAGTCGGACTTCCGCGCGACTCTCTATCTCTCGGAGCGTCGAGCCACCTTCGCCGATGAGAACACCGATACGGTCCTGCGGCACCTTGACGTGCTGCATATCACCCGATACCCGTCGGAGTGGTTTAAGCGTTCGCTCGGCGGGTCGCCGCGTGTCTCGGTCTCACACCCGTCTCGCGGCGGGTCTGTGTCGCTACTCGTCTTCGTCGTCCTCGTCGGCCGTGACGAACTCGTACAGCGAGTCGCCGTCGGCGTCGGCCCCCTGCCGCCGGAAGAAGTTGGCCACGTTGCGGCAGTCCCGCCGGAGGAACTCCTCGGCGTTGGGGTGGTGGACCGTGACGGCCTGTCCGAGGTCGATGACGACGAGTTCGCCGTCGTGGATGATGAGGTTGTACTCCGAGAGGTCGCCGTGGACGAGACCGGCGCGGTGGAGTCGGCGCATGTACTCGCGGACGACCTCGTAGGCGGTCTGTGGGTTCTCGACGCGCACTTCCGAGAGCCGTCGCGCCCGGTCGTCGACGACGCCGACGAGTTCCATCACGAGGACGTTCCGCTGGACCGCGATGGGCTTCGGCACGCGAACGCCGGCGCGCTGGGCACGTTGGAGGTTGGCGAACTCCTTTCTGACCCACGCGCGGACGACCTGCCCCTTGTCGTGGCCGATGTTCTCGAAGCGCGGGTCGCCTTCGAGGTAGTCGCGCATGTGCCGGAAGTCGGAGGCGTTGATGCGGTATATCTTGACCGCCACGTCGGTGTCGTCGCCGCCGAGCGCCTCGAAGACGTTGGCCTCCTTGCCCGTCGAAATCGGGCCGCCGAACGCGTCGATATGCCCGTCTTGGACGAGTTTGTAGATGGCGGCGAAGGTCGCGTCGTCGAACACCGACTGCTCGACTTTGAACTGGTCGGCGTCCTTCAACCGCATCCGGAACTCGTCGAAGTCGCGGTCCTTGCGGCGCGCGATGCGGTCCGCCTCGTCGTCGGAGACGTCTATCTCCTCCCACTCGTCGCCGAACGCCTCGCCCTCCTGGGGTTCGACCATGCCGAACTCGTCAGTCATTGGACTAGGGCTACGAGAGGCGAGATGAAAAGGGCACAGGCTCCGGGTTCGGCGTCGTTCGGGGGACAATCAGGCGCTGTCTCGGGCGCGTTACTGGATGTGGCCTTCGCGGCGGAGCTGGTCGGCCTCGGACTTCTCGTAGCGCCAGCTCACGTCGGCCTTCTCGTCCTGCCAGTCCCACGGCTCGACGAGCACCACGTCGTCCTCTCGAATCCAGATACGCTTCTGCATCCGTCCGGGAATGCGAGCGGTCCGCTCGACGCCGTCGGCACAGCGGACGCGAATACGATTGGCCCCGAGCATGTTCGTCACGACGGCGAACACTTCGTCGTCGTTCGGCATTCGAAGGTCTCGGCGGCTCTCGTTCTCGTCGTCGCTCATGCGCGAGCGTTCGACGTGGGCATGGTTAAATCCGCCGACGTTCGGCCGGTAGGAAGCGTCCAACGGAACGACGCGTTTAGGGCGGTCCCGAAACGCCGTCGTGATATGCTCGACAAACTCGGTACGAAAGGCATCGCCGGCGTCGTCTCGCTGCTCTTGGGTATCGGTATCGTCGCCTATCAGGCTCCCGTCGTCGCGGCGGGGCTCGCGTTCGTCGTCGCCGGCCTCGGCCTCGTCGCCAGCGGCCTCGCCGAGGGCGTCATGAAGATGTTCGGGATGGCCTGACGGGCCGCCGATTCCCGCGTTGGCTCACTCCGCTATCTTCGCGCGACCCGGTTCGATGAGTTCGTCGAGGTAGTCGGCGAGCGCGCCCTTCGCGTCGGCCGGGTGGAGTTCGCCGGATTCGAGGTCGGCCGCCAGCGACTCGTAGTCGTCGTAGTCGAGGTTCCCGCCGTACTGCTCGGGGCGCTCGACGACGACGCGCTCGAAGCGCGGGAAGACGTGGTACTCGAAAATCTGGAGGACGGGGTTCTCGCGTTCCTCGCCCTCGTCGGTCGGGTCGGGGTCGGCCGTCGGCGGGCAGAACGCGCCGTTGACCTTGTCTTCGATGTCCTCGGTGGTGTCCTCCATCGAGATGGTGACGCCGGCCGAGGAGGACATCTTGCCGATGCCCGTCCCGAGGTCCGCGATGAGCGGCGTGTGCATGCAGGTCGGCGACTCCTCGCCGATGCTCGGGAGCATGTCGCGGGCGAGCATGTGGACCTTGCGCTGTTCCATCCCGCCGATGGCGAGGTCCACGTCGAGGTAGACGATGTCGAGCGCCTGCATGATGGGGTAGACCGCCTGCGCGACGGTGACGCCCTCGCCGCTTTTGATTTCGGCCATGGCGCGCTCGGCGCGCGAGAGCGTCGTCTCCAGTTCGAGCGCGTGCAGGTCGAGGACGTAGCTCTCGTCGAGCTGGTACTCCGAGCCGAGGACGAACTCCGTCTGGCTCTCGTCGAGACCGTAGGCGATGAACTGTTCTTTCATCCGCTCGGCCGTCTGCCGAATCTCCTCGAAGGTGCCCTTGCCGTTGAGGTAGGCGTGTACGTCCGCGAGGAGCACGACTACCTCGAAGCCCGCCGCCTGGAGGTCGATGAGCTTGTTGGCGGTGAGCATGTGACCGATGTGGAGGACGCCGGAGGGCTCGTAGCCCACGTACGCTCGCTTGCCCTCGGGGTCGTCGGCCAGCGCGCGCACTTCGTCCTCCGTGACCACTTCGGAGGCGTTCCGAGTGATCAGGTCGTATGCGTCCATATCTGTTCGGAGTCGGGGACGTGGGATATGACTTCTGGAAGCCGCTCGCGGGCGAAACGGACAACACCCACCGGTCCCAACTCCGGGTGATGTCCGACTCAGGAACCACGACGCGTGCGCCCGCCATCATCTTCGCCGCGCTCATCCTCGTCGTCTTCGGCCTGCTCGCGGCCATGTGGGCGTCGGTCCGCGGCGGCGACCTCCTCCCGTACATCCTCGGCTTCGCCGTCTACTTCCTCGCCGTTCACGTCTACCTGCCGTACCGGGTCCACAAAGACGCGACGCTCAAGGGGCGAAACGCGACGTTCTGGGCCGTGCTCGCCTTCCTGGTCCCGCTCGTCGGGGCGGCGCTGTACTTTGTCGTCGCCGTCGTCGTCGTCGGCGACACGACAGACTGAAAGTCCGACTCGACGCTATCCGCGCCGGTTCTCGGCGCGGTGTTCGGAGATTATCTGGTCGACCATCTCTTTTTGCTGTTCTTTCTGTCGTTCTTCCGCCCGCGACTCCCAATCGGCGATGGCGGATTCGACCTCGGACTCCTTCGCCACGGCGAGTTCGTCTATCTCCCGTATCGTCACGCCGTCGGCGGGTGCGACCGGAATATCGGCGTCGAACAGCACCTCGTCTGCGACCTCCGAGAGGTTGCCCGACCGGAGGACGACCCGCGGGTCGAACTCGGCGAGTCGCTCGGCGGTCGTCCGCCCCGCGCCGCTGGCGTCGCGGAGGTAGACCACGTCGCCCGCGGCGATGCCGTACTCCTCGACGGTGTGGTCGAGCGCGCCGTTGGTGAACTGCTCGACGATTTTGACGGGCACCAAGTTCCCGTTCGCGTTCACGTCCGCGAAGTTCGAGTGGTCGAGCTTCCACAGCGACTTCAGTTGGTCGAGCTTGTCGGCGAGCTCCGCCTTCTCGGATTCGAGCGACTCGACCTTCCGCTCTAACCGGCCGTTCTCGCGTTCGAGCCGGGTGACCTCCCGGCGCTCGCGGGCCTCGCGGCGCTCCTCGCGGCGGGCGTCGGAGAGTTCCTCCTTGTACTCCTCGATGGTCTCGTCTTTCTCCTCGATGGTCGACTTCAGGTCCTCGACGTGCGATTCGAGGCGCTCGACCCGCGACCGCAACTCCCGAATCTCGCGTTCTTCGGGCGTGAGTTCGGGTTCCTCGTGGGCCTCCTCGTCGGCGTCGTCGCCGCCGGATTCGCCCCCGTCGTCGTCCATCTCGCGGAGGACGGCCTCGACCGACTCCTCGCTGGCGAGGACGCGGGCGATGACCTCCTCTCGGTCCACGTCGGCGGGCACCTTCCGGGAGATGCGCTCGAACTGGTCTTCGTGGTCGTCGAAGGCGAATAGCGCCGCCGCGAGGGCGTCGCGCTCGTGGTCGTTGTCGTAGTCGACCTCGCGGGTCCGGTGGAGCTTCTCGTCCACCGGGATGTCGCTCGCGGGGGCCCAGCCGGCGGCGTCGAAGCTCCGTCGGAACTTCTCGACCGTCTCGGGCATCGGCTGGACGTCGGCGGCGACGAGACTCGGTCGCCCGCGCTCGATGAGCCACTCGATGACCGCGGCGGTGTCGGCGGTGCGCGTCGAGTGCACGTCGAGGACGCGCCCGTCGAAGCCGACGACGGCGACGGCGGTGGTCGTGCCGGGGTCGATGCCGACGATGACGCGGTCGCGGCGCTTCACGAGCGGTTCGAACTCGATGCCGTCGCGGCGCTCGCGCTCGATTTCGACGCGGGTGTCGCCCGAGCGGTGGGTGGACACGGGGATGTCCTCGGGCCGCGCCTCGACGGTGAAAAGCGCCTGCGAGTAGCCGCCGTACTTCTCGGTCACGTCCCGCTCGTAGTCGAGGTTGGCCTCCTTCAGCGCGGACTCGACCTCGCGGGCCTGCTGTTTGACCGACCCGTGGATGCGGCGCGTGTAGCGGTCCTGACTCCACCCGCCCTTGCCGGTCGAGCGCCCGCGAGAGACCTTCACGGTCGTCGTGTTCTCGAAGGCGGCGACCTCGTAGCCGACGTTGCCGAGGGCGAGGCGCGCCGCGGCCTCGGCCTCCTTCATCGGGTCTTTGCCGTAGGGGACGCCGTGGCGCGAGGCGACCCGAGACAGGGGTTCCGGGCGTTCTGCGCCGGTCACTTGCACCAACTGCGTCCCGTGGGGAAGCCACCGCAGGAAGCGGACCAAATCGTCCTTGTCGGTCGCCAACTCGTACATGTTGTCCGTGGCGACGACGCGCGGTTCGTCGCGCTCGATGAGTCGGCGTAACTTGCGGAAGGAGACCACGTCTCGTTCGATTCGGACCTCGTCTGACTCGGTGTCTCGGGTGTCCAACACGACCAGCGCGTACGACGGCGAGTCGCCGCGGATATCGCCGCTCTGGATGTCGACGCCGAAGACGACCGAGTCGAGCGCACTCGTCCGGTCGTTCACGACGGCGACTAGGGCCGCGCCGGATATATACTCCACGCCGGTGACCGGTCTCGACTCGGTCGGGTGTCGCGTTTGCGCGACGCCCGTCCGTCGAGTCCAGAGAACCCCCGACTTACACGAAACAAACAAGTCTCGGCTATTTGAAAGTAGAGTGATGAGTTCTGATATCCCCGACCCGCCGTCGGTGACCTCCCGGTCGCTGACGCGCATCGCCCTCATCGGTGTCGTCGCCCTCCTCCTTATCGCCGCCCCCATCGCCGGGCTCCTCGCGTGGGAACCCGTCGAAGAGGGGAACGTCAAGGTCGTCAAGAAGTGGGGCGCGACCACCGGCACCGTCTTCGAACCCGGCGCGCACTTCGTCAACCCCGTCTCGCAGTCGACCTCGTCGCTGTCGGTGCGACCGCAGTCGTACACGATGTCGTCGTCGACGAGCGAAGGCGACAGGCGCGGCGACGACGCCATCACCGTCCTGACCGAAGACGGACTTCGAACGGACATCGACGTGACCGTCCGCTACCGCATCGACGCCGGGCAGGCGGTCGAGTTCTACCGTAACTACCGGACGCTCGCCACCGCCGAGGAGCGCCTGATTCGCCCGTCGATTCGGTCCGTGCTCCGGACCGAGGCCGGTCGACTGCCCGTCACCGTCATCTACACCGGCGAGGGGCAGACCCAGCTGAAGGCCGCCGCCGAGAAGGAACTCGCCGAGGAGTTCGCCGACGACGGTCTCATCCTCGAAGCGGTGCAGGTCCGCAACGTCGAACTCCCCGCCGAGTACGCCCAGGCAGTCGAACAGAAGGAAATCACCGAACAGCGCCGCCAGCAGAAGCAGGACGAACTCGCCGTCGAGGAACTCGAAGCCGAGCGCAAGCGCATCGAGGCGCAGGGGCAGGCCGACGCCAACCGCATCATCGCCGAGTCGCTGTCCGACGAGGTGCTGGCCCAGAAGTACATCGAGAAACTCGACGAGACGGACACCGTCTACATCCCGGTCGGCGACGGCGGCTACCCGCAGTTCGTCCGGTCGCTCGATAACGACGGTTCGTCGTCGGATTCGTCCTCGTCGTCCACCGGCTCGTCGTCGGACGCTCGCTCGGCGTCGTCCAGTTCGTCGGGGTCGTCGTCCTCGTCCGGCTCCGAAAACGAGACGAGCAACTGACGCCGTCGATGCGTCTCCTCCGTGAACTGGCCGCCGCGGTCGTGTTACTCGTCATCGTCGGCGTCCTCGCGCGCTCCGGCGTCGGTCGGTTCGTCCTACCGGTCGTCGGGCTCGCGGTCGCCGCGGCGCTCGTGGCGCTCCTGTCCAAACGGCCGGCGTACTCGCGGACGGCGGTCGGTCCGCGGACGAGAATCATCGAGTCGGCCGTCGAGTCGGCCGACGCCGCCTGCGTCGAGTGCGGGTCGCCCGCGACGACGCGCCGGCGCTACGTCCGCGAGTGGGTCGTCCTCGGAGTCCCCGTCGTCCTCCTCGACGACGGCGAGAACCCGGTCTGCGACGCCCACCGCGACTGACCCGCCCTCGTTTTTTGGCACGACGGCCCGTTCAGCGGCCGGTCAGACGAGTCTCCCCTCCGAGACGAACTCGACGCGCCCGCCGACGCGGACCGCCACCTCGTCGCCCCGGTCCTCGGCTTCGAGGTGGAGGTGCGACGGCCGACCCATCTCGTAGCCCTGCTCGACCGCGACCTCGATTTCGTCGTCGCCGAAGTAGCGATGGCGGGCGAGGTAGCCGGCGAAACAGCCGTTTGCGCTCCCGGTCGCGGGGTCCTCGGCGACGCCGTGGCCGGGCGCGTACATCCGCGCCGCGAAGTCGTTCGCGTCGTCGCGGGGGTCCGGGCAGAACAGAAAGAGGTTCTCGACGCCCACGTCGTCGAAGAACGACCGGTACGCGGGGGTAAACACCTCGCTCCGGGCGAGCGCGTCGCGGTCGCGGAGCGGCACCATCACCGCCGGGAGACCGGTCGAGACGACCTGTATCGGCCAGTCCGAGTTGAAGTCGGTCGCGTCGAGCGACAGCACCTCCGCGAGCGTCTCGGGGTCGAGTTCTTCGCCGAACGCCGGCGCGTTCTGCGTCATCCAGTACTGCTCGCTGTCGCTTCCGTCGGACCGGACCTCGACCGAAATCGGACCGACGCCGAGGTTCAGCGTCACCTCGTCGCCCGCGCCGAAGTGCTCGCGGAGGACGGCGGCCGTCCCGAGCGTCGGGTGTCCGGCGAACGGAATCTCGCCGTCCGGCGTGAAGATGCGAACGTCGTAGCCGTCGTCGGGCGACCCGCCCTCGATGAACGTCGTCTCCGAGTAGTTCGTCTCGTTGGCGAGCGCGGCCATCTGGTCGGAACTGAGCGCGTCCGCGTCCTCGAAGACAGCCAGTTGGTTCCCGGCGTACTTCGCCGTGGCGAACACGTCGACGGTGTGGAAGGCGTTCTGCGGCACATCGACGGGTGCGCGCGGGCGGGAGAAAAGCGTACCGCGGCCCGCGGACTACTCGCCGGTCTCGGCCCCGCCGCCGTCGCTGTCGGCGTACGGGACCTCAAGTTTCTGACCGTCTTCGGCGACGAACGCCTCGCCGTCGTACACCTCGCGGGCCTGTTCGAGAAGCGGGCCCGGGTCGGCGGCGTACCGGGCGGAGATATGCGTCAGCGCGAACCGCCGAACGTCGGCGTCGCGGGCGACGCGAGCGGCCTCGCGCGCGGTCGAGTGCGCGGTCTGTTTCGCCCGCTCGGCCTCCTCGTCGGTGAACGTCGCGTCGTGGACGAGCAGGTCGGCGTCGCGGGCGACCTCGACGGTCGAGTCGAGCGGGCGGGTGTCGCCGGTGTAGACGACGGTTCGACCGGGTCGGGGGTCGCCGACGACCTGCTCGGAGCGCACGACGGTTCCGTCTTCGAGTTCGACGTCCTCGCCGGCGTGGAGGCGGCCGAACGCCGGGCCGACGGGGACGCCGAGTTCCTCGGCCTTCTCGCGGTCGAACCGGCCGGGGCGGTCGTCCTCGACGAGGGCGTAGCCGACCGAGGCGGTCCGGTGTTCGGTGTCGAACGCGCGGACCTCGTAGTCGTCGGCGCGGTAGGCGACGTTGCCGGGGCGGACCTCGTGGACGGAGACGTGAAAGCCGGGCTGGTAGCCGCCGGCGTGGACGAGCGTTTCGAGGTGGCGTTTGCTCCCCGGCGGGCCGTGGATGGCCAGCGAGGCGTCGCGGTCGTTGAAGTCGAGCGTCTGAATCAGGCCGGGGATGCCGAGGATGTGGTCGCCGTGGAGGTGGGTGACGAACAGGTGGCTGACGCCGAACCCGGTCCCGTAGCGCATCATCTGGCGTTGGGTGCCCTCCCCGCAATCGAACAACAGGCGCTCGCCGTCGCGGTTCACGAGGAACGCGCTCGGCGCACGCGCCGTGGTGGGGACGGCCCCGCCGGTCCCGAGGAAGGTCGCGCGCATGGACATGCACCACAATGATAGCGGCGGGACTAAACGTGCGTCGAATCCGTCGCGGCCCCGGGACTCACCGTCCCGGGACGCCGCCCCCGCCCGACGCCCCGGACCGACCGATTCTTACCCGACCGTCTGCTACCGGAGTCCAATGGACGCGCCGCTGTGGACCGAGACGCACGCGCCGGGGCTCGACGACCTCCCACAGCCGGAGGTCCGCGACCGCCTCCGACGCGCCGTGGACGAACCGATGAACCTCGTCGTGCAGGGCCCGCCGGGCGTCGGCAAGACCGCCGCCGTCCGCGCGCTGGCCCGTGAGGCGCATTCGGACCCCGAAAACGACCTCATCGAACTCAACGTCGCGGACTTCTTCAACCGGACGAAAAAGCAGATTCGCGCCGACCCGCGGTTCGAGCAGTTCCTCGACGGCCGCAGTCGCATGGCGAAACGCGACATGATAAACCGCGTGCTGAAGGAGTCCGCCAGCTACGCCCCGATGTCCGGCGAGTACAAGACCATCGTCCTCGACAACGCCGAGTCCATCCGCGAGGACTTCCAGCAGGCGCTCCGCCGCGTGATGGAACAGCACCACCGGACCACGCAGTTCGTCATCACCACGCGCCAGCCCTCGAAGCTCATCCCGCCGATTCGCTCGCGGTGTTTCCCCGTCCCCATGCCCGCACCCGACGACGCGGCGCTCGAATCCCTCCTCGCGGCCATCCTCGACGCGGAGGGCGTCGACTACGACGACGGCGGCCTCCAGTTCCTCGCCGACGCCTCCAACGGGAACGTCCGGAAGGCCGTGCTCTCGGCCCAGCGGACGGCCACCGAGGCCGACGAGGTCACCATGTCCACGGTCCACGCCGCCCTCGGCGACGTGGGCTTCGACGACGAGCTGAAGACGCTCCTCATCAACGCCCGCGAGGGCGATATCAAGGACGCCCGCAAGACGCTCACGACGCTTCTCGACGACGAGGGCTACGAGGGACAGGAGCTCCTCCGCGACGTCCTCCGCGTCGCCGACTCGACCCCCGAACGGTTCGCCGACGGCGAACTCGCCCGCCTGCACGAACTCGCCGGGCAGGTCGACCTCGACATCTCGACGGGCATCGACGACCGCCTGCACATCACCCACCTCCTCACGAGTTGGGGCGCGGACGTCCGCGGCGAGGCATAGATGCGGTTCGCACCCGGCTACCGACGGTTCGCGCTCCCCGCCTTCGTCGGCGCGGCGGTCGCGGCGGTCGTCTTCCCGCCCCTCGGGGCCGCGCTCCTCGCTGTGGGCGCGTTCGTCCTCTGGTTCTTCCGCGACCCCGAGCGCTCGCCACCGGACGAACCGGGCGTCGTCGCCCCCGCCGACGGGCGCGTCTCAGTGATTCGCGTCGAGGACGGCCGCGTCCGCGTGGGCGTGTTCATGAACGTCACCGACGTGCACGTCAACCGCGCGCCCGTCTCCGGTTCGGTCCGAACCGTCACCCACCGCCCCGGCGCGCACAAACCGGCGTTCTCGAAGGACTCGGACCGCAACGAGCGCGTCGATATCGAACTCGACACCGACGCGGGCGACCACGAAGTGTCGCTCATCGCTGGCGCGTTCGCCCGCCGGATTCACTCGTACGTCGCCCCCGGCGACGAACTCGTCCGCGGGCAGAAACTCGGCCACATCGACTTCGGCTCCCGGGCGGACGTGCTGTTGCCGCCGGAGTACGGCTCCGACGACGTGGTCGTCGAGAAGGGCGAGTCGGTGCGGGCGGGCGAGACGGTGTTGGCGCGGCGGAATTAAACTGAATATGCAATAGTAGCGTGTGGTTGTTTCCAATTAATACTGGGAAGATATTAAATAGGGTGAGTAAGTGACATACTGGAATTTGGCACTTAATATCATAGCAAACATTCACATTCTATTTGACAATGACTCTCGATACGCTTGTACCCAGTAAGTCGGAAAAAGAATCTGAAGATGATGTCCAGAGAGATGAGGAGCTAGAAGAATCGTTTGCGACAACAATTGAACGTGTATTGGTAGTTGGCGGTACCATTGTTGGTGGGCTCGGTTTTCTTTTCTTCGGCTCTGTTGAAATCCTCAGGGCCTGACAGATGTCGCGTGCTGAATATAGAGGGTGAGTTCAGCAAGACTCTGATGTTCGTTTCACGCGACCAGTGACGAAACAGCCGTTAGGTAGGTGTGCATAGTTATCCTCGTGGTTTTCTAGCGTTCACCCGCTTCATCAAGGCGGCGAGAGTTGTACTTTTGAAAGAAATGCAACGACAATCCCACAATGATTAGCATGAGGCCGAGTGGGAGCGATATTAGTGCAAGAACCGCTCCGGCGATAGCGATGTAGATGAATTTCATGTGTTAGCAATATGACTTCTATTGGGTGATAGCCCTTGTGGGAGTTATAATAAAAATCCCCATACCTAACATCAAGACCAGCAAGGTCGAGTGACCGACTTGCGCGCTCTATTCAGCACGACCTCAAGAAACTATCAATAACTGAGGATTTCAACAGAGCCTTTTCTTCCCAATTATTCTGGGTCCCCTTGCGATACTCGCTGGTGCTCTTGAAGCAATACTTTACGACATTCGTCGTGGTGTTGCACTATCGCTCTCGGGTTTGGTGCATTAGTCATCGGCCTCCTTATCGGTTTTATGTCCCAAAATTGGACTTAGAAATAAATCACACCAAAATTCTATAGACAGATTCAGGACTACGAGTACGTGATGTTGCGCGTCGGCTCGGACGGCGACCTCACGCTTCAGAAGGAAGAGCTGTCGCGGCCTCGTCCACCACGACTACCGGAGCGCCTCGACCGCGAGCATCGCCAGCGAGCAGACGAGCGAGAGGACTGCCACCACGAGCGCGAACAGGTAGTACGGACTCGACCCGGCCGAATACGACAGGAGCGAAAACAGCAGAAACGACGACCCCATCGCGACGATGACCATCGCTCGCGGGTCGGGGTCGTACGCCTCGGAGACCGCTTTTCGAACTGTCCGGAACATGCATTCGCTTCGACGCGCTGGCTGATAGTCCTGTCGAGCGATTGACCGGACAATCACCGACTCGGCCGAACCTATCGACGTCGCCGCCGATTCCGACTACCGATGGAGCAGATGCACGTACCGCACCAGCGACCGGTGGACGCGGCGCTCGAACACGCGTTCGACCTCCCAGCCGGCGTCTTCGGCCTCCTCGGCCCACGACCGGTCGGCGACCATCACGCACTCGGGGGCGACTCGGCGGACCTCCGCCAGCGCGCCGCCGACGAGGTCCGAAAGCGAGTGTCGCGCGATTTTCGACTGCCGGCCGTAGGGGGCGTCGAACACCGCGCCGTCCATCGAGTCGTCGTTGAAGGGGAGCGAGGTGGCGTCGCCGCGGACCACGTCGCCGGAGCCAACGTAGTGACGCAGGTTCTCCCGCGCGCCGCCGACCATCTTCGCTTGGGCGTCGACGCCGACCACGTCGGCACCGACGAGGCCGGCTTCGAGGAGGACGCCGCCGGTGCCACACATCGGGTCCAAAATCCGGGCACCGGGCTCCGCGCCGGCCATGTTGACGAACGCGCGGGCGTCCACTGGGGCCATGCTCCCCGGTTGGAAGAACGGGCGGTCGGTCGGCTTCCGGTCGGCGAAGTCGCGGACGGCCTCGACGGCGGTCCAGCCGACGAGACAGGCGTCCTCGGAGAAGTAGACCCGAAGCTCGTGGTCGGGGTCGTCGAGGTCGACGCCGAAGCCGCGGTCGACGAGCGCCGACCCGAGTTCGCGCTCGGCGTCGGTCGTGCTGATATCGGTGAGCCCTCGGACGTCGCGGGCGCGGACGGCGACGGTCCCCTCGCGGTCGACGTTCGCGGCCGCGACGACGGCGCGGGCGGCGTCGACGTCGGGGTCGCAGCGCCCGACCAGTTCGACGACGCGACGGGTGTAGGCGAGTCGCCGCGCGTGCTCTGGGTCGACGCCGCGGGCGGTGGCGAGGCCGGGGGCGACGACCGTCACGCCCGTCGCGGCCGCCTCGGCCTCGCGGGCGGCGAAGGCGTCCTCCTCGCCGGCGAGTTCCAGTCCGTACACGCTCGGACCTGACGGGCCGCGGAAATGAGGGTATCGGTCGTCGCCGGCCACCGACCGGCCGTGCCGCTGACCGCGACATCCCGACGACGGCGAGACTTATACCGACCGCTCCGAATCCACCCGTATGGCCTCTCTCGACGCCATCATCTGGGGCGCGGCGGCGCTGGCCTACGGGCTCGGCGACTACGTCACGACCGTCCTCGGAGTCAGGATGGCCGGCGTGCAGGAAGGGAACCCCATCGTGCGACGCATCTCCGGCGGCGACCCCGGTCCGGGCTCGTTCGCGGCGTTGAAACTCGTCTCAATCGCGCTGTTCCTCGCCGCCTACTGGGCGCTCAGACCGTCGGTCGCTCGCCTCGCAGTTCCATTCTCACTGACAGTTCTCGGCGCGGTCGTCACCGTCCGAAACGTCCGGATTATTCGCCGCCGCACGTAAACTGTCATTCCCTCGCACCAATCTTTTTAACCCTTAAATACGTGACTTAAATCGTTGTATGACCGACCCCAAGGACACAATCAACATCGAAAACGTCGTCGCCTCCACGGGAATCGGCCAAGAGCTCGACCTCCAGAGCGTGGCGATGGACCTCGAGGGTGCCGACTACGACCCCGAGCAGTTTCCGGGACTCGTCTATCGCACGCAGGACCCGAAGTCCGCGGCGCTCATCTTTCGGTCCGGGAAAATCGTCTGCACCGGCGCGAAGTCGACTGACGACGTCCACGAGAGCCTCGAAATCGTCTTCGACAAGCTCCGCGAGCTTCAGATTCCCGTCGACGACGACCCCGAAATCACCGTTCAGAACATCGTCACGAGCGCGGACCTCGGCGAGAACCTGAACCTCAACGCCATCGCCATCGGTCTCGGGCTCGAAAACATCGAGTACGAGCCGGAGCAGTTCCCCGGTCTCGTCTATCGCCTCGACGAACCGAGCGTCGTCGCCCTCCTCTTCGGGTCGGGCAAACTCGTCATCACGGGCGGCAAACAGCCGAAAGACGCCGAGGCGGCGGTCGACGTCATCATCTCGCGCCTCTCCGAACTCGGTCTCCTGAACGGGTCGTTCTAACGCGCCGGTCGCCCGGCCGCGCCGCGCGACCGGGACCGAATCGACCGAACCTAAGTCAGTCGCGTCCCACGGGCCGGTATGGACGCGCTCACCTTGCAGACGGCCGCCGGTGCGCCGGTCACGGCCGTCGCCGGAACGTTCGCGCTGTTCGCGCTGTTCCTCTCTCTCACCGCCCACATCGCCGCGCGGAACGTCCTCGGCGACGTGGAACTCAAGAAGGCGTTCGCCGTCGGGCCGGTTCCGGCGGCCGTCGCCGTCGTCTTCACCTCCTTCGGCTGGAACTCCTTCGTCGCGCTCGCGCTCGCAATCGGTCTCGATTTCGGCTTCGTCAAGTATCTCTACGGCCGGTCGAACCGCCTGTCGGCGTACGTGGTGACCATCCACTTCGTCGTCTCGGTGCTCCTCGGCAGCGTGCTGTTCGGCCTCGCCGCAATCCTCACGACCGCGCCCATCTGAGGCTCCCGCCGTACTTTCTTGACCGAGGCCGTCGAACCCCTCGCCGTGTCTCCCCGTCGCCTCCTCTGGAACGACACGGAACGCCGGCCGCGCGCCCCGTTCCGCCTGCTCGCGACGCCCGTCGTCTTCGTCGTCGTCTCACTGGTGGTCGGACTCTCGCTTTCGACCGCGCTCGGCGGCCTCGCCGAGTCCAGCCGACTCGTGTCGCTCGTCGTCTCCCTCGTCTCGGTCGGGGCGAGCGGCCTCGCCGCGCTCGTCGTCGCGCGGTACGTCGACAGACGAACCATCGCGGACCTCGGCCTCGGGTTCGACCGCGAGTGGGCGGTCGACCTCGCGTTCGGCCTCGCACTCGGAACCGGTCTGATGACCGCCGTCTTCGTCGTCGGCGTCGCGGCCGACTGGATTTCGGTCTCTCCCGCCCCGCTCGGCGTCGACCGACTGCTCGGCGTCGGCTCGCTTCTGGCGTTCTTCGTCGTCGTCGGCATCGCCGAGGAACTCCTGCTCCGGGGAATCGTTCTCACCGACGTCGCAGAGGGGCTCCGCTGGCGGTTCGACCCGGACGTGGCAGTCGCCGGCGGCCTCGCAGTCTCGTCGGCGGTGTTCGGCGTCGCCCACTACACCAACCCGAACGCGGGGTTCGCCAGCACGACGAGCATCACGCTCGCGGGCGTCATGCTCGGCCTCGGCTACGCGCTCACCGGCGACCTCGCCATCCCGACGGGAATCCACATCTCGTGGAACTTCGTGCAGGGCGGCGTCTTCGGCTTCGCGGTCAGCGGCCTCGACTTCGGCACGTCGCTCGTCGAGACGACGGAACGCGGCCCCGACGTGATTACCGGCGGCGCGTTCGGCCCCGAGGCCGGCCTGCTCGGCGTCGGCGCGATAGTGCTCGGGGCGGTCTGTATCGCGGCGTACGTCCGAGCGCGCCGCGGCGACCTCGGGTTCGACCCGTCGGTCACGGTGCCGGACCTGCGCTGGAAACAGTGAAAATCGGCGCGTCGCTTACTCGACCAACCGCTCGATTTCGGTCACGAGGATGCCGCTCGCGCCGACGTTCTTCAGGTCGCTGACGACCTCGAACACGTCGCGTTCGTTCACGACGGCGTGGACGGCCACGGTCGAGTCGCCGGCGACGTCCATCACGGTCGGTCCGCCGAGGCCGGGGATGACCTCCTTCACGTCGTCGAGTTTCTCGCGCGGCGCGTTCATCATCAGGTAGCGCTTGCCCTCCGCCGAGCGGACGGATTCGAGCGCCATGAGCAACTGCTGGACCTTCGGGTCGTCGACCACGTCGGGGCGGGCGAACAGCCGAACCGACGACGACAGCACCTCGTCAACGACGGCGAGGCGGTTCACCCGCAGGGTCGTCCCGGTCGAGGTGATGTCGATGATGGCGTCGGCCATCTCGACGTGCGGCGTCAGTTCGGTCGCGCCCGTGACCTCGACGACCTCGGCGTCGATGCCCTCCTCCTCGAAGTAAGTTCGCGCGATGTGCGGGAACTCGGTGGCGACGACCTTGCCCGAGACGTCGGCGACGGTCTCGATGTCGCCGTCCTCGGGCGCGGCGAGGACGAGCCGACACTTGCCGTACTCCAAATCGAGCAGGTCTTCGAGTTCGTGGCCCGACTCGCGGACTTGGTCGAGGCCCGTGATGCCGACCTCGGCGGCCCCGTCGCGGACGTACTCGGGGATGTCGGCGGCGCGGGCGAACAGCACGGTCACGTCGGGGTCGACGGTCCCGGCGTAGAGTTTGCGCTCGGCACCGTTGTCGAGGTGCAGTCCCGCACGCTCCAGGAGTTCTATCGTCGGTTCGTGCAGGCGGCCCTTGTTGGGCACGGCGATTCGCATACCTCTCCGTCACGTCCCGGAGGTAATTGACTTTCGCAAGCCGGAACGGTTTTTGACACGTATTCCAAATGTCACTTCATGGCTCCCCTTACGTTCGCCGGCGCGCTCGTCGGCGTCTCCCTCCTCGGGGCCGGTTGGTCGCGCGTCAGCGCCGGCCTCCACGAGCGCCGCGATTCGTCGGTCCAGCGGTTCAGAAGGCGCGTGCGAAGCAACTGGCTCTCCGCCGCCGTCCTGTTCGTCGGCCTCGTCTGGTGGACGAACGCGGACTGGGCGGTCCTCGCGGCCGTCGGTCTCCCGACCGACTGGCCGTGGGCGATTTTCGGCTGGGCGCTCGTGGCTGCCGGTGCCGCGGTCGTGGCGACCGTCTCGTACTTGGGCGCGTTCCCCGTGGCGAGGCGCGTTCGAGACGCCGATATAGGTGCGGGAACGGCCGCCGCGAAGATGTTCCGCTATCAGCTCTTCATCGCGGCGCTCGTCCTCTGCGTGGTGACCGCGCTACAAGTCGAATTCCGGGTCTTGGAGACCAGCGGCCTGCTCACCCTCCTCGCGTTCGTAGCCGCCGCATACGTGTTTTCGACACCGTTCGTCAGCGTCTCGCAGACGACGGCGGTCCCAGACGACGCGACGCGCGAGCGACTCGACCGCCTGTGCGACCGCGCCGGTCTCTCGGTCGCTCGGATTCGCCTCCTCGACGGCGGCGGCCACCGCTCGGACCACCTCGTCCGCGGCCCGCTCGGTCGGAAGACGCTGTTTCTCACCGACTCGCTGCTCGACCGCTACGACGACGAGACGGTTTCGGCGCACCTCGCGGTCGACGCCGGGCGGGTCGCTCGGTACGTCTACGAGCTTCGCCTGTTCACCGTGGGCGCGGCGGCTGGACTCGTCTTCGGGGGCTTCGCGTGGTCGCCGCTCGGGTTCGCGCTGTCGTTCTTGGTCTCCGCCGGAATCGGCGTGATCGTTCTCGTGACCGGCGAGTACGCGAGCAAGCGGCTCATCTATCGGGCCGACGAGGCGGCGGCACAGCGGGTCGGACGCGCGGCCGTCGCCGACGCGCTCGACGCGACCGCGGACGAGGTCGACACCGGCCGCGCGGGGTCGCGTCTCTCGTTCGAGCCGTCGCTGGCGTCGCGCATCGAACGGCTCCGAGACGGCTCCGGCGCGGGCGAGGCGTAGAACCGTAGGAACGTCGCTTTGCGGACCCGCGACTACCCTTCGACGAGGTGGTCGAGCAGGCGGTCGAACCGGTCGACGAACCGCTCGGGGAGCGACGGCGACACGTCGTCCAACAGTCTGGTCGTCCGCTCGGGGTGGGTGAGGACGAGCGTCACGCGGTTGTGCAGGTCGCGGTCCTTGCGGACCACGTCGCGTTCGACGAGGTGGTCGAGGTGCCACTCCAGCGTGCTCCGGGCGACGCCGATGTCGTCGGCGACGTCGTCGGGGCGGGCGTCGCCGTGTTCGAGGAGGTGGCCGAGGATGTCGCGGGCGGTCTCCCGGCGGACGAGCGCGAGCGCGCCGCGCTCCCACGCGTCGAACTCCGGGGGGAAGTAGTGCGTCCGCCCGTAGAACTCGGAGCGGCGGACCGTCTCGTCGGAGAGCAGTCTGCGGACGTGGTGTTGTACCTGGCCGGGAGCGAGGTCGAGCGCGCGAACGAGCTCGTTGAAGTGGACTCCCGGGTTGTGCTTGATGTGGTCGGCGACGCGGGTTCGTGTCTCACTCATGGGTCGTTGACCCCCGCCTCGCGCTCGATGCTCCGGGCGTAGTAGATGGCCGCGAGGACGAGGCCGGCCATCACGAGGTCCAAGAAGTGTTCGACGACGTGGTGGTCGAACTCGGAGAGGACGCCGCCGAGCGTCAGCGCGGCGACGGCCGCCCGCGACGCGAACGCCAACAGCGCCAGCGCGACGAGCAGGTGCGACCGCGTCCGCCGCCGGAGGAAGACGGCGACGCCGAGCGCGGCCAGCGTCACCGACGAGACTCCCGCGAGGACGACGACCGCGGTCATCCACGGACTGCCTTGGACGTGCCCCGGAACGAGCGCGAGGTTCGACGGGGGCTCCATGTCCCCCGATACTGGGGGTCCGACCCTAAGGGGGCGTGCTCGTTCTCGATTTTCGGGAATCGGACTACCGCCGGTATTCGGCCCGCTCGGAGGCGAAACGGCCGCTCGGTCCCCGCGGCCGCGAGACGGTGGATTCACCACCCCGCCGACCCGAACGAGCGACATGAACACGCTCCGAATCGCGGGCGGACAGGTGCTTCGCCCCGACGCGACGGTCGAGGACGCGGACGTCCTCGTGGACCGAGACGAGGGGACTATCCTCGACATCGGCGCGGACCTCGACGCCGACGCCGACGAGACGCTCGACGCCGCGGGCTGTCTCGTCACGCCCGGTCTGGTGAACGCCCACTGCCACGTGGCGATGACGCTCCTGCGCGGCTACGCCGACGACAAGCCGCTCGACGCGTGGCTCCGCGAGGACATCTGGCCCGCCGAGGGCGCGCTCACGCCCGAGGACGTGCGCGCCGGCGCGGAACTCGGCCTCGTGGAGATGATTAAGTCGGGGACCACCGCGTTCGCGGACATGTACTTCCACGTCCCCGAAATCGCCGCCGCGGTCGAGGAGGCCGGCCTCCGCGCCCGCCTCGGCCACGGCGTCGTCACGCTCGGCAAGGACGACGCGGACGCGCGGGCCGACATCGACGAGAGCCTCGACGTGGCCCGCGAGTTCGACGGCGCGGCCGACGGCCGGATTCGGACCGCCGCGATGCCGCACTCGCTGACGACGGTCGCGGAGGAGTACCTCCGCGAGTTCGTCGCCGACGCCCACGACGAGGGCATCCCGGTCCACTACCACGCCAACGAGACGACCGACGAGGTCGACCCCATCGTCGACGAGCGCGGCGAACGCCCGCTCGCGTACGCGAAGGAACTCGGGATGCTCACCGGCGACGACTTCCTCGCCCACGGCGTCCACGTCGACGACGCGGAAATCGACCTGCTCGCCGACGCGGGCACCGGCGTCGTCCACTGCCCGGCGTCGAACATGAAACTCGCCTCCGGCATGGCTCCCGTCCAGAAACTGCTCGACGCGGGCGTCACGGTCGGCCTCGGCACCGACGGCGCGGCCTCGAACAACGACCTCGACATGTTCGACGAGATGCGCGACGCCGCGATGCTCGGCAAGCTCGCCGCGGACGACGCCAGCGCCGTCGCCGCCCCGGACGTGGTGCGGATGGCGACCGCCGGCTCCGCCGCCGCCGTCGACCTCCCCGGCGGCGCGCTCGAAGTCGGCGGCGCGGCCGACCTCGCCGTCGTCGACCTCGACGCGCCGCATCTCGCGCCCGCCAACGACCTCGTGAGCCACCTCGCGTACGCCGCCCGCGGCTCCGACGTTCGCCACACGGTCTGCGACGGCCGGGTGCTGATGCGGGACCGCGAGGTGCTGACGCTCGACGAGGACGCCGCGATGGCCCGCGCCCGCGAGGCAATCGCGTCGCTCCGCGAGCGCGTCTGAATCGCCGCGCCGGCCTGCCGCCGTCTGAACCCCCCGTCTGGTCCGCCCACACCGCCTTCCGACCTCGCTACCCGGCCAGTTCGATGCGCAGTCCGTCGTCGGTCACGCTGACCTCCATGCGCTCGAACGTCCGGTGGTACTGCGCGACGTGTCGCCCGTCGCTGTGGTCGACCATGATGGACTTCTCGAACAGCGCCGCCTCGTGGAGCCGCTTGACCTCTCTGTAGGCCGTCGACAGCGGCACGTCGGCCCGACAGCTCAGCTCCTTGACCGTCAGCGGTTCGTCGGCGACGCGCAAGAGGTCCGGGACTGCGGGGGCGCTCATCAGGGCGAACAACTCCTGCTCGGCGAGCGTCTTGCCGTTTTCTATGACGAGCATCGGCCCTCGGCGATACAATCTCCCGGTTGACACTTGTAGATTCGGGGGCGCGACCGCCTTCGGTAGGGTTTTCGGACCCCTCTCCGAACCCACGGGTATGAGCGAACACTACGCTCCCGTCTCCGAGCACCTCGACGACGTCGAGGCCGCCCGGACCGAGGGACGACGCAAGATGGACTGGGCGCTCCAGCACATGCCCATCCTGCAGGAGCTCCGCGAGCAGTTCGAGTCGGAACAGCCGCTCGCCGGCGAGGTCGTCGGCATGGCGATGCACGTCGAGGCGAAGACGGCGAACCTCGTCGAACTGCTGGCGCTCGGCGGCGCGGAAGTCGCCATCACCGGCTGTAACCCGCTTTCGACCCACGACGACGTGTCGGCGGCGCTCGACGCCAACGACGACATCACCTCCTACGCCGTCCGCGGCGTCGACGACGAGGGCTACTACGCGGCCATCGACGCCGTCATCGCCCACGAGCCGACCGTCACGGTCGACGACGGCATGGACATGGTCTTTACCATCCACGAGGAGTACCCCGAACTCATCGACACCATCGTCGGCGGGGCCGAAGAGACCACGACCGGCGTCCACCGCCTCCGCGCGATGGACGAGGACGGCGAACTGAACTACCCCGTCTTCGCCGTCAACGACACGCCGATGAAGCGCCTGTTCGACAACGTCCACGGCACGGGCGAGTCGTCTCTGGCGACCATCGCCATGACGACGAACCTCTCGTACGCCGGCAAGAACGTCGTCGTCGGCGGCTACGGCTACTGCGGCAAGGGCGTCGCCAAGAAGGCGTCCGGCCAGAACGCGAACGTCATCGTCACCGAGGTCGACCCCCGCCGCGCGCTCGAAGCCCACATGGAGGGCTACGATGTGATGCCGATGGAGGAGGCCGCGAAGGTCGGCGACGTGTTCATCACGACCACCGGCAACCGCGACGTCATCACCCGCGAGGACTTCGAGAACATGAAAGACGGCGTCCTGCTCGCCAACGCCGGGCACTTCGACATCGAAATCGACCTCGACGCGCTGTCGGACCTCGCGGTCGACGAGTACGAGGCCCGCGACGGCGTCGACGCCTACGAACTCGAAGACGGCCGCCGCCTGAACGTCCTCGCCGAGGGCCGCCTCGTCAACCTCGCGTCGCCCATCGCGCTCGGCCACCCGGTCGAGGTCATGGACCAGTCGTTCGGCGTGCAGGCCGTCGTCGTCCGCGAACTCGTCGAGAACGGCGACGCCTACGACGCCGGCGTCCACGACGTGCCCGACGAACTGGACCGCGAGGTCGCCGAAATTAAGCTCGAAGCCGAGGGCATCGAGTTCGACTCGATGACCGACGAACAGCGCAAGTACATGGGTAGCTGGGCCCACGGGACGTAAGCGGTCTCACACACTCTCTCGTTTCTCACACCCGTCAGCGACCGCGTTCGGTCCACTCACCCGCTCGCCAGATGCACGCGACGCCGCCTATCCACGCCGCGAGTCGCATCGCGTCGATGGCCGCGTCGGACGGCGCTTTCCAGCCCCAACCGGTCGGGGCGCGCTCGCTTTCGACCGGCTCGACGACGTAGTACCGGCCGTCGGACTCGACGTAGTGCGACCGCGCCTCGTACGCGTCTTCTTCGGTCACGGTGCTGGTGCCGTTTCGGACGGCCTCGCGGACGTATCGCGGCGACTCGTCGAGGTCCTCCGAGAGGTTTCGCTTCACCGTCTCGGTCGGTACCGGGTCGACCGAGAGCGTGAGCGTGCGCCCGTCGAGCGTCGCGTTCGGTTCGAAGTATCGACCGTCGGTCCGGACGTAGTCGAACGACCAGAACTCCGAGTAGACGTCGCGGTCCGGGTCCAACTCGACTTCGACCGGGTCGCCGCGGGCCATGTCGATGATGGGGACGCACTCCGCCGACTGGAGGGGGTTCCACCCACACGATTTGACCCGGTAGAACGTGTCCGAAGTGTGCGGCAGGTAGTCCACCGCGGACGCCTCGTAGGTGTACGTCTTCTCGTAGGAGACGCCGTCGGGATAGAGATACAGCGGGTTCGCGAGGAGGGCGACCCCGAGGACGAGGAGGACGACGGCGATGCGGTTCTCCCGGTTCATACGGGCAGTATCCGTCAGCCGATAGATAGCTCTGGTGGCGCGTTCGCTTCGACGCCGGCGTCAGTGCGCGGCCATCTCCGAGAGGACGTTGACGCAGTAGATTCCGGCGAGGATGAGAAGCAGGCCGACGACGCCCGTCAGGTCGACCGGTTCGTCGAACACGACGACGCCGATGGCCGCGACGCCGACGATGCCCAGCGCGGCCCACGTCCCGTACACCACGCCGATGGGGAGTTCTTCCAACGTCAGCGAGACGAGGTAGAACGCGAGGCCGTAGCCGGCCACCACGCCGAGGCTCGGCACGGGCTTCGAAAAGCCCGCGGACAGTTTGAGCGCGGTCGTTCCGACCAGCTCCGACGCGATTGCGCCGGCGAGTAACACGTACGGGTTCATGCCCGTCGGTCCCGCCACGACCCGGATGAGCGTTCTGCAATCCCCCGCCACTTGCGGTCCGTTGCTCGCCGCCGCCCAAGAAACATCAAAATACTAACTTGTGGGCGAGGGAGTCCCGCCTATGACCGAACTCGGGGAACTCGGCCTGTCGAACTACGAGGAGAAGGCGTACCGGACGCTCCTCGTCACGGGTGCCGCGACGGCCGCGACCATCTCGGACGCGAGCGGCGTCCCGAACGGTCGGGTTTACGACGTGCTCAACGGGCTTCGGGCGCGCCGGTTGGTCCGCGCGCAGTCGGCCCAGCCGACGCGGTACGTCGCCGTCACTCCGGCCGCGGCGGTCGAGCGACTGCTGGCCGAGCGCGCCGCGGAACTGCGCGAGGAGTGGACGCGATACCGCGACGTTGCCGACGCGGTCCGGTCGAACCTCCTGCCGACGCCGCCGGCCGACGGGAGCGTCTGGCTCGGCCGCCTCGGCGGCGACGAGATGCGGACGGCGATGCACGAACACGTGCGGTCGGCGACGGAATCCGTC
This sequence comes from Haloferax sp. S2CR25, assembly GCF_031624535.1. Lineage (NCBI taxonomy): Archaea > Methanobacteriati > Methanobacteriota > Halobacteria > Halobacteriales > Haloferacaceae > Haloferax > Haloferax sp. S2CR25. Next base: position 124,827 of record NZ_JAMQOO010000006.1, read on the forward strand.
TCGGCCGCGGTCGGTCCGCCGTACGAGCGGGCCTCGTGGGAGACGCTCCGCACGGAGTTCGACGCGTTCTTCGAGGGCGCTCGCGACGACCTCGACGTATCGTTGCTCCTCAGCGACCCCGTGCTCGACTCGCTCCCCGACGAGTTTCGGGAACTCGTGGCGTCGAAGCCGCAGACGGTTCGAGTCCGGTGCCTGCCGAGCCTACCTGTCTCGTTCGACGTCGTCGACGGGACGGTCGCGTCGGTGGACATTCCGCATCCACAGTCAGCCGCCGACCGCTTCGGCGTCGTCGTGGTGACGGACGCGGGCGTCGTCGCCGAGTTCGACCGCCAGTTCGGGGGGCTGTGGGGAGACGCCGTCCCGCTTTTCGAGTGACGCCGAGCCGTGGCGTGCCGGGTTAACCGCGCTCCCGGACGCCGTTCGTCCCATTTATCACCGCCCGCGGCCGACTCCCGACCATGTCTTCGAACAGAAAGGGAGACCGACGCGAGCGCGAACTCGTTAACGCTCTCGACGAGGCCGGCTTCGCGGTCATGCGCGCGCCCGCCTCCGGGAGCGCGACGACGCGCGAACTCCCAGACGTGCTCGCGGGCAACGGCGAGGTGTTCTACGCCATCGAGGCGAAGGCCTCCAGCGGTCGCCCTATCTACCTGAGCGGCGAGGAGGTCGAAGCGCTCGTCTACTTCTCGCGGAACTTCGGCGCGAAAGCCCGCATCGCCGTCCGATTCGACCGCGAGGACTGGTACTTCTTTCATCCCAGCGAACTCTACGTGACCGACGGCGGGAACTACCGCGTGAAAAAGGAGACGGCGTTGGCGGACGGTGAAGACTTCGAGTCCTTCACCGGCGGCCCGACCCAGACGAAACTCGGCGGCGACTGAGGCCGCGGCGCGGCGTCTCGTTTTTCACTTCGTTCTTCTCTCCTCACGCCCGAGCGAGTCGCTCGCCGAGCGTTCGAGCGCCGACGAAGCCGCGTTCGACGCGGCTGAGTCGCGAGGCGGGGAACCGGTAGGCGTGCAGTTCGCCGAGGTCGGCGAGGCCGGCGTTCACCGGCAGCGAGTCCAGATACACGGCCTCGAAGGCCGGTTCGTGGTCGCCGTAGTCGCGGTTGCTCTCGTACGCCGAGACGAGTTTCCCCGTCTCGGTCGGCGTCTCGTCGGCGCGGGTGCCGAGCGCCCGCGTGACGACGAGGAGGCTCCCGCTCTCGCGGTCGTGGACGAGGTCGCCGGCGCGGTGTTCGTGGTCGGGACAGAGCTGCGGCCCCGCCGCGTCCATCGGGACGAACGTCTCGTCGCCGCAGACGGCGCAGGTGGCGCTCCGGCGGCCCGGCGGCGGGACCTCGCCGCGGGTGATTTCGATGGCGACCCGCCGGAGGTGCTTACAGCGGGCGCGCCGGATGGCGTTGTCGGGGCAGGTGCAGGTGCGTGCCTCCACGTCGACGACGTAGGTGCCGCCGTCGGTCTCGACGACGTAGCGCCCGTCGCGGAGCGGCCGGACGGCCATCGGTTCGACGCGGGCGCGGCGGGCGCGCCCGGCCAACCCGTCGGACGGGAGCGTGGTCTTGCGGCGCACCGGGCGGCGAGTCGACGCGGGTGTGTGTGCGATGTGCGTCATGGTGGTGCGGGAGTCCGACCTTACCAGCGGCTGTTCGAGGTCGGTTTCCGTCACCTGCAAGTAGGTTCTCGAACGACCTAAACCCTCGTTTCGCGTGGAAAATCGGGCGCGTGAGTGGCTCTCGTCGGGCATCCGCCCATCGAAGACCTTTTAGAACGGCCGCGGATACGTCGTCGCATGGCTATCGAAGCGGAGATGCGGCGGAAGATTGCCGTCTCCATCGTCGCGGTCGGGGTGTTTATCGCCCTCATCGTCGGCATCGGTGCGACCTACAACCAGAGTGGACTCGTCTCCACCGGCGGGCTCGCACTCGTCGGCGCCATCACGGCGTTCGTCCTCGTGATGGCTGGTATCGGCGTTTGGCTGTCGCGTTCTTCCTAATCCTGTCGGTCGGTTTCGGCGATGCGGTCGCCGCGAAACGGCGTTCGACGCGCAGCGGCGGCGCTCGTCAGTCGGCTGACGGCTCGTAGAAACGCCTCCCGTCTCCCCGTCAGTCGGCGACTTCGTCCGCGGCGGCCGCGTCCGCGTCCGCGTCGTTCGTCGCCGTCTCGAAGTACTTCATCGGATGCTTGATTGTGTCACAGCGGTCGTCGCGGTTCACACAGAGGTCGTACGCCTGCATCGTCTCGCAGGTCGGCGGCGCGTACTGCGACCCGCTTGAGTCCGCGAGGACGGTCGCCCGCTTTTCGAGTTCCTCGGCGTTCGCGTCGCCGACGACGCCCCCGACCGCCTCGGGTTCGAGGCCGACGCCGACGAGGAACGCCGCGAGCGCGAACGCCGCCTCGTTCGGGAGCGACTCGCCGTCCTGCGCCCGCGCCAACAGCGCCTCGACGCAGGGCGGGAAGTGGTCGGGGTCGACCGAGTCGACGTAGACGACGTTGACCGCGCCGCGGTCCGAAAGCAGGTTTCGCAGGCGCTCGACGTGGGGCTTGAGCGCGTCGGCGAGTCGGTCGCCCGCGTCGCTGCCGCGGACGGTGAAGGGAAGCCCCTCGGCGACCCGGCGGCGGACCGCCTCGCGGAGCAGTTCCGAGAGTTCCTCGCGGGTGACGCGGACCGCGCCGTCGGCCAGCGAGCGGTTGACGAGCCGCCACTCCGCGCCCCAGTCGGTGTCGGAGTAGGCGAGGTACGGCCCTACGTCGACCCAGTAGTGGTCGGGCGCGCGGCGGCTGTTCCGGTTCCGGGTCGATTCGGCCCGCACCGCGCCGTCGAGGTCGAACTCGCGGAGGAAGTCGTCGAGGCTCGCGCGGGCCTCGCCGTGGACGTCGTCGTCGCCGGCGTCGAAGTCGGCGAGCATTCGCTCGTAGGCCGTGTCGGCCTCGGCGCGGGCGTACTTGTCCACCGCCGCGGGCGTCTCGACGAGCGAGACGACGATGCGCGAGATGGGGTACGAGAGCAGTTCCGTCTGGGTGTCCCACGCGTAGGCCTCGTCGGGGTCGGGTTCGACGGTGCCCTCCATGAGGGCGCGCTCGACGCGCTCGACGCCGCGCTCGACGGCCGGGGCGTCCTCGGCGACGAGCGTCGCGATGGCGACGTCGGCCGATTCGACCGCCTCTCTGGCCGCGGCGAAAAACGGGTATCGGGCGTGGAGCGGGCGCATCCGCATACCGCCACGTTCCGGGTGCCCACCGATAAACGCGACGGATTCGGCGGTGGCGGGCGCGGGCCACGCGGCCGCCACCGCGGTCGGTTCTCGCGGCGGGACGCCGGCGACGGCGCATCACACAACCTATTACCGACCACTTCCTCAGGCTCTCACGTGCCGCACTTCGACTACCCGTGTCCGGACTGCCGCGCCACGACCAGTCTCCACGACGCCGACTGTCGCTTCGAGGGGACGCCGTGGGTCGAAGTCGAGCGGGCCTACGTCGACATCGTCTCCGTCCTCGCGGGCGGCCCGTGCGACGAGGAGACGCTCCGCCGCGAAGCGCCGGGCGAGTGGGGACCGCTCCGGCAGGCCGCGCTCCGCCGACTCAAGCGCGACGAGCGGGTGTCGGAAGCGAACTCGGGCGTCCTTCGGCTCCTCACCGCCGAGGAGTTCCGAGAGGAGGTCTCGGAGCCGACCCGGGAGCCGATGCGGACGCTCCACCAGTACGGGAGCGTCCCCGGCTGTCACGACAACGCCGTCTTCGCCATGATCGCGTGGTACGAGATGGTCGGCCTGTCGTGGCCCGAGACGCGCGAGAACGTCGTCAACTGGCTCCGCGACACCGGCGCGTGGGACCGCGGCGGCTTCGAGGAGGCGACGCCCGCCGAACTCGTCGAGAAGAAGCGCCACGTCTACGACGCGGGCTACGGCTGGAAGGAGAAAGCCGTCTCGGCCAAGCGCGTCATCGACAGATACCGCTCCTGAGCGCCGGCCTCAGTCCCGCGTCGACTCGGCGCAATCGGCGCAACCGTTAGGCGCTTCTCGAACGTCTGTGGTGTCGTGAGTGCACCCGAGTCCGCCGTCTCTGCCGACGCCGAGGTCCCCGAGGAGTCGCGGGGGACGCGCCGCGCCCTCGCGGTCGTCGTCGCCGTCGTCTTCATCGACCTCCTCGGGTTCGGCGTCGTCATCCCCATCCTGCCGTTCTACGTCCGGAGCTTCGGCGTCAGCGACGTGTACATCGGGCTCCTCGCGGCGTCGTACTCGCTCATGCAGTTCCTCTTCGCGCCCGTCCTCGGTCGCATCTCCGACCGGCGGGGCCGCCGGCCGGTCATCATGCTGTCGCTCGTCGGGAGCGTCCTCGCGTGGACCGTCTTCGGCGTCGCCGGCGAAATCGACCTGCTGTTCGGGACGGCGCTCGCGGTGGCGACGCTGTTCGCCTCGCGGATGCTCGCGGGCGCGATGGGCGGCAACATCGCCACGGCGCAGGCGTACATCGCCGACATCACGCCGCCGGCGCGGCGGGCCGGCGCGCTCGGCCTCGTCGGCGCGTCGTTCAGCCTCGGGTTCATCTTCGGGCCGGCCATCGGCGGCCTGATGGCCTCCGACCCGGTGGTCGCGCTCGCCCGCGACCTGTTCCCGCCGTTCGTGCCCGCGACGCGCTTCTCGCTGCCGAGTTTCACCGCGGCGGCGCTGAGCCTCGTGAGCCTCGGCTTCGCGTTCGTCTTCCTGCGCGAACCCGAGCGGACCCGCGCGCCCGCCGGCACGCCCGCGACGACGCTCGTCTCGCAGTTCCGCGCCGCCCTCGCCGACGACGACCTCCGGGGACTCGTCGTCTCGTTTTTCGTCGTCTCGGTCGCCTTCTCGGGGATTCAGGTCATGTTCATCCCCTTCGCGGCCGACGTGTACGGCTACGGCGAGACCGAGACGGCGCTGTTTCTGACCTACATCGGCCTGCTCGGCACGCTGAATCAGGGGGTCGTCGTCGGCCGCCTCGCCCGGCGGTACTCGGAGGAGAAACTGGCGGTCGTCGGCGCGGTCGGCCTCCTGGCCTCGCTCGCGTTGCTCCCGTTTTCGCCCGACATCGGGGCGTTTCTCCCCGCGGTCGGCGGCCCGCCGTGGCTCACCCGCGAACTCGTGGCGCTCCTCCTCGTCGGGGCGCTCCTGTCGTTCGGCAACGGGATGTTGAACGTCTCGCTTTCGACGCTCGTGTCCACGTCGGCGTCGGCGGACCAGCAGGGCAACGCCTTCGGCGTCACGCAGGGCGCGGGGAGCCTCGGCCGGACGCTCGGTCCGCCGTCGATGGCGGCGCTGTACGTCTTCGCGTACTGGTCGCCGTTCGTCGTCGGGGCCGTGCTCATCGTGCCCGTGGTCTACGTCCTCGTGTCCGTGGCGCGAGGTCCGCGGACTGAACCCTCCTGAGATTCGGTTCGCGCCGCCCGCCGCCCACGCCCGCGCCGACGCGGTCGCTGGCGGGTGCGAATCGAGAGAAACGAGTGGGACGGCTCGGATGGTCCGAAAACGACGCGGCCGCCGCGGCCGCCGAAACGTCCGCTCAGTCGCTCTGGATGCGCGGGGCGAGCATGTACGTGATGGTTCCCATCCCCTCTGCGATCTGGTAGTGAAGCTTGACCGGGAACTCCTCGCCGAGTTCGACGGTGACCTCGGCGTCGGTCGGAATCGCCTTGTTCATGTCCTTCAAGTAGTCGAGCGAGAACAGCGAGTCGGCCGCGCCCGCTTCGATGCTGATGAGGTCCGCCGGGGGGAGCGACAGGTCCACGTCGTCGGTGTCGCCCTCGGCCTCGATGTGGAACGTCTCTTCGGCGCCGTCGACGCGGAGGCGGATGTGGTCCGAGACCATGTCGGCCGCCTTGATACCGCGGTCGAGGTGCGTCCCTTCGAGGACGATGTTCGCGGCGAGGTCGAGGTCCGGGATGTCGGGTTCCTGGCGAATCGAGTCGGGGTCGATGAGCGCGAGCGTGTACGACAGCCCGTCGATGCGGATGTTGAGCTTGCGCGTCTCCTCGTCGAGCGTGAGGTGGATGAGGTCGCCCGAGCCCGCCATACCGGCGACCTCTTCGAGGCGCGAGAGGTTGACGCCGATGACGCCGCCGTCGGCTTCGTAGGATTCGAACGCCGCCGCGTCGAGCGTGAGGTCCACCATGCCGACGTTCGCGGGGTCGACGGCGCGGATGGAGAGATTCTCCTCGTTGAGTCGAATCTTACACTCGTCGACGAGGACGCTCACGGAGTCGAGCGCGTCCCGGAGCGTCGCGGCGCTCACGATGGCCTTGAACATATGTGCCGTCGTACGACAGCGGTCTTAAAAATACTCCTGATTTGGACTCACCGCAATATGATGTTCGCACGCTCTCCCGCGTGCGCGCTCCCGCGAGCACACCACCGTCCCCTCGGCTCCCCACCGTTCCCCTTGGCTCCCCATGCGTGTTGTTGTCACAGATTGGATATTAAGCTAATCTCCTGATTTCAGCGGACACAGGCTCCAAAGCACTCAAATAGCTGATTGTGCAACTCCCGGTTATGGCGCACGACGAGACGAAGCCAGCCGCCCGCCGACGAGGTGCCGAGCGATGACCGACGCCGCCGATGTCGATGTAGACGCCGACGCCGACGCCGACGCGACCGCGACCCGCGTCGCCTTCGTCTGCGTCCAGAACGCCGGCCGGAGCCAGATGGCGACGGCCTTCGCCCGCCGGGAGCGCGACGAGCGCGGCGTCGGCGACCGCATCGAGGTCGTCACCGGCGGCACCGACCCCGCCGACCACGTCCACGACGAGGTCGTCGCGGTCATGGGCGAGGAGGGGTTCGACCTCGCCGACGAGACGCCCCGCGCAATCGACCAAGAGGAGATTCTGGGCGTGGATATCGTCGTCACGATGGGCTGTTCGGCCGAGGGCATCTGTCCCATGACGTGGCGCGGCGACGCCCGCGACTGGAACCTCGACGACCCTGACGGGAAGGACCTCGATGCGGTCCGGGCGATTCGCGACGACATCGAGGAGCGCGTCTCGGCGCTGTTCGACGAACTCGCGGGCGACGACTGAACCCGGCCGCCTCGACGCCGACGCCACGGGATGTGAGACTGTTCCGCACGCTCCACGGCGCAAGCCGAAGCCGGTATACGGCCTGATACGCTACTGGTGGCAAGACTATGGCGCGCAAGGACCACTACTACAACAAGGCCAAACAGGAGGGCTACCGCGCCCGCTCGGCCTACAAGCTGAAACAACTCGACGGGGACGCGGGCCTGTTCGGCCCCGGCAACACCGTCGTCGACCTCGGTGCCGCCCCCGGCGGCTGGCTGCAGGTCGCCTCCGAGAAGGTCGGCGACCACGGCAAGGTCGTCGGCGTCGACCTCCAGCGAATCCGCGGTATCGACCGCGACAACGTCCAGACGATTCGCGGCGACATGACCGAAGACGAGACGAAGGAGGAACTGACGGCCGTCATCGGCGAGCGCGGGGCCGACGCCGTCGTCTCCGACATGGCACCGAACATGACCGGCGAGTACTCGCTGGACCACGCCCGCTCGGTCTACCTCGCCCGGCAGGCGTTCGAGGTCGCACAGGAGCTGTTGGCGACCGGCGGCGACTTCGCCGTGAAGGTGTTCGACGGCCCGGACGTCGCGGACCTCCGCGCCGACATGGAGCGGGAGTTCCAGTACGTCCGGTCGATGCGCCCCGACGCCTCCCGCGATAGCTCCTCCGAGCAGTACCTCGTCGGCAAGCACTTCCTCACCGCCCCGGTCCGGAAGGGCGACGAACTCGACGTGGAAATCGTCGACGTGGGAAGCGAGGGCGACGGCATCGCCAAGGTCGAGGACTTCACGCTGTTCGTCTCCGGTACCGAGGCGGGCGACACCCCGACGGTCCGCGTCACCGACGTGAAGCCGCGGTTCGCCTTCGCCGAACCGATAGACGACTGAGCGCGCCGACGTCGCGCGTCTCTCGCGCCCGCGCGCCACCCCGCCGCCGACCCGTTCTCCGCGCAATTTGTGTCTAACTTCGGGCAACCATTATTATCGGTTGACACGACTCTGTTCGTGAGTCACCCATGTCAGCAGACACGACGACCGCCGAGTCCCAACCGTTGTTCACCGGCCTCCCGTCGGGAATCGTCCCGTACGTCGCCATCCTCGGGGCGCTGGCCTCGACGTACGTTCACCTGTCGATGGCTCCCATGTTGCTCCAGCTCAACCAGACGCAGGCGATACTGTTCGTCCTCGCCGGCGTCGGCTTCCTCGCGGGCATCGCCGTCTACCTGAGCAAGTTCTGGCGGCGCGAGTTCTACCTCGTCGCCATCGCGTTCGCGCTCGCCCAAATCGTGGCGTGGGTCGTCATGAGCGGGCGAGTCAGCGAGATGGCGATGCTCTCGAAGGGCGGCGAGGCCGTGTTCAGCGTCGCGGCGGCGTACCTCTACCTGAACGAGTCGCCGGACGCCGACGGGGCCGCCTGAGTCAGGTCCCCCGTTCGACCCGTCGCCCCGCTGTCTCGACGTTCTGACGGTCCGCCGTCCCGTCACCCCGCTTCACTCAACGACCACGAGTTCGAGTCGAAGCCCCGTACGACACCCCTTCCACCCGCCGCGACAGGCCCCGGTGGCGAGGATGTCACCGAACGACGTGTAGGTCCCGCAGTTCGGACAGCGGACTCCCATCTCCATCCCGTCCCGTTCGGTGAGCCTGTGGCGGTGCTCGTCGACCATACATCGTGTGGTATGTTACCAAAAGAGATAAGCCGTCCGTCGGTTCGAGCGGCGTCTCAGTCCGCGACCCAGCCGTCGGTCGAGGACTCGTCGTCGCGGAGGAGCGCGACGGTCCCGTAGACGAACGGCGTGTCCACGATTGCGATGAGGAGTTTCAGGAGGTACTGGCCGACGGCGAGGCCGATAAGGACGTTCCACGGGAGCACGTCTCCGATGCCGAGGACCGTCGGCGCGGCGTAGAACCCGACGCCGACGAAGATGACCGTGTCGATGGCCTGACTCGTCGCCGTCGAGACGATGTTGCGGAGCCAGAGGAACGAGCCGTCGGTCAGGTCGCGGATGCCGTGGAAGACGATGACGTCCCAGTTCTGACTCACGAGGTACGCGAGCAGGCTCCCGGCGACGATGTTCGTCCCCGACGACAGCACCGTGGCGAACTGCGCGGCGAACTCGGGGTTGGCGGCGGGCGCGGCGATGGTGCTCCAGACGAGGCCGAGGAGGACGAAGTTCATGGCGAAGCCGACGTTCACCATGATTTGCGCCGCCCGGCGGCCGTACAGTTCGGAGTAGCAGTCGGACGCGAAGAAGGTGAGCGCGTACGCCAGCGCCGCCCCCGGCATGAGGATGGCCGCGCCGACGAACGGGAGTTCGCCCACCGCCGACGGCAGGGGAATCGAGAGCAGTTTCGACGCCGTCAACTGCGCCGTCGTCAGCGCGGTGACGAACAGCCCGACGAGGGCGACCTGTCCGACGGCCGAGCGCCCCTCACTCATCTTCGACGAGGCGGTTGTGTCGGTCGTCGATTTCGTCGAGGATGTCGAGCGTCTTCCGGATGGACGCCCGAACCGCATCGCTCCGGTTCACGAACTTCCCGTCGTCGCCGACGTGCTCGTCTAGGTCAGCGAGCAGTTCGTCGGGTATCTCGACGCTTATCTTGGCCATACTCCGCGATTCTCGTGAGAATACTTAACGCCTTTTCAACGGCCGTAACGGCGGTGTTCGGCGCGTCTTCGGGTTGGCGAATTGACGAGTCGGTCGCGGTCGGCCCGCGCTCACTCCGCCGCGCCGCGGGCGGGCGAGAGGTCGCGCCGGCCGCCGACGGTCAGCACGAACAGGACGCCGAGGCCGACGCCGTAGGCGGCCATCAGCGGGAGCGTCACCATGAACATCGTCGTGATGCTCGCGGGGGTGAACACCGCCGAGATGGCGAGTATGAACACCGTGACCTCGCGCCAGCGCTTCCGCATCATCCGGTAGCTGACGCCGGCGGTGTTGAGAAGCACCATCAGGATGGGCACGTCGGCGAGGAGGCCGATGCCCGCGGTGGTGAAGAAGATGAGCCAGAAGAAGTTGGTGATGCGGTAGGAGATTATCATGTTCGCCGCGAGCGCGTCCTCGACGAGGAACGTGATGACCGTCGGCGCGACGTAGCTGTAGCCGAGGGCGAAGCCGCCGAGGAGGCCGCCGGCGAGCGCGCCGGTCCACAGGAAGACGGTCCGGCGGCGCTGGCGGATGATGTTGCGCTCGCGGAGCGCGGGCCACGCGAAGTACGCGACGAGCGGGAGCGTCGCCAGCACGGCCAGAATCGTCGAGAACTTCACCTCGAAGATGAGCGCCTCCATCGGGTGGAGCGCGACGACGTTGAGCACTTCCTCGGGCCGCACGGCCGCGGGCAGTCGCCCGAGGAAGTCGTCGTAGACGTCCCTGATACCGCCGGTGTAGAGCCAGCCGAACGTCACCGCGAGGACGAGCATGAACCAGCCGACGACCCAGAACGCCCGCGAGGTGAGCGAATCGACGATGAACGCGATGTCGGTGTAGTAGCCGCCGATGTCGTCCTCGTCGGTCTCGCCCTCGGTCAGTTCGGAGAAGAACGCGCCGCCCGCGCGGGTCGTCCGGTCTTCGAGTGCGCCCGGCTCGTCTTCGGCGTCGGCCGCCTCGGCCTCGCGGTCCGCTTCGGCCTCGTCGAATCGGTCGATGAGGGCCTGCGCTTTGGCCTTGTCGCCGTCGTCGATGGCGGCCGACGCGAGGCTCATAATCTCGTCTTCGTCGCGGTCGGCGAAGACCTCCGGCGGCGCGGCGCGGACGCCAGCCACGTCGAGCGCCGAGAGGTCGAGCTTCGATGGGTCGCCGACGCCGACTTCGGTCCGTTCGAGTCGTTCGATGTCGCGGTAGACGAGGTACGCGAGCCCGAACACGAGGCCGACGACGACGCCGGCGGCGACGAACGCGCCTAGCGAGAGTTGCGACCCGGGGACGAGGAACACGTAGTCGCTGCCGACCGCGGCGAGGCCGGCGTTCGCGAGTTCGACGCCGCCGTACTCGTAGAAGGCGTAGACGAGGAGGCCGCCGACGACGCCGACGCCCGCGAGGAGGTTCCAGTGGTGGGCCGCCGTCGCCTTGACGTCCATCTTCTCGCTCCCCCGCTTGGCCGTGACGACCACGCGGGCGAGATAGAGGCTGAACGCGTACAGCGAGATGACGGGCACCGCCCACATGATTTGGGTGAACGGGTCCGGCGGCGTGAACAGCGCGCCGAAGGCGAAGATGCCGACGACGGCGTGCCGCCACTTGTCGCGGAACAGTTCGTAGGGGACGATTTCGGCGTACGAGAGGCCGGTCATCGCGAGCGGGAGCTGGCTCGCGAGGCCGAACGAGAGCGTGAGCAGGAAGATGAACTGCGCCCACTTCACGATGGAGTAGCTCGGGGTGAAGCCGGCGGAAATCGCGTTCTGGGCGAGGAACGCGAACGTGAACGGGAAGAAGACGAAGTAGCCGTAGGCGACGCCCGCGGCGAACAGCACGACCATCGTCAGTCCGATGAGCGCGAGTTTCCACGGCGCGACGGGCGATTTGGGCCACGCGCCTCGGGCTTTCAGCGCGTCCCGAGAGACGTAGATGAACGGCGGGACCGCGAAGAGCACCCCCACGACGAGGCCGATTTTGGCCTGCAAGAGAATCACGTCGAAGGGGGTCTGGGCGATGATGCTGACGTCGCCGGCGACGCTGGCGTCCATCTGCGCTTTGGTCACGCCCCGGAAGAACCCCCAGACGTAGAGTCGGAGCGCGTAGAACGTGCCGAGGAACCCGACGAGGAAGACGATGAAGACCTTCTGGAGGTCTTTTTGCGCCGCGCGGAGCATCGCACCGGCGGTCTCGCGGCCCGCCGCGATGGTCTGTTGGGTGTCCTCGTCGAGGGCGCTGGACATACGTACGTGGCGAAAGCAGTCTGGCGGTTATCAATCTTTTTCACCGCGGGCGTGAGTTCGACCCTCTCGACGCACCTCCTCGGCGCGATGCGAAAAGACCTATAACTGGCCGGAAGCGTAGGACACCTGAATGGCGGACGAGGAGCGCGACGCAGGGCTCTCTGCGGCCGACGACGAGACGGACGCCTCGGACGACGCCGACGACGCCGACGACGCGTCTTCGTCGTCCGACGGTCCGGTTTACGGTCGAGTCACCCCGCGAGACGAGACCGTTACCGACGGGTCCGACGACGGCGAGGGCGACGACGCTCCCGACGAGACGGACGGCGATACCGACGGAACCGACGACAGCGACGACGCTGACGACTCGGACGACACTGACGACGCCGACGACTCGGACGACGCCGACGACTCGGACGACGCCGACGACTCGGACGACACTGACGACAGCGACGACGCCGACGACACTGACGACTCGGACGACAGCGACGACGCCGACGACACTGACGACACCGACGAGCCTCGTCTCCTCGCCGACGATGAACACACCTCGCACGTCCCCGAGGGGACGTACGACGATTCGCGCGAGGGGCCGGCCGACGCCGCCGGCCCGGACCCCGCGCCCGACGGTGCGAGTCCCGCTCTCTCGGGCGAGGACGAGGTGAGCGGCGTGGCCCCGTCGCCCGCGCCCGCCGAGGACGACTTCGACGACGAGGACGTCGGCGGGCTCGTCGGCGAGGCCCCCGAAAGCGACCAGGAGATGCCGCTGACCGCGCACATCGAGGAGATGATTCGCCGGTTGGCGGTCGTCCTCGGCGTCGCGGGCGCGATTACGCTCGTGCTGTTCCCCGGCGCGGACATCCTCAACGCGCTGGTCGACACGCAGGCCGCCTTCGGCGTCCACATCCCGAGCGCGACCGACGTTATCAACTTCCTCTGGAACTCCCACATCCCCGGCGCGGAGACCATCGTCGACCGCCGGCCGCGACTCTACGGCCCGCTCGAACTCATCCTCACCAAACTGAAGGTCGCCGGCCTCGCCGGGACCGTCATCGGCCTCCCCGTGTTCGTCTACGAGACGTACCTGTTCATGCGCCCCGGCCTCTATCCGAAAGAGCGCAGATACTACCTCGCGGCCGTCCCGACGAGCCTCATCCTCGCGCTCGTCGGCGTCCTCTTCGCGCACTTCGTGGTGCTCCCGGCCATCTTCGCGTACTTCACCTCCTACACCGAGGGGACCGCGGTCGTCGCGTTCGGTCTCAAAGAGACGTTCAACCTCATCCTCATTCTGATGGGCTACATGGCGGTCGTCTTCCAGATTCCGCTGTTCGTGGAACTGGCCATCATGATGAACCTCGTCACCCGGCGGTGGCTCGAAGACCGCCGCCTGCTGTTCTGGGGCGCGTTCCTCGGCCTCGCGTTCCTCGTCAGCCCCGATCCGACCGGGATGGCCCCCATCATCATCGGCGCGACGATGATCGTCCTGTTCGAGGGGACGCTCGCGGCCCTGCGCTGGACCGGGAACTGACCGGCTTCTCGTTTCTCTCGTTTCTCTCCCGGCCGGTTCGCTCCTCCTCGTTTCCGCCGACCGCCGACCGTTCAGAAGACCTATCTTAGAATGGTTAGAATATCTATATGATGGCCGACCTCGCCGCCCTGTCGGTGGTCGCCCTCCCGCTCTGGTTCGTCGTGAGCGTCTGGGCCGGCATCGACGCGACCAGGCACAGTTCGCACAACGCCTTCCTCTGGGGTTTCTCGGTGTTCGTCGGCGGGGTTCTCGGCTTGGCGCTGTACCTCAACCTCGGGCGCGACGAACCCGGGGTTGGTCGCCGCGCGGCCGGTCAGTCGGCGTCGCCGAACGGCGTCCCTTCCGTCCGCACCGAGACCGTCACCTGTCCGAACTGCCACTCGTTGGAGGAGTCAGGGAGGGACACCTGCCGTTTCTGCGGCGAGTCGCTGTAACGCGCCGAATCCCCGAGACCGCGGGGAATCACGCCGTGTCCGTCGACTCCGTCGCCTCCCGCTTCTCGGCCGCGACCATGCCCTCGACGCGCGTCTTCAGTCCCTCGTTCATGGCGACGAACCCCGCCCGGGTCCGCTCGCCGACGAACCGCAACAGGAGTCCGGCGAGGACGCCCGAGAACGTCTCGGACTGCTCGAAGCGCGTGCGCTCGCCGCCGTCGAGCGGTTCGAGGCGGAACCGGTGTTCGCCGTCGAACAGCCCCGGAGAGACGAGGTGGCCCAGCCAGCGCAGTTCGCGGTACTTCTCACAGTGGACCACGTCGGGTTCGAACACCGACTCGCGGCCGCCCGGCGGTCGCAGGTGGACGGTGAGCGTCGCGCCCTCGTTCGGCCGCCCGGCGATTCGCATGAACGGGTTCCACTCGGGGTAGCGGTCGAAATCGACGAGGGTCTCCCACACCCGTTCGGGCGGCGCGTCTATCTCGATACTCGTGGCGAGTTCGTGTGCCATACCTAACAGTTGGCGCGCCGAGACCGTGAATCTCGCGCGGAACGTTCATTGCCGGTGAGGAGAGAGACGGACGTATGGCAACCCTCCTTCTCGCCAGACACGGCGAGACGACGTGGAACCGCGCCGGGCGCGTACAGGGGTGGGCCCCTGTGTCGCTCACCGAGCGCGGCCGCGCGCAGGCCGACGCCCTCGCGCGCCACGTCGCGGACACCTACGAGGTCGACCGCCTCGTCTCCTCCGACATCGAACGCGCCCAAGAGACCGCCCGCCCCGTCGCCCGCGAACTCGGCGTCGAACCCGTCCTCGACTCGGCGTGGCGCGAGCGCGACGTGGGGTCGTTTCAGGGGCTCGAATTCGACGAACTCACGGACCGGTACCCGCAGTACTCCCTCTCGGCGGTCGGGACGCCCGCCGCCCGCGAACGCCCCCCGAGCGGCGAGAGCCTCGTCGAGGTCCGCCGGCGCGTCCTCAACGCCCGCGAGGGCCTCGCCGACTCGCTCGCCCCCGACGAGACGGTGCTCGTCGTCAGCCACGGCGCGCCGATTCGGCTGTCGCTCGGCGAGGTGAAGGGACTCGACATCGTCGAGTCGATGCTGTCGCAACCGCTCGACAACGGCGGTATCTGCGAGTTCGAAGTCGAACTGAGCGACGACGGCGACGAACCGCTCGTCCACGTCGTCGCCGAGAACGAGACGCGATTTCTGACGACGTAAGCGTTCTGCGGTCGGTTTTCGGGGCGGTCGCGGCGCTCGCGCTTTCTCGCTCCCTCGCGTTCCGCTTACTTCCGCATCGGGTAGTCCTGCGCGAACACGTCGTCCACGAGGAGGTCGTCGTCGGCGTTCCCCTCGGCGGCGGGGCTGACGCTCCCGGTCCGGTAGCCGTGGAGGTCGAGCGTGACGTGGTCGAAGCCGGCGTCCTTCAGGTGGTCGCGGGCGGCGCGGACGAAGTCGGCGTCGAGGGCGCGGTCGAGTTCCTCCGGCGCGACTTCGATGCGGGCGAGGCCGTCGTGGTCGCGGACGCGGAACTGCTCGAAGCCCCACGTCCGGAGAATCGTCTCGGCGCGCTCGACCCGCGAGAGCCGTTCCTCGGTGACTTCGAGCCCGGTCGGAATCCGCGAGGAGAGACAGGCCATCGAGGGCTTGTCGGCGACCGACAGGTCGTAGTCGTCGGCGATGGCGCGGACCTCCTCTTTCGTGATGTCGTGGGCGAGAAGCGGCGACAGCACCTCCAACTCCTCGACGGCGCGGAGGCCGGGGCGGTGGCCCTCGCCGGGGTCCGAGGCGTTCGTCCCGTCGCAGACGGCCTCGATGCCGCGGTCGCGGGCGGCCTCGTACATCCGGCCGAGGCGCATCGTCCGGCAGTGGTAACACCGGTCGTCGTCGTTGGCGACGAAGTCGGGGTTGTCCAGTTCGGAGAACTCGACGGTCAGGTGTTCGATGCCGATCTCCTCGGCGACGCGCTTCGCGTCGTCCAACTCGGCGTCCGGCAGGGTCTCGCTCTTCGCGGTGCAGGCGATCGCGTTCTCGCCGAGCGCGTCGTGGGCGAGTGCCGCGACCACGCTGGAATCCACGCCGCCCGAAAAGGCGATGAGGACGCTCTCGCGCTCCGCGAGCGCCTCGCGTACTGCGTCGGCCTTCGCCGCGACGTCTCGCTCGCTCATGGCCTCCCTTCCCGGCCGACGGGCAAAAGCCCCTCGCCCCCGGCGCGAACGACCGCGAAGGCCCCACGAGTCGGCGAACCGGCCGCGACAGACGCTCTCTCTGCGGGCGCGACCCGCGCGACGTCCCGCGGTCACCACCCCGCGACTTTTTGTCCTATGCCGCGATAGGTCCGGCCGAATGGACTTCGAGACCATCCCGGGCGTCGGCGAGAAGACCGCCGCCGCGCTCGCGGAACTCGACGACGCCGAGCGAGCGCTCACCGACGGCGACGTGGCGGCGCTCGCGCGGGCACCGGGGCTCACGGAGGGCCGGGCGGCGGCCATCGCCCGCGGGGCGATTCGCCGCGACCACGGCGACCCCGGCGGCTTCCTCGCCACCGACCGCGCCTCGGAACTCTACCGCGACGCGCTCGGTCTCCTGCAGGCGCGGACAGTCACGACGTACGCCGAGAAGCGACTGGAGACGCTGTTTCCCACCGGGTCGGCCTCGCGCATCGAGGAGGTCCGGGCGTTCGCCGCCGACGCGACCGACCTCGACCCCGACCCCGACGTGCTCGCGGCGCTGTCGGGCGTCGAACCCCTCGCGGACCCGAAACCGCGTCGCGTCCGCGAGCGCTGTCTCGCCACCGCCGACGCGGAGCGCTACGCCGCCGCCAAGGAGGCGTTCCCCGAACTCTCCATCGAGGTCGTCGAGAACGGCCGCGACATCGCCGAACTCGCGCGGTCGTACTCGACGGTGGTCGTGCTGGACGAGTCGTTCGCCGGCATCGACGTCGACGGCGACGTGCGCGTGCTCCCCGACGCCGCCGAGCGGACCGACGAGGTCGTCCCCGAGCGACTGCTCGCCTTCTTCGCCGCGAACCGCGAGGCCCTGGAGGCGGCCGCCGCGGTCCACGAAACCGCCGGTCTCGACCCGCCCTGTGACCTCGCCGCCCTCCGCGACGCGCTCTCCCGACTGGCCGAAGACGGGACCGTCCTCGGCGACGACGAACTCGAACGCCTCTCGAACGCGGTCGACGACCTCGACACCGCCGTCTCGACCGCCGAATCGGTCGCCAACGACCGCCTCCGCGACGCGATTCGAGAGCGCGACGTGACCATCGAAGGGACAGATTTCCTGTCTCTCGTCGAGCAGGGCGCGCGCGTCGACTCCCTGCTGTCGCGCGAACTCGAAGACGAGTTCGACGAGGCGCTGGCCGCCGCCCGCGACCACCTCGTCGAGTCGCTGTCGCTCCGCCCCGGCGAGGCCGACCTCACGGAGCGCGTCTTCCCCGAGGACCCGTCGTTCCCGCTCGGCCACGACGAGGAGGCGGTCGGCCGCCTCCGAACCGAACTGAAGGCCGCCCGCGACCGCCGCGCCGCGAAGCTGAAAGCCGACCTCGCCGCCGACCTCGGCGACCTGCGCGACCCCGTCGAGACGCTGGTCCGCGACGCGCTCGAACTCGACGTGCGCCTCGCCGTCTCGCGGTTCGCCCGCGACTTCGACTGCGTCTTCCCCGAGTTCACCGGCGCGGCCGGAAACGACGGAGCCGGGTCGTTCGCCATCGAGGCCGGCCGCTCGCCCCTCCTCGACGTGGACTTCGCGGACGTCGACCCGGTGGACTACGAGGTGTCGGGCGTCACGCTCCTGTCGGGCGTCAACAGCGGGGGCAAGACCTCGACGCTCGACCTCGTGGGGCTCGTCGTCGTCCTCGCGCACATGGGGCTTCCCGTGCCCGCCGAGTCGGTCCGGCTCTCGCGGTTTTCCGAACTCCACTACTACGCCAAGTCGCAGGGAACGCTCGACGCCGGCGCGTTCGAGAGCACGCTCCGCGACTTCGCCGCGCTCACCGACGGCGCGGCCGACCGACTCGTCCTCGTGGACGAACTGGAGAGCATCACCGAACCCGGCGCGTCGGCCAAAATCATCGCCGGCATCCTCGAAGAACTCGCCGAACAGGGCGCGGCCGCGGTGTTCGTCTCGCACCTCGCCGGCGGCATCCGAGAGGCGGCGGACGTGTCGGTCGCGGTCGACGGCATCGAGGCGGTCGGGCTGGAAGACGGCGAACTCGTCGTCAACCGCTCGCCCGTGAAGGACCACCTCGCGCGTTCGACCCCGGAGCTCATCGTGGAGAAACTGGCCGGCGAGAACGAGACGAGTTTCTACGGACGACTGCTGGAGAAGTTCGACTGACGCCCTCGCCCGCGGCGACGCACGATTTATCTTGACTCGCCGACAACTCCGCCCGTGCCCTCCGATTCGCTCTCCCCCGAGGAACGACAGCAGTACGACCTCGTCTACCACGCCACGAAAAACGCCATCTGGGACGTGCTCGGGACCGCGGTGTACCTGCTGTTTCTGGTGTTCGGCGGGTTCCTCGTGCTGTCCGCCTTCGTGCTCCCGGCGCTGGGTGCGTTCTCGCAGACCGCCGATTCGCCGGTCGTGCTCGGTATCGGCGCGGTCGGGCTGATTCTGCTCGTCGCCATCGGCTACCGAATCGTTCGGCTCCTTCAGTAAGTGACGTACCGGCTCGCGACCTCCCACCGGACCGTGGCGACGACGCCGACCGCGCCGAACAGTACGGCGACGAATGAACCGCTGTCGTCGGGGCGGTGTAGTCGATGGTCGCGTCGAACTCGAACGCGTGGTAGGTGCCGTCGCGCTCGACGAGTCCCGGGAGGTTCCCGGGGTCGTCTTCGAACCGAAGCACCTCGCCGGCGAGGGCGCGGTCCACGGCCCGCTGTTCCGACTGCGAGAGTTCGCTGTACAGCGGGGGAACCGTCTCCGGCGTCTCCGACAGTTGCCCCTCGTATCGATAGCTGTAGTCTTCGTCAGCGACGAAACCGAACCCGAGCACGCCGCCCCCGACGAGCGCAAGCGAGACGAGCAGCGCGGCGAGTTGTATGCGAGTTGCCATGACTGCGCATCCATTGTTGGAAAATTAACTATTGTGGCTCGGTTCCGGTGGTTGGCGGTTGAACGCGTCCGGGACGCGTCGAGACAACGCGTCCGTCCGCCCCCCGTCGGACGCCGCCGCGGTAAACGATTAAGTCCCCCGCGCGTGGTACTTTACTCGATGAGGGAGGACCCCGAAGAGGGGATGCTGTCGTGGGACGAGACGGTGTTCCGCGACGAACACGTCTTCGAAATCGACCACGTTCCGGAGACGTTCAACCACCGCGAGAGCCAACTGCGGAGCCTGAAGTACGCGCTTCGGCCCGCGGTCCGCGGCTCTCGCCCCCTGAACACGATGGTGCGCGGGCCGCCGGGGACGGGCAAGACCACCGCGGTCCAGAAACTGTTCGGCGAGTTGGGCACGCAGTCGGGCGTCCGGACCGTCCGGGTGAACTGCCAGGTCGACTCGACCCGCTACGCGGTGTTCTCGCGCGTCTTCGAGCACATCTTCGAGTACGAACCCCCGTCGTCGGGCATCTCGTTCAAGAAGCTGTTCGGCCAGATAACCGACCGCCTCGTCGAGGACGACGAGGTGCTCGTCGTCGCGCTCGACGACGTGAACTACCTGTTCTACGAGAACGAGGCGTCCGACACGCTCTACTCGCTGTTACGCGCCCACGAGGCGCACTCCGGCGCGCGCATCGGCGTCATCATCATCTCGTCGGACCTCTCGCTCGACGTCATCGACGAACTCGACGGGCGCGTCCAGAGCGTCTTCCGGCCCGAGGAGGTGTTTTTCCCCCGCTACGACGTGGACGAAATCGTCGATATCCTCCGCGGCCGGTCGAAACGCGGTTTCCACGAGGACGTCATCGGCGCGCCCGAACTCGACCAGGTCGCGGAGTTCACCGCCGACAGCGGCGACCTCCGGGTCGGCATCGACCTGCTCCGTCGCGCCGGGCTCCACGCCGAGATGCGCGCCTCCCGCACGGTCGACATGGAGGACGTGGAAGCGGCCTACGACAAGTCGAAGTACGTCCACCTCTCGCGGTGTCTGCAAGGGCTTTCGGACCCCGAGCGCGAACTCGTCCGGGTCGTCGCCGAGTACGACGGCGAGCGCGCCGGCGCGGTGTACGACGCGTTCAACGAGGAGACCGACCTCGGCTACACGCGCTACTCCGAGCTCGTGAACAAACTGGACCAACTGGGCGTCATCGAGGCGCGCTACACCGAAATCGAGGGACGCGGCCGCACCCGCGCCATCTCGCTCGCCTACGACGCGGACGCGGTCTTAGACCGGCTCTGACGCGCCGCGTTCAGGACCATTTTTACTCGCCGACCGAGTCGACTGAGCCATGAAGACTACCGGCGGAACCGACGCGCAGAAGCGCCGCGCCGCGGCGGCGGCGGTCGAAGCGGTCGAAGACGGGACCGTCGTCGGCCTCGGCACCGGCAGCACCACCGCCTTCGCCATCCGCGCCATCGGCGACCGCGTCGCCGACGGCCTTGACGTTCGGGGCGTCCCGACCTCCTTCGCGGCCCGCGAACTCGCCCGCGAGTGCGGCATCCCCGTCGCCGACCTCGACGAGGTGGACGCCATCGACCTCGCTATCGACGGGGCCGACCAGGTGGCGACGACCGACGGCGCGCTCGTCAAGGGCGGCGGCGCGGCCCACGCCCGCGAGAAGGTGGTCGACGCCTTCGCCGACCGATTCCTCGTCATCGCGGACCCCTCGAAGACCGCTGAGACGCTCTCACACGCCGTGCCCATCGAGGTGCTTCCGTCGGCGCGGACGACCGTCGCGGCGGGCGTCTCGGACCTCGGCGGCGAGGCGGCGCTCCGCCGAGCAGAGCGCAAGGACGGCCCCGTCGTCACCGACAACGGGAACCTCGTTCTCGACTGCGAGTTCGGGACGATTTCGGACCCCGAGTCGCTCGCGGCCGCCCTCGCGTCGCTCCCCGGTGCGGTCGAACACGGCATCTTCGTCGGCCTCGCGGACGCGGTCTACGTCGGCACCGACGACGGCGTCGACGTGACCGAGTTCTGACTCGGTTGGTCCGGCGCTCGAACGGGTCTGGGACTGACCGAGTGGTCCGGCGCTCGAACGGACGCCTTCGACCGGCTCGACTCGCGGGGCGAGTCGACTTCCTTCGGGGGGCACAGCCGGCGCTCGTCGGGCGGCGATAAAAGAACGAGAGGTCTAAAGACCGAGTTTACAGGTCGCGGGGCTGGACCGTCTTACGGTCGTTCTGCTCAGCGCGGCGAGCAGCGTCTTCGAGAAGCTCCTTGACTTCCTCGTCGAGAGCGTCGTAGAAGTCCGAGGCCACGTTCTTGTCCTTGAGCGCTTCCTTGACGGCTGCCTTGACAATGAGGTCTGCCATACAGAATGTTCTACCGATTCTCCTTTAATAAACTTTCCTATATTGGACGTTAATACCGCCGGATTTGGGGGTTATGGCGCTTCTATGAGGACGGATTTCTCGGGAACAATCTCCACTTATATATGCTTTGCCCCCGCGAGGGCGGAACGACGGGTATGAGTACGCCTCGGGCCAACGTGCGGGCATGCGCGACATCTTGGAGGCGGTCGCGGACGGTTCGCTCTCGCCCGCCGAGGCCGAGGTACGACTCTCCGGGTACGCGACGACAGACGCCGGACGGTTCGACGCCGCCAGAGAGACCCGGCGCGGCGTCCCCGAAGCGATTCTCGCGGAGGGAAAAACGCCGGACGAGACGGCCACGCTTGCCGTCGCGGCGGTCGAGACCAGCGGCCGGGCGCTCGTCACTCGGGCCGACACCGCCCACGCCGAGGCCGTCGCCGACGCCCTCCCGGACGCCGACATCGACCGCGACGCCCGGGCGAAGACGGTCGTCGCGGCCGCCCCGGAGTTCGAGCGCCCCGACCTCGACGCGACCGTCGCCATCGCCACCGGCGGCACCTCCGACGCCGAGGCCGCGGGCGAGGCGGCCGCCGTCCTCCGCGAGATGGGCGCGGCCGTCGAGCGAATCGAGGACGTGGGCGTCGCCCACCTCGGCCGCGTGCTCGACAACCTCGACACGCTCCGCGAGGCCGACGTGGTCGTCGTCGCCGCCGGCCGCGAGGGCGCGCTCCCCACGGTCGTCGCCGGCCTCGTCGACACGCCGGTCATCGGCCTGCCCGTCTCGACGGGCTACGGCCACGGCGGCGACGGCGAGGCGGCCGTCCTCGGGATGCTCCAGTCGTGTACCGTCCTCTCCGCGGTGAACGTCGACGCCGGCTACATCGCCGGCGCGCAGGCCGGACTCATCGCCCGCGCGGTCGCCGACGCCCGCGGCGACGACGCCTGACCGGGCGCTGTCTGTTCCCTCGTCGTCGACTACTTGTGCCCCTCGTGGTCGTGCGCGATTTCGCGTGCGTACGCACACGCGCGAAGCCCTCATATGGGTGGGGTACCGTGTGGCATACACCGGCTTGGTGGCTGCCGGACCGCAACAATGCCAGTCTGTGACCACTGCGGGTCACACGTCTCCGAGCGCTTCGCACGCGTGTTCGCCGACAAGGACGGTCAGGTTCTCGCCTGTCCCAACTGCTCGGCGAACGCGGGTATCGCGGAGGTCGCTCGACAGCGTGCCCGCACCGCATGACCACTGAAGCGACAAAAGACCACCACGCGAAGCCAACTCCCCGTGCGCGAGGTCGGGCGCAGGGTTCATACCCGCGCCCCTGAACCATTCTCTCGTGCACTTCGTCTACGTCATCGAGTGTAGCGACGGCTCGCTGTACACCGGATACACGACCGACGTGGAGCGACGCGTCGCCGAACACGACGCCGGCGAGGGAGCGAAGTACACCCGCGGCCGGACCCCGGTCGAACTCGTCCACGTCGAGGAGTTCGACTCGAAGTCGGCGGCGATGTCCCGCGAGTACGAGATCAAACAGCTCCGTCGCCGGGAGAAACTGCGACTCGTCGAGTCGTGAGCGAGTCGGGACCGCGTCGGAGTCGCGTCGCGGTCGCGTCGCGGTCGGCGTGTTCCCACCGGGTCGCCGCCGCCGCACGGCCCGACTCTATTTGGTTCGTAACGTAGTTTTTTGCCCCGCCGCGGAGTGGTTCGCGTATGGACGAAATCTCATTCGGGACCGACGGGTGGCGCGCCACGCTGGACACCTTCACCGACGACCGGGTCCGCGTCGTCGGACAGGCGGTCGCGGACTACCTCGCCGACGAGGGGTTCACCGCGCCGGTGCTCGTCGGCTACGACGCCCGCGAGACCTCCCCCGGCTTCGCGGAGTCGCTCGCGGAGGTCGTCGCCGGCAACGGCTTCGACGTGCTCCTGCCGGAGCGGGACTGTCCGACCCCGCTCGTCGCCTACGCCATCGCCGAGCGCGGCCTCTCGGGGGCGCTCATGGTCACGGCCTCGCACAACCCGCCGGAGTACAACGGCGTGAAGTTCATCCCCTCGGACGGCGCGCCGGCGCTCCCCGACGTGACCGACGCGGTCGCCGAGCGACTCGCCGAACCGGACCTCCTGCCCGAGTCCGAGCGCGGCACCGTCGAGCGCGTGGACGTGGTCTCCCCGCACGCCGACCACGCGATGGACCTCGTCGGCGACGACCTCTCGGGTCTCACGGTCGTCTACGACGCCATGCACGGCAGCGGTCGCGGCGTCACCGACGCGCTCCTCGAAGCCGCCGGCGCGGAGGTCGTCCGCCTGCGCTGTGAACGCGACGCCGACTTCGGCGGCATCTCGCCGGAGCCCTCCGCGGATAACCTCGAAGGCCTCGCCGAGGCGATGGCCGAACACGACGCGGACCTCGGGGTCGCCAACGACGGCGACGCCGACCGAATCGCCATCGCCACGCCCGACCGGGGCGTCCTCGACGAGAACCTCTTTTTCGCCGCCGTCTACGACTACCTGCTCGAATCCGACTCCGGGCCGGCCATCCGGACCGTCTCGACCACGTTCCTCATCGACCGCATCGCCGAAGCCCACGGCGAGGAGGTGTTCGAGACCGCGGTCGGCTTCAAGTGGGTCGCCGACGGCATGCGCGAGCACGACGCGCTCATGGGCGGCGAGGAGTCCGGCGGCTTCTCCGTCCGCGGGCACGTCCGCGAGAAGGACGGCGTCCTCATGGGCCTGCTCGCGGCCGCCGCGACCGCCGAGGAGGACTTCGACGCCCGCCTCGACCGCATCGAGGCCGAACACGGCGAAATCGTCGCCGACAAGATAAGCGTCGCCTGCCCCGACTCCGAGAAGGCGCGCGTCATCGACGACCTTGAGGACGTGCTCCCCGAGACGGTCGCCGGCCGCGACATCGCCAAGGTCGTCACGCTCGACGGCTTCAAACTCCTCTTAGAAGACGGCTCGTGGCTCCTCGTCCGCCCCTCGGGGACGGAGCCGAAGATGCGCGTCTACGCGGAAGCCGGGAGCGAAGACGCGGTGTCGTCGCTCCTCGACGCCGGCCGCGAACTCGTCGAACCGCTCGTCTGAGCGGACCGCCCTCAGAGCTCTCGTCTCTCTTCTTCGTCGCCGACCGGCCTGACGACCCCGCGGTACGCCGGCGTGAAAAGCGGGAGCGTCTCCGCGTGCTCGGTCAGCGAGACGCCGTCGCCCGCCGACTCGACGAGGTCCGCGGCCCGAAGCTTCGGCAGGTGGATGTGGACGATGCCGACCTCGGCCTGCTGGACGACCTGCATGTCCACCTCGTCGGGCGGGAGGTCGGTCGTCCGCACCGCGAGGGCGACCGCGAGGTCCCAGACCGTCGCCGGCTCCGACCGGTCGTTGAGATACTCCAGCACGTAGCGGCGCGACGGGTCCGCGAGCGCATCGAAAACGCGGTCCCAATCGGTCAGGATACGGTCGCTCCGGTCTCGCTTTGCCATGGGCTTGACTCCCTAGCCCTTGACGACCGGCGGGTAAATCTGTGTCGGTTGTTAACTATTATCATCTTCCGGAGTCGGCGGCGCGGCCGTCACTCGTCGCGCAGGACGCCGCGAAACCGTCCTTCCCCGCCGTCCCGCTCCTCGATATCGAATCCGAACGACTCGTAGAACGGCCTGACGCCCCCGTCGAAGTCGGCGACGAGTCGGCCCCGACGGTCGAGCGCCGCCCGGACGAGTTCGGTTCCGACGCCCCGACCGCGACGACTCGGCGAGGCGGCCACGGCGTCGACGTAGTCGCCGTCGAGCACCAGCGCGCCGACGACCCGACCTGACGCCTCGGCGACGAGGCAGTCGCCGGCGGCCAGTCGGTCGCGGACCTTGCCCGCGTCGGCTTCCAAAAGCCCGGCGTCGAACACGCGCATCACGGCCACCAGTTCGTCGGGGTCGCCCTCGCGGACTGTGGTGGCGTCGTCGACTCCGTCGGCCGCACGGTCTCTCTCGGTGTCGTCCATGCGCCGACTACCCGCCTTTGATGAGGCGGAGCACCTTCACGCGGTCGACCTCGACGGGCTGGTCTTCGGGGACGGGGCGGCCGTCGACGAGGACGGTCACCTCGTGGGGGCTGAGGTCCACCGCCCGCACGAGGTCCGCGTAGGTCCCGCCGTCGCCGACGGCGACCTCGCTGGTCTCCTCGCCGACGACCTCGACGGTCACGTTCATGGTCGCTCGTGGGTCGGGCGCGGGTTTCAGTCCGTCGGCTCGGCGTCGGCCGAGGGCGCTCTCCGTCTCGCACGGTTTATGTGCGGGGCGGTCGGTAGAACGGATATGAGCGAGGCCGCGGAGTCGGGCGACGCCCCGGCGGGTCGTGAAATCTGGATCGAGAAGTACCGACCGCAGACGTTCGACGACGTCTACGGACAGGACGACATCGTCGAGCGCCTGCGCAGCTACATCGAGCGCGACGATCTGCCGCACCTCCTGTTCGCGGGGCCGGCGGGCGTCGGCAAGACCACCTCCGCGACGGCCATCGCCCGCGCCATCTACGGCGACGACTGGCGCGGCAACTTCCTCGAACTCAACGCCTCCGACGAGCGCGGCATCGACGTGGTCCGCGACCGCATCAAGAACTTCGCGCGCTCGTCGTTCGGCGGCCACGACTACCGCGTCATCTTCCTCGACGAGGCCGACTCGCTGACGAACGACGCGCAGTCGGCGCTCCGCCGGACGATGGAGCAGTTCTCCGACAACACGCGCTTCATCCTCTCGTGTAACTACTCCTCGAAGATTATCGACCCCATCCAGTCGCGCTGCGCGGTGTTCCGATTTTCCCCGCTCGGCGACGACGCCGTCGCCGAACAGGTCCGCGACATCGCCGCGGCCGAGGACATCGAGGTCACCGAGGACGGTCTCGACGCGCTCGTCTACGCCGCCGGCGGCGACATGCGACGCGCCATCAACTCCCTGCAGGCCGCCGCGACGACCGGCGAGGTCGTCGACGAGGAGGCCGTCTACATGATTACCTCGACCGCCCGCCCCGAGGACATCGAGAAGATGGTCCGGGACGCCATCGACGGCGAGTTCACGGCCGCGCGCAAGCAGTTGGAGACGCTCATCGTCGACACCGGGATGGCCGGCGGCGACATCATCGACCAGCTCCACCGCTCGGTCTGGGAGTTCGACCTCGACGAGCGCGAGGCCGTCCGCCTCATGGAGCGCATCGGCGAGGCCGACTACCGCATCTCCGAGGGGGCGAACGAGCAGGTCCAACTCGAAGCGCTCCTCGCGTCGCTCGCGCTCTCGCAGAACTGAACTCGGTACACTGAACCGGCCGCGCCGACCGCCGCGGTCCCCGGTCGTCTCCGGTCTCTCCGCTCGTTTTCACTCGCCCGTCACGCCCGGAACTCGAAGCGCGCGCCGCCCGCGGTCCCGGAGGTCACGACAGCCGACCAGCCGTGGGCCTCGGCGATGGATTCGACGATGGCGAGGCCGTAGCCGATGCCGTCGTCGCCGGTCGTCTCGCCCGGTTCGAACACCTCGTCGCGGCGCTCGGGCTCGATGCCCGGGCCGTCGTCTTCGACGTAGAAGCCGCCGTCGACGCCGCCGACCTCGACGCGCACGTCGCGACCGCCGTGTTCGACGGCGTCACCAGACGCAGTCTGGTTGCCCGTGGAACCATGTTCCACGGCGTTCCGAAACAGGTTCGCCAGCAGTTCGACGAGGCGGTCCTCGTCGGCGTCGACGACGACCGACTGGCAGGTGACCAACTCGGCGTCGGCGGTCTCGGTCGTCGCCCACGCCTGCCGGGCGACCGCCCCGAGGTCGACCCGCTCGGTCTCGTCGACCAGTTGGCCGCGGCGGGCGAGCGACAGCAGGTCGTCGATGAGCTGTTCCATCTGTTCGAGCGCCCGCTCGGCGGTGTCGAACCGCGTCTCCTCGCCGGTCTCGCGGGCGAGGTCGAGGTTTCCGCGGGCGACCGAAAGCGGGTTCCGCAGGTCGTGGCTCACGATGTTCGCGAACTCTTCGAGCCGTTCGTTCTGTCGCTCTAGCTCGCTTTCGCGGGTCTTCCGCTCCGTGATGTCGGTGTAGATGGCGTACCCCGCCCCGCGCTCCTCGCCGGGCGACAGCGGGACGACGTTCAGGATGAACTCGCGGACGCCGTCGTCGGTTCGGCGGCGGACCTCGCCGCGGTAGCTCTCGCCGGCGGCGACGAGGAGTTCGGGGATGGTCTCGTCGGCCCCCGGCTCCGGCACCGGGTCCGGGTCCGGCTCCGGCGGGACGATTCGCCCGAGGAGGTCGCTTCCGACCACGTCGGCGGCGTCGTAGCCGAACGCCGACTGGAACGCCCGGTTCACGTCGCGAACGGTGACCGCGCCGGCTTCCACGTCGTAGGCGACGGCGGCGTCGGAGACGTGTTCGAACAGCGCCGTCGAGCGGTCGCGCTCGTCTCTGAGCCGCGACTCGGCGCGGATGCGCTCGGCGGTGACCACGACGTGCGCCATGAGGAGTTCGGTCAGTTCGGCGTCCCGCTCGTCGAACGCGGCGGGCGTGAACGCGGTCGCCTGAAAGACGCCGATGTCGCCGATTGGAACGCTCAGGACGGCGCGGTACATCCGCTTGACCGGCCGCGCCTCGGGGTGGTCGCGCACGTCGTCCGTGATGTCCGTGGTCCCAGACAGGAACACCTCGGCCGCGATGCCGCCGTCGTCGAGCGGGACGCGCTCCGCGCCGTCGGCCGGCGCGTCCGACGAGATGGCCGCCGGGACGATGTAGCCGTCCTCGACGACGCCCACGTAGCTGATGTCGAACTCAAGGATGTCGTCGGTGATTTCGACGGTCTGCTCGAACAGTTCGTCGAGGCTCGTCGCCGCGGCCAGTTCGGTGGCCCCTCGGTGGAGTCGCTCTATCTGCTCGCGGCTCTTTCTGAGGGCGGCTTCGGACTCGATGCGGCTCCTCGTCTCGGAGACGTAGGATACGAGGAGTTCGGCCAGCGTGAGGTCGGTCTCGTCGTACGCGCCGACCTCGTTGGAGATGGCTTGGAACACCCCGTCGTCGCCCGCGGGGACGCTCACCGCCGAGCGATAGGCGGAGTCGTTGGGGTCGGCTTCCGGGTGGTCGCGCACGTCGTCCACGAGAAACGAGCGTTTGGTTCGGTGCGTCTCCCCGAGCAGGCCCATGTCGCTGGGTATCGGGCCCAGTCCGGCCATGTCGTCGTTGTTGGCGACGACGTAGAACCCCTCGCCGTCGTGGCGGAAAAACGAGGTGTTGTCGAATTCGAGGATGTCCTCGGTGAGTCCGATGGCGCGTTCGTACAGTTCCTCGACCGTCTCGGCGGCGATGAGCTCCGTCGTCCCCTCGTAGAGCCGTTTGAGGCGGTCCCACTCGGGGTCGTTCCTCGGCTCCACCGCCCGCTCGGCGTCCCGCCCCGAGCCCGCGTCGTCGGCGGACGCGAGCAGCCAGCGGACCTGCGATTCGAGCGCCGCGCGGTCGCCGCGGCTGACGTAGGCGTCGAATCGCTCGGGCCGCTCGACGTCCTCGGGCGGCGCGTCGGTGTACAGCACCGTCGGCACGTCGCAGGGAACCTCCGCGTCCGGGCCCGTGACGACGACGCACGCCGCGTCGCTCGGGGCGCTCTCGTCACTCGGTGACGCCACCGTGACCCCGTCGCCGAGGTCGATATCGTCGGAGTCGTCGTCCACGAAAACCGTTGGGTCCCTCGCGTGCACAGCAGTCCTCCTATCGAACGGCAACGAGAACTATAATCGTTGCGGCATGTTCCCAATAAGCAAGAACACGCCGCGAGCCGTTTGAATCGGCCGTGAGACACGACCCTGCCGTCTGATTACTCAGTTTAGCGACCAGAAACCGTAGTTGAGCGCGGCGGCAAAGCACGTCCACAGGAGATAGGGGACGAGGAGGGCGGCGGCCCGTCGGTCGACGGCGACGAACTCGCGCATCGTCGCCAGAATCGCCGCGAGGAGGACGACGATGACGGCGAGACCCGCCGCGGGCGACTGCAGGCCGAAGAACGCCGCGGACCACGCGACATTGACGACGAGGTGACCGACGAAGACGGCGAGCGCGCGCTCGCGGCGGGGGTGGTCGCGCCGGGAGACGAGCCACGCGGCGACGCCCATCAGGGTGAAAAGCGTCACCCAGACCGGGCCGAACACCCAGTTCGGGGGGGCGAACCACGGGCGAGCGAGCGTCGCGTACCACGACCCCACGGCGGTGACGGTGAAGACGCTCCCGAGCGCGCCGGCGAGTTGCGCGAGGACGACCCACGCGAGCAGTTCGACCGCGGGCCGCCGCCGGAGTGAAGCGAGTTCCATACCCCTCGTACGCTCGGGAGGGAAAAGAACGACGCGGCCCGTGCGGGCGAAATTGTGGGGAATCGGGCGTCTGCGTCCATTTCCCGGAACTGTTTTACCCGACGGTAGACCAGAGTTTGGCAATGAGCGAACTCGAAGCGGAGTACCGCCTCGACTACTTCGAGGAGGAGGGCTTCTACCGGAAGCAGTGCCCCGTGACGGGCGTCCACTTCTGGACACGAGACCCCGACCGCGAGACCTGCGGTGAACCGCCCGCCGACGACTACACCTTCATCGACAACCCCGGCTTCGACGAGGAGTACACTCTCGAAGAGATGCGCGAGAAGTTCCTCTCTTTCTTCGAGGAACACGACCACGAGCGCATCGACCCCTACCCGGTCGCCGCGAACCGCTGGCGCGACGACGTGCTCTTGACGCAGGCATCTATCTACGACTTCCAGCCGCTCGTCACGTCCGGCGAGACGCCGCCGCCGGCCAACCCGCTGACTGTCTCCCAGCCTTGCATCCGGATGCAGGACATCGACAACGTGGGCAAGACCGGTCGCCACACGATGGCCTTCGAGATGATGGCGCACCACGCGTTCAACGCCCGCGAAGAGGCGGGTGACAAGTACGCCTACTCGGGCGAAGTCTACTGGAAGGACGAGACGGTCCGCCTCTGCGACGAGTTCTTCGAGTCGCTCGGCGCGGACATCTCCGAAATCACCTACATCGAGGACCCGTGGGTCGGCGGCGGCAACGCCGGTCCCGCCTTCGAAGTCCTCTACCGCGGCGCGGAACTCGCCACCCTCGTTTTCATGTCGATGAAGCAGGACCCCGAAGGCGAGTACGAACTCAAGGACGGCAACACCTACTCGCCGATGGACACCTACATCGTCGACACCGGCTACGGGCTCGAACGGTGGACGTGGGTGTCACAGGGGACGCCGACGGTGTACGAGGCCGTCTACCCCGACATGATAGAGTTCCTGAAGGACAACGTCGGCATCGAGCACACCGAAGAGGAGGAGGAACTCATCCACCGCGCGGCGAAGCTCTCTGGCCACCTCGACATCGACGAAATCGACGACCTCGCCACCGCGCGCGCCGGCGTCGCGGGCGAACTCGGCGTCGACGAGGCCGAACTCACCGCGTTGCTCCGCCCGCTCGAAGACATCTACGCCATCGCGGACCACTGCCGCACGCTCGCGTACATGTTCGGCGACGGCATCGTCCCCTCGAACGTCGGGACGGGCTACCTCGCCCGCATGGTCCTCCGACGCACGAAGCGCCTCGTGGACAACCTCGGCGTCGACGCCCCGCTCGACGAGCTCGTGGACATGCAGGCCGAGCGGCTGGACTACCAGAACCGCGACACCATCCGCGACATCGTCCGCAGTGAGGAGCGCAAGTACAGAAAGACGCTCGAACGCGGCTCCCGCAAGGTCCAACAGCTCGCCGACGACTACGCCGACAAGGACGAACCCATCCCGGTCGACGAACTCATCGAGCTGTACGACTCCCACGGCATCCAGCCCGACATGGTGCAGGAAATCGCCGAGGAGCGCGGCGCGACCGTCGACATCCCCGACGACTTCTACTCGCTCGTCGCCGACCGCCACGAGCAGGTCGACGGCGAGGAGGACGCCGAGGAGCGCGACGACCGCCTCGGGGACCTCCCGGCGACGGACAAGCTCTACTACGACGACCAGGAGCGCACCGAGTTCGAGGCCGTCGTCCTCGACGTGTTCGAGCGCGAGGAGGGCTACGACGTGGTCCTCGACCAGACGATGTTCTACCCCGAAGGCGGCGGACAGCCCGCCGACCACGGCTCGCTCGCCACCGACGACACGACCGTCGAGGTGACCGACGTGCAGATCGTGGGCGACGTGGTGCTCCACCGCACCGACGAGGACCCCGGTAAGGGCGAGTTCGTCCGCGGCCAGCTCGACGCCGAGCGCCGCCGTCGGCTCATGCGCCACCACACGGCGACCCACGTTATCGGCCACGCCATCCGGACGGTCCTCGGCGACCACATCCGGCAGGCCGGCGCGTCGAAGGGCGTCGACCGCTCGCGGCTCGACGTGACCCACTACGAGCGCATCACCCGCGAAGAGGTAAAGCAGATAGAGCGCGTCGCCAACGAAATCGTGATGCAGAACATCCCGGTCAAACAGGAGTGGCCGGACCGCCGCGACGCCGAGAAGAAGTACGGCTTCGACCTCTATCAGGGCGGCATCCCGCCGGGCGAGCAGATTCGCCTCATCCACGTCGGCACCGACGTGCAGGCCTGCGGCGGTACCCACGTCAAGCGCACCGGCGACATCGGGGCCATCAAGGTGCTGACGACGGAGCCCGTCCAAGACGGCGTCGAGCGCGTCGCCTTCGCGGCGGGCGACGCGGCCATCGAGGCCACCCAGCGCACCGAGGACGCGCTGTACGGCGCGGCCGACGTGCTCGACGTGAACCCCGCGGACGTGCCCGAGACGGCCGAGCGCTTCTTCACCGAGTGGAAGGAGCGCGGCAAGACCATCGACCGCCTGAAGACGGAGCTCGCCGAGGCGCGCGCCGCGGCCGGCGCGGACGAAATCGACATCGACGGCACGCCCGTCGTCGTCCAGCGGCTCGACGGCGACGCCGACGAACTCCGCGCGACCGCC
Source organism: Haloferax sp. S2CR25 (assembly GCF_031624535.1). Lineage (NCBI taxonomy): Archaea > Methanobacteriati > Methanobacteriota > Halobacteria > Halobacteriales > Haloferacaceae > Haloferax > Haloferax sp. S2CR25. The sequence goes on from NZ_JAMQOO010000006.1 coordinate 157,075, forward strand.
AACGCGCTGGTCGAGGAGGGCAAGGTCGCCGTCCTCGGCTCCGCCGCGGGCGGGAGCGCCCAGTTCGTCGTCGGCGTCCCCGACGACGTGGGTATCAACGCCGGGCAGGTCGTCGGCGAACTCGCCGGCAAGGTCGGCGGCGGCGGCGGCGGCCCCGCGGACTTCGCGCAGGGCGGCGGCCCCGACGTGGACGCGCTCGACGACGCGCTCGACGAGGCCCCCGACGTGCTCCGGACGGTCCTGAACGCCTGAGTCGGTCCCGCGGCTCCCGCGAGTTCGCTTCGTTTTCGCTTTTTCGCGCCCGAGACGGACGCCCTAAGTCGCTCGCCCGCCGAGCCACCGGTATGCCCACGGCAGTCGCGGACGGGGTCGAACTGTACTACGACAGCGAGGGCGACGGCGAGACGGTCGCCTTCGTCGGCGACGCGGGCTACGGCGCGTGGCAGTGGGGCTGGCAACACGCCGCCGTCGCCGGCCCCTACGAGAGCCTCGTGACCGACCTCCGCGGGGCCGGACGCTCCGACGCCCCCGCGGGACCGTACTCGGTCGAGACGCTCGTCTCCGACCTCGTGGCCGTCCTCGCGGACGCGAACGTCCGGAAGGCCCACCTCGTCGGGTTCGGCCTCGGCGGGCTGGTCGCGCTGGAGGCCGCGCGGACGACGAACCGCGCCCGGAGCCTCACGCTCGTCGGCACCGCCGCCTCCGGGGAGGGAGTCGACCCCGAACCGCTCTCTGCCGCGCCCGACGACCCGGCCGCGCTCCGCGAGTCGCTCGCGCCGGCGCTCTCCGAGGCGTTCCGCGCGGAACAGCCCGAGGTGGTCGACCAACTCGTCTCGTGGCGCGGACGCGAAGACGCCGACCCGGAGGCGTGGGCCGCGCAGGCCGCCGCCGTCGCCGACTACGACGCCGGCCCGCTGTACGAGGTGACGGTCCCGACGCTCGTCCTCCACGGCGACGACGACCCGGTCTGGCCGGTCGAGGGGGGCCGCGCGCTGGCCGAGGGACTCCCGCGCGGCGAGTTCGAGTCGTTCGCGGGCGCGCGGCACCTCGTCACCGTCGAGCGGTCGCGGCTCGTCAACGACGCGCTCGTCTCCTTTCTCGAATCGGTCGGCGACGACTGAGCGTCGTTCCGGCGCGTTCGCCCCGCTGTCGCGGCCGCCGTCGCGCCTCGCAGATGCCGGCAGTGAGCGGTCCGGGCGCAACTTCTTTAGAGCCCCGCCGATTGTCTCTCCACGATGACTCGCCCGCGACTCGCGTTCTTGGACGCCTCCCACGGCGATTCGAGCACGTCACGAAACTTCAGGCGCGAACTCGACGCCGACCTCGTCGAGTTCGACGTTACCGACGGCCGTCTCCCAGACCACTTCGACTACGACGGCGTCGTTATCAGCGGCTCGTCGTCGTCGGTCTACTGGGACGAGCCGTGGATTCGAAGCCTCGTGTCGTGGGTCGCCGACGCGGACGAGCGCGGCGTTCCTCTCTTGGGCGTCTGTTTCGGCCATCAGGTCGTCGCGGCGGCCCTCGGCGGCACCGTCGAGGACATGGGCGAGTTCGAACTCGGCTACAACGAAATCGAACGCACCCGCGCCGACGACGAGGACGACATCCTCGCCGGCATCGGCGAGCGATTCACCGTCTTCACCTCCCACGGCGACCGAGTGGCCGAACTCCCGTCGGGCGCGGACCTCCTCGCCGAAAACGAGTTCGGCGTCCACGCGTTCCGCCGGAACCACGCCTTCGGCGTCCAGTTCCACCCCGAGTACGACACCGACACCGCCGAGACCATCGCCCGGCAGAAGGAGTTCCTCCCCGACGAGCGGATTCAGTCGGTCGTCGACGGCATCACGCCGGAGAACTACGCCGCGGCCTGCGAGGCCAAGCGCCTGTTCGACAACTTCGTCGGCTACGTGAACCGGGCGAACGCGGGCTCGGTCGAATCGGCGGCCTGACGGCTCGACTGCCGTCTCGCGGTTTCGGAGCCGTCTCTGAATCACGACCGCCCGGCTTTTCGACCGTCCGTCTCCGCGAACCTCGACCGAGCGAATCGCTTTTCACCGCGCCGAGCGCAGAAACCATCATGCTCGATTATCTGGAATTGGAGGGCGACCTGACCGGCGAAGAGAAACTCGTCCGCGACGAGGCCCGGCGCTTCGTCGACGAGCAGGTCAAACCCGACATCGGCGAGCACTACGAGGCCGGGACGTTCCCGACCGACCTCATTCCGAAGATGGGCGAACTCGGCTTCTACGCGCCCAACCTCGACGGCTACGGCCTCCCCGGTCTCGGGGAGCTCGCCTACGGCCTCCTGATGCAGGAACTCGAAGCCGGCGACTCCGGCCTCCGGTCGATGGCGAGCGTCCAGGGGTCGCTCGTCATCTACCCCATCCACGCCTACGGCTCCGACGAGCAGAAACAGCGCTGGCTCCCGAAACTCGGGTCGGGCGAAGCGGTCGGCTGTTTCGGTCTGACCGAACCGCAACACGGCTCCGACCCGTCGGGGATGGAGACCCGCGCCGAGCGCGACGCCGACGGCTACGTCCTCAACGGCTCGAAGACGTGGATTACGAACTCGCCCATCGCCGACGTGGCGGTCGTCTGGGCGCGCGACGTGTCGGCGGAGGGGTCGCCGGTCCGCGGGTTCCTCGTCGAGACCGACCGCGACGGCGTGACGACGAACAAAATCGAGGACAAGCTCTCGATGCGCGCGTCGGTCACGGGCGAAATCGGCCTCGACGACGTGCGGGTCCCCGAGGAAGACGTCCTCCCGGGCGTCGAGGGGATGAAGGGGCCGCTTTCGTGTCTCACGCAGGCGCGGTTCGGCATCGCGTGGGGCGTCGTCGGCGCGGCACGCGACGCCTTCGAAGACGCCCGTCAGTACGCGAAGGACCGCGACCAGTTCGGCGGCCCAATCGCGCGGTTCCAGCTCCAGCAGGGCAAACTCGCCGAGATGGCGACCCAAATCACGAACGCGCAGTTGATGGCCCACCGCCTCGCCGACCTCAAAGAGCGCGGCGACCTGCGGCACCAGCAGGTGTCGATGGCGAAACGCCACAACGTCCGCGTCGCCCGCGAGGTGACCCGAACGGCCCGCGAGATGCTCGGCGGCAACGGCATCACGACCGACTACTCGCCGATGCGCCACATGGAGAACATCGAGACCGTCTACACCTACGAGGGGACCGACGACATCCACACGCTCGTTCTCGGCGCGGACCTGACGGGAATCGAAGCATTCCACTAGAACTCGGGAGCGGACGCCCCCGTGGCTTTCGCGGTCGTGCGTGACGCATGACAACAGTACACATACATTTATATCTCCCCGCCCATAGGATACGATAGAGGCCCCACAATGACCACATCGGCCCAGGACCGTCCGACGGCGCTCGACCTGTCTCGCGAAGAGACGTGGGTCGTCCACGCCGCGTTGCTCGACGCCATCGAGCGGGCGGTCGATGCAGACGAAGAGCCGACGCCGGCCCCCGGCCTGCTCGCGCGGGTCGAGGCCGGCGACGAAGATTTCGACAGCGCCGAACTCGACTATCTCGTAGACGCCCTCCGCACCTATCGGAAGCGGGCACCCGCCCGGGACGACCACCACATCTCGCGCGTCCTCGAACACATCGAGGCCGCGCGGGTATAGTCGCCCGCCCGACGCCCAGTTCGCTGCTTTCCTTTCGCCGTCCCCGACGCGGTCCCCGATTTCTCGCGTCGCCGATGCGGGCGTTTTAGTACGCGGTGCGGCCAACGCCCGGCGATGGCTATCGACTCGAACTTCGACCAGAACCGGGAACGTGCGGGCGAGGAAAACGGCGTCGCCGTCTGGGGACCCGTCGACCCGCCGGCGAAACTCGGCATCCACGGCACCCACGTCGCCGTCGACTACGACATCTGTCTCGCGGACGGCGCGTGCCTCGAAAACTGCCCCGTCGACGTGTTCACGTGGGTCGACACGCCCGACCACCCGGTGAGCGAGCGGAAGGTCGAACCGACCAACGAAGACCAGTGTATCGACTGCATGCTCTGTGTCGACATCTGTCCCGTCGACGCCATCGACGTGGACGCCTCGCGGCAGGCCTGACGCGAAGACCAGACGTTATCTCTCCGGGCCGCGTCGCGTCGGCCATGGGTCTCATCCACACCGCCCTCGTCGTCTCGGATATCGACGCCACGCTCGACTTCTACGCCGACCTCGGCCTCGAACAGACGAACGAGTTCGAACTCGACGGCGTCCGGAACGTCTACGTCGGTAGCGACGACACCGACATGGAACTGCAGTTCAAGTACGACCCGACCTCGGCGGCCCGCGTCGAACCCGCCGGCATCGACCACGTCGCGGTCGAAGTCGCCGACGCCGACCGCGCGTTCGAGGACATCGTCGAAGCGCAGTCGCCCGAGGTCGTCAAGCCGCCGGTGGACATCGACCCGGCGAACGCCCGCGCGGCGTTCGTGAAGGACCCCGACGGTTACGTCGTCGAACTCGTCGCGCTCGAAGACTGACTCCCCCGCGCCGCCGACCCGTCTCGCACGCCGATTTTCCCCGACGCCGACGCGTTGGCCACCCGCTTGGCCCGCCGCGGCGAACAGCTATTTGTTGCCAGAGCGTCAATACGAAGTCGCTATGTCTGAGGACGTGACCGCGCTGTTGAAGCGCGCCTATCAGGACGAGATCGAGACGGTGATGAACTACATGACGAACTCCATCGTCCTCGACGGCGTCCGGGCGGAGGAGATAAAGGAGTCCCTCCAGACCGACATTCAGGAGGAACTCACCCACGCCGAACAGCTGGGTAACCGGCTGAAGCAGCTCGACGAAAAGCCGCCGGGTTCGGCGTCCTTCGAGGCGCGCCAGCACGACCTCCAGCCCCCGGAGGACAGCACGGACGTGCTCGCCGTCATCAACGGCGTCCTCACGGCCGAGGAGGACGCCATCGAGACCTACCGGGCGCTCATCGACGCCGCGGAGGAGGCCAACGACCCAGTCACCGAGGACCTCGCCGTGACCATCCTCGCCGACGAGGAGGCCCACCGGACCGAGTTCCGCGGCTTCAAGAAGGAGTACGACCGCGAATAGCGTCGCGGGCGGCGGGCGACCGCACCCGCGACGGTCGGCGTGGTACCGGTGCGACGGTTCGGCGACTCCGATTATTCTTCATTTCAAAAAATGACCCGCCACCGACCGGTATCTCACAAATTATCATCCGTTACGGGAGTTGTACTCCCAGTTCTTCGAAACGGAGCTCTGTTTTTATCAAGGCGTCGCCCGAACGGCCGGTATGAGCACTGAACGCGGCAAAGGTACGGTCGCGGTCGTCGGCGGTGCGGGCGCAGTCGGGTCGAGCACGGCGTTCGCGCTGATGGAGAGCAGTCTCGTGGGCGAAATCATCCTCGTCGATATTGACGAGGAGCGCGTCGCGGGCGAGGCGATGGACCTCAACCACGGGTCGTACTTCACGTCGCCGGTCCGGGTGCGGACGGGCGACTACGAGGACTGCTGGGACGCCGACGTGGTCATCGTCACCGCCGGGGCCAGTCAGAAGCCGGACGAGACCCGCCTCGACCTGATGGAGCGGAACGCCGATATCTTCGCCGACATGATTCCGCAGATTACGGAGGGACTGAACGACGACGCCGTCATGCTCATCGTCACCAACCCCGTCGACGTGCTGTCGTACGTCACGTGGAAGGTGTCGGACCTGCCGGCCGAGCGCGTCATCGGGTCGGGGACCGTCCTCGACACGTCGCGGTTCCGTCACTCGCTCAGCCGCGAGTTCGACCTCGACCCGGCGAACGTCCACGCCTACGTCGTCGGCGAGCACGGCGACAGCGAGGTGCTCGTCTGGAGTTCGGCGAACCTCGGCGGCATCCCGTTCGGGTCGTACGCCACCAGCCACGGCGTCGACGACGTCGACGCGCTCAAAGCCCGCGTCGAAGCGGAGGTGCGCGAGGCCGCCTACGAGATCATCGAGCGCAAGGAGCGGACGAACTACGGCGTCGCCCGCTCGGTGGCCGCGACCACGGAACGCATCCTCGGCGACGACAACTCCATCCTCACCGTCTCGACGCTCGTCTCGGGCGAACACGGCATCGACGACGTCTACATGAGCCTCCCGTGTACCGTCAACCAAGGCGGCGTCCGCGACGTCCACGAGTTCGACCTCTCGGCGGACGAGACGACCGCGCTCCGGGAGTCGGCGGGCGTCATCCGCGAGTCCCTCGACCGCTTGGACGTAGAATAGAATCGAAGAAACCGGCCGCGTCACCGACTCAGTCGGCCGACGCGGGCGTCGTATCTGCGCCTGCTTCCGTCGTCGCGGCGGCCTTCGCGTCGAGCGCCTCCACGACGAGTTCGGAGATGTCCACGACGTCGATGTCGTCCTCGTAGTCGCCGGTCTTGCGGCCGTCTTCGTACATCGTCGCGCACATCGGGCAGGCGACGACGAACCGCTCGACGCCGCCGGTCGTGTCGTCGAGCGCCTCGCGCAGGCGCTCTTCGGACGGCTTCGACTCCTCGTCGTGGTCCATCCAGAGGCCGCCGCCGCCGCCGCCGCAGCAGAACGACTGGTCGCGGTTGCGCGGCATCTCGGCGAGTTCGACGCCGGTCGCGCGGATGACTTCGCGGGGCGCTTCGTACTCGCCGTTGTACCGGCCGAGGTGACACGGGTCGTGGTACGTCACCGTCTGGGCGGCGAGTTCGTCGCCCGCGAGGCCGAGGCGGTCGTCGCCGACGAGGCGCTCGACCAGTTGAGTGTAGTGGTACACCGGGTAGTCGAACGAGTCGTCCATCTCCGGGTACTCGTTTTTGAACGTGTTGTACGAGTGGGGGTCGGTACAGACGATTTTGTCGAACTCGCAGTCGGCCATCGCGGCGACGTTGTCCTCGACGAGCATCTCGTAGAGGCCCTCCTCGCCGACGCGGCGCACGTCGTTGCCGTCGTGCTGTTCGTCCTCGTAGAGGATGCCGTAGGAGACGCCGGCTTCCTCGAAGATGCGGGCCAAAGAGCGGGCGACGGCGCGGTTGCGCTCGTCGTAGGAGGGGTAGTCGCCGACGTACCAGAGGAACTCGACCGATTCGTCGCGGGCGTCGGGCACCTCGAAGTCGAGGTCGTCGGTCCAGTCGGGCCGCTTGCGCTGGGGGTCGCCGAAGGCGTTGCCGTTCTGGAAGATGTTCATCATCGCCTCCTGGACCGGCTCCTGCTGTTGGCCCGTCTCGGTGAGCCGGCGGTTCATCTCGGTGAAGTGCGTCAGGTGCTCGATATCGACCGGGCAGGCGTCCATGCAGGCCATGCAGGCCATACAGGACTCCATCGACTCGGCGTCGACGACGGAGGTGCTGCCGTCCGCGACGATGTCGATTGAGTCGCCGCCGGCGTCGACCGACTCGCGGTAGGTCTTCAGGTCGAGAATCACGTCCCGCGGGTCGAGGTTGCGGCCGGAGGCCTTCGCCGGGCAGGCGTCGGTACAGCGGCCGCACTTCGTGCAGGCGTCCATGTCGAGCATCGCCTTCCACGAGAAGTCGTCCTCGGAGACGTAGCCGATTTCGTCCGGCGGCGTGTCCGCGGGCACCGCCGGCAGGCGCTTGCCGGCCTTCTCGTCTGCGGTGACGACGTTGGCGAAGGAGGTGAGCATGTGCAGGGGCTTGGCGTAGGGGACGGCGGCGACGAACGCCAAGGCGAGGAGCGCGTGGGACCACCAGCCGAACCAGTAGAGCGTCTGCGCGAGGCCCTGCCCCATGCCCGCGGCCTCGAACACGACGGCGACGAAGTAGCCGACGAAGCTCACCGTCTCGAAGTCGGGGAAGTCGGTGCCGACGATGCGGACGCCTTCGAGGACGTAGCCGCCGACGCCGAGGAGAAACAGCGTCCAGACGAACGCGGCGTCCTCGAAGCCGGTGTGTTTGCCCCACAGCCGGGGGTGTCGGACCCCGTAGCGCCGCCACAGCGCCATCCCGACGCCGACGACGAACGCGAGACCCATGAGGTCCATGACGAACGAGTACGAGCGGTAGAAGTCGCCGACGAAGAAGGAACTGCCAGTCACCCGCCGCCACACGTCGATGTCGATGGCGAGGATGGTCGTCCCGATGAGGAGCGTCAGAAAGCCCCACATGATGAACGCGTGCATCACGCCGGCGAACCGGTCGCGCTCGAACTGCTTTTCGTTGGAGAACACCACCTTCGCCGCCCGAACCGTCCGCCCCGGGAGGTCGGACAGCCGGTCGAACGGGTCCTCGCCGCCGCGCGCGTACCGGGCGAACCGCTCGTACACCCCGTAGAGGAACACGAGCGACGCGATGGCGGCGAGACCGTAGAAGAGCGCCTCGCCGACCGGACTAATCGTCCAGAACGTCTCCCGCGTAACGTCCGCCTGTGCCGCAAAGTCCATAATCAATCACCGGAGAACGGAGGGTTAAATCTTGCCACCCACTGCACGCCGGTCGGCGGATTGTGCGGGTCCTCGGTTCAGAGCGCGGCGCTCGCGAGGAGCGCGGCGGCGAGGACGAGCCCGGGCGCGTCGCGCCGGCCGAACCGAATCTCGGGGAGCGTCGGGTTCCACGCGAAACACCGCGTGCGGAGGGCGAGCGCGAGCGCGTCGGCCCGCGCGAACGACCGCCGGAGGCCGCCGGCGGCGACGAGCGAGAGCCGTTCGTCCAGCCGTCGTTCGCTCCCGAGGCGGGCCGCCTGCGCCTCGCGGACGCGACGCAGGTCGCGGCGGACCAAGGGGAGAAACCGGAAGACGAGCGCGACGCCGACGCCGAGCGCGACGCCGAACCGACCCGGCACGAGCCGCTGAATCGCCGCGCGGGACTCGCGGACGGGCGTCGTCCTGACGTACGCCGCCGCGACGAAGAAGACGAGCAACACGCGGACGCTGGCGAGCGCGGGGTCGACGGCCGCCTCGGGGTCGAACCACGGCGCGCCGAGGCGGGCGGCCTCGACGACCGGGCCGAGCGCGAGGAACGGAATCGCATAGCGGAGGTCGCGGAGGGCCGAGACGGGGGACGCGTCGGCGGCGCGGAGACAGCCCGCGGCGACGACGCCGAGAACGACGAGTCCGGCGGGCGTCGTGTGCGCGAAGCCGGCCGCCGCGAAGGCGACCTGCACCGCGAGCTTGGTCCGCGGGTCGAGTCGGTGGGCGAGGCTGTCGCCCGGCTCGTAGGTCAACACGGCGGGCGAACGTCGAGGTCGGGGAGGCGGTCTGCGGCCTCGTCGGGCGCGGCGTCGAGGGCGACCCCGCCGTCGGCGAGGGCGACCACGCGGTCGGCCAACTCGGCCACGTCGCGCAGGTCGTGGGTGACGACGACGAGGCTCGTACCCTCGGCGCGGAGGTCGCGGAGGCGGGCGAGCACCGAGCGCCGGGCGGGTTCGTCGAGGCCGGTGAACGGTTCGTCCAAGACGAGGTGGTCGGGGCGCATCGCCAGCGCGCCGGCGATGGCGAGGCGTTCGACCTCGCCGCCGGAGAGGGCGTCGACGCGCTCGTCCCCCCGGCCGTCGAGGTTGACCGCGGCCAGCGACTCGCTGACGCGGCGGTCGATTTCGTCGCGGTCGAGGCCGAGGTTCTCCGGGCCGAACGCCACGTCAGCGCCGACGGTGGCCGCGACCAGTTGGTCTTCGGGGTGCTGGAACACCATCGCCACGGCGGTCCGGGCGGCGACGAGGTGGTCCGAGACGTTCCGGCCGTTGACCGACACAGACCCCTCGTCGGGGTCGAGCAGGCCGTTGAAGTGGCGGACGAGCGTGGTCTTGCCGGAGCCGTTCGCGCCCGCGAGGACGACGCACTCGCCGTCGTCGATGGCGAGGTCCACGCCATCGACCGCGACCGTGTCGCCGTACCGGTGGACGAGTCCCTCGACGCGAATCATCTACTGGGCGGCGATGGCGTCGGACCGGACGATGCCGACCGCGGCGGCGATTTTGAACGCCTCGGCGGGGATGAACGCGGCAGAGGCCGTCCAGAAGGCGGATTCGAGGCCGACGCTTTGGACGTACGCGAACCCGAGCGTCCCGAAGGCGTAGACGACGACGGTACCGGCGACCATCGCGCCGACGAGCCGGGCGGTGCTCACGCGGTAGTCGCCGACGCTGACGCCGCCGTGGACGACGAGGCCGACGATGACCGCGGCGACCGGGTACGACCAGAGGTAGCCCGCGGTCGGCCCGACGAGCGGCGCGAATCCGGCGGAGCCGCCGGCGAACACCGGCGCGCCGAGGCCGCCCGCGACGAGGTAGAGCGCCATGGAGCCGCCGCCCCAGACGGGACCGAGGAAGATGCCCGCGAGGAAGACGACGAGCACCTGCATCGTCACCGGAATCGGCGAGACGGGGTTCGGGAACGAGACGTAACTGCCCGCGCCCATGAGCGCCGCGAACAGGGCGGCGCGGGCGATGTTGCCGACGAGTTCGTCGCCGACGAGTTCGACAGACTCGCGTTCGGTTGCCATGCCAGTCGCTGTCTCGTAAACCTAGTTTAACCTATCGGTTTACGGAGTTCGCGGGCGGGGAGCCGGTTCGCGGCTTGTCGGGCGATTCGAGTCGTCTCTCCGGCGCTCGGCGGCGCTCGGGTCAGCATCATTAAAGACGCTGGACGTGCCATTCTCAGGGTATGGACGAAAAGACCGCCGAGCTCCGCGACATCTTCATCGAGGCGACCGGGTCGGACACCGTGACCGAACAGCAGTCCGAGTCGCGCGGGTCGCTCGCCGACGTGGACGACCCCGAAGCGGTCCGCGAGCGCGTCCGCGGCATCGTGGCGACGATGCGCGAGCGCTACGCGTTCGACACCGACCTCGGCGACGACGCGCTCGTCGCGCTCGTCGTCGGCTTCTTCGACGGCGACTCCGACGCCGACCTCGCGGTCGAACTCGACGCGTCGCCCGAGGCGGTTCGCACCGCCCGGTTCGACCTCCACCTCGTCCGCGACGCCGACCGCGAGTTCCCGTTCGACGCCGACCGCTTCGACAGCCTGCTCGTCGACGGCGCGGACGACGAGACCATCGCCGAGACGCTTGAAGTGCCCGTCGAGGTCGTTTCCGAGTGCCGCCCCGTCGCCGAGGCTGACATCCGTTCGAGCCGGGCCAACTACCGCTTCCGCGACGACTTCGCGGAGCTGTTGACCGACGACGACCTCTCGAATCGGCTGGCCGAGGACGCCCGCCGCGACGGCCTCCGCGAGGCGACCGAAGACATCGAGACCGACGTGTCACTGTAGCGGTCGGTCAGACGACGAAGGTTCTTAACCACTTGGGGACATACCCCTGTGCGATGGCGCAGGCCCCCCAGAACCGAGACCTGACGGAGCGGTTCATCGAGTTCTACCGAAACTACTACCGAGAGGAGATCGGGACGCTCGCACAGCAGTACCCGAAGGAAAAGCGGTCGCTGTACATCGATTACGACGACCTCTATCGGTTCGACGCGGAGCTCGCAGACGACTACATCACGAAGCCCGGGCAGTTCCAGGAGTACGCGGAAGAGGCTCTGCGCCTGTTCGACCTCCCCGCGGACGTGAAACTCGGGCAGGCCCACGTCCGGATGCGCAACCTCCCCGAGACGGTCGACATCCGGAACATCCGGGTCAACGACGACCACATCGGGACGCTCATCTCGGTGCAGGGAATCGTCCGGAAGGCGACCGACGTGCGCCCGAAAATCACGGAGGCCGCCTTCGAGTGCCAGCGCTGCGGGACGATGAGCTACATCCCGCAGGGAGACGGCGGCTTTCAGGAACCCCACGAGTGCCAGGGATGCGAGCGTCAGGGGCCGTTCCGCATCGACTTCGACCAGTCGAACTTCGTCGACTCACAGAAACTGCGCGTCCAGGAGTCCCCCGAGGGCCTGCGCGGGGGCGAGACGCCGCAGAACATCGACATCAACCTCTCGGACGACGTGACCGGCAAGGTCACCGCCGGCGACCACGTCACCGTCGTCGGCGTCCTCCACATCGAACAGCAGACCTCGGGCAACGAGAAGACTCCCGTCTTCGACTACTACATGGAGGGCATCTCGCTCACCATCGAGGACGAGGAGTTCGAGGACATGGAGATCTCCGACGAGGACGTGGCCGAAATCGTCGAACTCTCGAACGACCCGGCCATCTACGAGAAGATGGTCGAGTCCGTCGCGCCCGCCATCTACGGCTACGAACAGGAGAAGATGGCCATGATTCTCCAGCTGTTTTCGGGCGTGACGAAACACCTCCCCGACGGCTCGCGGATTCGCGGCGACCTGCACATGCTGCTGATAGGGGACCCCGGTACCGGGAAGTGTGTCGACGGCGACACTCGTGTGACGCTCGCTGACGGGAGAGACGTGCCGATTCGAGCGTTGGTCGAATCGAACCTCGATGACCCGAAACCCATCGATGATGGGGTTTGGGACACTGCGGACTTCACCGTCCCATCGCTCGGTCCCGACGGAACGCTCACGCCGCGACAGGCGACGAAAGTCTGGAAGCGAGAGGCCCCGGACCGAATGCTCCGTATCCAGACGAACACCGGCCGCGAAATCGAGGTCACCCCGTCCCACCCGTTGTTCACCCGTACCGACGGGATGACGACCGCGGTGAGGGCGGACGAGCTAACCGAAGGCGCATTCCTCGCGGCACCGCGCTCGCTTCCGGCGACGGGTCGGGACGAACTCGACGTCGACTTCCGGCGGTCGAAATCGCACAACGCGATTCGACTCGACCTCCCGGACGAGTGGCAACCTTGGCTCGCTCGGCTCGTCGGCTACATCGTCGCTGAGGGGTACGTCGAACAGCGTGACGATGCGACCGGGTTCGTCTCCGTCACGAACAACGACCGCGAAGTGCTCGACGACGTGGCGGACGCGTTCGACCGTCTCGGCGTCAACTACTTCGAGCGGACCCCACACGAAGGAAAGAGCGCGCGTGAGGTCATCTGTGGGTCCGGGGAGCTCGTTAGCTTCCTCGAAAATCTCTCCCCGACGCTCCTAGCGGGCTCGGCCGAGCAGCGAATCCCGGAACAGCTCATGTCGGCGAGCGCGGACACCGGCCGGGCGTTCCTCCGCGCGCTCATCGAAGGCGAAGGTCACGTCTCGGCGAGTCAACGAGAGATAACGGTTGCCTCGATGAGTCGCGAACTCCTCGAAGACGTTCGGACGCTCCTGCTCACCGCTGGTATCCGGTCGCAACTGCGTCCGCGACACAACGGGAGCTACCGGCTCCGAATCAGCGGCGACGACTTCGAGACGTACGTCGACGAAATCGGATTCGTGACCGAGCGGAAATCGCTCGCGACCGCCGAGTTCGGAGGAACGAACGGGAACACGAACACCGATTTGATTCCCGCCGGCGGAGAGCTTCGTGAACTCCGCGAGGCACTCGGACTCACGCAGGCCGAGTGTGGCCTTCCGCGCTCGACGTACCAGCACTACGAACGAGGCGACCGTAACCCGAGTCGTGGCAGTCTCGCTCGCGTCGTCTCGGCGTTCGAAGGCGCACTACAGAATCGAGACGACGAAGAAGCACGAGCGGTCGCTGACGGGGGCCGCTCGCTCGTGGACCGCGTCTCTGGGCTCCGGTCGCTCGTAGACGGCAACGTCGCTTGGGAGCGCATCGAGTCGATAGAGCGCGTCGAACCCGCCGAAGAGTGGGTGTACGACCTCGAAGTCGAAGGCACCCACAGCTACGTTTCTAACGGGCTCGTCTCGCACAACTCCCAGATGTTATCGTACATCCGCCACATCGCTCCTCGCTCGGTCTACACCTCCGGAAAGGGTTCGTCTTCGGCGGGTCTCACCGCCGCCGCCGTCCGCGACGACTTCGGCGACGGCCAGCAGTGGACGCTCGAAGCCGGCGCGCTCGTCCTCGCGGACAAGGGTATCGCGGCGGTCGACGAACTGGACAAGATGCGACCCGAGGACCGTTCCGCGATGCACGAGGGGCTCGAACAACAGCAGATTTCGGTCTCGAAGGCCGGCATCAACGCGACGCTCAAGTCGCGGTGTTCGCTCCTCGGCGCGGCGAACCCGAAGTACGGCCGCTTCGACCAGTACGAGCCAATCGGCGAGCAGATCGACCTCGAACCCGCGCTCATCTCCCGGTTCGACCTCATCTTCACGGTCACGGACGACCCCGACCCCGACGAGGACTCGAAGCTCGCGGACCACATCCTCAAGACGAACTACGCGGGCGAGCTGAACACCCAGCGGACGAACGTCGCCAACTCCGAGTTCACCGAACAGCAGGTCGACGCCGTCACCGACGAGGTCGCGCCCACCATCGACGCGGAACTGCTTCGCAAGTACATCGCCTACGCGAAGCGCACCTGCTACCCGACGATGACCGACGAGGCGAAACAGGTCATCCGCGACTTCTACGTCGACTTCCGCGCTCGCGGCGCCGACGAGGACGCCCCCGTCCCCGTGACCGCCCGGAAGCTCGAAGCGCTCGTCCGGCTCGGCGAGGCCTCGGCCCGCGTCCGCCTCTCGGACAAGGTGACCCGCGAGGACGCAGAGCGCGTCACGGGCATCGTCGAGTCCTGCCTGCGCGACATCGGCATGGACCCCGAGACCGGCGAGTTCGACGCCGACATCGTCGAGACGGGTCGCTCGAAGACCCAGCGCGACCGCATCAAGAACCTGCTCGAACTCATCCGCACCATGCAGGAGGAGTACGATGAGGGCGCGCCCCACGAGGAGGTCCTCGAACGCGCCAACAGCGAGCTGAACATGGACGAGAAGACGGTCAACGACCAGCTGGACAAGCTCAAGATGAAAGGCGACATCTACGAGCCCCGCGGCGACGTCTACCGCGCGACCTGAGCCGCCGACTTCGATTCTCAAGCCGTCCGCGACCGGTCCCGCGCGGAACCGACGAACTTAGTGGAGCGTGCGCTGAGTGGACAGACGACCGATGGACCGAATCTCCGCCATCCGCAACATCGAAGACGCCATCCGCGACCTCGAATCGGGTGACGCGGACCTCGCCAGCACCGAGCGGCGCGTCGTGACCGTCCTCCGGACGTTCGCGACGGAGTTCGAAGACGACGCCGGCGACGGGACGCTCGACGCGTGGACGGCCGTCGGCGACGACCGCGCTGAGGGGCTCGTCGTCCTCGCCGCCGACGCCGCCGACGCGCGGACGCGGGTCAGAGACCTCCTCGACGAGGCGACCGGCGACGCCGACGACGTGACGTTCTCCGTCGAGCGCGTCTGAGACGCACCGCGCGGGGATTCGAACTCGGGTTCGGTGCCACGCGTCACCGTCCGCACAACCGCCGGACGGGTGACCCGTGGTGCCGCTGTCGAACGATTTTTCTCCCGGCTCCGTGACCGGTCGTGCGTGCTGTTGGTCGTGACTTACTCGCAGGCGGCGCGGACGACGCTTCGGAACATCTGTCGGACCCACGAGGGGGTTGTGGTCCGACGACTGGGTCGCGCCGCGCTGTTCGACGAGACGGAGTTGGCCGCCTTCCTCGCGCTTCGGCTTCGGGAGAAACACGGCGAAGCCGTCCAAATCGAGCGAACCGAGCCGTTCAACGAGTTTGCGGCCGTCCCCGACGCGGTCCGCGAGGCCGCGGCGGCCTACGAGGACCGCGAGTCGCCGGCGACGCCGTACAGCAAGTTCGCCTCGGGCACCGACCACCCGTCGGCCGCGGAGATGAAGCGCCGCGAGCTATGAGGCTCCGACTGCCTCACGGGTCCGTCTACGAAGGGTCGGCAATCGACCTCGCCGGCGAATCGGTCGACATCGACGCCGACGCCGTCGTCGCCGCGGTACGGTCGGACGGGGGGACCGACGCGACGGGCCCGCTCCGAATCGACTGCCCGTCGCCCGGCCCCGGACACGACAGACTCGGCAGAGTCCCCGTCTCCGCGTCGTCTCCGTCTCGCGGGTGGCTCCTCGCAGCGGTCGGTCGGTCGCGCGGCCGCCGCTCTCCCGTCGCCGACGACCTCGCCCGACTCGAAGCGAGACTCGCCGAGCACCGCGACCGTGCGGCCGAGGAGTCGGAGGCGGACGAACGCGACCGCGTCGGCACCTCGGCGGCCGCGCTCCGGGACGCCCGACGTCGCGTCGCCGCCGCCGGTGAGGACGAGTCTCGACTCAGAGAGCGCGTCGCGGCCCTCCGCGGGCGGGTGAACGCCCACCGCGACGCCGGCGACGACGAGGCGGCCGCGGCGGCCCGCCAAGAGCTCGTGGAGACGGCGACGGAACTCTCGGAAGTCGAGACAGAGCGCGTCGCGGCCGAACAGCGACTTTCGGCGCTCGAACACGCGGTCAGAGCCGAACGAGACGGGCGGGAGGTGCGACTCAAACTGGAAGACGCGGTCGAGAACCGCCGCCGCGAGGCGCGGGCGCACTTCGCGGCGGAACTCGGCGAGGCGTTCGAGGCGGCGCTTCGAGACCTCGCGTCGCTCCCGGCGACGGCGACGCCGGCGGTCGACTCGCCGTCGGGGCCGGCCGCCCTCGAATCGGACCCCGTCGCCCGCGCGCTGGCCGCCGTCCGCCTCGCCGACCTCTCCGCGCCGGTCGTCCTCTCGTGCGGCCGGTTTTCGGACGCCGAGGCCGCCGCGGACTGGCTCGGCGTGCCGGTCGTTCGGTGTTGACAGTCTGAGCGTCGGTCGGCCCCGGTCGCTCCGGGCGTTGATTTATATGCGAGGCCGCGGCCACCCCCGCTATGCACACCGATATCGACGTGACCGCGGCCGACGGCGTCGCCCTCGTCTCGGTCCGAGTCGACAACGACGCGCCGGTCGACCGCCGCGTCAGGCTTCGCAATCGTCTCGACGGCCCGGTGCTCCCGCCGCGCCGCGCCGGCGTCCCCGAAACCGGGTGGGACGACGAGGGCTTCGACGGCGTCGTTCCCGCGGGTTCGACGCTCGCGCTCGGCTACGCCGTTCCCCTGTCGCCGTCGGCCGACCGCGACGCCGCGCCCGCCGATGTCGACGGCTCTCCGGAGCGCGCGGTCGACATCGAGGTTCTCGGCCGCGCCGACGAGTCGGAACGGGCCGCCGATTCGACGCCCGAGGACGCGGTTCGGTCGCTCGGTTCGGCGCGGCCGCCGGCCGACGCGGTTCCCGTCTCTTCTGACCCGTCGCCGACGGTCGCAGAGTCGGGAGCGCCTGCGTCGGCGACGCCCGAATTGCCTCACGTGGGAACGCCCGAATCGACTCACACGACGACCCCCGAGTCCGGCGACGAACGACTCGACCCGGTTTCGCAACCCGAACGCGCCGCCGCCTCCGCCCGCACCGGGGGGTCCGAACGGCCGACGGACGCCGACGTGTCGTTGGCGGTCGGGGCGCGCGAGGAGCGCGAGCACGAGACCGAGCAGTCGGTCCAGTTGGCGTCTCTCGCGACGGTCGAGCGTCGCATCGAACTCGCCGAGCGACTGGACGGCGCGTCGGTCGCGGACGCCGCGGCCGCGCTCTCTGAGGCCGACGCCGGCGTCGAGGCGCTCGACTCGCTCGACGCGGACCGAGCGCGCCTCCGCCGGTTGGCGGCGCGGGCGACGGCGCTCGCGGACCGCGCGGCCGACGCCGACCCCGACGCGGACGCGCTCCGGAGGCTCGCGTGATTCTCGCGGTCGTCTCCGGGAAGGGAGGCGTCGGGAAGTCGACGCTGTCGTTCGAACTCGCGGCGGAACTCGGCGCGGTCGTCGTCGACGCGGACCTCGGGATGGCGAACCTCCCGTACGCGCCCGGTCCCGACCTCCACGACGTGCTCGCGGGGCGGGCGGACCCGCTCGAAGCCGTCCGCTCGGGTGGCCCGGTCTCGATACTCCCGTGCGGTCGGACGCTCGCCGGCGCGCGCGCCGCCGACGTTCGCCTCCTCGACGACGCGCTTCGCGCGGTCGAGGCGGCCCACGGCGACGTGGTCGTGGACTGTCCCGCCGGGATGCGCGCCGATACCGGCGTTCCGCTCGCCGTCGCCGACGCCTGCGTCGTGGTCGCGTCGCCGAAGGGGTACGCGCTGGCCGACGCGGTTCGGACCCGCGAACTCGCGCGCGAACTCGGCTGTGGACTCGCCGCCGTCGCGGTCAACCGCGTCGTCGACGCGGTGCCGCTCGACGCCTTCGCCGACGTGCTCGGCGCGCCGGCGACGGAGGTCCCCGCGGACGCGCGGCTCTCCGAGGCGGTCGAGCGGTTCGAGCCGGTCGTCGCGTCGTCGCCGGAGAGCCTTCCCAGTACTCGGATTCGGGAGCTCGCGGACGCGGTCCGGGTAAGCGGTCGGTAGAAGCGTCGTCTCGTCTTCGGTTCGTTCGTGCGACAGTAGGTCAGTTCAGCTCAGTTCTCGCGTCGTCGTCGCCGTCTACGGGAGTGCGTCGCCGTCGTCTGTCGGGTTCACTCGCGGAGCGCCACGTACGTCTTGCGGAGCGTCACGGGCGTCACGTCGGCCACGTCGGCGGCCTCGGCCTGCGTGCAGTCTTCCCCGCGGTCGCACGCGGCGGTGTAGAGGCACGCGGCGGCGACGCCGCAGGGGTTCTTGCCGCCCACGAGTCCCTCGTCGCGGGCGTCGGCGACGTACTCGCGCGCCCGGCGCTCGGTGTCGCTGTCGAGGTCGAGCTTGGTCGCGAACCGCGGCAGGTACTCGGTCGGGTCGGCGGGCGCGACGGGGAGGCCGAGGTCGCGGTTGAGCGCGCCGTAGGCCGCTTGGTGCTCGGCCTCGGTCGACTTCGACACGTCGCAGACCTCCTCGACGCTCCGGGAGACGCCGGCGACGCGACAGGCGGCGTAGACGCAGGCCGCGGCGAACCCTTCGAGCGAGCGACCGCGCAGGAGGTCTTCGTTCTGGGCGGACTCGAACAGCGAACACGCCTGGTCGCGGATGTGGTTCGGGAGCGACAGCGCGCTCGTCACGCGGCGAATCTCGGTGAAGGCGTACACCTGATTGCGCTCGCGCTTGGTCGAGATGCGGGCGCGGTTGTGCTGGCGGCGCATGCGGGCGAACTGCCGGCGCTTGCGGCCCTTGATACGCGTCGAGCGGCCGATTTCGGTCGACAGGCCGCGGTCGTGGCGCGACCGGGTGAGCGGCGCGCCGGTGCGGGCGGGGTTGCGGTCGTCGTCGGCGAACGAGCGCCACTCGGGACCGTGGTCGATGCGGTACTCCGAGACGACGAGGCCGCAGTCCGTACAGACCGTCTCGCCGGCTTCGAAACCGAGGTGTCCGTCGCATTCGGGGCAACCCTGGGGGGAGCGTGCTTCACTCATCACAATTGGAAATCGGTCTCGAAGAGGTATTTAAACACGGGACAAATCGGGGTCCGAACCCCGGTTCGGGGCAGTAGAGCCTACCGGTTACCGTTAGGTTTAGCTATCAATATCGATATTCATTGGGAACGCTTTTGGCGGAACGGCGTGGAACTCCGGTCAATGGGGTTGTCGGATATCGCCGCCGCGTTAGAGACGACGACGACTGAACAGCGTTTGAGCCGCGTCCCGACCGTCGACGACACCGACGTTTCCCTCCGCGAGCGCTTCGAGGCGCACGCAGACGCGCTCCCCTGTGCGCCCGCAGCGGCGGAGCGGGTTGTCGAAGCACACGGGTCGGGGACGTCAATCGGAGAGTGCGCGCGCGACGCGGGCGTCGCTCCGGTCACGGCGGCGAAGCTCTTGCATCGTTGCGGCGAGGCGGGCGTGACGCCCCTCGCGCCCGAGGCGCGACGCATCGTCCGCGATTGGGTCGACGGGCGAGTCTCGCGGGCCGACGCGCTCGCGCTCACCGGCGCGGAGCCGTCGGAGTTCGCGCTCGCGACGTACGTCGAGACGCACGACCCCGTCGCCCCCCTCGTCGAAGCCGTCGAGGGCGCGCTGACCGACCGCACCGACGCGGCCGTCGCCAAGCGCGATTCGCTGGCCGAGACCATGAGCTCGGTCACCGATATGCAGTTCTGACGCGAGGCGCGCCTTTCTCTCTCGGCCGTTCTCTCCCCCGGTTTTTGCGCTCCCGAGCGGCGGTGCTCGCCGAGTCGACTGTCTGTTCCGGAAGAGTTCGACGCCCCGTGCGCTCAGCGACGGACGTACTCGCCGACCGAGCCGAGGACCCCGCCGGTGGCGGCCGCGGATTCGATTTCGACGTCGAGGAGGACCTCCGCGACCGCGCCGACGCCCGCCGCGAGTTCGGCGTCGTCGCGGCACGCCGGCGCGTCGGCGATGCCGCCCGCCTCGGTTTCGGGGACGACGACGTCCGCGTCGCGGAGTTCGCCGAACGTGGAGACGACGGCGTCGACGTCGGTGCCGATGTCGGCGGCCCGCGCGCTGAGGCGACCGACGGCGTCGGCACCGCGGTCCGTGGCGGGCGCGACGAGCGCGACTCGGTCGCAGGCCGCGGCGGCGGCGACCGTCTGGTTCGACGCGAGGAGCGGCGCGTCGACGAGGACGTGGTCGAAGCCGTCTGCGGCCTCGGCGATGCGCCCCTCGAACGCCCGCGCGGCGTCGGGCGTCATCGCCCGCGCGAGTCGCTCGAACGGGGCCGCGGCCGGGCAGACGGCCACGCGCCCCTCGGCGTCGGGGGCGAACGCGACCAGTCCCGATTCGAGCGGCACGTCCGCGTCGTCGGTGACGAGCGCCGTCGCGTCGGGGTCGAGCGTCCCCGAGACGTAGTCCGAGAGTCCCTGCGTGGCGAACGCCGCGTCGAGGACGGCCACGTCGCGACCGTCGTCCGCGAGCGCCGCGGCGAGTTCGAGCGTCAGTCGGGTCGTCCCCGCGCCGCCGGTGGCTCCGACGAGCGCGATAGTGGTGGGAATCGACATACCGCGATTGGTCGGGTGCTCAGATTAATAGCTTCGGTCGCCCGGTGTTGGTGTCGCTGGAAGATACTATTCAGCTCGTGGAGGTGATTGGGACGAACGGGCGAGCGACTACGCCGACCACTCGCCGTCGGC
This sequence comes from Haloferax sp. S2CR25, assembly GCF_031624535.1. Classification (NCBI taxonomy): domain Archaea; kingdom Methanobacteriati; phylum Methanobacteriota; class Halobacteria; order Halobacteriales; family Haloferacaceae; genus Haloferax; species Haloferax sp. S2CR25. The sequence continues at coordinate 177,917 of NZ_JAMQOO010000006.1, forward strand.
CGACGCCGGCCCCGAACCCCATGCGTCATCCGCGCAGGCCCGGTAGAAACAGACCTTGTAGGTCCGCCCGACGAGCGTGGTGACCGTCGAGGCGACGGCCACGACGGCGATATCGACCCCGGACATCGGCGCTTGGAACGCCGTCACCGCGCCGGCGACGGTGGTCGCCCCGTCGAGGGTGACGAACCAGAGCACCGGCAGGTCGACGACCGAGGTGGCGACGGTCGCGACGACCGCGTAGCCGACGACCCGCCGGAAGTTTCCGAAGACGAAGTTCACGCTTCGACTGAGCGACCCGCCCGCGGTCTTCCCGTCGAAGACGACGGCGGTGTCGAAGAACGTGAAGACGTAGATGACCGTCGCGAGGACCACGAAGGCCGCCCCGGCGGCGGCGAGTTCGGCGAGCGTGAGGGTCGCGGAGCCGTTCAGGACCGCGTTGAGCCGGTCGAAGCCGATGTAGCCGACGACGCCGCCGCCGACGACCATCGCGATGATCACGATGACGAGGCCGGAAAGGACGCTCGCGCCGAGCAGGCTGACGTAGTAGCGCTGTGCCGCGGTGGACGCGCGCAGGTCGGTGTCGGAACCGGGTCGCGCGTCATCGATGACGGTGTAGAACGCACCGATGAGCGCCGGTGAGCCGAACAGGAGCAGAAGCGTCCCGACCACACTGACGAGGCCGGAGGCGTTGTTCAACGCGTTCATGGCCCCGAACGCGAGGGCGAACGCGACGAGCACGGGCGTCTCGGTGACGACTTGGAGGGTCGTTCGAAACGATTGGAGGACTGTCACGACTGGCGGTACTTGTGGCGGCCATATATGCGTTCGTATCGATACTTACGGGGAAAGGCGGGGTTGACGGGAACGAGAACGGTCGCTTCAGCCCGAGATGGACGCCTCGATGTCGTCCAGTTCCTCGTCGGAGAGGTCGGGGCGCTCGCCCGCGACGGCGTGGATGGGACTGCCGCCGTCGCCCTCGAACCGCGGGACGATGTGGACGTGGACGTGGTCGACCTCCTGCCCGGCGGCGGGGCCGTCGTTGATGCCGACGTTCGTCGCGTCGGCGTCGACCGCCGACTCGACGCGCGGGACGAGGTCGTTCACGGCGGCGAAGAGGTCGGCCGCCGCGTCGGCCGGCACCTCGTCGAGGCGGGCGTGGTGCTCCTTCGGCACGACGAGCGTGTGGCCGGGCGCGAGCGGGTTGGCGTCGAGGAACGCAAGCGTGTGCTCGGTCTCGTGGACGATTCGACCGGGGATGTCGCCGTCGACGATGGCGCAGAAGATGCAGTCGGACATACGTGGCACGTCGATTGGCGGGAAAAAGAAAGTTCGGACCGGTTCGTGCGTGCCGTCTCGTCTGCTGCTCGGTTCGTCTGTCTCGCCGTCGGCGCCGGTAGAGAGAAATCGCCGACCGTCTCCCCGTCGATTGGGAGGGTAACGCTTCTGTGCGAGACGCAATTGCACGCAATCGAACCTGCAATCGACCCTCGATTGCGCGACCTCCCGCAGTTCCCTCGGCGAACTAGTTGATATTGCGCGCAATCCATCTCAGATTGCGCAATACGTCTATTGAATTGCGCAATAATCGGTGGGTTACCGCTCGGGCAGCAACGCCGCCAGCGTCTCCAGATACTCGTCTAACTCGTAGCCGAGACGCGACAGCCACACGTCGCGGTACGAGGGGTGCAAAAGCGGGACCACGGTGTAGCCGAACCGCTCGCTCTCGACGGGGTCGAGGACGGTGTCGAGAAAGCCGTCCAGCGAGGCGTCGTCGAGCGCGAGGACGCTTTCGGTCGCGTGGCGACCGGTCGGGACCACCACGTCGGGGTCGACGGCTTCGAGTTCGGAAACGAGGTGGTCGCGGCAGTTCGCCTTTTCCGCGGCGGTGGGCGCGCGGTTCGACCCCTCGCCGTCCGAGGGGAAGCACTTGACCGCGTTCGTGTAGAAGACGCCCGACTCGTAGCCGACGGCGGCCATCGTCTCGCGGATGCGGCGGCCCGAGTGCCGGGCCGTGTAGGACATCCCGGTCCAGTTGCCGCCCCGCCAGCGGTCGGCGTCCGGGTTGCCCGCGCCGGGCGCTTCACCGACGACCATCACCGTCGCGTCGTCGGGACCGACCCCCCACGAGATGCGGTTTCGGCACTCGACGAGCGCCGGACAGCGCGCGCAGTCGGGTTCGAGGACGAGCGTCTCGTCGTCGTCGGGGAACCGCGGGTCGGTGCCGGCCATCTACTCCGTCAGCGGGAGCACGATGCCGAAGATAATCGGCGAGAACAGGACCATCGCGATGCCGAGCCACTCGGCGTCGAAAAACAGCGTGCGCTCCCAGCCGGGGATGGCACCGCCGCTCACGGCGAGGGCGACTTTCGCGCCGATAGCGCCGAACAGGAACAGCGCGAGCCCCAGTCCGAGGCCGGTCTTGGTCATCCGCGGGTAGTCGATGTTTCCGTAGCGTCCCATACTATCCCGAGATGCGGGGACTGGCAAAACCGTTTCGAGAGACTGTGTGGTTCGTTAGCGTTCGAGTTCGGCGGCGAGAGCGGGCGCGACGGACACCTCGCTCACGTCGCGCTCGATGGTGTCGGTGCCGACGACGCGCTCGATGCCGGCGCGGGCGAGTTTCGTGCGGGCGTTGCGAGCCAGAAGCGGGTGGACGGTCGCACAGAAGACGCGCTTCGCGCCGCCGTCGGCGAGCACGGCGACGGCCTCGCTCATGGTCGACCCGGTGGCGATGATGTCGTCGGTGATGACCACGTCGCGGCCCGCGAAGTCGGCGTCGCTCGGCGTGATTTCCACGTCGGTCCCGGAGTGACGCACCTTCTCGAAGTAGTCGGTCTGGCCCTCGCCGTAGGCGTCGCGGACGGTCTCTGCGATGCCGATGGCCCCCGAATCGGGCGACAGAAACAGCGGGGCGTCGAGTTCGGGGAGCGGCTCGGCGAGTCGCCCGGCGGCGTCGACGATGTCGACGGGCGCGTCGAAGAACTCCGAGACGGCGTCCTCGTGGGGGTTGACGAGCACGACGCGGTCGGTCGTCGTGCTGACGGCGCGGGCGACCGCGCGGGCCGAAACCGGGTGGCCGGCCTCGAACGCCTTGTCCTGTCGGGCGTAGCCCATGTACGGGATGACCGTCGTGACCGCCGACGCGCCGGCCTCGCGGACGGCGTCCTGCAGTTGGAGCAGTTCGACGTAGGCGTCGTTGCTGGCGGTGCTGGCGACGATGGTGGCGGCGTCGGCGTCGAAACCGGGGACCGCGGCCAGCGTCTCGCCGTCGGGGAAGCGGTCGTACTCGACGGCCGCGAGCGACTCGCCGAGTTCGTCGGCGAGCGCGGCCGCGAGTGCCTGCGAGGATGCGCCGGGTACGAGCATACCCGTTCGTCTCTCGTGGGGGGTAAAACCGCTTTTCGTTGCGTTCAGCCCCGTCGCGTGTCAGCGAACCGCGACGCCGACCGCGTCCAACCCGAGCACCTGCGTCCGCCAGTCGCCCCCGGTCAGTCGGACGCAGAAGCTCCCCGCGTCGGTGACGGCGTAGGCGGCGCGGGCGTCGTGAGCGAGCGCGACGACCGTCTCGTCCAGCGGAATCGGCGCGTCGTCCCACGACCCCGACTCCTCGTCGCGCGCGACGACGCCGTCCGGGCCGACCGCGTGGGCGCGGCCGTCCGGCATCGACGCGACCGCCGAAAACGCCCCGTCGAGTGCGTCCATCCAGCCGTTTCCGAGCGCGTACAGCCCCGAGTCGGTCGCGGCGAGCGGGGTTCCCTCGGTCCCGCCGAGGCGGCCCGCGGGGTCGGACACGTCGTTCACGCCGCCGAGGCCGACGTGCGAGAGGCCGTCGTCGTCGCCGATGCGGTAGACGCCGTCGTCGGCCGCGACGAGGCTCCCGTCGAGGGCACGGACCGACTCGACCGCGCCGAGGTCAGTCCACCCTGACTCGTCGAAGCGGGCGACGCGGCCGTCCTCGTCGGCGGCGACGACGCGATTTCGGTGGAAGCCGACCGTCGTCGCGGGGCCGAAGTCGAGTTCGTGGTAGTCGTCGCCCTGCACGAGGAGCACGTCCTCGTCGGTGGCGACGGCGACTTCCCCGGGCGACCCGGCGGCGTCCCGCGCGGTACACCGGCGGTCGATGCGGAAGCCGCCGACGAGGTCGTCGGAGACGTCGACGGTCACGACCCCGACGCCCGCGGCGACGTACGCCGTCTGCTTGCCGGACTTGTCCGCGTACACCCGCTTTTCGTCGATAGAGAGGTCGAAATCAGCCATCCGTTGGGCCGAGGTTCGCGGCGCGGTTCGGAAAGGATTGTGGTCGTTCCCGCGGCGCGGCGACGGGCCGAACGGGCGCGTTCCGAGAAGCGAAACTACAGGAACTCCCGCACGTCCGAGTACCACATGTCGTGGTGGTCGAGTTCGCCGAGCGCCTCGGCCACGTCGACCGCGAGGACGTGCCAGCAGCGCTCGCCCTCGTCGGGGTCGAGGTTGTACTGGGAGTCCTTGCAGGTACAGCCCCGGTCTTCGACCACGTACTCGTCGTCGTAGCCGACGACCACGTCGAAATCGCGGTAGCGCTTCACCCGCCGCTCGGAGACGGCCTCGATGGCCGTGACGCCCCGGTCGCCGTGGGCGTCGACGATGGCCTGCACGATGTTCGGCGAGAGCCGCCCGGCCGCTTCGAGGGCCGCTCGCCAGTCGTCGGCCGAGTCCACGCCGGCGACTTCGTCGGTGGCGGTGAAAACGCATTCGATGCCGCGGGGTGGACCGACCGCCGCAGTCGCGTCGCCCACTCGCATCGCAACCGGTTTCCGCCCGCGCGGGCGACTGCGGGTATGCACGTGAGCGAGGGAGGCGTCGAAATCGAGGTTCCCGACGCCCGCGACGGGGCGTCAGCGGGGACCGGCGACGATGTCTTCTACAACCCCACACAGGAGTTGAACCGAGACATCACCGCGGCCGTCCTCCGCGCCTTCCGCGAGCGCGAACCCCGCGCCGAGAGCTACCTCGACGCGATGGCCGCCTCGGGCATCCGGGGCGTCCGCGCCGCCGCCGAGGGCTACGACGTGACCTGCGCCGACCTCGACACCGACGCCGTCGAACTCGCCCAGTCGAACCTCGACCGCGCCGGCAACGGCGGCGAGGCGGTCCACCGCAACGCCAACGCCCTCATGTACGATTCCGTCTTCGACGTGGTCGACCTCGACCCCTTCGGCACGCCGATGCCCTTCGCCGACCCCGCGTTCGCAAACACCCGCGACCTCGTCTGCGTCACCGCCACCGACACCGCCCCGCTGTGCGGCGCACACCAGAAAAGCGGCATCCGGAAGTACGGCTGTCTCCCGCAGAACACCGACTACCACCCCGAGATGGGGCTTCGCACCCTCCTCGGCGCGATGGTCCGCACCGCCGCCCGCTACGACAAGGCCGCCGTCCCGATTCTCTCGCACGCGACGCGCCACTACGCGCGGGCGTATCTCGAACTCGACGAGCGGGCGACGAAGGCCGACGAACTCCTCGAATCGACCGGCTTCGTCTACCACTGCGAGGACTGCCTCCACCGCGAGGCCGAGCGCTCGCTCATCGCCCACCCGCCCGAGTCGTGCGCCAACTGCGACTCGACCCGGATTCTCGAAGCCGGTCCCATCTGGCTCGGCCCCGTCTCCGAGCCGGCGTTCGCCGAGGCCGTCCGCGACGAGGTGACCGAGGACTTCGGCACCGCGAAGCGCGCCCGCAAGCTCCTCGACACGCTCGCGGTCGAACTCGACGCGCCGACTCACTTCGACCAGCACCGCCTCTGTAAGCTCTGGGGCCGCTCGGCCTCGAAGATGGAGACGTTCCTCGAAACGCTCCGCGACGCCGGCTACGACGCCACGCCCGCCCACTACCACGGCACCGCGTTCAAGACCGACGCGACGGTCGCGGAGATACGCGAGGCGACCGCCGCGCTCGACCCCGAAGCCTGACTTCGAGTCCTGCCCCCGTATCTGAGCGGCGACCGCCGACCCCCGCCGTAACCGACCCGTCCCGCCGTCTCGGCGGGTAGCTTCTTTGTCTCTCGTGTCGTTTCCGGGATACGTGAGCGCCACGATTCGAACCGTCGTCCCCGTCGCGCGGGCGGTCGTCGACACGATTCGGGAGAAGGAGATATCGTTTCTCGCGGCCAGCATCTCGTACTACGCGCTCGTCTCGCTGATTCCGCTTCTCGTCCTCGGCGTCGTCGTCGCCACCGCCATCGGCGGCGCGGAGCTGCAGGCGCAGCTCCAGACGCTGGTCGAGCGGTATCTCGTTCCGACCGGGCAGGACCTCGTCGAGGAGGCCCTCACGGACCGCACCGGACAGGGAAGCGTCGGAGCGGTGAGTCTCGCGCTGACGGTCTGGGGCGCGCTGAAGCTCTTTCGCGGCCTCGACATCGCCTTCTCGCGCATCTACGGCTCCGAGGCGGGGGGATTGGTCGACCAACTCCGCGACGGCGCTATCGCCCTCGCCAGCATCGGCGTCGGCACCATCGGCGTCGCGGTGCTGACCGCGCTGCTCGGCCTCCTCGACGTTCCGTTCCTCCGACTGCTCTCGCCGCTTCTGCTGCTTCTCACGCTCTGTGCGGCCTTCTTCCCGCTGTACTACGTTTTCCCCGACGCCGACCTCTCGCCGCGGCAGGTCGCGCCGGGGACCGTCTTCGCGGCCGTCGGCTGGACCCTCCTCGGGGTCGGCTTCGGCGTCTACGCGTCGGTTGCCGGCGCGTCGGTCGCGGGCGCGCTCGGGACGCTCCTGTTGCTCGTGACGTGGTTCTACTTCTCGGGGCTCATCCTGCTTTCGGGCGCGGTCGTCAACGCGGTCCTCGCGGGGGTCGGCGGCGACGCCCCGCCCGCGGAACCGCGTGACCCGCCGGGGGGACCGCCCGGAGTGGACCGGCAGGTACAACATACGGGAGGCCGACATGACGCTCGTACGGATATGAGCGACGACCGAGGTGACACCGATGGGCCGCGGACGGACGACGCCGGCGACGCGGAGACCGGCGCGTCCGTCTCCCCGCGCGGCGCTCCCGACATCGAGGAGCTGGAATCGCAGGTCGAGGAACTCCGGGCCGACCTCGACGCGTTCGAGGACGACGTGACCGACCGGACGGTCGAAAAGCCCAAGCTCGAAGCCGAGTTGAAGCGCTACGTCCGCCGCCGGATGCGCCGCGGGAAGGCCCGCGGCTGGGGTCCCTATCTCGTGCTCGGCTACGGCGTGGTCCTCACGCTCGGCGCGTTCTACTATCTCCAGTCGGACCTCATCGCGGTCGTCGCCATGCTCATCATCTTCCTGTCGACGCTCGGGCTCTACGTCCTGTTCGTCATCTTCGGCATCGGCCTGAGCGCCCTCGGCGTCCCCGGGCGCGCCATCGACGCGGTCCGCGAACGCCGCGGCTGAGATGTTCCGGTTCGCGCTTTCGCTTCAGACCCGCGGGTTCGGCGAAAACGCCCTTGCGCAGGCACCGGACGCGCTCGTCTTCCTGTTCGGCCTCGTCACCCAACTCGGCGACCAGTGGTTCTACTTCGTCGCGTTCACGTCGCTGTACTGGCTCTGTCGCCCCAGAATCACGGCGCGCCCGCGGCGGACCGCGGCCTCCTTCGTCGGCCTCGCGCTCGGGTCGCTGGCGCTCGTCACCGCGCTGAAAGTCGGCTTCGCACTACCGAGACCGCCGACCGCGGCCGTCGCCGGCGCGCCCGCGTGGCCGTCGCCGCTTTCGGACCTGTTCGTCTCGTTCACGACAGACGACGGCTTCGGCTTCCCGAGCGGCCACGCCCTCGGGACGACTGTCGTCTACGGGGCCGCGGTCTCGCTTCTCGACGTGTGGGACCGCCGCCGCCGACTCGTCGCCGCGGCGGTCGTCGTCGGCATCGTCTCGCTCTCGCGTCTCTTCCTCGGCGTCCACTACGGCGTCGACGTCGCGGTCGGCGTCCTCCTCGGCCTCGGCTTCCTGAAGGCGATTTTCCTCGTCGCCGCCGCGGACGACCCCGACGCGGCCGGCCACCTCGACCCGGCGCGCCTGTTCGCCATCGCGGCCGGTCTCAGCGTCCTCGCGCTCGCGGTGGTGTTCGCCACGGGCCTCTCCGGGCACACCGAAAACGCCGCGGCGGCGCTCGGCGGGTCGCTCGGCGGCCTCGTCGGCTGGACGCGACTCGCCGACCACGAGTCGCTGCCGACGCTGTCGCCGCCGGTGGCGCTCGTCGCGTTCCTCGTCGCGGGCGGCCTCTGGGTCGGCGTGGACGCGGCCGCCGCGCCGGTCCCGGTGACGGTGCTCGCCACCGCGGCGGTGGTCGCGTTCATCCTCGTCGCGCCACGTCTGCAACTCCGATTCGGCGGCGGCGAGAACGCGCGGCGCGCGGACTGAGTTCCTTCTCCGACCGACTTCGGCGGCGCTACGCCCGAGCGGCGGCGACGACGTCGGCGCACGCGTCGGGGTGACCGAGCCACGGAATGTGGCCGGCGGCGAGCGTTTCGAGCCGCGAGTCCGTCATCGACGCAATCGTCTCTCGGACGTCTTCGGGCGTGCCGAGGAAGTCTTCGTCACCCCAGACGAACGTCGTCGGCCGTTCGACGGCCCGCAGTTCGGACGGCGTCAGCCGTGCGCCCGCACGCCAGCCGCTGAGCGTCATGAACGACTTAAGTTCGCTGACCCCGACGGCCGACGCCCGCGGGTTGCGGTCGTGGGCGACCCTCGCGGCGACGAGTTCGGGGTATCGCCGAATCGTCCGGTCTTCTCCGACGACGGCCAGTTGCTCGACGACTGTCGCCTCGGTCGGGTGTCCCCGCGGGACGAGCAGTCGGGCGACAATCGGGACCGTGAACAGCCGAAGCGGAATCGGCGGGTTGGTCCCGGGAAACGCCGGAACGCCGCCGACGGCGACGAGTCGGCGGACTCGGCCGGGGCGCGCGAGAGCGAACGCGAGTCCCCAGTAGCCGCCCGTCGAATGTCCGACGACGTCCACGCGGTCGACGTCGAGCGCGTCGAGCACCCCGTCGAGGACATCGACTGCCACCCGGCGCTGGGTGTCGGCGTCGTATCGGAAGTCGTCGCTCAGGCCCCAACCGGGGCGGTCGAGCGCGAGCATCCGCGCGCCGCCGAGCCGACCCATCAGCGGGGCGAACATCGCGCCGAAGTTCATCACGCCGTGGACGAAAACCAGCGGCGGCTCGTTGGTCGGCTCGCCGGCGTCGACGACGTGGACTCGGCACGCCGGCGAGTCGAGGTCGACGTACCGCGACTCGAACGAGACTCCTTCCGCCTCGAACGCGACCCGTTGGGCCGTCCCGAACTCGCGCTTCGCGTCTGCGGTTTCCGCATCGGGCGACCGGCCGTCGGTTCTCCGTGTGGACGCCATCCGTCTACTGGGTAGCGTAGTCTGTGCACGGTGTTAACTATTGTCTGTGGTGCCTGCTCCGGACCGGCGCACTCGCGAATAGTCCGCGAGCTACCGGGTTCGGCGGCGGCAAAAAATAGTCCGTGTTGGGCGCGCGCGACGGTTAGAACGTTTCGAGGTACCGGTCGAGCTCCCACTGGGAGACGTCGACGAGGTAGTCCTTGAACTCGGAGCGCTTGGCTTCGACGAACTTCTCGAAGACGTGGTCGCCCAGGGCGTTCTGGATGACTTCGTCCTCTTCGAGGGCGTCGACGGCGCCGCCGAGGTCCTTCGGGAGCGTCTCGATGCCGTACTCTTCGCGCTTCTCCTCGTCGAACTCGTAGATGTTCTCGCGGACCGGGTCGGGGCAGTCGAGACCCTTCTCGACGCCGTCGAGACCGGCGTGGATGAGCGCGGCGAACGCGAGGTACGGGTTACAGGACGGGTCGGGGAAGCGGGCCTCGATGCGCGAGGCGGCCGGCGTGCGGGCGGCCGGCTTGCGGATGAGCGCCGAGCGGTTGCGGTCGGACCACGCGATGTAGACCGGCGCTTCGTAGCCGGGGACGAGGCGCTTGTAGGAGTTGACCGTCGGGTCGGCGACCGCCGTGATTGCGGGCGCGTGTTCGAGGATACCCGCGACGAAGCTCTTTGCCGTGTCGCTCAGGTCGAACTCGTCGTCGCCGTCGTGGAACGCGTTCTCGCCGTCCTGGAACAGCGAGATGTGGGTGTGCATCCCGGAGCCGTTGATGCGCGGGATGGGCTTGGGCATGAACGTCGCGTGGAGGTCGTGTTCGGACGCGATGGCGCGGACGACGGACCGGAAGGTTGCGACGTTGTCGGCCGTCGACAGCGCGTCGTCGTACGTGAAGTTAATCTCGTGTTGGCCCTCGGCGACCTCGTGGTGCGAGGCCTCGATGTCGAAGCCCATGCTTTCGAGGCCGTAGATGATGTCGCGGCGCACGTCGGACGCGAGGTCCTTCGGCGCGAGGTCGAAGTAGCCGCCGGCGTCGTTCGTGACGGTCGTCGCGCGGCCGTTCTCGTCTTCTTCGAACAGGAAGAACTCCGGTTCGGGTGCGACGTTCACGTCATAGCCGAGTTCCTCGGCGCGGTCGATAGCGCGCTTGAGGACGCCGCGCGGGTCGCCGCTGAAGGGCTCGCCGGTGGACGTGTTGAACACGTCACAGATGAGACGCCCGGCGGCGCTGTTTTCCTTCTTCCGCCACGGGAGGACGGCGAACGTCGACGGGTCGGGTTCGAGGCGCATGTCGGACTCCTGGATGCGCACGAAGCCGTCGATGGAGGAACCGTCGAAGTAGATTCCCTCGGTGAACGCCTTCTCGGCCTGCGAGGCCGGAATGGAGACGTTCTTGACCGTTCCGAGAATGTCGGTGAACTGCAGTCGGAGGAAGTCGACATTCTTCTCTTCGATCTCGTCGATGACCGACTGTGCCTCGTCGCTCAGGCCGCCGTCGGTGAGTGCGTTGTCTTCCGTCATTTTCCTGAACACGCGATTCGAACACCCGCACTATAAAGACCTTTCCGCTTAATGCAATTCCCCGCGGTGTGCCACAGAATTGGATATTCGTAAAATTCTAATGCCCCGGGAGGGTGTGTAGATGTAATGACGTACGAAAACCTCGACGCGAAGCTCATCAACGCGCTCCTCGGCGACGGCCGAGCGAGCCTGCGAAGCCTCGCCGAAGAACTCGACGTGTCGGTGACGACCGTCTCGAATCACCTGCGAGACCTCGAAGACGAGGGGGTTATCGAGGGCTACACGCCCCGCGTCAACTACGACGCGCTCGGCTACGACGTGACCGCCGTCATCCAACTGAAAGTCGAGGGCTCCGCGCTCCCCGAAATCACCGAGCGCCTCCGCGCGGAAAAGCAGATGATTTCGGTGTACGAGGTCACCGGCGACTACGACATCATCGCTATCGGCAAGTTCCGCGACACCGACGGCATGAACACCCAGATCAAGAAACTGCTCACCGACGCGGACATCCGCGAGTCCAACACGTCGGTCGTGCTCAACGCAGTCTCCGAAAACGAGCAGTTCGACCTCGAACTCGACCAGTAACGCCGTCAGACGATTCGCGTTTTTACGTCGCGCATCTCGGAGTCGCAGTAGGGACACCGGTACCGCGTCTCGAAACCGTCGGGCGTCGTCGTGGTCGCCGTTTCTATCTCGTGGACCGCCACGTCGCGCCCACACTCTCGACACTGAACCGCTGGCATCGGTTCGTGTTCGTCGACTGGTCGAAATAAATCTACTGGCATGTGTGTATAGTTGTCACTCTCCCGTCTATAGATGGAAGGGCACCGCTTCGACTGGAGACTCCGAGTTTCGCTCGATGCGGCCGGAGTTCCGCCCGCGTTTCCGCGCCGTTTTCGACGGCCGCTCGAAGGCTCCCGTTTCGACTGGAAAACCCGACGACACGGGTCGATTCATCGCCCGATAAACTGGAGCTGAAATGTTGCGAGTTGTCCGCTTAACGGGCGAAGCCGCCGACCCGGTCAGAACTCGTCTTCGAAGACGAACGTGCCGTTTCGCTGGACGACCTCACCGTCGACTTCGATGACCGAGTCTTCGGACATGTCGACGATCATATCGACGTGCTCGGCGCTCTCGTTGAGTTCGTTTTCCGCGCCGACCGTCTCGGGGTACGCCGATCCGACGGCCATGTGGACGGTGTCGCCCATCTTCTCGTCGAACAGCATGTTGTAGGTGAACTGGTCGATGCTGCGGTTCATGCCGATGCCGAGCTCGCCGAGGTAGCGCGCGCCCTCGTCGGTGTCGAACACGCCGTCTAAGACCTCCTCGTTCCCCTCGGCGGAGTAGTCGACGACCTCGCCGTCCTCGAAGCGGACGCGGACGCCGGAGACCTCGCGGCCCTGCCGGTACAGCGGCAGGTCGAAGTAGACCTCGCCGTTCACGGACTCTTTCACGGGCGCGGTGAACACCTCGCCGCCGGGGAGGTTGTGTTCGGCCGTGTCGTTGATGGCGGTGTTGCCGGCGATGCTCATCGTCACGTCGGTCTCGTCGCCCGACGTGATGCGGACCTCGTCGCCGTCGTTGAGGATGTCGACCAACTGCTGTTGGAGTTCGCCCTGCGCGTCCCAGTCGAGGGTGACGGCGTCGTAGACGAAGTTCTCGTAGGCCTCGGTGCTCATGCCCGCGAGCTGGGCGCTCCCCTTCGCGGGGAACTGGGTGAGACACCAGCGCTTCGAGAGCATCTCGCCCTGCACGGGCTTGTAGGCGCGCTTGTACGCGGCGTTCGTCTCCGGCGGCACGTCGCTCTGTTCGGTCGCGTTCGTCTCGCCGCGGACGCGGATGATGACGTCCGTCTCCTCGTAGAGCGCCAGCACGTGCGCGGGCGTCTCGTAGTCGTCGTCGCCGGCGCGGAGGAACGCGCGGGTGAACCGCGGGTTCGCGTCCATCGCGACGACGTTCGCGCCGCGGTCGCCGAGGAGTTCGTGGACGGCCGTGACGAGGTCCTCGGCCACCGCGGGCGCGGAGACGACGACGTTGTCGCCGGCCTCGACGCTCGTGGAGTGGTCGACGATGGTCTGTGCGTGCTCGCGGATGCGCGGGTCCATACCGCGTCGTGTGTGTCCCCGGGGCAAACACCTTTCGAAGCGCAAATATTGCGACACCGCGGGGAAACGCCCCGCGGACCATCGTTTATTTCTCCGTCGGCGCGGTCTCTCCGCGCATGATAGACCTCCGAAGCGACACCGTCACGCTCCCGTCCGACGAGATGCGCGAGGCCGCCCGCGACGCCGCCGTCGGCGACGACGTGTACGGCGACGACCCGACCGTGAACGAACTCGAAGCGCGCGCCGCCGAGCTGGTCGGAAAGGAGGCCGCGCTGTTCGTGCCGTCGGGGACGATGGGCAACCAAATCGCCGCCCGCGTCCACGCCGACCCCGGCCAAGAGGCGCTCGTTGACGAGAAGGCGCACGTCTACAAGTGGGAGGTCGGCGGCTTCGCCCAGCTTTCGGGCCTGCAGGTCCGCGCCTACGACGCCGGCGAGCGCGCCGCGCCGACGCCCGAACAGGTCCGCGACCACGCCCGCGAGGAGTCGCTTCACGTCGCCGGCACGGGCGTCCTCTGCCTCGAAAACACCCACAACGCCCGCGGCGGCGTCGCGGTCCCGAAAGCCGACGTCGACGCCGCGGCCGACGCCGCCCGCGACCTCGGGATTCCGGTCCACCTCGACGGCGCGCGCCTGTTCAACGCCTGCGTCGCCCTCGACGAGGACCCGACGGCGATGGTCGAGCGCGTCGACACGGTGATGTTCTGTCTCTCGAAGGGACTCGGCGCGCCCGTCGGCTCGATGCTCGCCGGTTCCGAGGCGTTCATCGAGGAGGCCGTCCGCGTCAGAAAGCAGTTCGGCGGCGGCATGCGGCAGGCCGGTCTCATCGCCGCGCCGGGGCTCGTCGCGCTCGACAACGTCGACCGCCTCGCCGACGACCACGCGAACGCCCGCGTCCTCGCCGAGGGTCTCGACGCCGTCTCCGGCCTGTCGGTGCCGACGCCCGACACGAACATCGTCGTCGTCGACTCCGAGGGCGCGGGGCTGACGGCCGACGAGTTCGTCGAACTGTGCGAGGACGTAGACGTTCTCGGCGGCACGTTCGGCGAGTATCACACTCGCTTTACGACGAATCTGAACGTCGCGCGCGAGGACGTGGAGAACGCGGTCGAACTCGTCGCCGACGCGGTGGAGTCGCGGTAGGTCGAGAGAGGCCGCTGTGAGTCGCGGTCGGTTGGTGGCGGCCCACTCGGTTCGTTCGGATTACAACTCGGGTTCGATGTAGACGAAGTGGACCCGGTCGTCGGCCGCCCTGAGTTCGGACTCGATTTCGGTGATGTGGTCGTCCAACTCTTCGGTGTCGAGTTCGGGGTCGAAGCTCACGTCGAGGGCGACGAGCAGTTTCTCCGGGCCGACGTAGCTCGCGCGGAAGTGGTCGACGTGGACGACCCGCGGGTCGTTTTTCACGATGTCGCGGAGGGCCTGTTCCTCGTCCACGGGGACGCTCTCGCCGATGAGGAGGCGCTTGTTCTCCCACGCGAGCGCGATGGCGAAGCCCATGAGCAGTATCCCGATGAGGAGCGCCGCGGCGGCGTCGAACATCTCGTTGCCCGTGAACTCGGTGAGGCCGATGCCGACGAGCGCGAGCACCGCGCCGGTGAGCGCGACGGTGTCCTCGGTGAACGCCGTGAGCGTCGTCACGTCGCTCGTCTGCCGGAAGGCCTCGACGAGGCCGGTCCACTCGTACTCCTCTATCTGCCGGCGGAGTTCGGCGTGCGCCTTCAGGAAGGCGTAGCTCTCGAAGGCGATCGCCCCGAGGAGGATGGCGACGTTGACCCACACGGGCTCGATTTCGAAGCCGGCGAGGACGAGCGCCTCGCCGCCCCCGCCGTGGGCGGGGTGCATCAGGGCGTCGTAGCCGTGTTTGGCCGACTCCCAGCCGGCGATGCCGAACAGCATCACGGAGACGAGAAACGAGTAGAAGAACTGCGATTTCCCGTGACCGAAGGGATGGGACTGCGTCTCGCCGCGCTTGCTGTCGCGGATGCCGATGAGGAGAAACACCTGGTTGCCGGTGTCGGAGATGGAGTGGTACGTTTCGGAGAGCATGGAGGGACTCCCGGTCGCGAGGAAGCCGAGGAACTTGAGAATCGCAATCGCTCCGTTCGCGAAGAGCGCGGCGACGACGACGGACGTACTGCCTGCCATGTCGTGGGCCACTCCCCCCGCCCGGATAGAGCTACCGACGCAGAACCGGGACACCGCTCGCCGACCGCGGCGGTCCCCGACCGGTCCTGACCGCCTCCGACCGCCTCCGACCGACCCGACGCAACAGTCGGTAGGTTTCAATCCCTCCGGCCCCTAGCCCGGCGCATGCTCGTCGTCGTCTCCGACACCCACAGCACGGACGGTCATCGACTGACTAACCGAACCCTCGACGCGGTCCGCGAGGCCGACCTCGTCGTCCACGCGGGCGACTTCATGCGCGAGTCCGTCCTCGACGCGTTCATCGACGAAGCCGACAGCTTCCTCGCGGTGTACGGCAACAACGACGGATCAGAGATACGCGACCGGGTTCCCGCGGCGCGGAACGTCACCTACGGCGGCGTCGAGTTCGCGGTGACCCACACCCGCCGCGGCGGGAACACCGCGCTGTCGATGTTCGGCCGCGAGCGCGGCGCCGACGCGGTCATCTTCGGCCACAGCCACCGGCCGGGCTTCCACGGCACCGGGCCGATTCCGCTCCTCAATCCGGGGAGCCACGCCCAACCGCGGGGCAACCGCAAGGCCCACGCGGAACTAGAGGAACTGCCGGACGGCGGACTCCGCGGGCGACTCGTCACGGTCGACGGCGACACCTTCGAGACGTTCCGCATCGTCCCCGACGAATAGCGGGGCGAGGTCCGGTGGAGGGCCGGAAGAATCAGCGGGAACAGACCCGAGCGGGTCTGTTGAGGGTAGTCCGAGGCCACGCGGACGACGGGGTGAGGGGCAGGGGCACGGATGGCAGTCCCGTCGCCGTTGGGGGCCACGCGCGACCTCGTACTCACTCCTACGGGTGACGGTATCAAATACGCACCGTAAGCTCAAACAGCCGTTTTAGTCACGCAGTACGCCCACCGCGACCCACGCGAGAAGCACGGTCAGCCCGCCGAGGAAGAACAGCGCCCCCGGCGAGAGCGACCCGATTGCTCCCGCGAGCCCGTTCGACCCGCTCGTGAGCTGTGCCGCGGTCTCCGTGGCCGTCTGTGCGACCGGCGTGTCCGGAACCGGCGTCGGCGTCGCGGCCGCGGTCTCCGTCGCGGTCCGCGCGGCCTCCGTCACCGTCGGCGTCGACTCGACCGCCGTCCGGGTCGCCTCCGCGGTCTGCGCCGTCGGATCCGACGTCGTGGTCACCTCGGCGATGCCGAACCCGCCGCCGTCGGTCGTCGTCGCCGTCTCCGTGGCCGTCCGCGTCGCGGTCGACGTTGGCTCGGCCGCCGCGGTCGTGGTGGCCGCATCGGCCTGATGGGTCGCGTTGAGTCCGCTTCCCGCCCCGCCGCTCTGGCCGGCTTCGGAACCGCCAGCGCCGTCCGCGCCGCCGCCCGAGGCGCCGAAACCGAACGGGAGCACCGACCCGGTTCGGGCGAGTCGGTTCACGACGGCCGCGCCGATGCCGAGGACGCCGACGCCGCCGATGAGGCGCGTGAGCGCGCCCTTCAGCCCCTTCGTCTCGTCCTCGCGTCCGGCGACGACGACGAGTGCCCGGTCGGCGGGCGTGTAGACCTTCATCTCGCGGCCCTTCTCGGAGTACCTCGTGTCCGCCACTTCGATGAGGCCCGCTTCCGAGAGGTTGCCGAGGTGGTACTGGACGTTCTGGAGGGACGTGTCGACCTCGGTTGCGAGGTCGGAGGGCGTCGCCGGCGACTCGTGGAGCGACGCGAGGACGGACCGGGCGGTCGACGAGGAGATGGCTCCGAGCAGGTCGTCGGCCTCGTCGCTGTCGAGGCCGATGACTCGCGGGTCTCGGTCACCCCGGTCGTCGTCCGAATCGCCCGGGCTGGAGGGGATGAGGTCGGCCATCGAATCGGCGTTACTCGCCGCTTCCCATGAGTGTTCGTATTCTTTCACGACGCGTCGCCGAAATTGCTATACCTCGTGCCCGCCGAACCCATCCACATGACCGACCCTCTGGTCGTAGACGGCCTCGTCGACTTTCTCGCGGGGAATCCCGTGTTCGTCGGGCTGCTCGTCGCGCTGTTGCTCTTCGTCTTCTTCGGGTATCTCCTCGTCCGTCGGACGCTTCTCGGACTGAGCGAGGGGTACGACGAGGCGCGCCGCCGCTGATGGACGGGACAACAGCCGACGCCGACGACCGCCGGGGGGTCGCCCCGTGGTAGCCGCCGCGACGCTCGCCACGTTCGTCGTCGCCGCGCTCGCCAGCCTGTTCATGGCGTGGGCCATCGGCGCGGGGTCGTCTGGGTCGACGCCGTTCGCGCCCGCCGTCGGAGCCAACGCCATCTCGGTGATGCGCGCGGGTTTCATCGTCGGCCTGCTCGGCTTCGCCGGGGCGTTCCTGCAGGGAGCGAACGTCACCAACGCGGTCGGCACCGAACTCATCGGCGGCGTCACGCTGACCGCCGCGGCCGCGGTCGTCGCGCTGCTCACCGCGGCGGTGCTCGTCGCGCTCGGCGTCTTCGCCGGCTACCCCATCGCCACCGCCTTCACGGTCACCGGCGCGGTGGTCGGCGTCGGCCTCGCCATGGGCGGCGACCCCGCGTGGGCGAAGTACCAACAGATCGTCTCGCTGTGGGTGCTCACGCCCTTCGTCGGCGGCGGCGCGTCGTACGCGACCGCTCGCCTCCTCCGCGCCGACGGCGTCTCCGAGCGGTGGACCGTCCCCGCGCTCGCCGGCATCGTCGGGCTGCTCGTCGCCAACATGGAGTTCGCCGGCCTCGGCGGCGCGTCGGGGTCGGCCTCGGTCGCCCGGGCCGCCGCGGTCGAACTGACCGGAGTGGCCGGCCTCGGCGAGACCGTCTGGTTCGTCGCCGCCGTACTCCTCGTCGCCCTCGCCGCGGCCGCCGTAGTCGGCCGGTGGGTGACGACCGACAAGACCCGGGGCCAGCGGCGGTTCCTGCTCGTCCTCGGCGGCCTCGTGGCGTTCTCGGCCGGTGGCAGTCAGGTCGGCCTCGCAATCGGACCGCTCGTCCCCCTTCTCGACGCGGTCGCGGTCCCGCTTCCGGCGCTCCTCGTCGGCGGCGGACTGGGCCTCCTCGCGGGGTCGTGGACCGGCGCGCCGCGCATGATTAAGGCGCTCGCGCAGGACTACTCTTCGCTCGGGCCGCGGCGCTCCATCGCGGCGATGATTCCCTCGTTCGCCATCGCCCAGACCGCCGTCGCCCTCGGCGTCCCCGTCTCGTTCAACGAGATTATCGTCAGCGCCATCATCGGCTCCGGCTACGCCGCCGGCGGGTCGGGCGTCTCCGGGCGGAAAATGCTGTACACGGTCCTCGCGTGGGTCGGCTCGCTCGCCCTCGCATTCGGGCTGGGCTACGGCGTCTTTACGCTCGTGTCGAGCGTACTCGGTCTGTGAACGTTCGTGGCCTCCGCGTCGCGCTCGCCACCCTCGTCGCCGCGCTCTGGGCCGCCTTCGGCGTCTACCACGTCGCGATGGCGGTCGTGACCGGTATCTCGCTCCGCGGGTTCGCCTTCGGTACCGTCGGGCTCGGCGGGTTCGCGCTGGCGATTCGCTTTCGTGGACGGGCACGACGGCTCGGCGACGGCACCGCCGACGCGACCGGGCTGGTGTTCCTCGCGCTGGCGTCGCTGGTGCTCGTGTTCCTCTCGTTTACGCTTCTCGGGTGAGTCCCGCGGACGACGGGTCGAAAACGAGTTCCGCGTGCGGTCGGCCGCCGAGACGGACCGGGTGCCGTCCCGATTAGGTGTCGGGTTCGACTTCCGCTTCCTCGTCGCCGTTCTCGTCGCCGTCGCCGTCGGCGGCTTCGACGCCCGTGTTGGTCTGGATGCGCGCTTTCATGATGCGCGTGTTGTCGACCTGCTCGATGCGGATGATGATGTCGTTGTAGCTGATCTCTTCGCCCTCCTCGACGAGGCGACCGGCGCGGTTGAAGATGAAGCCGGCGAGCGTCTCGAACTCCTCGCCCTCAGGGAGTTCGATGTCGAGCATCTCGTTGACCTCGTCGATGTTGACCTCGCCGCGGACGAGGTAGGTGTTCTCGCTGACCTCCTCGAACGGCTCTTCCTCGTCGCCTTCGAGGATGTCGCCGACGATTTCCTCGACCATGTCTTCGAGGGTGATGAGCCCCTCCGTGGTCCCGAACTCGTCGATGACGACGACCATCTGCATCCGCGTGTCCTGCATCTCGGCCATCAGCTCGTCGACGTTCTTCGACTCGGGGACGTGGAGCGTCGGCGAGACGATGTCGGCGATGCCGACGCCGCGTTCGCCGTAGTACTTCTCGCGGACGAGGTTCCGGATGTTGACGATGCCGATGATGTTGTCGAGGTTGCCGTCGTACACGGGAACCCGCTCGTGGTCGGCCTGCACGCACGTCTCGATGGCCTCGTCGATGGTCGCGTCCTTCGGGACGGCGGTCATGTCGAGGCGCGGGGTCATGACCTCCTTCGCGATGGTCGAGTTGAACCGGAAGATGCGGTCGAGCATCTCGCGTTCTTCCTCCTCGATGACGCCCTCGCGCTCGCCGGTCTCGATGAGGTTCTGAATCTCGTCGCGGGTGACGTAGGTCGTCTCGATGGCGGTCTGTCCGCCGGTGACCTTGTTGATGACGCGGGTCAGGTAGTCGAAGAAGACGACGAGCGGGAGCAACAGCAGTTCGGCGTATTTCAGGGGCCGCGCGATGCGGAGGGACCACGACTCGGTGTTTTCGACCGCGTAGGACTTCGGCGCGCTCTCGCCGAACAGCAGGACGACCGCCGTTATCCCGAACGTCGCGATCGCGACCGCCTCGCCCTGTTGGAAGCCGACGAAGACGAGTAGCCCGGTCGATATCGAGGACATCGCGATGTTCGCGATGTTGTTTCCGACCAGAATGGTCACGAGAAGCCGGTGCGGGTCGTCCTTGAGCGCTTTCACCCGTTCGGCACCCGGCACACCGTCTTCGACCATCGAGTCGACGCGGTGTTTTGCAAGCGAGAACATCGCGATCTCTGACGAGGAGAAGAACGCCGAGAGACCGATCAGGACGATGATTCCGATTACGCCGAGGACCGTTATCGTCGTGTCGTCCAGCGGAATGTTCGAGACCTGTGCGGCCGCGAGTGTCGTGGCTGGTGGTAACTGTAGCGGCGGCAAACCCATGTAACTACGTTGTCTTGCGCGGGACCGGAATTAAGAGTTGCCCTCGAACCCCCTCGCTCGACGTCTCGGTCGCCTTCGCCGAGTCGCCCGCCGAACCGATATTGCGGCGCGGATCCCCGCGAGCGAAGGGCTTAGGCGACGCTCTTCCCAACAACCCCGCATGTCCGACGAGCAACCGGCGATTACGCTGTACCGACTGCAGGCGTGCCCGTACTGCGAGCGGGTCGTCCGCACGCTCGACGAGCAG
Source organism: Haloferax sp. S2CR25 (assembly GCF_031624535.1). Lineage (NCBI taxonomy): Archaea > Methanobacteriati > Methanobacteriota > Halobacteria > Halobacteriales > Haloferacaceae > Haloferax > Haloferax sp. S2CR25. The sequence continues at coordinate 198,392 of NZ_JAMQOO010000006.1, forward strand.
GGCCTCGCCTACCAGTCGCGGTTCGTCGAGCCGATGCACTCCGACCGGAACGTCGTCAAGCGCGTCTCGGGCAAGCGCTCGGTCCCGGCCATCGTCGACGACAACACCGGCGTCACGATGTCCGAGTCGGCGAACATCGTCGAGTACCTCGAACACACCTACGGGGAGGGAGCCTGATGCCGGACTTCGACGTCGTCTCCCTGCTCGACCACGACGCGCCGTCCGTGGGCGACACCGCCCCGGATTTCACCCGCCCGCTCGTCAACGCGGAGTTCTGGGAGGACGCCTCGCTCTCGGACCTCGCCGACGACGGGCCCGTCCTCCTCGTGTTCCACACGATGGCGGGCGCGTTCCCCGCAACGTACGTCTGGAACGAGCTCCGCGACCGCGGCGTCCCGGAGGACGTGCAGGCGGTCGGCGTCTCCATCTCGTCGCCGTACGAGCACAAGTCGTTCCTCGAAGCGCGCGACGTGGACGCCCGACTGTTCTCGGACCCCGCGGCCGGCGTCGCCGCCGACTACGACCTCGAACACGACCTCGACGGGATGACCGGCGTCACCGAACACCGCCCCGCCGTGTTCCTCCTCGACGAGGACCGAACGGTCCAGTACCGCTGGGTCGCCGACGAGTGGCCGGACTTCCCGGACTACGAGGGTATCGAGGACGCCCTCGACGACCTGTAGCCGGACTCGTCTCCGAAACGACGCGCGGGTCGGTTTCTCGACCCCGCCGCGCCGACCGCGCTCCCGTCCCCGCGCGGAATCGCCGTTTCGTCACGCTTTTTCGCCCGTTGCACGTCGGCTCTCTCATGAGCGACGACGACGTGCAGCGTGCCGCCGACGCCGTCCGCCGCGGCGAGGCGGTCGTCTACCCGACCGAGACGGTCTACGGCATGGGCGCGGACGCGACGAACGCCGACGCGGTCGAACGCGTCTTCGACATCAAGGGCCGCGACCGAGACAACCCGCTTTCCGCCGGCTTCCCCGACGTGGACGCCGCGCTGGAGCACGTCGTCGCCGACGCCCGCGAGGAGGCCTTTATGCGCCGGTTCCTCCCCGGGCCGGTGACGGTCGTCGTGGAGCGGCGCGACAGCCTCCCGGACGCGCTCGTCGCCGGCAAGGACCGCGTCGGCGTCCGCGTCCCCGACCACGAACTCGCGCTCGACCTCTTCCGCGCGGCCGGGACGCCCGTCACCGCGACCAGCGCCAACCGCTCCGGAACCGGGAGCATCACCCACCCCTCACAGCTCTCCGACGAGATTCGGGACGCCGTCGCCGTCGTCCTCGACGGGGGGACGACCCCCGGCACCGAGAGCACCGTCGTCGACCCCGGTCGCGGCGTCGTCCACCGCCGCGGCGCGATGGCCGACGACATCGAGGCGTGGTTAGACGAACACGCCGACGACGCGTAGCGGGCGGCGGCCGCCGTCTCGCCGCCCCGCCGTCGGCGACGCGACCCACCTCACCGCCCGAGCAGCGACGACAGCGACCACGTTTTCACGCCGCACCGCTCCCGGTAGGCGCACGACTCGCACTTCGCGGAGTCCCGGAGCCGCGACGGGACGAAATCGAGGTCGCGGGCGACGCGGAGCGTCCGCCGATAGGCCGCCTTGTTCCCCGTCGTGAGTCTGACCGTTCGGACGACGCCGACCGCCGGGTACTCGACCAGCGCCCGCGGTATCGACGCCTCGCGCTCCCACGCGAGCGCCTTCGCCAGCGCGACCGCCCTGACGCGCTGGGGCTCCCAGACCCCCCGTTCGGGCGGTTCTCCCGGCGAGACAAGCGAGGGAATCGGCGGCTGGTCGTCGTCGTCGTCGCCCTCGCCCTCGCCCTCGCCGTCGTCCCCGCCGGGACAGCGGACGAGTTTGTGCGCGACGCCGCGGCAGTCCTTGCCCGCGAGGAGTTCGTCGCGGGCGACGGGGTCGGTGAGCGCGTCCCAGTCGTCGCGCTCGCGGAGTCGGACGAGGTTCTCGCGGTACGCCGACGGCGACACCGAAATCGGCCGCGCCGCGAGTTCGTCGTCGTTGGCGTCGAGTAGGGCGGGATATTCGAAGGCGAGCGCGCGAACCTCGCGGACCGCGGGCGGCGGCGCTCTGTCGCCGTCGCGGCGGGCGTAGTAGAGCTGTCGCGGGCAGTATGCGGCGCGAGCGAGGTCGGACGCGGCGACGAGGGAGGACACGGACCGGCGTGGCCCCGTCATCGGCTAAGAGCGTTTGGACGCGACCGCTCGGCCCGTCGTCGCCGTGGGTGCATTAATACGGCCGCGTCCCTTGGTTGACTGACATGGCATCGACGCCCTCCTCCTCGTGGCTCCGGATGACGCGGCCCGAACTCGCCGTGTTCGTCTCCGGAATCACGAGCATGGGTCTGGAGATTCTCGCCGGGCGGATGGTCGCCCCCGAATTCGGTAGCAGTATCTACACGTGGGGGAGCATCATCGGGGTCTTTCTGGCGGCGCTGAGCCTCGGCTACCACCACGGCGGCCAGCGGGCCGAACGGGCCTCGCACGGGGCGCTCGTCCGCGTCTTCATCGGCACGGCGGCGTACATCGCGGGCGTCATCCTCCTCGGCGACCTGTTCATCCAGTCGACCGCCGGACTCCCCGTCCCGAGCCGGTTCGCGTCGCTCCCCGCCATCACGCTCCTGTTCGGCCCGCCGACCTACTACCTCGGCTTCATCAGTCCCTACGCGGCCGAACTCTCCGGGCGGTCCGACGTGGGCGCGGCCTCGGGCCACGTCTACGCCGTCGGCACCGTCGGCAGCATCATCGGCGCGTTCGCCACCACGTACTTCCTCATCCCCTCTCTGAGCGTCACCAACATCGGGCTCGTCTTCGGACTCGTCTCGGTCGTGACGGCGCTCGCGCTCGCCCGCCCGGACATCGGCCGCGACGAGGCGGTCTGGAGCGTCGGTATCGCCGCCGTCCTCGTCCTCGCGTCGCTGACCGGCGGCATCGGTCTCGACTCCCGCGGCACGACCGTCTACCACACCCAGACCGCCTATCAGGAGCTTCGCGTCGCCGACGCTGACGGGACGCGGACGCTCTACCTCGACGGCCAGCCCCACAGCGCGATGGACCTCGACGACCCGACGCGGCACGTCTTCGACTACACCTCGTACTTCCACGTCCCCTTCCTGTTGTCCGACGACATCGACCGCGTGCTGTTCGTCGGCGGCGGCGGGTTCACCGGCCCGCGCGTGTTCTTGGAGAAGTACCCGAACGTGACCGTCGACGTGGTCGAACTCGACCCCGAGGTCGTCTCCGTCGCCGAGGAGTACTTCGGCGTCGAGGAGTCGCCCCGCCTCAACGTCCACACGATGGACGGCCGGCAGTACCTCAGAGAGACGAACCGGACGTACGACCTCATCGTCCTCGACGCCTACCGGAAGGACAAGGTTCCGTTTCAGATGACGACACGGGAGTTCATGCAGCTCACCTCGGACCGCCTCGACGAGGACGGCGTCCTGTTCGCCAACCTCATCTCCGCGCCGAGCGGTCCGGCCTCGCAGTTCTACCGCGCGGAGTACAAGACGATGCGGTCGGTCTACCCGCAGGTGTACAGCTTCCCCACCGCGGGGAGCGTCGTCGTCCAGAACATCGAGGTCGTGGCGACGAAAGACGAGACGCTCGTGACGGCCGCGGAGCTACAGGCGCGCAACCAGCGCCGCGACATCGGCATCGACCTCGCGGCCGAACTCACGTCTTACCGGAACGACGAACCCACCGACGACGTGCCGCTTCTCACCGACGACCGCGCGCCCGTCGACAGCCTCTTGGACCCGATGGTCGGCCAGCGATACGTCGTCCAGCGCACGAACGAGACGAACGAGAGCGAAGCGGACGCCGCCGCCGCGCTCGCCGTCGCCCCTCGGTCGTAACTCCGACCCGCCCCTGACGACGCCGTCGTCCCGGTGTTTATAGTACCGGGAACCCACCGCTTTCGCATGGGAACGAGTGATGCCGCGGTCGGGTCGGCGACCGGCGAACACGAACACACGAGTCGGTGGCCGCTGGTCACCGCCGGCGGTGCCGCCGGACTGTACGCCGGTGCCGGACTCTTTCTCGTGGGATCGGCGCTCGTGCCGACCGCGATTCCGCTCGTCCTCGTCGGCCTCGGCGTCCTCGGCTTTCTCGGCGGCATCGCCGGGTGGACCTACGAGGCGTTCATCGCCGACTGGGCCGATTCGACGGGCGACAGCGCATCGACGTACGTCAGCGGTATGGCGCTGTTTCTCGTCTCCGACGTGGCGACGTTCCTCGCGGGGTTCGTCTACTACGGCTTCATTCGCGTCGGCACGTGGCCCCCGACCGAACTCCCCTCCCTCCTCGGGTCGCTCGTCCTCGTGAACACGCTCCTGTTAGTCGTGAGCAGCGTCACGCTCCACTACGGCCACCACGCCCTCGAAGCCGGGAACCGCCGCGGCTTCCTCGGCGGGATGGCGGCGACCGTCGCCCTCGGCGTCGTCTTCCTCGGCGGGCAGGCGCTCGAATACTACGAGTTCGTCGCCGAAGAGGGCTTTACGCTCACGAGCGGCGCGTTCGCCAGCGCCTTTTTCGGCCTCACGGGCCTCCACGGCCTGCACGTCTCGCTCGGCGTCGTGCTCCTGTGTCTCGTCTTCGGACGCGCGCTCCGCGGACAGTTCACGGCCGAGCGGGACACGTCGATTCGGACGGTCGCCCTCTACTGGCACTTCGTGGACGCGGTGTGGATTCTCCTCGTCCTCGTCGTCTACGTCGGCGCGGAACTCGGGTGAGGAGAGGTGCGGAGACGGCGTCGCCTCCGCGTGCTCTCTCACTCCGCGCGCTCTTCGATCGACACCAGCGTTCGATACGCGGGCGGCGTCAGGATGCCGATGACGCCGAGGACGATTGCGAACACGCCCAGCGGTAGCTGGAGCGGTGCGGCAACGAAACAGGGGTTCTCGGCGACGACGGTGACGAAGTGGCGCTCGCCCTCGTAGGTGACGAAGCTCCCGTTGAGAAACTCGTCGTAGTGTCGGAACTCGCCGTCGACGCGCGCCTCCCCGACGGAGTCGTTGAGGGCGTCCCTGAACGCCTCCTGCTCGGCCTCAGAGAGGTCCTCGTAGGCGAACCGCGTCAGGTTCGGCCGCGGGTCCTCGCCGAATCGGGCCGTGGTCTCCTCGGGTGAATCGACCGCGATAGTGGGCGTTCCGCAGGTCGTGATGTCGTCTTGAATCACGTCGTACGTGGCGGGGACGGCCGCGGCGATACCGACGGCGACGAGTAACACGCCGAGGAAGGGCGCGACGTAGGTGAAAAACACCGAATCGCCGCGCCGGCTCATTCTCCACCTCCCAGCGCGGCCCGCTGTCTCGACCGCAGGTACTGGAAGGTGACGGTCAGTCCGAGGCCGTACGACCAGTGGGCGACGAGGCCGAACGCGAGGTAGCCGACGAGACCGAGTCCCTGCTGGCCGGTGTAGAACGCCACCACGAACCCGGTCCAGATGAGCGTCGAGAACACCAGTCCGCGCTCGAAGAGCAGCCGCCCGGGGAGGAACTCGCGGAAGGCGAGGAAGAGAAGCGGCCACGTGACCGTCCCGCCGACGAGAAAGAGGACGGAGCCGAGGGCCGGGGTCGCCGGGAGCCCGACGAGCTCCGCGATTTCACCGAACGAGGCCGGGTCGAGCACGCCGATGAGCACCGCCGTCCCGAGCCCGCCGGTCATGAGGAGCGTGCCGACGACGCCCCCGACAGCGGCCACCGAGGCCTTCCGCGACACGTCCTGGATGACTGAGCCGACGCCGCCGGCCAACCCGTCCGGTTCGGCGGAGGGGTCGAACGACCGCCGCACCGACGACGGCGCGGCCGGCGACAGTCCGTACCGCGTGACCATCCGGGACTCGAACCACTCCCACTCCTTCGTGAACTGCCCCGTCGACTTGAGGTCCCACGGGTCCGTCGTCTCGACCGGCGCGCCCCGCCAGTACGAGACCACGACGTTGTAGAGCCACAGCAGGACGCTCAGCCCGATGACGTACGCGCCGACGGTCGCGATCTGGTTCGCGAACTGGTACTCGTGGGGGTAAATCGCGTGGCGTCGCGGCAGTCCCAACCCGCCGATGATGAGGAGCGTCACGAAGGTCACGAGCGACCCGACGATCATGAGCACGGCCTGGAACTTCGCCAGCCGCGTGTCGTACCAGCGACCGGTCATGAGCGGATACCAGTAGTAGCTCGCGGCGACCATCATGAACGGGATGATGCCGACGACGATGAGGTGGAAGTGGCCGACCACGTAGTACGTGCCGTGGTAGAGGATGTCGACGGGGATGACCGCCAGAAACACGCCGGTGACGCCGCCGATGATGAACGTCGAGATGCTCCCGGCACAGAGCATGAAGGGGGCGCTCATCCGGATGTCGCCCTCCCACATCGTCGCCAGCCAGTTGAAGACCTTGATGGCGCTGGGGACGGCGATGGCGATGGAGACGGCCATGAACGACGCCTTGATGCGCGGGTCGACGCCCGTGACGAACATGTGGTGCGCCCAGACCCCGAACGAGAGGACGCCGAGGCCGAGCGTCGAGTAGACGATGAATCGGTACCCGAAGAGCTTCCGACCGACGAACTTCGGGAGAATCGTACTCATGAGTCCCGTCGCGGGAAGGAACAGGATGTAGACCTCCGGGTGGCCCCAGAACCAAAACAGGTGCTGCCAGAGGATCGCACCGCCGCCTTCGACGGCGAAAAACGTCGTCCCGAAGTTGCGGTCGAGGAGGAGCATGACGAGCGCGCTGCCGAGAAGCGGGAACGCGAACAGCGCCAGCCCGCTCGTCACGAGGATGTTCCACGAGAAGATGTCGAGGTTCGCCCACGTCACGTCGTCGGCGCGCTCGTGGACGATGGTCACGATGAAGTTGATGGCCCCGACGGTCGTCGAGACGCCGCTGAGGTGCAGGCCGAGAATCAACAGGTCGAGCTGCGGGTTCTGGCTCTGTACCGAAAGCGGCGCGTAGAGCGTCCACCCGACGCCGACCTCCCGGAGGCTGAGGAAGAACCGAATCGCCTCCTCCGGGAAGAACAGGCCGAGCAACTGCCCGCCGACCTGGACGAACAGCCCCATCCGGACGAGCAACAGCGCGGGCGGGAGGAGCCAAAAGCCGATGGCGTTGACCCGGGGGAACGCCATGTCGTCCGCGCCGACCAGAAGCGGGATGAAGTAGTTGGCGATGCCGAAGAACACGGGGAGGACGAAGAAGATGAGCATCGTCAACCCGTGGGTCGTAAACAGCGCGTTGTACGTCTCCGGCGTCCAGATGTCCGCGGGCGGGGTCAGAAGCTCCGTCCGGAGCATCATCGCGTCGATACCGCCCCAGACGCCCGCGAGCGTCCCGAAGAGGACGTAGAGGATGCCGATTTCTCGGTGGTCCGTCGTCGTCAAGATGCGGAACAGCTGTCTTTGGAACCGGCCGAGCTCCGCACTGATGCTCTCTTGGACGGTCGCGCCGCCGTCGCTCTCGACGGTCTTCTCGCGTCGGAGCCGAACCCACAACACCGCCACCGAGAACACGACGAGCGCGAGCGCGGTCACTTCGACGAGGGCTCTGTTCGTCATCGGGTCGACTCACCGCCCGTGACGTCGATGGAGGGACCCGGGATGATTGCCATTACGTGGCGTTTACTGTGTCCGGAAATAAAACTAGGTTGCACGACTCCCGTCGGTGCGACAAACCGAACTGTCGGGAAAAACCAACTGACGGCGGTGACTAACCTATTTGGCCCTCCGCGTGGTAGCCGACGTAATGAGTCGCCTCCGGTCGCTCGTCAAACTCGCACTCGTTGCGGTGGCTCTCGGTCTGGTCGCGACCCCCGTCGCCGCGCAGTCTCTCAACCGCGCGGCGATCGACGAACTCAACACGCAACTGCTCTACGTCGCCCTCCCGCTCACCCTGTTCGTCGAGTTGGTCCTCTTCTACGCCATCTACCGCTTCCGCGACAACGACGATCCGAAGCCCACCACCGACGACCCCGCACTGGAGATTACGTGGACCGTGGCGACGGCGGTCATCCTCGTCTTCGTCGGCATCTCCGGCTACTACGTCCTCACGAACCCCTATCTCACGCCCGCTGTCGCCGCCGAGTCGGGCGACGACGCCGCCGATATGGAGGTCGAAGTCGTCGCGTACCAGTGGGGATGGGAGTTCCGCTATCCCGAGGAGAACATCACCACGCAGAACCGCCTCGTCGTCCCCCAGGACAGGGACGTGCGTCTCGTGATGGAGTCCGAGGACGTCATCCACTCGATATACGTCCCCGACCTCGGCGTCAAACAGGACATCTTCCCCGGTCAAGAGCAGGTCGCTCGGACCCGCGCGACCGAGACCGGCGAGTACGACCTCTACTGCGCCGAACTCTGCGGGACGGGCCACAGCAGGATGAACGGACAGGTCGTCGTGATGACCCAGTCGGAGTACGACGCGTGGGTCGACGCGAAGACCTCCCCGAACGGCTCCGCGACGGCTGTATCGGCGACGAACAACTCGACGAACAACTCGACGGCGACGGCGTCGTGACGAACATCACCGCGGCACCCGCGTCGGCGACGAGCGACGCCGCGGTTCGCCCGCCCGTCGGGTAACGCTCTCGGACGAACCCGTTATCCCGTCCTGTCGAGCGCCTTGCGGTACGCTCGCGGACCCGCCACGGCGGCAGTTCCCAGCACCATGAGCATCGCGCCGGTTTCGAGCCGCTGGCTGGTGGCGGTACCGGGCGCAACGACGCCCGCGATGAGCAGTACTCCCACGACGAACATGAGTCCGCCGAGAACGTCGAGCGGTTGAATTGACACCGTAATCGAGAGGATTCCCGCTCGGCGCAAAAGTGTTCTCGCCGCCAACCACCCCGATTAGGACGACCAGCAGTAGGCAGAGTGCGACTTTCGCGCGGCAATTCGCGCCGAGTCGGCGCGACCACCTCGCCGGGGGCGCCGCTCAGTGGCCACCACCTCCGACGAGGCCGCGAGACTCACGCCCAGACACTCCTCTGTTGGGGTGAAAAGTAGCGGCAAAACGAGCCGCTTTGTTTATAAGCCCAATGGGACCGCCCGGGCTGTCCTTACCCAACAGTAGCCGACTCTCCACTACCTCTATCGGTCGAACTGAGATATTCCTACTCATGACTCATTCAATCCGGAGTTTGTCCAGGTGAGGACGGCGGCGCAGCTCCATCCGTTCGCGCTGGGACGCTTTGTCGTAATGCTGTTCAATAACCTCCTGAGACGCATTCACGCGCTCCGCGGTCACCTCCGCAGGGAACCCGCGATCTCTGTGCCACGTAATCGAACCCGTCCGAATGTGGTGCGGTGATCGAGAAGACGGACACTTGCTACCCTGAGTGTATGACCCCGCGAACTCGCAGGAATCTTTCTCGTACTCGTGCGGGCACGGACCAGCGACACACGGCTGGGTCGCCTGATACATCCATCCCCGAAAACCGTTCTTCGAGATACGAGTCCCGTGATGCGTCACGAACAGCGGAGAGCGACCGAAGTCGTCGTGACCGTCCGGCCGGAACTTCTCGATGTAGGTGTTCAGCGACTCGACGACCTCCGGCAAGAGCGAAACCGTACGTTCGCCATTCATCTGATTCTTCAGCGGCGTCTCGGACTCCGGCCGGTGGACGAACTCGACGTACTGCTCATCGGGGTAGTAGTCGCGCAGATCGAGCCCACGAAGGGCACCAAGACGAGCGCCCGTGTGCCACGCGAGTTCGAGAACCGCGTGGAATCGAGTCCCGCGGACGCTACTGTGTGACCGGTAGTACCGAAGCAATCGAAGCGCGTCGTCGGGAACCAACATCGTGTCTCGCGACCGCTCCGACATCGGGACACTCGGTACGTGGACCTTCTTCGAGAGACCGTCCTCGACCGCCTCGATGCGTTCGAGGTACTCGATGAACCCGAGTAGCGTCTCCATCTCGCCGTGGAGAGTGGGTGAGGCGATTCCCTGACCTGCGCGAAAGGCCTCGAACTGCTCGAACGTCCATCCGTTCAGGTCAGAGACGCGCTCGATATTCCGGTCTTCACACCATTCGACCCAGAGTTTCAGACGATACTTGTAGGTCTTGATGCTCGACTCCGAGAGTTCCGTCCCGCGACGGTCAAGATACCGACGAACGGCCTCACGGGGCTTGAGTTCCGAAGGTCCGTTCATGGCTCACCCCATCCATCGAAGATGGACATGGCGCATCGCTGGTGCAGGTAGTAGTCGTCGACATCGTTCCGGTCGGCTGTGAATCTGTACTCCGCTTCGACAGAGACGTAGTCCTCAGACGGGTCGACTTCCATCCGACAGACCGCACACGTCGGGTAGTACGTCATCTGCACCCTCCGCTGTGTTCGGGGCAGACCGGAACCATTCGCGGATAATACTCGTCTTCGGTCGAGAGATCGAAGCCGTCGCACTCCGTCGGCTCCAGAACTCGCCCGCAGAAATGACACTCGACCCACTCGGTCAGCGGATCGATGAACGCAGGACGAGTAGAATCGGCTTGCCCGCCGTCGGCCACGAGCTGACGTTCGATGCGGCGGCATTCAGAACAATGACCGTCGTCGTCGAGACCGCGGAGTCTGTCACACGCGCGGCAGGGCCGCCTGTGCGCGGGGCGGCTCATCTCTTGACCTCCAGCGCCGCGCACTTCCGGCAGACGCTCAGGCGAGTCTCGGCATCGACACCGACTGCCGCGCGGACGTGGCAGACTGCACACGGGCACTCGTCGCTCTTATCAAACTGTACTGCATCGGTCGCTATGCGGGTGGTAACACCCGCGACTTTGGTTTCCGTCATAGTGGATGACGGAGCTTCCCGACGAAGGTGCTGGTACCACCATCGTCGGGGCCTACGAAATCATCAACAGCCAACAGCTCGTCACATCGCTCCGTACTCAACACCACACACCTATTGTGTATAAATGCACGGATTGTTCCTATCCTTTCTTAGAGAGTGATTAAGTACATAACCGGACACATACACCCAGTAAGGACACATCTACAACCAATGAGAAAGTCTGCATCTTGGATGACGATATGGGACGATCGAATTCTTGAGTGGGCGGTCGAGCACGATTCAGCAAGTGCGTCAGTACTGAGGGATAGCGGCTACTTTCAGGTCTCCCGGTCGCAAATCACTCGGCGTCTCAAGAGGCTCAATGAGAAAGGAATGCTTCAGCACCTCGGGAATGGCGTCTACGTCATCACGCCAATTGGTGAGGAGTATCTCGAGGGCGACCTTGATGCAGAAGAACTGAACGGCGAGAATGGTGAAGAGGGCTCTGCGTCCGCGTGACTCAATCTGAGATGCGGAAGTCAGGTGACTGGATGACCATCTGGGATGACCGGATTCTCGAGTATCTTCTCGAGCACGGCTGGGGTTCCCCGGAGACGATCCATTGGGAGATCGGCCGCGAGACGACGCTTCACCAAATTCGAGAACGGTGTCGCGTACTGTGTCACGCTGGGCTGGCGTCGCCGTTCATCGACGAGAGGGATGCCGATATGTTTGAGATTACTGGGTGGGGGCAACTGTACCTCGAAGGAAAGGTGAACGCCGGACTGATTCGACCGGATCCGAAGCCGAGGCCGCCAGATAAAGTACGCCCAGATTACTGGACAGGGTTTGTATAGTATTCATCTCGGAATTTCTCTACTAGTTTCAGAATAAATTACGTATGGATTAAATACCGGAGGTTTGCTACAATGTGGTTCACTTTCACTCTGCTCCCGCCATAAATATATGCTTCTGGTGACATCTTATAGTATGTCGAATTATACTCTAAATCGAGATGCGGCCTTGACAACCACGATAGATGGTTCGACTATAGTTATACCGTTCTTCCAATGTAATGACTGTGGGAGTGCAATCTCGGAACATTATGCTGGAATAACTGGAAGATGTTCCTCTTGTACTCGGGAAGATAACCAAACTGAAGGGTTAGAACAGATTCACACAGTTACGATATACCTCCCAGACGAAGATCGAACCAATTCGGGGGTCGTCGGGGACATATCGAAGTTTTCGGACCAGATTTACGAGGCCAAGGGTGGGAAACATGTGACAAAAATGTCGAATATTCTTAAATATGGAATTGACAAGTTCGACGAATTGAGCCATGCAGATCTCATTGTGTACCCCCCTTCTGGAGAAGGTGGGGATAATCATATGAAGCAGATTGCAGAGGAGCTGTCATCTAAGACAATGATTCCATCAGCAGATGTTACTGAAAAAGCCGAAGATTATCCATCTCAAAAGAGTACGGATAGTCTAGATGAGAGAATTAGTAATATCCAGGGTAAGATTGGGATTCGCCAAACATCATCAGTTAACTTTGAGGATGTCGATCAGGCCATAATAGTGGATGATGTTGTAGTCACGGGTTCTACTATGTCGAACACAGCTCAAGTACTACTTCAAGAAGGCGTTAGCCAGGTATACGGTCTAGGAATCACACGGAATGAAGCACTAAACCATCTAATTTGCTCTGTAGGATCGGTATACGGCGCTTGATTTCATGGATATCTCACGCTCCGGCGAAGATTGTAGACGGTGCATTTGAGCACCATTTCACGGAGCTCCAGGTGCCAGCTTCGCGCACGCACGGCTG